>CANQOP010000005.1 GCA_947625485.1 uncultured Clostridia bacterium | reverse complement strand
AGTATGTTACTTAAAATTTAATATTCTGCCATAGACCTGCTTTTTTGTGCTGTCTACACAATTTGGGGCGGTTCATACACAAAGCAGCTGCCTTTATATTACCTTGATATATTATAGATTTTCGGTATAGTCAATTACGCAATAGCCGTACATTCCGTTATAGCTCGTATAACCCCAGCGATAACCGTCACAATCATACACATAGGTTATGAAGATTTGAGATTTATCGGGAATAACGTCAACTATCTGCGAATTAATATCCGCAAACCTGCGCAGATTTAGTCCGTTTTCGGAGACTACGCGTACATTAGCATTGAGATTATAGACATCGGAAACGAAGTCGCCCAGATAGATATAACCCTGAAATATCCAGCCGTCCTGTCCCGGATTTTCGTCATCGACCTCGGCAGTGGTGAGATAGAAATTCTTACCGCCGTAAGCGGAGTTTGAAAAAGTGATTTCGCCGTTTTTTATATCTTCCACGACCGCAACATGACCGCCGTACGGATTATCAAAACACGCGATAGCGCCGATTTTGGGCGTAGTTCCGTAGTCATACTCTCCCACACTTTTATTATAATAAAACCAGTCGCGCGCGTTTCCCGTGCTGAGTTTTGGAGTTTTCCCAAGAATTTCAGTGGCTCTGCCCCATGCGTATGCGGTACAATTAGGCATACCGTAACCGCTGTTATAGAATATATTATCGCTGTAATAGCAGGTATCAAGATATGACGGAGCTGTAAACCGAGGTGAAAATCGGGTACGCATTCTCGGCGTTCCTACTGTAATACATACAGCCGAGCAAATTAATCCCAAGCACACAAGCGCTATGACAGCGCGGCGTCTAAAAGTTTTAAATCTGATAATATTACCACCTTTAGCAGTTGTTGGTAATATTATGTGGCAAAATTTTCAAATTATTCGTTTTTCTTAGGAAGTTTACGAAAAAAGTCTATAGCAAAGAATATAGACGGTATAAACGCCAGGACTACCGAAAGCGGCTGAGCCTCCTGAATTCCGGAAAGTCCGCGCAGGTTTGCGAGAATAACCAAAGACGGCGGGAAGAACAAACCGTTGCGCATAGCGGAGAGAATTGACGCAACAAGCCGCTTGCCCGTACTCTGTAAAAGCATTTCACATACCATACAAAACGGAAGAAACAAATGGGCTATTGCTTGCAGTACGAGCGCTCGTGAGCCGATTTCTATTACGCGCGGGTCGTCACGGAACATCCCTATTATACTTCCCGAAAAAATGAGAAGAGGTATGGACATAACCGCAACTATAAGCTCGGCAAGAACGAATGTAACTCCGAATGCTTTTTTAAGTCTGTCGTATTTTTTTGCTCCGTAGTTAAAGCCGCACACAGGCTGAAAGCCCTGCCCTACTCCGAGAGCAATGGAAAAGGTGAAGAAAATCACCCTGGAAACAATGCTCATAGCCGCTACCGCCTCGTCTCCGTATACAGCGGCGTAGTTATTAAGCATTACGGTTGTTATGCTGTTGAGACCCTGCCTGAGAAGGCTCGGCAGTCCTGTGGCTAATATATTTAAAAAATCTTTGCAGTTGCGACTGATAAGCTTTAGAGAAAATTTTGTGTCAGTCTTGCCGCAAATGAACATACTAAGCAATACAAAAAAACTAATTATCTGCGACAGCGCGGTAGAAAGTCCTGCTCCCGCAATTCCCATATTTAAAACAAACATAAATATGGGGTCGCCCGCTATGTTGAGTACCGCTCCCGTCAACAGCCCTATCATACCGAGCATTGCTTTCCCCTCGTAACGCAGAATATTGTTCATCAGGAAGCTTGCGGTAATAAACGGCGCAGCAACGAGTATAAAAGATATGTAGGTTTTTGCGTACGGAGCGATTGTATCGGTACTGCCGAGAAACATCACAAGAGGATTCAGAAATATAAAGGATACTGCCGCTACCAGTGCTCCCGATATGAGCGCGGAAAAAAAGCCTGTTGACGCAATTACGCTCGCATTCTTTGTGTCCTTATTTCCGAGCATACGGGATATTATACTGCCCGAGCCGTTTCCGAACATAAACCCAAGCGCCTGCAATATCGCCATGAATCCGAATACAATGCCGACTGCTCCGCTTGCGCTGTTCCCGAGCCTACCGACAAAAGCCGTGTCCGCCAGGTTATAAATGTTCGTGACGAGCATACTGATTATAGTTGGAATTGACAGCTTTATAATAAGCGCAGATACGGGAGTTTTAGTCATTATATCATATTGTGAGACCGATTTTGATTTACTCATTTTCATTACCTCTTTGTCTATTATAACACAAAAATCAAAAATCGCATATAATTATTTACATTTTTTGCCGAGTAGCTTATAATTAAACGGAAGGTGATTATATGAAATTTAATTTTGAAAAGATGTTTGACTGGTCATTTGACCTGGTAATTAAATTATTAACTACCGTATTAATAATTGTAATCGGACTTTTGGCAGTAAAGCTTATACTAAAGCTTACGCGCAAAGCTATGGAAAAAGCAGGTATCGATAAATCTCTCATAAGTTTTTTCCAAAGGTGCATACGTATCGGCTGTTACGTGATTATTTTAATCAGCGCTCTTTCAGAACTCGGCATCTCTACTACAGGTATTATCGCAGGTTTTTCGGCTGCCGCCGCAGCGCTCGCCTTAGCGCTTAAGGACAATCTCTCGGATATAGCGAGCGGTATCGTCATACTGTTCACGAGACCGTTTGTAACGGGCGACTTTATAGAATTTGAGGAGTACAAGGGTTTTGTTCAGAAAATTGACCTTATGAATACAAATATTCTCACATACGACGATACTAACGTAATCATACCGAACAGCAAAATAACGAGTTCACAGGTAAACAATTATACCGCTAACCCGCAGATACGCGTGCAGATTTTTGTACCCGTTCCATACAGTGCTGATTTTGAGAAGGTAAAAAGGATAATACTTAACACAATCAATAACACCGACAATATCCTCACAGACGAAAAGTACGAGCCGAGCGTAAGGCTTGAGAGATATGTGGAAAGTTCTATGGAAGTCATCGCAAGGTGCTGGGTCAACTTTGAGAATTACTGGACGGTTTACTACAGCCTTATGGAAGAAATTAAAAAAGCGCTGGAAAAAAATGAAATCACAATTCCGTTCAACCAGCTTGACGTACATATTTTAAATGACAAATAACAAACCGGACTGGCTTAAACAGTCCGGCTTGTTATTTTATTTGGAGTTCATTCATAAGGTCAATCAAAAATTCTCCGCTCTCCTTATCAAGACTGCTCACTCGCTCGGATATTCCCCTCTTTACGTGAATATCACGGTCAATTAACGCCCTTCTTCCCCAGTATTGCACCCATGAAAACGGGAGAAGTATCGGAAGCCTTTCGAGGTATCCGTATTTTTTCTTCATAGACGAGTACGGCGGAAAAAACTGCTTAATCCAATAACCGCGCTTTGTACGACGATTATCCTGAAAAAATGAAACAACACGTTTCCCATATGTCGTGCAGTAGAGGACAAATTCTCCGAAAGCGTTAATTTTCGTAGGCTCTGAAGAAAACCAGTTCAGGGACAGCCCTCTGAGCTGATGTTCATACGCCGTGAGTTCCATTTCTTTTAGCCTGCCGTTGATATAGCCAAAGTCTAAGCTTGTACAGGCGTTAAGATACACGCATATGTCCATAACCATTCTTATTCCCATTCCGCCGCTTTTGAAATGCTTTGCGGTATGGTAAACCATATAAATATAGAAATCCTCGGGTAACATTTCATATGAGAAATTATAACCGTCTCTAAGTCTTACCCTACTCCATATATCGTCAAAACAGCGGTCATCCCCTGCGTTTATCGTGCTCTGTATCTCGAAATACTGCAAATCACGTTCAAAATGAATTTCCTTGGAGTTTAAAACGTTAGCGTTCTTGTATCCGAGTTTTAAAAAAATCTGTTCTACCTTCTTAAAATCCCGTTTATCAACCAGTATATCAATATCGGTCATTGTCCTAAAATCGGTTTGCGGATAAAAATGCTTCATAAAATATCCTTTCAAAGGGACGTTTTTTATTTCCGCCTTTTCAAACTCCTGCAAAACCTTCTCAACATCAAAAAGCTGAGACGTCTCCTTGAGAATTTGGAAACGCTGCTCGTTTTCAAGGACATTTCTGACAATCTGCGAGGGCTTGACGTTCACCTTGTCAAGTGTATAGGACAGAATATTCGCGACTGAGTTAAGTTGAGCATTGCGGCAGGCAAAATCCCAGTCAAAATTCTCGGGTAGTTTAGGAGGCTCAGAGCCGTTGAGCACAGACGCGAGAAGGTCGATATACAGCGTATAAAATTGTTTCTGCTTCGCGCTGAGTGCAATTCCCATATCAGATGTTCCTTACCGTAATCTTTTTGTTTTCAATTCTGACTTCTTTATTGCAGACGCTTTTCGCCGCCTTTTTGTGGGAAATCAGTATGCAGGTTTTGTTCTGCAGCTTTTCAATGTTTCTTAAAAGTCGGATTTCAGTCGCCTCATCGAGCGCAGATGTAGCCTCGTCCAGAATTATTATCGGCGCGTCCGAAAGAATAGCGCGCGCAATAGCAATTCGCTGAATCTGCCCCTCGGAAAGACCCATACCCTTTTCTCCGAGCATAGTATCAAGTCCGTCGGGCAATTCGTCAATAAAATCTGCGCACGCAACTTTCGCCGCCGCAAAAATTTCTTCTTCGCTTGCCTCTGAGCGAACAAATGAGATATTATCGCGAATAGTGCCGGACAGCAGAAAGTTGCCCTGAGGCACATATGCAAACATTGAACGAATATTTCTGTCAACCTCGACGCGCGAGCCGTCCGAAAGGCTCAGATAAATTTCGCCGTCATCGACCGGAAAAACATCGAGCAACAGCTTTGTGAGCGTGCTCTTTCCTATTCCCGAAATACCTGTTATCAGTACAAAGTCGCCTTTTTTGATACTGAGACTGCTATCCTCGAGCACTGTATCCCTACCGTAACTGAATGTTATATTTTTGAACTCTATCGAACTTAGCTTACTGTAGAGCTGTATAAGGTCGATTTTTACGTTCTCGTCTATTGTTCGTTCCTCGGGGAAATTTTCAATTTCCATAATTCGCTCAGCAGACGCAAGAGCCTGATAATACTGAGGGAGAACCGATGTAAGTCCCTGAACAGGATATTGAATCTGTGACACAAGCGAGAGAATCTCGGTCAGAATACCGTAAGTAAGCGTGCCCGTCAGAATACCGAACGAACCCCATACCAGTCCGTATATATACGCAAAGGTAAATACAACGGCGAATCCCATCGTGGAAGCGATTGAGACATAGTTACGCTTGCGGCGGACTCTAAAATTATTCCACTGAAGCGCAAGCGATTCATCAGAAATGCGCTTATATTTGTTGAAAATTTTAATCACCAGCAGGCTCGAAAGCGACTCCTGCATAAAGCTTCGCGCCTTTCCGTCCGCATTCTGGGCCCTTTTATGCAAATCTTTAAGAGTACCCTTAAACAAAAGCATAAAAATAAAAATTATTGCTCCGCCAATAACAAAAAGCAGCGCAAACCGCCAGTCAATGGAAAATAGAACGGCGAAAATTCCAATAAGCTTTACCGCAAAGTACACAAAGCTCGGTACAATTGAAATGATAGCGCCTGTAATTACGCTTACATCGCTCGTAATTCTGTTCATCAGCTCGCCCGTGTGATATGACGTGATTTTTGCATAGTCCTTTTTGAGCATACTGTCAAAAAGCTTAGTTTTTATGCTGATTTCCAGCTTATTAGCCGCATTAAATGTCGTAATTCTTGAAATAATATTACATACTATCTGTAAAACCGTTACGCCGATAAGCAGAGCCGCGTAGAAAATAACCTTATTAATATCCCTGTCGTATGCGGCTGAATCAACTATTCCCCGTGCAAGCTGAGCAACAGCAACGCCCGTATAAGCCATTACCCCGTAAAGAAAAGTCATAAGAATAATGTTACCGAGTTGGGGTCTGGCGTTGCGCGCTATCCAAAGCGTTGTTTCCTTATCAAAATTTTTAATTCTGTTCAGATATGATTTTGAAAGTCTTTCCTTAATCTTCAAAACTATCCCTGCTACTTTCGCCTTACCTTAGAAATTAATTTCCTTAACGGACGCGTGTAATACCAAATGTTGCAGTACAACCGATATAAAGGGTGATTTGTACTGAACATTCTGCCTTTATGGTAAAAAGAAGTTACCACTCCGACAACGTCGTCGTCACAAATTCCGTACTCGCGCTGAGCATTATTGTCGCCAAGCATAACGTAAGTACCGTCCTTGCGAAACCCGACAACCCTATGCAGAACATACTTATCTGTCTCCCTGCGGTAATATAGAGGCATATCAAATAAATGGAGTCTGCCGTCGTGCTTTCTAAGCACGACCATATCCTCGCCGTCACTCAGCAAAGGGCGCATACTGTTGCCGCGCGGTACAAACGAAACCGTTTTACCCGCGTTAAGCTGCTCCTGCATAATCGGAACAAGCTCTTTAAGGTCAATTCTTTTATTCAAGAATATCAGCTTCCTTTACCTTTTCGATGAACTTTCTTACGTCCGCGCGTGCAATTTCCTCGCTCACATCATATTCGTTAAGAAGCTCCTCAACCAGGTCGTCCTCCTCGGCGCCCTTCTGCAATTTTTTAAAAAGGATTGCGCCGCTTTCGTTGAGGTTCACGAGTCCGCTAAAATCGACTACGGCCGAGCCGACCGGAACTACAACGTATGCGTCAGAAATTTTCCTTAGTAAAAAATCCTCTTTTATTTTCATAGCAATTACCTCTCACAAATTATCATTTTAATTATATATCACATAAAGAAAAAAAGCAACCTAGACGGCTGCTTTTCCTGTTTGTACTAAAACTCTGTGATTTTATTTGATATATACATCTGAATCAATGTGGCGTCCCGAATAGTGATTTCACCATCGCGGTTGACATCCGAAAGCAAAATTTCTTTCTGCCTCTCAATCTTATATGTGCCGACGCGGTACTTCTGAATGAGAGTCACATCAAGAATATTTACTTCTCTGTTTCCGTCAACATCGCCGAGCATTTTTTCCTCGGTGATTGCCTCAATATTATTCTCATTGCAATATTCGTCAGCATAAGAATTTTTAAAGCAATACAACTTTATTGTCCCGTTATCTGACATCGGGTAAAAGCAATTTTTACCTATCGACGTTATGTTGTCGGAGAGGAAAAGTTCGGTCAAAGAAATGCAGTTTTTAAACGCGCAGTCGCCTATCGAGGTCACGCTATTCGGAATTTCTATATTTTTAAGTGATACGCAATCCGAAAAAACATATCTCGGAAGAGAAACAATAGATTTTGATAATTCAACCGTTTCCAATCCGGCACATCCCGAAAATGCATACTCGCCTATCGCGGTCACCGTATCGGGAATAACAATCGAAGTAAGTCCTGCTCCTGAAAAAGCACTTCCGGAAATCGTCTCGATATTGCCCGGAATTTCAAATGACTTTAGTGATGAACACCCCTGGAACGAGGCGTAGGAAATAGCTGTCAGGGAGCAGTCGTCAGATATTCTTACGTCCGACAAAGCAGAACAGCCGCTGAAAGCCATAATCCCGATTGACGTGACAGTTGACGGAATCGTCACGCCGGTAAGCTCTGAATTAAAAAAAGCGCGCTGACCAACGCTCGTATATCCCTCGGGGATTTTCACGGACTTTACAGAGGAGCCCGAAAAGCAGTCGTCGCTGATACCAAAAACAGGCTTTCCATACAATGTAGCAGGCAGGGTCGGCGAGGTATCGTTTCCGCTGTAGCTGTAAAGCATATATCCGCCGCTCACGATTTCATATTTATAATCGCCTTCCTCAACAAACGTAGCCGCCGACGCAGGTACTACCGCCGCGGTAAATATAAATATCACAAGTAAAAACGAAATAAATTTGGAAATTTTCATAGAAAAACCTCCCGTTTTCTAATGCAAAACGACGAAAATAAATACAAATTTTCTAATACAATATTAATACAATATAATTATAATCCCCATAAAACAAATAGTCAAGCAAAAAGCAGCCCGAAGGCTGCTTTTCCATATTCAAATTAATTAAATTTTGTTATCTTACCCGCGCAGTACATCTGAATCAATGTTGCGTCACGAATCGTTACCTCGCCGTCACCGTTCACATCAGCATTTTTTAGTTCAAGATCATTTAAATCAATAATTTCAGCTCTGTACTTCTGAATACGGGTAACATCAATAATGTCTACGTTACCGTCGCAGTTAGCGTCGCCAAGAGAGTAACTGTCTAAAAGCTCATAAGGAATGTTATTCTGCTTTGCGTAATTATAGGAATATGAATCATAGAAACAATGAAAAACAACTTTATCAGAATTTAAGAAAGCTGATTCGTTTATTGAAGAAACAGATTCTGGAAAATATACATCCTCAAGATTCGTACAATTTGCAAAAGAAAGCCTATCAACATTACGTGCGGTTATGGGAAGGTATACCGATTTCAAGCCTGTGCATCTGTTAAAACACTGCGATGGAATATCGTAAACATTAGCATTAATCCTTGCGACAGATATTTTGGAGCATCCTTGAAAAGCAGAATTTCCAATAGTATCTATAGACGAGGGCAATACAAGCTCTCCTGATAAATTTTCACACCCTGCAAAAGAAGATGTTCCGATAGTATAGAGCCATTGTGAATTTTCCGAAAAATCCAATTTCGTAATGATGGTATTGTTTTCAAAAGCATAATCATAAATAGATCTTACGTACCTTTTGTTAAACTCCTTGGGAATGATAAGTGTCGGAGAACTGTTGTCATAAGAATATAGAGCAACGCTATTAGAGTCAATATCCGCGAATGTAAACGAACCATCTGTATAAAGGACTAACGCATTTGACGGAAATGCTGACATAAAGGTTAAAAGAGCGGCAATAATAATTACAGAAAGTAATTTGTTTTTGAGTTTTAGCATAATACCACATCTTTTCTTATAGTAATACAGGCAGTTCAAGGACTGCCTGTATCACAATTTTTAATTTGGCGGGTTGTTAAAAACTTGGACCGTCTGGTTTATTAGGGTCATCCCATGTATCCGAACCACTACCCCAGTTACCTGTTGAAGAAGGAACCTCAACGGGACTAGTGCAAATAGGATCGGAAATCTCTATTTCCAAAAACTCAAACTCAGGAGAAACATAAGATTTTCTCAATTTTTAATACCCTCCTTTTCTAATTCAGGACTTAGCTGTCTCGTAGAATGTAAAGTACACAGGAGCTGAAACTGATATTTTAGCCTCTGTACCATCTTTACTATCTACATAAATATATGAAGAAGCACGATATACGTACTCATCATCATCAACATCACCGTTATTATTAGCGCTTGTAAAAGTATAGAAATACTGGAGTCTGTTCATATTACTTAGAGCATGCGAAGAATTATTATCACCGATACTACAGAAAAGAGCACCGCTTGAACCAGTCGGTCTTGTTGCTGAATTTCCATTTACCTTATTCTTAACATAATCAGTAATTGATGAGAGACTATACTTACCATCTTGATTAAACTCTTCCGCATAATACGATGCATCGGTAATCTTTTCACCACTATCATCATCTAACTTTTTGAGTTTTTCAATAATCATTCCATACTTAATATCAGCCTCTGAAGTTGGAATCTTATTGATATTCTCCCCTTTATAGTTGAAAGCTAGTGCAAAGTCGGCGAAAATCTTGTCACCCACTGTTGTTGCATCGATCATACCTGTCGTGGACTGATAAGTACCGCTACCGCCGTTATTCCACTGGTTACGGGTAGCACCGAGGTAGCTTACTGACGCAGAAATATCTTCATTTCTGTTTACAGCAGGACTCTTTACGCTCGGATCACTACCATCACCGGTATAAACTGTAGGTAAATCGCCCGGATTATCCTTTTCATAAATCGGAATAATTTTATAACTTTCATAAGCGCAGTAATTGAAATGCGGATAGAAACTACTTGTTATATACTTTCCGTTTGAAGAATAAATATCCCAACGTGTAAAGTACTTCTTATTATACTCTCCTTTTTCAATTCCGTCAACCCTCTTTTGAGAATCATAGTGAAATTTTACATCTTTAAGAACATACGGGGCAGCTTCTACAAGCTTATAATCATCGGTTGTTTTGTCTTCAGAGCCTACTCCAGTCGAGTTATCATACTGGAAGAGACCTCCAAAGCTCGATCTAAGAGTGAAAGATTCGTAAGAATTTTCGTCGAAAGCAATTTCGGATTCAGCTGTTTTTTCATCCCCGTCATATACCGGAAGGGCTACTGGTTTCTTGTTTCCGTATATACGCTCACCATCATTGACCGTATCGGCGTTGTACTTATACGGAAGAACAAACTCCGCTCTCAAATCATTAGTATTTTTCTCACTTGACGCGTAAACTTCTGCTTTAAGAGTGTAAGTTGTACCAGAACCTGTGCAACTCTTCGTCATTGCATTAGCATCGCCAACCTTATTTGTCGTATAGTTCCATTTAATAGTTTCACTAAAGTTTTTCTCAAAAGGTGTGCTACTCTTAATAAAGCTGTCGGTAAGTGTTGCAGAAGATTTTGAGCCTGTGAATACACCTATAGAGTCTTCTACCGTACCTGTAAAGGTATAGGACTGATTACCGAAGAAACGACTCACATAATTATATTTTATTTCATAATTGTAGGTGTATTCAGTTCTTGTAAGATATGTGATATAGCGAAGTGATGTTACATTTGATTGTAAAACCTGTTGAACTGTAAATGTTTTAGTAACAGTATTAGCTGTACTCGAAGTACTAAACAAGGAGTTAGTGCTGTTGCATGTTCTTTTTGCAATTGCACAGTCTGTATCAGGTGTTGTTGTCAGGGTAACACGGATTGTATATGAAGCATACTTAGTATGCATATACTGTGAAATATTGACATCTGAGCCATCTGTAACATTATAAGTTTTAACTGGTTGGCTGTTAGTATCATTTAATATTTCAACCTTAAGGTCACTTGTGCCTGTACCTTTATAAGACTTGTCGTCATGTCCGATATTATGGGAAATAACAAGAGTACCTGTCTGCGCCTTAATAAAGCGAGCTATATAGGTATCGTCAGAGGTAATACTTGATTTACCTAATCCGTTCGTGGATGTAACATCATAGAGCTCACCGCCGCTCTCTCGAACCCAGCCGGCAAAAATCCAGTCACCCGCCGACTTAGCCTGGAAGGTAAAATAATCGTCATTACCAGTAGTTATGTCCTTAGCTTCGGTCATACCAACAAGGTTTTTGGGTTCCTCATTGGTAAAGTAAGCCGAACATTTTGTATGAGAACCGATATTGTACTTGTTGTTGTAACCAGGTGTGGTTGTATCAAAAGTATCGTCTTTCCAGTCAGAACTGTCTATATCAGGTTTTGTCGTAGTGTCAGCATACTGAATCTTAACATTTGCGTCAACAGAATCGCCTTCCATCGTGTAGTACCATCTGCCGTCTGAACGAAGGACATCGCCGCTTTTAATTTCTCGCTCGTAGGACATAATCGCCGGCTTGCCTTTATAGGTTTTAGTAATAGCATTATAGGTATTAATAAATGTCGGCCAACTCATCTGACCCTGTGCTATACTTGTACCGTTTTCGTATTTATTTACATCGCTAATACTGTTAAGAGTAAGCAAGGAAGGTGTAATATAGCCGAGGAATTTGAAATTACCTCTAGTCGGCTGAGTGTAAATTGCCCACAACGTAGAATTTTCACCAACATAGGTTTTCTTGTAGCCTGTTGATACAATAAGCAACTCGTTACCCTTCAGAGTACTTCCGTTCACATCTTTTTTAGGATCATAAGTTGAAAGATTAGCGCTGGTTATTTGGTTACCCAAGAGGTCAACCTGTCTGTCGTAATGGTCAGTAATAACCTCAGGCGTGTTATATTTATCTACATTACTAATTGGAATTTCTTGATAGTCCTTTGCAGGGTCAAGGTTTTCCTTATTACTGTCTCCATCATTAAAGTTATCGTGTGTGATCCTGTACTTAAACCAGAAATAGATAGAATCCAATTTTTTATTATTATAATTAAGTTTTTCCTTATAAATTTTCTGGAAGTTATCGTAGTCATAGGTCTGACGATGATCTTTGCATTTAGTATCTAATCTTTGATGTAAAGCGTCTAAGTAACCGTTGTGAATAGTCAAACCCTTAATCTCGTGACCCGTTGAGGTTCCGTCAGAAGTAAGAGGGATCTGAACCTGGAATTTACCACCCCAGTTGAGCATCGGCTGACCCGGATAACCGCCGAACGCGTTGAGTCGGTCTTCAGTATTATTATAATAAGGATATACATAGAGAGTATTACCGCCTGTTTGACGAAGATCATCAGTGTAACCGTCTATATAGAAAGTCTTAACGTTGGAGGTATCCTTTAAATAGTATACAGGAGTAATTTCTATAGACTTACCGTCTAAGGTAGTTTCTGTATTTACAGACTCAACCGTCCATGTCATTGTATATACACCGTCCTCTCTCGGTGTATATACCTCGTAGGTCGTGCCGTTAATAGAATATCCTCTTACATAGTGGGTCTCTTTGAATGCCTTTTTGGAGAAAGCCAGGCTATTACTAGCAGTACCGGTAAGCGTGGTTTTAAATGTTATTGTTGAGCCGACGGGAACATCTTTCACATAATCATAGGTGCTTTCGAATTCGGAATAATCTTTATGCCATTTAGTACTACTCCAATTAATTCCGTCAGGGACTTTGATAGAAACAATATCTGTGTTAGCAAGATCCGTGAAACGGTTAAAATAGTGATCAGCATTTTCATAATACTCATGTGTTCTCAAAGAACCGTTCTTTAGATAGATGTCGACCGTTTCAATCTTGTCATCATCGCCGCCGCCTGAGCTGACAAGGGTTACCCAAGTAGTGACTGTGCCAGTCGTCGAATGTTTCAAATGAATTCTATAGGTAGAGTCTTTTGTAGCGCCAAAGTAAAACGCTTTACCATCTCCGTCATTACTTGCCGTTACTGTTGATACTCCAGTGTTGGATAATGCACTAACATCATTAGAATTGTCTGTTGGCTTATAATAAGTAGTATCATATCTCAAACGATAGTAGTATATTTTATTCGCGGTAGGAGTTACATCATAATAATATTCACCTTGACCGCTGTCATAGGTCATTGTATGGAGAGTTGAGGTCCAAGTATCGCCGCTGGTAGCAAGAGCACCAAAAACATACGCATTTTTTGCAGCGGCAACTGCATTTACAACAATTTTACTGGTTGGTGTAAATGTTATAGTAACGGTAGTAGCTGTACTTGAAAGAGTAAATCGAACATTTTCATTACCAGAAGATTCTGCATTTACTGCATCTCCAGTGTACTGAGTAGTGCAATTACC
Source organism: uncultured Clostridia bacterium (assembly GCA_947625485.1). Lineage (GTDB taxonomy): Bacteria > Bacillota > Clostridia > Oscillospirales > Acutalibacteraceae > Ruminococcoides. The sequence goes on along the minus strand of CANQOP010000005.1, from coordinate 76,383 downwards.
GTGTTTATAAACATGATCCCAAGAGCCATCAGTAATTTGGAATTCATAAGTGCCGGCAGGTACACTAGAATAAGTCTTAATATAATTTGTACCTGACTTTGTCATTTTCTGGCTTGCTTCATTTGCAACCCAATCTTTAGTCCGATCTACAGTAGTTCCGATAGGTTGCTTACCGCCGGATACATAATAGTTTGTTTCAGCAGCTGTCTCAGTAACTTTAACATAGTTTTTGCTTTTTGAACTATCAGCTCTAAAAGTAATGTTAACAATACCACTACCATTTGATTTCGTGGTGTATTTAATATCGTTACCACCATTCCATTGGAGTTCGTACTCAGTATCAGAACTTATCGAAGAATCGCTTACACCGTTCCATATATCTGTATTACCGCCATTATCAGAGAGTAAATATTTAAAAGAAATTGTTACACCCTTGCCGGCATTCACCTGATAGGTAGCTGTATTATTGCTAAAAGTCAACGTTTTTGCACTCCAGCTATTAAATGAACCAGCAATCTTGACTGTCGTAAGCGCAGCATAAGCTGTAGGAATATAGCCAACAACAAGTGCTGAAACAATCATCAAAATACTGAGCACTACTGCAAGAGAACGTTTTGACATTCGTTTAATTTGTGTTTTCATACTTTTACCTCCGAATTTTTCAATTCGCAACCTTTTTTCAATTCGCAATGCGCAATTATTTTTCCTTGGAGGAAATGTTCTGCGCGTATGGTTTGCGTTGCACATTGAGCAAACCTTTTCCTTAGAGGAAATGTTCTGCGTTTGAAATTAGCGTTGCGTAATGAGTAATGAGCAAGCTATGTGAAATAAGATGTGCTTTTTCCCGACTGACCGTATTTCAATTCGCAACATATTACAATTCGCCATTCTCAATGCGCAATTTTTTCTTAGAGGAAATATTCTGCAGTTGCAATTCGTAATTATTAATTTGCGATTAAAATTATTTCGGGAGAGCGGATTTTAAAGGAATAAGTAAGCCTAATACTTCCAAATTTTCGGTCGGTTTTATGAATTTTACGCGACATCACGAACTGCCCGCGTCACCGCCGAGACGATTAAAATCCGTCGGCACGAAAGATTTCGCACACAAGCCCACATTTATTTACATTAGCATTATACTATAAATTGCCTAAAAATTTCAAGCATTTTGAATATTTTTTTATACTTTTATAGAAATTTAGTTAATTTGACAATTTGCAAGGTCTCAGTTTGTTAAAAACTAACAAAGCTTTTTTCCAAATAAGAAAATCTCGAAATTCAGTACGGAATTTCGGGATTTTTTAATATTGCGATTATTCTTTCGTAGAAAATACAGAGCACTTTGCCAATGAGCAATTAATTTTAAATGCAGTTGACTTTCCCCGAATTATTGTATATACTAATTTTAGGATAAATTTATCCTATTCAGCACAATATACAAACGGAGGTCATTATATGAATGTTAATACAAAATCACTCGTTTCCATTACCGAAGCAAATCAGAATTTCTCAAAGGTAGCGCGTCTTGTAGACGAAAACGGCTCGGCAGTAATTCTGAAAAACAATGTTCCGCGCTATCTTATAATTGAATTCAGCCAGGCGGAGGGGGAACAGTCAGCAGCAGACGAAGACGTTATGGCTATCTCAAAAAGACTGATTGCTAAAAACAGAAGGGCTTACGAGGTTCTCGCCAAATGATTGTTTTAAATAAAAATCAAATTGTAAAGCTTCACGAGCATCTCATTACTGAAACAGGAGGCTCGCAGGGAGTACGCGACGAAGGGTTACTGGATTCTGCTGTAAACGCTCCTTTTCAGCGTTTCGACAACATAGAGCTTTTTCCTACCGTTCAGCAAAAGGCTGCTCGGCTTGGATATGGGATAATAAAAAATCACCCTTTTACGGACGGAAACAAAAGGACAGGTACTCACTCAATGCTCATTATGCTTGAGTTAAACGGTATTGAGATGTCATATACTCAGGAAGAACTCTATTCAATTATCCTGAAAATTGCCGGCGGAAAATCGGAATTAAAAGAATTAACCGATTGGATTTTAAATCATCAAATTTAAACAAATGCAGACACAACCCGGCGGTTATGTCTGCATTTTATTTATACTTTTTCTATTTTAATAGTGACCGTTTCGCCGTTGAGTTTCCACTCGTTTCCGTCGGCTGAATCGGCTGTTAAGATTTCGTCAGCAAGTACATCGGAGGCGACCCTCTGCTCGTTTTTCTTCACAAGCTTAGCGAGCCTGTCATTACCCGAAAGGGTGACGGAGATGTGGTCCATAACCTCAAAACCGCTGTTCTTGCGCATTGTCTGAATCTTGCTTACGAGCTCGCGGACAAGTCCCTCTTCCTCTAACTCAGGGGTGAGCTTTGTATCGAGGGCGACCGTCACGCCGTTCTCGGTAATTGTATAGAAATTCTCAAGCTGTTCAGTCTCGATAAGGAGGTCGTCGCGCTCAAGAGCGATTTCGCCCGTGGAAAGGTTAAGCGTGAGGAAGCCTGTTTTATTAAGCTCGTTCATAGCGGCTGTACCGTCAAGCTCCGAAAGCGCTGTGCGAATCTCGCCCAGGAGCTTTCCGTACTTTGGTCCGAGGGTACGCATCTGAGGCTTGAACTTATATGTCACAAAACCGCTCACATCGGAGGTGAACTCGACAGACTTGAGATTCAGCTCATCGCGGATTATATCAAGATAGTAGTCGTCGAGGGTATTCTCGGCGTTTACGTACATAATGCTAAGCGGCTGGCGGTTCTTTCTGTTCGCGCCGTTTCGTGCGGAACGCCCGAGAACTACGATTTCGAGTACCTCGTCCATATCCTGCTCTAACTTTGTATCAATTGCGGATTCGTCTGCTTCGGGATAATCGCAGAGGTGGATACTCTCGGGAGCGGTCTTATCAACACTGCGGACGATATTCTGGTAAATTTCCTCGGTTATAAAAGGTACCATAGGAGCAGAGCACTTACAGAGATTCAGGAGAGCGGTATAGAGGGTCATATAGGCGTTAATCTTATCCTGAGTCATCTCGGTCGCCCAGTAGCGCTCGCGGTTTCGGCGCACATACCAGTTGGAGAGGTCGTCGACAAAGCTCTGCATAGCCTTTGCCGCTTCGGGAATACGGTAATTTGAGAGGTTCTCGTCGGCTGACTTTATCATTGTATTCATTTTCGACAGCAGCCACTTATCCATTACGGAAAGCTTGCTGTAGTCGAGAGTGTATTTTGTGGGGTCGAACTTATCTATATCGGCGTAGAGGACGTAGAAAGCGTAGGTATTCCAGAGCGTACCCATAAACTTGCGCTGTCCCTCTATAACCATTTTATCGTGGAACTTGTTCGGAAGCCACGGCTGGGAGTTAGTGTAAAAATACCAGCGTATCGCGTCGGCGCCGAGGCGTTTAAGGGCGTCGAACGGGTCAACGGCGTTTCCCTTTGACTTGGACATTTTCTGTCCGTTTTCGTCCTGGACAAGTCCGAGGACGATTACGTTCTTAAACGGAGCTTTATCGAACAAAAGGGTCGAAATCGCCATAAGCGAGTAGAACCAGCCGCGGGTCTGGTCAACCGCCTCGGAGATAAAGTCCGCAGGGAACTGGCTCTCGAACAGCTCCTTATTCTCAAAAGGATAGTGGTGCTGAGCGAACGGCATTGAGCCTGAGTCGAACCAGCAGTCGATAACCTCGGGAACGCGGTGCATCTCTCCCCCGCACTCGGAACACTTAATGGTTACGGCGTCGATATACGGACGGTGTAGCTCAATATCGTCGGGGCAATTATCGGAAAGCGACTTTAGCTCTTCAATTGAGCCTACCGAGTGGATATGACCGCAGTCGCACTGCCAGATATTGAGCGGCGTGCCCCAGTAGCGGTTACGCGATATTCCCCAGTCCTGGACGTTCTTCAGCCAGTCGCCGAAACGTCCCTTGCCGATACTCTCGGGAATCCAGTTTACCGTATCGTTATTTTTTATAAGATTATCCTTAACGGCGGTCATTTTAATGAACCACGACTCGCGCGCGTAGTAAATCAGCGGCGAGCTGCAACGCCAGCAGTGAGGATAGTCGTGCTCGAACTTCGGAGCGTCGAAGAGCTTGCCCTCTTTATCAAGGTCAACGAGAACCTTGGGGTCGGCATCCTTTACGAAAATGCCCTCATACGGCGTTTCAGCGGTCATATTACCCTTTCCGTCAACAAACTGAACGAACGGAAGGTCGTAGTTTCTGCCGATGCGGTTATCGTCCTCACCGAACGCAGGCGCGATATGAACTATACCCGTACCGTCGGACATCGTAACGTAGTTGTCGCAGGTCACAAAATGAGCCTTTTTCTTCTGCTTTGCGGCGGCTTCTCCCGCGCAGGCGAACAGCGGCTCGTACTCCATACCCTCGAGGTCCGTACCTGAGTAGGTTTCCAACACCTCATAGGCAGGTTTATCGTCTTCGGCTAATTTGCCGAGAACCGTATCGAGAAGAGCCTGCGCCATTATATAGGTATAACCGTCGGCGGCTTTTACCTTGCAATAGGTCTCGCCCGGGTTTACGCATAGGGCGACATTGGACGGGAGCGTCCACGGAGTCGTCGTCCACGCCAGAAAATATTCGTCGGCGCCTTTAATCTTAAATCGGACAATTGCGGAGCGTTCCTTTACGGTCTTATAACCCTGAGCAACCTCGTGTGAGGAAAGCGGAGTTCCGCAGCGCGGACAGTAGGGAACGATTTTGAAGCCCTTGTAAAGCAGGTTTTTATTAAAAATCTCCTTGAGCGCCCACCACTCGGACTCGATAAAATTGTTGTGATAGGTTACATAAGGATTCTCCATGTCAGCCCAGAAGCCTACGGACTGCGAAAAATCCTCCCACATTCCCTTATATTTCCATACAGATTCCTTACATTTATCAATAAACGGCTCCAGACCGTACTCCTCAATCTGCTCCTTGCCGTCGAGGCCGAGAAGCTTCTCAACTTCAAGCTCAACTGGCAGGCCGTGAGTATCCCAGCCCGCCTTACGGGGTACCATATAGCCCTTCATAGCGCGGTAGCGCGGTATCATATCCTTGATTGCGCGCGTGAGGACGTGACCGATATGCGGTTTTCCGTTAGCGGTAGGAGGTCCGTCATAGAAAACATACGACTCGCCCTGCGCCCTGCTCTCGATAGACTTACCGAAAATATCGTTGTCACGCCAGAATTTTTCGACCTTCTTCTCGCGCTCAACAAAATTCAGGTTAGTTTCAACTCGATTATACATAAAATTACCACCTTTCAAAAAAGAAACCCCCGTCCGAACTCGGACGAGGGTACACTTCGTTTAACCACCGATTCAACATACTGTCATATGTGCCTCCTATAACGCAGAGGCTGCGTCGGCACTTACTTTATCTGCGATAGTTCTGCACCGAAACTCGGGAGGGATTTTCGTTCAGCCGCTAATAATATTGCACTCGCACTGTCTGCAACTCGCTTGGACGTTCAAGGCTGAATTACTATCTCCGTCAACATCTTTGGGGTATTAATTTTACTACAGTACATATTACAATATTAAATTAGGTTTGTCAAGAAATAATGTGTGATTTTCTTAAACTTTAAAACTACCCGAACGACGCCTTAACGCTGTAGTTGTCTAATGTATTTTTTTATCGAATTTTGTGATAAAGCCGATTTGTTGATGAGTTTTCTCATAACAATCACTTCCCGAATTCGATTTGTTTTATTACCTTGGCGGGTACTCCCGCGACAACTGTGTTTTCGGGAACATCTTTTGTTACCACAGCTCCCGCTCCGACTATAGCTCCGTCTCCGATTGTAACTCCGGGGAGAATCGTAGCGTTCGCACCTATCCACACGTTTTTCCCGATTTTCACGGGCAGAGGATAAAGATTTGCTCGTTTTGACGGATTTTGGTCGTGATTAAGAGTCGCGATAACTGTCTTAGGTCCGATAAGCGAGCCGTCTCCGATTGTGATTCCTCCCTGATCCTGAAACTGACAGCCCGCGTTTATAAACACATTCCTGCCGATTTTAAGATTCTTTCCGCAATCCGTATAGAAAGGAGGAAACATATACGCGCCCTCTCCTATCTTTCTGCCTGTCAGCTTCTCCAGCAGAGATATAATTTCATCGGGAGTATGATAGGAATTGTTAAGCTCTGTTGTGATTTTCATAGCCTCGTTCGAGAGGTAGGTCATATGCCTATGAAGCTCAGAGCCTGCGACTGTCACCTCGCCGCTGTCCATTAATTGTAGAAATTTTTCTGTAGTCATTTTCATCACCCGATTCCATTATATACAATTAAACTAATGATTTCAAATAATTATATTAAATATCCGTCAAAAAGCTCACCCGTTATGGAATAAATATCGTCGAGCGGGATTTTTATGCCATCCGTAAGGATAAGCTGTCTGGTGAAGCTGTCCACACGGCGCACGGAGACAGCGGCAGTTACGTATGCTCCTCCCGACTTTCTTTGGTCGTGAACAAAGTAAGTTACATTTACCTCAGGTTTTTCCTTTATGCGCTCCATTATGATACGGATACGCTCGTTTAGAATACTCTCCTGTTCTTCGCTAAGCGTGAGTTTGGAATCCGTGAGACGGGCAGTCTCTCCAATCGCCGCGTCGTATCCGTTCAGAGCCGCAAACGGAGCAAACTGCGATGCGCGGTCGTGCAGTGACATATGGGCGCGCGTATCCGAGCTGTGGTGCGGCAGAGCTATTATATCTTTATATTGTTTAAGCATTTGTATCCTGCTATCTACGCCCTGTGACCGCCTATCTGGCGGTTGCGGTCGCGCGCGGTTGCTCCCTCCTTAAGATTCATTCCCTTTAGGACAGCGTTTTTTCCGTAACGTTTTTTCAGAGAAATCATCGCCTTCTGAATATTCTTTTCGCGGCTGAGTTCCCTGTCCTCTCGCTCCTTCTCCTCGGAAATTACACCGAAGTCCGCAAACAAATCAAGCTGTTCCGCCTTATTTTTAACAGCGCTTTCCATAACCGTGTGGTTTGCCACAACGTACATTCTTCTCACAAGTAAATCCTTATCAACAATGCGCTCGAAAAGGCGCAGCACAGCGTCGGTTATCAGCTTCGTAGACGACGTATAACGACCAATATTCTCGGAGCCGTGCGCCTGCTTTGGCACCCGTCTGCCGTAGCGGTCAACGGTAATCTCGCCTCTATAGCGGTTTTTGCGCTTCTCGTTCTTGAGATTTTCAATATCGTAGCCGACTGTAAGGACAACCTGGTCGGTCGCAAGTCCTTTATCGACCAAATCAAGCACCAGTATCTCGGTCATCTCGCGGATTATAAGCTTCGCTTTTTCATAATTATAAGGCTTACCGAGCACCTGTCCCTGACTGAGCGATTTTGAGGTCGGGGTGTATGATTTTATATCGCTGATCCTGCAGGGTTCCCAGCCCCACGCGTGGTCTATGAGCAGTTCCGCGTTTATTCCGAAAAGCTGATACAGTAGATTTTCATTCGTAAGCGAGCAAAGCGCTATGTCTCCCATAGTATACATACCGTATTTTTCAAGCTTGCGCGAGTATCCGCGCCCAACTCGCCAGAAATCGGTCAGAGGTCTGTGCTCCCACAACTCGCTCCGATAAGACATCTCGTCAAGCTCCGCCACGCGCACTCCGTCTCTGTCGGCAGGCATACGCTTCGCGACTATATCCATAGCCACCTTACAGAGATACAGGTTAGTCCCGATACCCGCAGTAGCGGTTATTCCCGTACTTTTAAGCACGTCACGAACCATATTCATCGCAAGCTCGTGCGCGGTAATTTTATAGGTATTCAGATAGTTCGTCGCGTCTATAAAAACCTCGTCAATTGAATAGACGTGAATATCCTCAGGCGCTATATACTTTAGGTAAATTTTGTAGATTTCCGTGCTTACCTTCATATAATGAGCCATCTGCGGTTTAGCTACAATATAATCAAGCTCAAGCGCAGGATTTTTGGCTAGCTCGGTCGCGTTATACGATTTTCCGACAAATTTATGTCTCGGAGCATTAATTCTTCGCACAGCGTTCACATCGCGTACCTTTCGCACAACCTCAAACATTCTCGCCCTTCCCGGGATTCCGTAGGATTTGAGCGACGGCGAGACCGCAAGGCAGATTGTCCCCTCTGTCCGTTCCTTATCAGCCACAACCAGATTTGCAGTCAAAGGGTCCAGCCCCCGATTTACGCATTCCACAGAAGCATAGAACGACTTTAAATCTATGGCTATATACTGTCTCTCGCCCAATGTGTTCACTGCCCTTTCGTGTTATTACTGTATTAGTATAGCATAAATCGAACATATATTCAATAGAAAATCGAAAATTTGTTCTGTTTTTACTTGGAACTTATTGGGAACGCAGTTTCCTATAAAAAGCAGAACAGCTTTAAAACAAACCGCTCTGCATTAATTATCAGTATGCTTTTGTGAAAGCTTATCGAGAGATTTATTCACTCTATACGACACTATCCCGATAAGAAATCCGGTTACAAGTCCCGAAACGAGCAACACGGGGAAATAATAGGTAATAGCCGCGCTTTGCAGGATAAACGCCGCGGCAGTCAATTGACCGACATTGTGCAAAACTCCGCCGACTATGCTCACGCCTATTACCGAAAGCTTTAGTTTTTTACAAATTACCATTCCCAAAAAACTCAAAACTCCGCCCGAAAAGCTATAAGCCAGAGATACAATATTTCCGAAGAGAATACCCATTAATAAAATCCTCAAAAACGAAATTCCCGCCGCCTCGGGTATATTCAGTTGATAAAGAGCCGCCACAACCACGATATTCGCTATTCCGAGCTTAACTCCGGGGATACCGAAATTTAAGGGGATTAAAGCCTCTATATAGCTGAATATCATAGCGAGCGCAACAAAAAGTCCTGTCTTTGCTATTCTTTTAGTCATTAATCACACCGCTTACGGAATGTAAATTCACTTTGCTACCGCATCTATTGTATTCTCGCCGTCTGACGCGCATACCTCAACTACCAGCTTATGCGGAAGACAGATAACGGAATCGCCGCTGTCAGTAATCCTTCCCTGCTTTACGCAATATCTGTCGGGACAGTCGGCGTCTTTCATATACACAGAGCCGTTTTCAATAGCCACGGTATTAGAGCCGTTTTCGGATTTAATTTCAATTACTTTATCGCTTGCGAGCGGATACGTTCCGTACTCACTTCCGCCTACGGTTATTACGACCCTGCTCCCCTGAGCGTGCTTTGTATTCAGAAACAGAAAACCTGCGGCTGAAAGAACTAACACAACCGCTATCGCTATAAAATCTCGCTTATTCATTTTCATAATCATACCGCCGTTATGATATTACTTTCATTTCCAGCTCGGTTTTAAAGCTGTCTTTTATTCCGTCGGATGCAATTATTTTACGTTGCTCCGTATAGAGGATAAAATCAAAATTCTCCTTATTGTTACGCCAGAAATTTTCCGACTTCTTCTCCCCCATCACGAAAAGCGCTGTTGAGAGCGCGTCCGCCAGCGCTCCGTCCTCCGCAACAACAGTGGCGGAAACAAGACCGTTCTCGGCAGGATAACCCGTAGTAGGGTCAATTATATGATGATATGTCATACCGTTTTTTTTGAAGTTGCGCTCGTAACCGCCCGAGGTAATCACTGCTTTATCGTGAGTCTTCAAAACGCCCAGATAACTGCCATCGGAGTCCGGGTTATCAATCGCGACGCTCCAATCGCTTCCGTCTGGTTTTAGTCCGACAGTCTGCACGTTTCCGCCTAAGTTAACAATTCCGCTCTTTACTTTGTTGTACTTAAAAATTTGCATAATTTCTGAGGAAGTATATCCCTTTGCAATTCCGCCCAAATCAATTTCAGTACCTTTTAAATTAATCGTCGCTTTATTTTCTTTTAAAGAAATCTTGCTTGGTTTGGTAAGCTTTAAAGCTTCCTTAATACTCTCATTTGACGGCACATTGTACTTACCCGAGGTAAAACCCCACAACCGCATAACCGGATGCATAGCGGGGTTGAATGCGCCGTCGGTCAGTTCACAACAGTACAGAGCACTTTTTAAAACACTGGCTGTATCGTCCGAGAGAGTAGCCGTACCATTCTCGTTAAGCGAGTATATTTCGCTGTCTCGGCTCTCTGCGTTAAGAAGTGCGTCGAGCTCATATACTCTATCCTCCGCTGCTTGCACTGCGGCTTTTCCGTTCTCTCCGTAGGCGGTCACCGTCATATACGTATCCATAGCGAAGAAGTTCCTGATATGCGGCGAATCATCAGCCGAACCGACCTGAACGCAGCCAGAAAACAAACACAACACGATTATTAAAATTGAAAAGATTTTACAAAGTCTAATCATATTAAAACCCTTTATATAAAAACAAAGTAAGTCAAAATAATTTGTACGATTATAGCAAAAATTCAGTATAAATTCAAGTCGGAATATTTATACAAAATAATTGCCCCGAGAATAAATCGGGGCAGTTGTTATTTATTCAGAAAATCTTTTATCTTCTCCGCCTCGGCATAACCTTTTGCGTAAAGCTTTCTGAGCGGCTTATGGTCTTTCGTAAGGGTTTTTAGTCCGCTTATGTCGTCGGGAGCAATTATCAGCACCTTGCCCTGTTTTTCAAGCTCGAGAATTTCTATCAAACTGCTGTTATATACCTCATAACGGTTGATTATTACCTCTGCGGCTTTAGGGTACTTTTTCCTTACGAGCTTCGCAAATTTTAAATCGCCGTCCTGCTTACGAAAAGCGTCTTTCGGACGCGTCAGCACAACAACCAGCTTATCACAGCCCTTATCGAACGCGCGCTTATACGGTATAGGATCGCTGAGTCCGCCGTCGTAATACGGAATTCCGTCAATCGGATACGGCTTGCTAGCTACAGGTACAGCGCACGACGCCTTTACGATATCGTAACTATCCTGCTTTATTGCACTTTTCGGAAAGTACACGGGTTTTCCTGTAAACGCGTTGGTAGCAACTACTTCAAAATCGGTCGGATTTTCGGAAAACGCTTTATAATCAAGAGGATTTTCGCCGTCGCTGTTGCTTAATGTGCTGTAAATATAGTCGAGGTTTATGAACTCGCCCGATATGAGCATATTCCACACGCTCATATACTTTCTGCGAAAAGCGTAATTGTCGTAGAAAACGAGGTTTCTGCCGCGCTGACGCGATATAAATGACGAACCGTTCGCACTGCCCGCCGACACGCCAATAAACAAATCAAAATCTATTCCGTTATCCATACAGTAGTCGAAAACACCTGCGCCGAAAATTCCTCTCGTACCGCCGCCTACGTCGATTACTCCTATCATTCTATCGTCTCCAGAATATTAATCTTATAATATCCTAGTCCTAAATTGAGAATTTGTCAACCTAAGAATTAGAAAAACTTACTATAATTTGTTTATAATGTGCATAAAATTAATTTTTCAGGGGGATTTTTTAGCATTTAGTGAAATATATGTGTATATAGTTGACAAATTTTGCATTATTCGCTATTATATTGTTGAAAAATTAAAGGAGGTTGATTTTTGTGGAAATTTTCAAAGAGTGGACAAAATATTATCACGGAGTAAAAGCAGATGAATTAATTATTGAGCGAGATGACGACGAATTTCAACACACAAAATATAAATCATACCTAATAAAAAACATTCCCGAACTTAAAACCTGCGAAATCACCCGAGGCGACAATCTCGTGGCAATTTTATACAAAGCGGATATTTGCGACGCAGAGCAGTACATAGACAAGCTGTATTCCGCAAAAAATAACTCTCACGTATTAGATTAAACATCTCAGAAATTATCCATACAAATTTTACGGCGGATAATATAAAGGAGGAGCTTACTCAAAACCTTTTCAAGTTTTGAGCAAGCTCCTGTTTTACTGTAAATTAATATACGATTACAGGCATACCTATATACGCTTTGGAGTAAATTGTGCGCATTGCGCCGAGCGGCGTATTTACACATCCGTGCGAACCGTTGCCCTGGTAAATTGTGCCTCCGAATGCTCCGCGCCACGTTGCATCGTGAATACCCTGACCGTCGCCTGTAAATCCAAGCCAGTAATTTACTGTTGTATCCCACGAGCTTCCGTTATAAGAGCCTCTGAGTCTTGCCGGAGATTTCCTGCTTATTACGCGGTGATACCCCTTAGTTGTGGAAAGGGCTCCCCAGTTACCCGTAACAACGGGAGTAGAAACAACGACCTTGCCGTTCGAGAACATATACATCATCTGTTTGCTTATTGAAACCTCAACCCACGTGCCGCTCAATCCCTGCGCTACGGAATAAATTGCAACCTTAGTAGGCACGGTAATTTTTGAAAACACACCTTTTTTTGCTGTTCCCTTATACATACGAATCGCACGTACAGAATACTTATAATTCTTGCCGTTTTTTAGATTTTTGTCTGTAAACGCGGTTTTCTTTACGGTTTTAATGAGCTTTTTTCCGCGGTAAACCTGATACTTGTCGGCACGCTTGACCTTACTCCACGTAAGTTTTATTGCAGAGGTGGTCTGTTTTGGACTTTTAAGGTCAGTAACTGCATTAAGATGTGTGATGGTTTTGAGCGCCGCACCCTTGCTCTGTGAGGTAAGCGCGCCTTTAATTCTCAGCACAACAATTTTGTATTTATAAATCCTGCCTGCGTCCAGTTTTTTATCGGTAAACTCTTTTTTGGCTTTACCGAGAGTTTTATATAATTTGTATGCGCTGTATGTACCGTCCTTTTTCTCGGCTGATCGATATATAGCGTACTTGCTCGCTCTGGAGTTTTTGCTCCACACCATTTTAACGGCGTCAGTAGTCTTTTTTGTCACCTTAAAGGCGGAAACAGCCTTGGGCTTAGTTAAAGCAGAAATAGAAACACAATCGCTTTGAGTGCTGTAGCCGCCGGAAACACGACATGCGTAAACCTTATACGAATACTTAGTCGCCTGCTTAAGTCCCGTTTCGTTAAGCACACAATCCGTAACAGTCTTATACAAATTATACTTACCAAGCTTGTTGTCCGCCTGCTCGACAGCGCGGTAAACATTATATTCTGTAGCATTTTTGCTCGCTCTCCACTTTACGGTGAGCGAGGCGTCCGTTATCTTTCCGACTATTATCTTTTCTATTTTATCGGGTATTACCGCTGGAACAGTGGTCGGCTCTGTCGTAGGCTCTGTAACTTCCGTAGCAGGCTCGGCAGATGTCGGCTCTGTATTTTCTGTTGTTTCTGAAGAAGTCGGCTCTGTATTTACTCCCTCGGTATCAGAAACCGTGCTCTGGGTGCTTTCTCCCGCGCTCTGCGTGAAAGCGTTTTCAGTATTATCAGCAGCGTTCACAGGGACTGACGCAGCTGTAACCGAAACTATAAGCAACGCAATAATAACCGCAATATATTTTCTCACTTTTACCACACTAATTCTCTCCTTCTGGTCTCAGGAATAATCTGCCATAATTATATTCCAAAACATTTTTACCGTCAATAGATGTTTGCACTAACAATTGTATAATCTTAAAATGAAATATATAAATTTTATACAACATACATTACAAATATTTTGAACTGAACCGTTAGTTTAAAAGATACATCAAAATTATCAAGGTTGTTGGTTTTGGTAAGCATTGTAATATATAGATATAATAAAAAAGGTGAAAAATAATGGCGCACAAAAAAGTTACATAAAACTTCTTAACTCTGCAATTACCGCAGGCTCTCTTCGTAATTTTAAGAGAACTCCTCTTTAACAATTGTGCATAATGCCGCATTATGAGAATTATGTGATTGTTATATTGCTTTTAAATACGTATTTTAAAAATAAATTTCTTTTAAAGAATAAACACCGCGCAAAACTGCACGGTGTTTTAAAATTCAATTAACCTTTAACTGTTTATGAGGTTATTTTCGCCTGCCGCGTATAATTTTTGCCGCAATACCTGCGACTATTCCGGCAGCCGCGATACCTGCGCCTATAGCGGCTCTTCTTGTTCTCTTCCTGTTAATCTCGTCGTCGCTGAGCATTTTTTCAACCTCGTCTATATCGTCGTCATCGTCATACTCGATAACTACTTCCTCAACAACGACCGATTCAGGCTCGTCGGTCTCAGCATTTTCAGTCTCATCCGCTTTGTTGGAAATTTCTGAGGACGGCTCTTCTTCGCTCTCCTCGGCAGTTTCATTAGCAGGAGCAGTTTCTTCAATATCGGAAGCTTCCTCTGCTGCAGCCTCGTCGTCCGCGACCTCAGCTGCCTCTAAATCAAAAGTTTTATCTTTGTTTTCAGACATTTTTATCACCTTTTCTTTTACAAAATCATAATTACAGTAATATTATAGCACAAATATAGCGCAAAACAATCACATTAACGATGATTTTTGTCAAATGGAAATAATTTTTTAATAGAGAAAACTTTTACCACAAATTTCTTTCGGTGTTAAATAAATATTTTAGTTGGATTTAGGTATATATTTAGCTATTACGCCTGCTGTTCCTGAAATCGGCATAGACTGAATAACAACTTTTCCCGGACCTGTTATTACGGTATTGAAAAGGCCCTCTCCGCCGAACACTATGTTCTTGGCGCCATTTACCATCTTAATATCCATACTGCAGGTTGAGTCCATAGCGGCAAGGTAACCGGTATCAATAATGACTTTCTGACCGGATACGAGTTCGGCAGTATGTGCAGAGCCATCAATCTCGAGAAAAACAAGACCGTTACCCTCAAACTTTTGCATAATAAAACCTTCGCCGCCAAAAAAGCCCGCTCCTACCTTTTTTCGGAAATGAATAGAGCCCTGTAAGCCTTCGGTGCAAGCAAGGAAAGCGCCCTTTTGAATAATAACAGGTCGGTCCGGCGTTACTTCCATAGCCATAATACTGCCCGGGAAGTGAGAAGAAAACGTTATCTCTCCGCCGCGCTCGGCAACGTAATGATTGAGAAACATTGACTCGCCGGAAACCATTCTGCCGAACATCTTTCCGATTCCGCCGCCCTTGGTCTGCATTGTGATTCCATCGTCCATCCAAGACATCGCGCCGGACTGACACTGAATGCTCTCGCCCTGCTCAAGAGCGATTGTAAGATACGGTAAATTTCCGCCTTCGATTTTGTACTTCATAATTTTTACCCCCATTGTTAAAAATGTTATTTTTATTCTATCACAAATTTCTCGAAAATAGAACAAAAATCAGAAAATTTTTCAATTTTTGACAAAAAATATAGCGGAAACTAAAAAAGTGCCGCTATATTTGTATTCTACTCAAGGTTTTATGTCCAAAAGAGACCTGCACGCATTTTACTTCATCAGACCTGCGCCGGCGTTCCACGCTTTGCCGACCTTTTCGCCGCTGATATAGTAGCCGCTTTTAAACTGGTCGAAAATGAGCGCGTTGAGCTTCTCGGGAACAACTTTTCCGCTTTCATCGAGAACGCTTTCCTCCGCCTGAGAATTCACGATTTTACCTACGACAGCATACATATTCTCGGTATCGACGACTTCGGCGAGTTCGCACTCCATAACGAACGGAAATTCATCAATAATCGGCGCGTTTACAAGCTCGCTCTTTACCGCACGGTATCCCGTGCGCTCAAACTTGTCGTCCATTTTATTGCCTGTTGCGATACCAAAGAAGTCCGCAACGTCCATATGCTCCTTGTCGGCGATACTTACCGTAAACGCTTTGGTTTTCAGAATATTCTGAGTAGTTTTATGACCTTCGCTTATAAAAAGTGCGATTTTATCCATTCCGCAAATCATTCCCCACGCGGCGTTCATAACGTCCGTTTTTCCGTTTTCGTCGTAAGACGCAACCATAAGCACAGGCATCGGATAAACGCCCGGAACAACTCCTAAATTCTTTTTCATAATATTACCTCTTTCTGTATTTTTTCAGCCCAAAAATACGTTTAGCTGTAATAATATGATAACACATAATTTTTAAAAAACAACAGCTATTTCAAAATCCGTTTCGTTTAATTTTGTTTATTCTTACCGATGCAGGGCATACTTGTAATAAACTACGGAGGTATGCTATGGAAATTTTACAAGTCGTTTTGGCATCGCTTTTTTCGGCTATTGCATTGTTTATTATCACGAAAATAATGGGACACAAGCAGGTGTCACAGCTTGATGTATTTGACTATATCACGGGAATTACAATCGGCTCTATTGCTGCCGAAATCGCAACGACTCTGGAAGATCATTGGTGGAAAGCAATTTACGCTATGATTATTTACGGTATTATTTCGGTTACTCTCAGTATTGTATCAATGAAGTTCCCAAGAGTCCGCAAATATTTAAACGGCACTCCTACAATAATTATGAACAACGGGAAACTGTACCGCAAGAATATGAAAAAAGCAAAAATTGAGCTTAGTGAATTTTTGCTTATGTGCAGGCAGGAAGGATATTTTAACCTGAGCGACATTCAGACAGCAATTTTTGAGAACAACGGCAAGCTAAGCGTTCTTCCAGTAAGCACAAAACGTCCGCTCAACCCCGAGGATATGAATCTTTCGCCGCAGTCCGAGTATTTTAACACCGAAATTATTATGGACGGACGAATCCTTGACGGAAATTTAAGACGAATGGGACTTGACACAACTTGGCTGAAAAAACAGCTTGAAGAGCAGGGGTACAAAAGCGCAAAGGAAGTTTTCCTCGGAGTGTGCGACAACAATAATGTACTGACGCTCTATAGTTATAATTAATTTAAATATTCTATTTTGAGGTGATTTTATGGCAAAAAAAGGAATGGCACGTCCGCAGAGGACGCACAATCAGCCGCATAACGAGGTTGCGCCCGTGCCCGAAATACAGGGAAAGGCAAAGCACGGAAAAGAGAAAGCAAACCCGATTATAACTGAGGCTGACGCACCGCCGCTAAAGGTGTTTCACACAACCCCGTTCTCGGAAGAAAAACCTATTCCTTCGGTTTATCCTGCAATCGACAATGACCTGGCTCGGGATAATATTGAGAACGATATACCCGCAGCGGATTTGCAGGATTTATAAACGCCCGTGTTAAAGGTGAACGATATGAAATCGGTATGGACGGACACGGTGGGTCTGCCGAAATTTCCGCAGTTAAAAAAGGATATTCGTACTGACGTTCTCATAATCGGCGGCGGTATGGCGGGATTACTCACCGCATATTTTCTGCACAAAAACGGGGTTAAATATGTTCTGGTAGAGAAGGACAGAATTTGCTCGGGTACGACCGAAAACACAACCGCGAAGATAACCTTTCAGCACAGCCTGATATATCAGAAAATTCTCAAAGGCTACGGAACGGACGCGGCGCAAAAATACCTTTCCGCTAACAGGCTGGCATTTGAAAAATATGCCGACTTATGCAAAGATATAAACTGCGATTATGAAATAAAGGACAATTTTGTCTACAGCGTTGACGACAGAAAAAAGATAGAAAATGAAATCAGCGCTCTGAATAAAATCGGTTACAAAGTGGAGTTTTGCACGAGCTCTCCCCTGCCGATAAAAATTGCGGGCGCGGTAAAGTTTTCTGGCCAGGCTCAGTTTAACCCTTTAAAATTTGCCGCTAAAATTTCAAAAGGACTTAACATATACGAAAACACCTTCGTTCGCGAAATGATTGGTAATACGGCTGTTACGAAATTCGGGAAAATCCACGCGGACAAGGTAATTTGCGCGACGCACTTTCCGTTTATCAACAAACACGGCAGTTATTTCCTCAAGCTGTACCAACACCGCTCCTACGTTGTCGCGCTTGAAAACGCACAGAATGTGGACGGAATGTATGTCGACGAAAACAGGAGCGGACTGTCGTTCAGAAATTACGGTAACCTGCTGCTACTCGGAGGCGGAGGACACCGCACAGGAAAAAAAGGCGGCAACTGGGGTGAGCTGCGCCTTTTCGCTAAAAAATATTATCCGACGGCAAAGGAAAAATTCTTCTGGGCGGCTCAGGACTGTATGAGTCTTGACGACATACCGTATATAGGACAGTATTCAAAAAACACCCCGAATTTTTACGTTGCAAGCGGCTTCAACAAGTGGGGAATGACGGGTTCTATGGTATCCGCAATGATATTGTGCGATACGGTACTCGGAAAGCCCAATGAATTTGCAGACGTTTTCAATCCGTCAAGGAGCATTTTAAAGCCGCAGCTTTTTATAAACGGATTTGAAGCTACGGCTAATTTACTCACTATTTCCAAAAAGAGATGTCCCCACCTCGGCTGTGCTCTCAAATGGAATGAGGCAGAACGCTCTTGGGATTGTCCCTGCCACGGCTCGCGTTTTGCGGAAAACGGAGAAGTACTGAATAACCCTGCAAACGGGGACTTATTCTAAATTCGTAGGGATTTAAATCAATTCTCAACCAGAGCGAGCATTTTACTGTATAAATCGGGAAATTCTCTTCTAAACGAAAGATATGGCTTATAGTCTCCGTCCATAGCAAAGAAATGCGTGCTTTCTCCTTCATAGCAGAGTTCGTTCGTTTCCGTGTTGATAATCTGATACGCAAAATGCATCTTAACGCCTTTAAAACCGACAAGTCTTATTATTACTTTAAACGGGTCGTCATAGCGCAGATAGCTTAGAAAATTTCCCGACGCGGAAGTTGCAGGGATAATCACGCCGCGCTTTTCAAGCTCACTGTAGCAAATAAGGTTATCCCTAAGCCACTCCATTCGCGCGTCCTCAAGAAGCCTGAGATAGTTTGAGTGGTGAACAACTCCCATTCTGTCCGTTTCGTAATATTTTACCCTTCTGTTATATTCCCAGCTCATAACGTCTCCTTTAGCAAACCTTGCTTCTGTCAATATTGCGAATATCCGTGCGCTTAATTTTTCCGCTGATTGTTTTAGGCATTTCGTCGGCAAACTCCAGCACCTGAATATGCTTATAAGAAGAAACCCTTTTATTTACAAAGTGTTTGATATCCTTTTCAAGTTCTCTGCTCTTTTCAAAGCCGTCTGCAAGCTTTACGGTCGCCTTTATAGCCTGACCTCTGGATGCGTCGGGAATACCTGTTACCGCACATTCGAGCACAGCAGGGTGTTTCATAAGCACATTTTCAATCTCAAACGGACCTACGCGGAAGCCCCTGGTCTTGATAAGGTCGTCAATCCTGCCTACGTACCAATAATACCCGTCCTCATCCTTATAAGCAGTATCGCCCGTGTGATAAACTCCGTTTCTCCATACATTTTTGTAAAGGCTCTCATCGCCGCAATAGCCCATAAATATACCGTACTGCTTTTCTTCAGGAACAACAACGATTTCCCCAACCTCATTTTCGGGCAGTTCGTTTCCGTCTTCGTCAACAATAATCGTATTATACAGCGGAGTCGGTTTTCCGAGCGAGCCTACCTTTGACTTTGAGCCGAAAAGGTTTCCAAGCATAAGAACGCTTTCGGTCTGGCCGAAACCCTCCATAAGTCTGAGTCCTGTTTGCTCATACACCTTATCGAACACAGACGGATTTAACGCTTCTCCTGCTGTGGTAAGATGTTTAAGCGAAGATAAATCATATTTGCTCATATCGCGCTTTATAAAATATCTGTAGACAGTCGGCGGCGCGCAGAACGACGTGACCTTATATTTCTCCATAACTCTTAGCAGCTTGTGCGGTGAAAAATTATCGAAATCATAAACCATAACGGCACAGCCGCAAAGCCACTGACCGTAAATTTTACCCCACGACGCCTTTCCCCATCCTGTTTCCGCAACTGTAAGGTGCAGACCGTTCTCCTGAACATTCTGCCAGTATTTTGCGGTAATAATGTGAGACAGCGTGTATGTGTGGTTGTGCATAACCGCCTTCGGATAGCCTGTTGTGCCCGATGTAAAGTAAATGAGCATAGGCTCTTCGACATTTGTTGCCGTACGCTCAAAATCATCATCGGCGCTCTCGATAAGCCTTGTAAGATTAAGAGTGTTTTCAAGCTCGCGTCTAACTATAAAAACCTTTTTAAGCTGCTCCTTACTATTCATTACCTCGACCATATCCTCGGCAGATGTTCCGTCGGGAGTGCAGATTGCATAGCGAATGTCCGCCGTTTCAACCCGATATGCAATATCCTCGACCGTGAGCATATTAGTCGCAGGAATAACAACTGCGCCGAGCTTGTGCAGCGCGGGAACTACATACCAGTACTCGTAGTTACGCTTTAATATTACGAGCACTTTATCTCCCTTTTTTATACCCTGCGACCTGAGCGCATTAGCCGCCTTATTACTAAGTCTGCCAATATCGCCGAAAGTAAACGTCTTTTCATCCTTTTCGGGATTTGTGTATACAAGCGCTGTATCATCAGGTGCAAGTCTCGCCATTTCATCTACTACATCATAGCCGAAGTTGTAATTTTCGGGAATTTTAAGTTTAAAATCAATAAGCAATCCGTTTTCATCAACCACAGAATCGCAAAAATTCTTAAATAACTGCATAACTGTTCTCCTAAATCCTATCATCATAATTATTTTACCGACCGCTGTAGGTCTGAAATTATTATAGGGCATAGAAAATACATTTACAATACACGACATAATGCGAAAACTATAATTAATGGATAACCTTATGCAAAATCCGAATAAGTATTTTACCACACAAAAAGCTAGCTGATTTTTGCAAATTCAGTCTATGGTTTTTTCATTATGGAACATACAGGCTCTGTAAAAGCGCTCTATATAAAAAAGTCGGGGTAACAAATCTACATAAAAAATGATAAATAACAAAGTGCGGAAGGCTTTCGCCTTCCGCACGGAATAAATTAAATTTTATTTTTTTTAAGATTACTTTACGGAAATCTTTATCTTAGCCATTACGCCGTTCTGAGCGTACGCATAAATGTAGCACGTACCTTTCTTCTTGGCTGTAATCTTGCCCTTCTTGGAAACCTTTGCGATTGATGTCTTTGAAGACTCGAACGCTACCTTGCGGTGCTCCTTAACCTTGAGCTTCTTGCTTTCTGCTGTGAGCTTGGTCTTGAGTGTAAAGGTCTTACCTTTCTTGATCGTCTTTGTGCTCTTAGCGTTTGTAATAGCAATCTTCTTGGTGTTTCCTACTTTTCCTCCCTTTGTAGCTACGTGGATGGTCTTGGAGGTAGCAACTACCTTACCATTTTTATCCAGAGCTACTACAAGGAACTTGTAGTACTTACCCTTCTTTAGCTTTTTGTAGGTAAAGGATTTGCCGGTAATAGTTTTGAGTTTCTTATAGGATTTACCGCATCTGTTGCCGTAAATCACAAACTTCTTAGTCTTGCTCGGCTTCTTATAGGTTATCTTGATAGAATTCTTAGTGGTCTTGGTATTCTTAACCTGAAGAAGGTTAAATGTACTACCCTTAGGATCCTTATCGTTCTTAGATTTAATGATAGTCTGTTCGGCTTTTTTACCGTCCGCGCCTGCTCCAATGTTCAAAGTAAGCTTTGGAATCGTCCTTGTCTCTTTATAAGAGCACTTTGAGCAATTCCTTGTCTGTTCACCACTTGCCTTGTAGGTTGGTTCTTTTGTGGTTTTCCAACTGCCAAAGCTATGACCAGCAGCCTTGATATCACGGGTTTCTTTATTTTGACATACTGAGCAGGTGCGTGTTTCCGTTCCGTTCTCAGTACAGGTTGGAGCTTTAGTTTGACTCCAACTGCCATAGGTATGGTTATCGGTTTTTGCTAAAGTATCGTTCTTAGTCGCGCCGCATTTGTCAAGGCAGGTATAGAGCATATTGCCCGTTTCCTTGCAGTTCGGGGCTTTTGTCTGTTGACCGCTGTCCCAACGGTGCGCTCTTGTTTCAACATTACCGCAGACTGAACAGATGCAAGTATGATTTTCGTCGTCCTTTTTAGTATATGAGTCGTAAGAGTGAGTAGCACAGTTGATTTTAACCGATTTTGACGAAGTTACGTTTATAATTTCGTTTGAACCGTTTTTAGCAACAACCTTGACGCTTACCGTTTGTGCGTCAACAGAAGCGGTTTTCGCCCTTAATACGATTTTAATCAAATCCCCATTAACGTCGGACGGCTTTTCATACACCAGTACGCCGTTGTTGCTTTCCGGGGTAAAATCTTTCGTGGAATAACCGGTTTTTAACCAATCTCCCGATACAAGCTCAAAGTTGTCACTGTATATTACATCAACTCCGACCGAGGTAACATTGCTGTTGCAATCGCTTATATTCACGGTAAACTCAATGTTACTGTCAACCGTTGCAGTCGTTGCTCCGTTAAGGATGACAACGGTATTATCAGGCATTGTTCGGACGGTAAGTGCAGGGCTTTTATCCGATGCGTATTGAGTGTCAGTTCCCTTAACTCTCTGATAGAAGCTGTATTCCGTGTTCGGCTGTAAGTCTGTAAATTCGGGGCTGTCCTGCCAAATGGTACCGTCCTTACTGTACTCGCAACCGACAACCGTCTTTAATGTAACGCTCTTATCAGTTACGGAATCAACTGTAGGCTTAGCGGGCGCTAAAACTGTAGATTTTTTCGTGGTTACCGTAAGCGCCGCGCTCTTGTCAGAAGCATATTGAGTATTTGTTTCTTTCATTCTTTGATAGAAGCTGTATTCAGTGTTCGGCTGTAAGTCGGTAAATTCGGGGCTGTCCTGCCAAATGGTACCGTCTTTGCTATACTCACAACCAGTAA
The DNA here is from genome assembly GCA_947625485.1 of uncultured Clostridia bacterium. GTDB lineage: Bacteria > Bacillota > Clostridia > Oscillospirales > Acutalibacteraceae > Ruminococcoides. The sequence goes on along the minus strand of CANQOP010000005.1, from coordinate 53,741 downwards.
CCGTCTTTAATGTAACGCTCCTATCAGTTACGGAATCAACTGTAGGCTTAGCTGGCGCTAAAACTGTGGATTTTTTCGTGGTTACCGTAAGTGCCGCGCTCTTATCAGAAGCATATTGCGTATCGGTTTCTTTCATTCTCTGATAGAAACTGTATTCAGTGTTCGGCTGTAAGTCTGTAAATTCGGGGCTGTCCTGCCAAATGATACCGTCTTTACTGTACTCGCAACCGACAACCGTCTTTAATGTAACGCTCTTATCAGTTACGGAATCAACTGTAGGCTTAGCAGGCGCTAAAACGGTGGATTTTTTGGTGGTTACCGTAAGCGCCGCGCTCTTATCAGAAGCATATTGCGTATCGGTTTCTTTTATTCTCTGATAGAAACTGTATTCAGTGTTCGGCTGTAAGTCGGTAAATTCAGGGCTATCCTGCCAAATGATACCGTCTTTGCTGTACTCGCAGCCGACAACCGTCTTTAATGTAACGCTCCTATCAGTCACGGAATCAACCGTAGGCTTAGCAGGCGCTAAAACTGTGGATTTTTTGGTGGTTACCGTAAGTGCCGCGCTCTTATCAGAAGCATATTGAGTATTTGTTTCTTTCATTCTCTGATAGAAACTGTATTCCGTGTTCGGCTTTAAGTCGGTAAATTCGGGGCTATCCTGCCAAATAATACCGTCTTTGCTGTACTCGCAACCGGTAACCGTCTTTAATGTAACGCTCTTATCAGTTACGGAATCAACTGTAGGCTTAGCAGGCGCTAAAGCTGTGGATTTTTTCGTAGTTACCGTCAGCGCCGCGCTCTTATCAGAAGCATATTGCGTATTGGTTTCTTTCATTCTCTGATAGAAGCTGTATTCAGTGTTCGGCTGTAAGTCGGTAAATTCGGGGCTGTCCTGCCAAATGGTACCGTCTTTGCTGTACTCGCAACCAGTAACCGTCTTTAATGTAACGCTCTTATCAGCCACGGAATCAACTGTAGGCTTAGCAGGCGCTAAAACAGTGGATTTTTTCGTGGTTACCGTAAGCGCCGCGCTCTTGTCAGAAGCATATTGCGTATTGGTTTCTTTCATTCTCTGATAGAAGCTGTATTCAGTGTTCGGCTGTAAGTCGGTAAATTCGGGGCTGTCCTGCCAAATGGTACCGTCTTTACTGTACTCGCAGCCGACAACTGTCTTTAATGTAACGCTCCTATCAGTCACGGAATCAACTGTAGGCTTATCAGGCGCTAAAACGGTGGATTTTTTCGTGGTTACCGTAAGTGCCTCGCTCTCAAAGCTGGCATATGTTAAATCGCTTTCCGCAATACGCTGATAGAAGTTGTGTGTGGAATTTGGCTCAAGATTGGTAAAGATGTTGCCCTCTTGCCATGTGCCATCGTCCATTCGATACTCATAACCGGGTACAGCTGTGAGTGTAACGCTGCTATCCGTCAGATTATCAACTGTCGGCGCATCGGGAGCCTTCTTTGCGATTTCAATATCATTTGCCCGAACATATTCTCCTTCCAGTAATCCCTCGGAGTTTAATTGTGTACCCTTGGGAACGAGAAGTGTGTCGGCGTAATAGGTGCCGTCGTCCGCCTGTTTCCAGACTGTCGTTACCACAATGCTTTCTCCCGCACTGAAATTCTCACCGATTATAATGCGGGTTTCCGGCCTTTCGGTATTGCTTTCCTTTCCGCTTTCGCGCGCCAAAATAACGTTTTTGCCTTCGAGCGTGTTGGCTTTGATATGCCCCGCGTTCAGGAAAATTCTTCCGTTATTGGAAGTGAAACCGTAGGTTTGCGCGGCGATAACTTCGACGCTTGTATGGTCTCCCTCTAAAACAATATCGCCATTTTCGCATACAACTGCGGTTCTATCGTCCGTAGTCTTTGCCTTGACATTCGCTCCGTCCGAAATGGTGATAGCGTTCGCCGCTCCAAACGCTGAACGTACGGATTCAGACGATACCGCAGCTTCCCTTATTGTGATTGTTCCGCCGTAAAATGGATAAGCGCTTTGGGCAGTAACTGAAGTTTTCGAGCCTGTAATCGTCACATCTTTTCTGCCGTTAATCGAATTGGCACCTTGAGAATTAATCGTGAGTACAGAATCGATTACGTCAATATAACCGTAAGATGATATCGCATTTCCCAAAGTTTCAACCTTCAACGTACTGTCCTTGATGGTCAGCGTTTTTGTATCGCTGGTCATAAACAAACCGCCCATCTTCTCTTTTTTGCTTTCCAGCGTCGCTTCCGCTCCGTCAAGGGTAATGGAACCGGATGAGGAATAGATTACCGAGTTCTCATTTGATATACCGTTAAACACAGCGCCGTCGCTGATTTTTACGTCATTTGTAGAGTTTACGGCACAATAACGGGCTGTAATGTCGGCATTGGTATTCTGTCCGGTAATGATTACGTTTCCTGCTTCCGAGTAGATTGCCGAATCAGTTGAAACACCAATTAATGTGGCTCCGCCGCTGACTTCAACGTCATTCAAACACTTTACCGCGCAATAATACGCTGTAAGGTCAGCCTTGGTATTCTGCCCGGTAATGGTTACTTTTCCTGACGGAGCATAGATAGCTGAATCGTTTGTTGAAACACCGGTTACTGTGGCTTCGCCGCTAATTTCAACGTCATTCAAACATTTTACCGCGCAATAATACGCTGTAAGGTCGGCATTGGTATTCTTACCGGTAATGGTTACTTTTCCCGACTGCGTGTAGATTGCTGAATCATTTGTTGAAACGCCAATGAATGTTGCGCCGTTTTCTATTGTAACATCGTTTGTACCTTGTGCCGCGCAATAGTACGCTGTAATGTCGGCTTTAGTATTCTGCCCGGTAATGGTTACGTTTCCCGACTGAGAGTATATTGCCGAATTGGCTGCTGAAACACCTGTTACTGTGGCACCATCGCTGATTTCCACTCCGCTCACGCCATTTAACGCGCAGATACTCGCTGTAAGGTCGGCTTTAGTACCCTGACCGGTAACGGTTATGTTTCCTGCATCAGAGTATATTGCCGAATCAGTTGCTGATTCACCTGTCACTGTAGCGCCGTCGCTGATTTCCACACCTTTCACACCGCTTATCGCGCAGACATTTGCTTTAAGGTCGGCATTAGTACCCTGCCCGGTAACGGTTACGTTTCCTGCCTGCGCGTAGATTGCCGAATATAAGGTATACGGAACGGTTACACTTGCGCCGTTCTCAACGGTTACGTTTCCTGACATAGAGTATATTGCAACATCATTTGATGAGGAAGCAGTAACCTCAGCACCGTCAATGACTATATCTTGCGTCACGAAAAAAGCAGGATATTCCGATGTCAAGTTATATGTACCGCCCCTTATCGTGAGACCCATTTCCACGTAAAAACAGTTGTTTTCCACATTGGAATTGACGGTCAATGACCCGCCTTCTTCCGCTTCAAGCAACATATTCGCATTGGTTTTTATACCGACTCCATCTGAATTGATTGTATTGTTGCCCTCCACTTTCACCGTCAGTGTTTTGGATAAGTCGGCAAAATTAATCTGCGTCCAAGAATCCAATGCAGCATTATTCAGGGTCAAGGTTGCCGTATTGGCGTCCCAAAGTATGCTCCCGTCCTCATTAGAGGATTTGTCTGACCAATCTTCGCCGTTTATTACCGTATAGTCATCGGCTGCTCCGGCGAATGTACCGGCAGGTAACATAGAAAACAATAATATTACCGCCAGCAGAAATGTGAAAAAATTCTTTCTCATTTTCTTCATAAAAAGACCCCTTTCATTGTTTTATTTTTAAAAATAATTGACACGGTACTAAAAAGGTTAACAAGGCTCTTTCCTATGACTTCAGCGTTCAAGAAGAAAACCGCAAAATCCTATAATAAGCCCAATTATACTTATAATTCAGTGTATCATAAATAATTAAAAAAGACAATATATTATGAAATAATTATTGAAATAATAAATAAATTGAAAAAGCGCTTTTGTTTTTGTAAATTGTAGTTTTGAAAACAAGCGACAGCTTCTTAGCCATCGCTTGTTTATATCAAATATCCTTTTTGGGGTTAACTTAACTTATTGAAAAACTAAAAAGAAACGCCCTTCTTACGAAGGGCGAAATGGAGCGGATGATGGGAATCGAACCCACACGATCAGCTTGGAAGGCTGAAGTTCTACCACTAAACTACATCCGCGTTTCAGCAACATTGGTATTATAGCATTTTCACACTATAATGTCAAGAAAAATCGTATGACAAATTCCAAAGTCTCAGACAGATAATTATGTATTAATGTATTAATTCTGTCATTAATTAATCAACCGCCCCGATTGGAGCGGTTGATTCTTTTATCGGAATTAAATTACATCAAGCTTGATTTCGCCGTCAGCTATACTTACGTTAATTCCGGCAATATCGCCGTCGCGGTGTGCAATAATTTCGTTAGTAAGCTTATCTTCGACGTTCTTGCGGATAAAGTTTCTGAGATCGCGCGCTCCGCTCGTGCCGTCGGCCGCCTTTTCGGCTACAAAGGAGCACACACTCTCGTCAAATGTAAAACGAATACCCTTTTCCGCGAGAGGTCCCTTATACTCGCTGAGCATGAGGTCCGAAATCGCCTTATAGTCCTCGATGTCGAGACTTCTGAACACGATAACCTCGTCAACTCGCGCGATAAATTCAGGACGGAGAAACTCCTTAAGTCCCTTCATAGCTTTCTCGCGCACAACATCCTGCTCCTGTTTTCCGAAACCTAGAGCGTTCTCTCTCTTATCGGAGCCAGCGTTCGAGGTCATAACGATAACTGTATTTTCAAAATTTACGCTCCTTCCGTGCGCGTCAGTTACTCTGCCCTCATCGAGAATTTGCAGGAGAATATTCAGCACGTCAGGGTGAGCTTTTTCAATTTCATCGAAAAGCAGGACGGAGTAAGGACGGCGGCGGACTTTTTCGGTAACCTGTCCCGCTTCGTCATAGCCCACATATCCCGGAGGCGAGCCGATAATTTTGGACACCGAATGCTTTTCCATAAATTCGGACATATCAAGTCTTATAAGCGTCTCCGGCGTATCAAAGAGCTGCTGACTGAGCACCTTTACGAGTTCGGTTTTACCGACGCCTGTAGGTCCGACGAAAATGAATGACGCGGGTCTGCGGCGCGGAGAAATCTGGACGCGGCTTCTTCGGATTGCGGCGGCAAGCGCGCTTACAGCCTCGTCCTGACCGATGATTTTCTTTTTAATTTCGCTTTCAAGATCCGCCAGCTTAGACAGCTCGTTTTCGCGGATTCTGCTCGACGGAATACCCGTCCAAAGCTCGATAACCTTCGCGATATCCTCCTCCAGCACCGGAGCGTTTACCTTTTCCATATCAATCGCGGCGATTTCACGGTCAACTCTCGCAATTTTTGAGCGAACGTCCGCGATACCCTCGTAGTTCATTTCCTCGGTCTCGGCGTTTTCAAGTTCATCTAAATCCGCGCTGAGACGTTTCTTGCTGAGCATAAGCTTATCATAGCGCTCCATCTCCTTATTGCGCAGAGCCGCGCACGCGCAGCTTTCGTCGAGAAGGTCAATCGCCTTATCGGGCAGGAAACGGTCGTTAATATAGCGCTCAGATAGAACGACGGTCTTTCTCACAATATCGTCGTCTACTTTAACGCGGTGATGAGCCTCATAATAGCCCTTAACTCCATTAATTACGTCGATTGTATCGGCAATAGAAGGCTCTCCGACTTTAACAGGCTGGAAACGGCGCTCAAGAGCGCTGTCCTTCTCGATATATTTTCTGTATTCGTTGAATGTAGTCGCGCCGATAACCTGAACCTCACCGCGCGAAAGCGCAGGTTTCAAAATATTAGCGGCATTCATAGTGCCTTCACTGTCGCCTGTACCTACAAGGCTATGCACCTCGTCTATAAAAAGTATTATATTTCCGGCGTCCTTAATCTCCTGAGTCAGACCCTTAATACGGCTCTCGAACTGTCCCCTAAACTGCGTTCCTGCCACAAGCGAGGTGAGGTCGAGCAAGAAAATCTCTTTGTCCGCAAGTCTAAGGGGAACGTTACCCGAGGCAATTCTGAGCGCGAGACCCTCGGCGATAGCGGTCTTACCCACACCGGGCTCACCGATAAGGCAGGGATTATTTTTAGTACGTCTGCAAAGAATCTGGATAACCCGCTCGAGTTCCTTGTCTCTTCCGATTATATTGTCTATTCTTCCCGCTCTCGCTTTACCTGTTAAATCCTCACAGTATAGATTTAAGTGCTTGCGTTTTTTATCAGGCTTATTCTTCTTACTTCTGCGCTCGCGGCGCTCCGAGCCGGAGCCGCTTTGAGTTTCACTGCCACCGAAGAGGTTATTAAAAAACGGGAAGGTCGGCGAGCCGCCTGGCGTAAAGCCGCCGTTGTCCTCGTTTTCCTCCTCAAACTGCTCCATCTGCTCGGCGAGATTTTCGACGTTCATATTTTTCATAAGATTTTTCATTCCCTCGTCGGTCATTAAGGTATTCATCTGATCCTGAACCATTTCGAGGTCGTCGTCGGAAAGACCCATCTTGTTAATAAGGTCCTCAACAGGCTTAATTCCGAGCTCTCTCGCGCAGGAAAGACAATAACCGTTCGTCGGCTGGTCGCCCGACGCATTTGACGAGACGAAAACGACAGCAGGTCGTTTTCCGCATTTACTGCATAACATAAATTACTCCTTTATACCAATATCTTTTCTATCTTTATTCTCATTTAAAAGAGAGAGAAATATCATAAAATATTTTATTAGTGAAAAAATCATCATTAATGTTGTAAAAGACAGCAGAAGAAGTGACACAACACTGTTCTCGTAATTAAACGCCGCCTTTAAAAATACTATTATACAAACTGAAATATAGAACATAAAAGTGCTTACTTTTCCGTACCATTTTGCGGCCGGAGGCGTAATTTTCTTCTTTATAAGTATACAGCCACCTATTAGCATAGACAAATCTTTAAGAATCAGCACTACCATAACAGGCAGGACTATCGGCGACAAAACCGTTACACAAACCATAATCGAGATAAGCGTCAGCTTGTCTGCAATCGGGTCGAGCACCTTGCCTATATCCGTAACTTGATTGAACGTCCTAGCGATAAATCCGTCAAGAGCGTCGGAAAGTCCCGAAATTATCAGAGCAATTGCCGCGATTATATAATTCTCCTTAAGAAAATAATATACAAACGGCACTATCAATACTATCCTAAGCACCGAAAGCAAATTCGGAATTGTAAGCAAATCCCTTGAGCTAAATTTCTTAACCATAATTACCTCATCATATCCCTTAATTCAGCGCTTTTACCGTCTCTGCCGAGACAGTAGGGTCGGCACTGAAAAAACCCTTAACCTCATCTACCGTGTTACTACCCATTGTAATAAGCTGAGAAACCGTATTCAGAAAATCCGAGTAGTATACCGTCCTGAATATAATGGAGGACTCTATCATTTCGGGCGGTATAAACGGCTCCTGCGAAAACGGGAGAATAATCCTGCACACGAGTATGAATATGTAACAAACGATTATTCCTTCGCACATTCCCAAGGCACCGCCGAGCAGCTTGTTTACACTGCGAATAATCGGAAGTTCAAACAATTTTAAAAACTTTCTTGACAAAAGTTTAAAAATAAGAATCAAAATAATGAACAGAACAACAAGCAGAAAAACGCTCAGCACTGCGGTCATAGTAGGCGCGATTGCGCCGACTATCGCTTTAGTTATCACGTCTGCGGACGAATCAGCCGCTCCGCCGACAGAGCCTGCAAGCGAATCCGTGTTTATTCCGAACATTTCCAAAATACCCGTCACATAATCGGGCAAACCGTCAATGGCGTTTTGAACTGCATTTCCCGCGCTCTGAGCGGTATTCGCAATAGAATCGGTCACGCTCTTTTCTATAGACGCCGCTATGAAATTGTCGAAAATCCAGCCTGCCGACGCCTTCCCGGCAAAATAAGCGAGAATCCCCGAGAGGAATACGCTCAAAAGGTTATAGAGAGTTCGGGCTATTCCTCGAACCGCTCCGATAATTATGAGCAGGGTCACTGCACCGACCAGTACAATATCGAGAATCATTGCTTATCGTCCTTATAGTTAAACTCCGAAATTTTTCGTATTTCGTTTATACCGAGAACGTATGCGCTCGCGGTATTCTCAAGCCGTACCGATTTTGCGCCTATTCCCGCGTCCGCGTTTCCCAGCTCGTTTCCGTCCGTATCGAACAGATAGCACATCGTATTGTCTAGCGCAGCTATACGATTTTTGTAAAGACTTATTGAGGAAATCTCGCAGTCTGTATCGTTAACACCTATCACTTCTCCGTTTCGGTCCACGTATTCAACCGAACACTTACGTCCGTCTCCGCTTCTCGATAGGGAGAGTACAAGAGAGTCGGTGTCTGTGTCTATATCAAATGCGGTAAGCTCCATTTGTTTGTATTCAACCTGATTCAGCTTTGACGCGCCTATGTCGAGCATATACGCAGAGCTGCTGCCCACCATACAGGCGGTGCTCGAATTCAGATATTTTACACTATAAATAATATTTTCGTCAAGCGGATAGGTCGCTACAGGCTCTTCAGAGGTAAAATCAAGCACATACGCCGCCCCGATAAGGCTTCCGTTGTCACCTGTTACTCCGCAAGCCACACACCCCGTGCCCGATTCATTAAGGGCAACTCCGGTTATGTAATACTCGGCAAAGGAGTATGTATATATCTTCTCCTTATCTCTATTATATACAAAAAGCTTTGAAAGGTAGCCGTCCGCTTCTGTCACTACAGCGTAATAGCCGCTGCTGTTAATATCGGCTGTTATAATGTACTTCTCGGTATCCTTAGTTGATTCGAGCTGTTTTTTAGTACCCGTGACAAATCCGTTTCCGCCGAGGTTGTAAATAAGAACATTGTCCCCCGCAGTACATAGCACGGGATTCGCAAAGCTGTGCTGATTATAGCCGACTCCGTTACCCGACGGACTCAGCGACTCGAACGAAGTGTCGGAAACGTAGCATATATCTCCGTCGCATAGAAAGTTTCCGTCGTTTACGCTCGTACCGGTAATTTTCACGGGATACCCGTTATCGTGTGAGCCGAACACTTCGTACTTTAACCAATTGCCGATTTTGTCGGGCGTAAGGTTATCGCTGTTTGAAATTACGAATACCGCAAGTCCGAGCACTGTAATAAGCGCAAGACATACGAGAATACGCTTAACGGCAGGCTTTGAAATCTGTGTGCGTTCGTCGTTATATTCCTCGAGCGGTACGTCCTCATAGCTTATGACCTCCCGCCTGTTCCTTTTTCTCTTTTCCACGTTACGGACGCTGTAGCGCCCGCCCTTTCTTATCTTCATAGTTACTCCGTTAATAGTTGACTTTATTTAAGTACAGTCCGCAAGCCCGAGCGGTTGCTCCCGCAAAGGAGCGGTCTTTTTTTTCAATAATATCCTTTATGGAATCGGGCGCGATTTTTCCCTGAGCCACCTCCAGAAGCGTGCCGACCATTATCCGTACCATATTATACAGAAAGCCGTCCGCCTCCACGGTCATTGTCACAAGCTCTCCATCACGCTTTACGGTAAACATTTTGACATTTCTTGTCATATCACCCGTTTTGCGCTTGTCCTTCGTGCAGAATGAGGTGAAGTCGTGTTTCCCGACATAAGCCTGAGCAGCTCTGTTTAAGAGCTTTTCGTCGAGCTTATACCTATAGAACAACGCATAACCGTCGAGAAACGGATTGCGCGTATCGCTGTTCCATATCTTATAAATATACTGCTTGCTTTTACAGCAGTAGCGCGCATGAAAATCTTCGGATACCTCTTTGCAGTCAAGGCAGACAACCGAGCTCGGAAGCCAGCGGTTAAGTGCGGCTTTGAGCCTCTCGGAGGGTATCGGGTGGGAAATTCTCACGCTTATACAATACATATTGGCGTGAACTCCGCTGTCGGTGCGGCTGCACCCTTTGAGGTCGGAAAAGCTTCCCGCAACTTTTTTAAGAGAGTCCTGAAACACCTCTTGAACGGTTACGCCGTTTTTTTGTATCTGCCAGCCGCAAAAGCTTTTGCCGTCGTAGCAAATAGTAATCAATAAATTTCTCATATCACAGCAGTTAAGCAAATATTGCACACAATTATACCTGCGAGTACGAACGCCGAGAACGCGATACAAATTAAGTCCAGCCCTTTTATATGCAGAGTCTTCATTCGCGTCCTGCCGTCGCCTCCGTGATAGCAGCGGCACTCCATAGCCATAGCCAGCTCGTAAGCGCGCCGAAAAGCCGAAACGAACAGAGGAATTAGCACGGGCGTCATCGCCTTTACTTTCTTAATTATTCCGCCCGACTCCATATCGGCTCCCCTGGCCTTCTGAGCGGACATTATCTTATCAGTCTCCTCGAGGAGCGTGGGCACAAATCGGAGCGCAATCGTCATCATCATCGCAATCTCGTGCACCTTAATATGAAAAACTCTAAGCGGTTTCATAAGGCGTTCGATAGCGTCGGTAAGGTCTGTGGGCGAGGTCGTAAAGGTAAGGCACGAGCTTATGAGAATCAAAAGTATAATCCTCACGGAAACGAAAATCGCGCGGTATATTCCCGCCATTGTGATTTTCAGTATGCCGAACTGCCATATCGGGTCGCCCTGACCGTAGAACATATTGAGCAGAGATGTAATAATTATAATCAAAAAAATGACTTTCAAACTTTTAAAGTACATTTTTAATGGCACATCTGAGAGTAAAATTACAACAACAATCGCCGCGGCGACAACACCGAGAGCGGCAAAATTGAAGGTGCAGAATATCATCACGATAAACGCAATAAGAAGAACGATTTTCGCCCTCGGATCCATTCTATGGATAACGCCCTTACTCGGTATATATTGACCTAGCGCAATGTCACGAATCATATTTTACCCTCCTTTTTCAGAAGGCTTACAACCTCATCTAACGCCTGCTCGACGGTGAGAATACCGTCGGAAAAGGGATATCCCTTCTCGCGCAGAGCGGTCATAATTCGCGTAATCTGCGGAACGCGAAGTCCCATACTCTGTATCTCGTCAACGCGTGCGAATATGTTTTTCGGGGTATCGAACATTTCGAGGCGGCCGCGGTTCATTACCATAACCTTATCGGCTGCGCGTGCAATATCCTCCATACTGTGCGACACGAAAAATATCGTGTTCCTGCGCTCCCTATGATACTGCATAATCTGAGAAAGAAGCAAATCTCTTCCGAGCGGGTCGAGTCCCGCCGTCGGCTCGTCGAGCACGAGCACATCGGGGTCCATAGCTATAACTCCCGCAATAGCCGCGCGGCGCTTTTCGCCGCCCGATAAATCGAAGGGAGACTTGTCTAAAAGCTGGTCGGAAAGTCCCGTAAACCTCGCCGCCCTGCGGACTGTCCGGTCGATTTCATCTGCCGATAAGCCTTTGTTCATGGGACCGAAGCTGATGTCCTTATAAACTGTTTCATCAAATAGCTGGTACTCGGGGTACTGGAAAACCATACCCACGCGAAAACGTACCTTTCTTATTTCCTTCGGCTTTTCCCATATATCTTTTCCGTCGAGAAAAACCTGACCCGAGGTGGGGCGGATAAGCCCGTTTAACATTTGCACAAATGTGCTCTTTCCCGAGCCGGTGTGACCGATAAGTCCGATAATCTCTCCCTCGTTTATGCTGAGGCTTACATCTTCAACGGCTGTTTTCTGGAACGGAGTGCCGATACCGTAAGTGTACGATAGATTTCTTACCTCTATTATACTCACTTCAGCACCTCCTCGAGAAAACTCACACATTCCTCGTCAGTGAGCGGCATATTTACAAAGCGCAGTCCTGCGCCAATAAGCCTGTACGCTAAATCGGTCGCCTGAGGCACGTCCAGACTATGCTTTTTAAGCATCGTTACCTGCGAGAAAACATCTCTGGGCTTGCCCTCTATTAAGATTTTGCCGCCGTCCATAACGACAACTCTGTCCGCCTGAACAGCCTCGTTCATATAATGGGTAATTAAAACTATTGTTATTCCCTGCTTTTTCAGGGTATGGATAGTACGCATAACCTCCTCTCGGCCGTTCGGGTCAAGCATAGCTGTCGGCTCGTCAAAAACGATACAGCTCGGCTGCATTGCGAGTATTCCCGCAATCGCCACGCGCTGTTTCTGACCTCCCGAAAGCTTGTGGGGAGCGTGCGTACGGTATTCATACATACCGACTGTTTTAAGCGCTTTATCAACACGCCTGCGTATTTCCTCAGGCTCTACGCCGAGATTTTCGGGTCCGAACGCCACGTCCTCCTCGATAATGCTCGCAACAAGCTGGTTGTCGGGATTTTGCAGAACAAGACCTACGTTGCGGCGAATTTCAAACACAAGCTCATCATTCTTCGTGTCCATATTATCCACGAATACTGTACCCTCATTGGGCAGCAGCATTGCGTTCAGGGTCTTCGCCATTGTGGATTTGCCGCATCCGTTATGACCGAGCAGCGCCACAAACTCACCCTTTTCAATTTTAAGGCTGACGTCGTCAAGAACATTCTTTTTCTCTTCGTCATAAGAAAACTTTACATTTTCAGCCGATATAAAACTCATTTATTTCTCCCAAATTACCGTTGAGCCGCAGGGCAGACACAGCCCCGACTCAGTTACTTTAAGCCCGATTTCGTCCGAGCTTACTTTACCGCCGAATCTGCGGCAAAGCTGAATATTTAAAAGATACTCCATCACTGCGGGCGAAAGTCCCGTTGTATAGGAATTAAGCAGTAAAAATGACGGATTATCCGATAAAACCTGTATACATAATTCCAGAAAAGAATAAAGCTTTTCTTCAATCTTCCACACTTCACCGCCGGGACCCCTGCCGTAGGACGGAGGGTCCATTATAATTCCGTCGTACTTATTGCCGCGGCGGATTTCACGCTGTACGAATTTTACGCAGTCGTCTACGAGCCAGCGCACGGGTTTGTCGGCGATTTTTGAGGAAACAGCGTTTTCTCTCGCCCAGGATACCATACCCTTGCTCGCGTCAACGTGACACACCCTCGCCCCAGCGTCCATACACGCCAGGGTGGCACAGCCGGTATATCCGAAAAGATTAAGCACGTTAAGCTCACGTTTTTCCACTGCGATTTTTTTCTGAACCCAATCCCAGTTTACCGCCTGTTCGGGGAAAACGCCCGTGTGCTTAAAGCCCATAGGCTTTACGTTAAACACCAGATTTTTAAAATTTATGCTCCAGCTGTCGGGAACTTTTTTATACATTTCCCAGCTTCCGCCGCCCTTACTTGAACGGTGATAGCGCGCGTGAGCACTGCGCCACAACGGATTTTTCTTTCCGGAACTCCAGATAATCTGAGGGTCGGGACGGATAAGAATTATGCCGCCCCATCGCTCAAGACGTTCGCCGTCGGAGCAGTCGATAAGCTCGTAATCCTTCCAGTTTTCATATACTCTCATTACGCAAGTCTTTCTTTAATTACGTCCGCTATACGGTTAGCATACTCCGTTATTTTATCTATATCCTCTCCCTCGAGCATAACTCTGACGAGCGGCTCTGTGCCTGACGGACGGACTAAAACTCTTCCGCTGTCGCCGAGAATATCCGATACCTTCTTAATTTCCTCCCTGACAACCTTGTCGGTGTGGAACATAAGCTTACCCTGGTTGCTTATATTGACATTTATGAGAACCTGAGGAAAACGTTCCATAAGGGTTGCTATCGAGCTAAGCTTAGCGTCACGGCGGTTGATAAGGCTCATAAGCTTTGCGCCAGTAAGCTCGCCGTCGCCCGTGGTGCAGTAGTCGAGCATAATAACGTGACCGCTCTGCTCGCCGCCGATGTTATAGCCCTCCTGAACCATAGCCTCGAGAACATACCTGTCTCCTACTTTGGTAGATATAAACTTCATTCCGTTTTCGTCGCAGAAACGGTTAAAGCCCAAATTCGTCATAACCGTACCCACTACGGCATTTTTCTTGAGCTTGCCCTGACTTTTCATATCTGCCGCAATGATAGCGATTATGTAGTCGCCGTCAACGAGCTGACCCTTGTCGTCAACAGCAAGACACCTGTCGGCGTCGCCGTCAAACGCAAGACCCGCGTCGCAAAAGTTTTCGACAACAAATTTCTGCAAGCCCTCGATATGCGTCGAGCCGCAGTCCTTATTTATATTAACTCCGTCGGGGTTGTCATTGAGCATATGAACCCTCGCTCCGAGACGCATGAAAAGCTTTTTCGCAGTCATTGAGGACGAGCCATTCGAGCAGTCGAGCGCAAGATTCATACCGCGCAAATCATAATCTATTGTAGACACAATGTGGTCAATGTAATCATCAACCGCCGTAAGTACGTTCTCGACGGTACCGATATCCTCTCCCTCGGCTTTCTTGTAGGGCACTTTATGGTCGAGAACAATAGATTCTATCTGTTCCTCCAAATCATCAGGAAGCTTAAAGCCCTCATCGCTGAAAATTTTAATTCCGTTGAACTCGAACGGATTGTGAGAAGCGGAAATCATAATACCTGCGTCTGCCCTATACTTTCCGATAAGGTAAGCCACCGCAGGGGTAGGAACGACCCCGAGCAGTTTAACATTAGCGCCTGCCGAGCAAAGTCCCGCAATCAGCGCGCCTTCAAGCATATCGCCCGAGCGGCGCGTATCCTTTCCTATGAGAAAGGTTGGGTGCTTTACGCTGTCGCTTATAAGCTCCATAGCGACCGCTCTGCCTATATTCATAGCAAGCTCCGGAGTGAGCTCTGTATTCGCAATTCCTCTTGCACCGTCTGTGCCGAATAATCTACCCATTATTGTTCTCCATTCTTTTAAATTATTTATTATCGAATAATGTCGGCTGTACTGCCTGCACGCCCTTCGGAAATTTCAGACCGAGGTGTTCGCACGCCTGAGCGGTTATACATCTGCCTCTCGGGGTACGGCTTAAAAACCCGATTTGCAGAAGATAAGGCTCGTAGACATCCTCTATCGTGATTGCCTCCTCGCCGATTGCCGCCGCAAGAGTTTCAAGTCCCACGGGGCCTCCGTTATAAAAATTCACTATCGCCTCCAGCATTCGCCTGTCGTTGCTGTCAAGTCCAAGCTCGTCAACGCCAAGTCTCTCAAGGGCAATCTGCGCGGTTTCTACTGTAATAACTCCGTCGGACATAACCTGCGCAAAGTCCCTAACACGCTTTAACAAGCGGTTAGCAATTCTCGGCGTACCGCGTGAACGCGAGGCAATCTCAAGCGCGCCTTCGCGCTCAATCTCTACGTCTAAAATTTTTGCGCTTCGCTCGACTAT
The DNA here is from genome assembly GCA_947625485.1 of uncultured Clostridia bacterium. Lineage (GTDB taxonomy): Bacteria > Bacillota > Clostridia > Oscillospirales > Acutalibacteraceae > Ruminococcoides. The sequence continues at coordinate 38,435 of CANQOP010000005.1, read as the reverse complement.
CTGAGCGAGCTCCTCTGTGGAATACAGCTCAAGTCTGAGCACCACGCCAAAACGGTCTCTGAGCGGAGCGGTGAGCTGTCCCGCCCTTGTCGTCGCTCCTACGAGCGTAAACTTCGGCAGAGGAAGATGATATGAGGTCGCCATCTGTCCTTTCCCGGTAATAATATCTATCGCAAAGTCCTCCATCGACGGATATAAAATCTCCTCAACCGCTCGGCTGAGTCGGTGGATTTCGTCGATAAAAAGCACGTCTCCCTGATTGAGATTGGTAAGGAGCGAGGCGAGGTCGCCGGGCTTCTCGATTGCGGGACCCGATGTAATTCTCACGGAAACGCCCAGCTCGTTTGCTATAATCGCCGAAAGCGTCGTTTTACCGAGTCCCGGAGGGCCGTAAAGCAGAACGTGGTCGAGCGTCTCGCCTCTCTGCTTAGCCGCGTCAATAAACACGCGAAGATTTTCCTTGACCGTCTCCTGTCCGATATAATCGTCGAGGGTTTTCGGTCTCAGCGGATTTTCGCCGTCAATGCTGTCCTCCGGAATTTCGGTATTATCCACTATTCGATTTTCAAAATCAAATTCATCTGAAAATTCTATACTCATTTCTATCCTCTGTTATTACTGTTAATTTCTTCCCATTAACTTCAGGGTCTCGCCGATAAGCTGTTCGACGGGCAGAGTGCTGTCGAGTGTTGAGATAAACGGAGCGACGTCCGAAGAGCTGTATCCAAGCACGCCGAGCGCCTCAATAGCCTTAGGCACGTTCCCTGTGGTATAGCCCGCAGGCGTTGTGTTTCCGACCGACAAGGTTTCCGACTCTGCGCCTATATTAAATTTATCTTTAAGCTCCAGTATAATCCTTTGCGCAAGCTTTTTCCCTACTCCCTGGGCAAGCGTAACAGTCTTAATATCGCCCGATGAAATCGCAAAAGCGATTTGCTGTGGTGAAAGCGCCGAAAGTATCGCGAGTCCCACCTTAGGACCTACTCCGCTGACGCCAATTAAGAGCTTAAACGCAGAAAGCTCCTCCTGAGTAGCAAAGCCGTACAGCTCCATAGCGTCCTCACGGACGCTCAGATATGTATAAAGCTTTGCCTCCGTATTTATTTTAAGATTTTTCTGTGTGTTAAATGTAGTCTGGCACTTATATCCGACTCCGCCGCATTCAACCACGGCTACACCCGGTCCGAGATAGATAACCTCTCCTCTGACGCTGTAGTACACTAAATATTCCCCTCTCTGTACATTCTTCGCCTTAGCTCGCTTCCGGCGGTCTGACCGTGGGCTATTGCTATTGCAAGTGCGTCCGCCGTATCGTCCGGCTTAGGCACTTCAGGAAGATTGAGCAGTCTGCGGGTCATTTCCATAACCTGCTGTTTTTTCGCTTTTCCGTATCCTGTGACGGCGGTCTTGACCTGAAGCGGCGTATATTCGTAAATCGGCAGATTATTTTTCTGCCCTGCAAGCAGAATAACGCCCCTTGCCTCCGCTACCATAATCGCGGTTTTACGGTTAGTCGTAAAGTAAAGCCTTTCTATAGAAACAGCGTCCGGCTTGAATCTTGCGATAATCTCGCACAAATCGTTATATACGATTTCAAGCCGCTTGTTGAAGTCGGTATCGGCGTCGGTTATTATTGCTCCGTAGCGCAGAGGTCTGTATGTATTGTTCTTAAACTCGACAAGTCCCCAGCCGACTATCGCATAACCGGGATCAATTCCCAGAATAACCAAAGCTTTAGCCTCCTCCAACGCAAAACATAGCAAGACACTATTATTGATTATTATACCATATCTCAACAGATATGGCAACCGATTTCGGATATACTTTTACCTAATTTTGTATAGAGGAAAACAGGCATAAATATAAAAATTACGACATTTATTTTTCTTATAAAGAAAAACTCCCGAAACGGGAGTTTTTAATAGTCATAGTTTCCTCTGAGGGTTTCTAAAAACCGCCTGAGAAAGCGCAAGGAAAATAAATAGAAACGGAGTTGTAATCGGAGTCGCAAGGTTTACTGTGCTCTGTATCAGATAACACGTTACCGGCAGGATAAGCATAAACGCGAGCGCATTTTTCTCAGCATTTCTAAACGCCTTGACGATTGCAGAGCCGAATACGGCAAGATACGCGGCGAGCCCGAAAACACCTGTAGTAATTAGATAATTCAGAAACTCGTTGTGCGCGCAGTTCGTGGACGCGTCGCCGAACCGTTCGCCGAGCTCCGCAAAATAAGGCATAAAAGCGGTATAGAATGTGTCAGGACCACAGCCGAGCAGTATATTTTTTAAACCCGAAGATACAAAAATATCCCACGACTTTATCCACATAAATCCTCGGTGAGTGCCCCATTTCTCGTTGAATCTAAAGTACTTCAGCTCCGACCCGAGTTCAGTCTCCGTATCTACAAACGTGTAGTACACAAACATAGACACAGCGGCTATAATCAGAGCGCCGTAAACACCGAGCAGTATATAGAACACCCATTTAGGCGGTCTAATTTCGGCGTTTTTCCTGCTTAAACAGTACAGGAAAGCGGCGGCAGAGCTTACAAAAACAAGCGCAATAAGCGTTTTATAGTCATAAATCAGTAATCTCTGTATAGCGCCTAAATCCCTCTTCAAGCCGTCAGAAAACAAAAGGAAAATCCACAGCAGCTTTGTCCAGAACAGCATACACGCAACGGTCAAAAGAAATCGGCGAAGTCTATATATCCCGCGCACGCTGTATAGCAAAATAATTGCCATTGTCGGTATAAGTCCGAGAAATCCGCTTTCGCTGTCGGCACAAAGCATAGCGGCAAATCCGATTCCCGATGCGGAGAGGTATAAATTTCCGCTGAAAAAACTGCTTTTATTTATATACATTATCACAAAAAGCGGAACACTAAGACAGCAAAAGCAGGACATAATGTTTTTATTGCCTATCGTAGAGGTAAAGTTATCAATAATTTTATCTCCGTATCCGACATACATTTCGAGAGGGTCAATACCGAAAAAGTTAAGAATGCAAAGAATATAAACCGCAATACACGCTGCGGCAAATAACACAAAAACGTATTTCTTAAACTTAAAGAACCGTGAAATTATTATGTATATTAGAAAATATACAATAAGCAGAAACAATCCGTTGTTTCTGCCCTGAATACCCGAGAAGCTGTCCGCAGGATAGTCCGAAATCAAGGTCGAGAGCAAATACACAAGCACCAGCGCGCCGAAAGCGCAGTCGGTAAAGTTTAGGCGTCTGTACCACTTTTCGCACGGTAGACCGACTTCCTTTCTTTGATTCGAGACCGTGAAAATGAGTATGAACGCCTCAGCGATAATGAGCGAGCACGAGAGGACTAAAAATAAATTCAGCTTATCGTGGCGTATATTGGAATATTGCTGAGTAAAGAACAATGGAAAGACCGTAAATATTAACACAAGATAATAGTTTACGAGAGCGTTCTTTACCTGATATTTAGGCTGGCTTTTCGCCCGTTTTTCGGCTTTCTTATCAGACATTTTATCACCGAAAATATTTTAATACTTTTACAAAATTATGTCAATTGCATCTTTACCTTTTAAGAGAGATTTCGCCGCCGTTATACCCGAGTTTTAGTTTATTATTATGAAGCTTATAACTAAATTCATAGCTCTGTTTATCCTTACTGTCAATAATAACAATACTGTCACTATCAATGACGCACAGACCGCTCAGCTTAACGCACGCGTCCTTGTCCTTTGATTTAATCTGAAACTTTCCGAAGTCATCGCTTATTTTAAAGCTCACGCTAGAGCCGCTTTTAAGCTTCGCGCTCCATTTATTCATACGTATTTCGTCGGACGTGTTGCTCACAGTTTGTGTACACGACGTCATCACAGAAACGCAGAGCACGGCTGCAATCAATATTTTATAGCATTTCATAACATCACCTTTACGCTGAAATTTATGAAAAAAAGTAACGTTATATTACTATTTTACAGTTTTGTTATAATTCTTGAAAAGCATTATAATGTTGTGTATAATTGGAAATACTAAAACAGAAAAGGAGGGTATGTGTGCAGAAAACAATAGATACAGTAAAAAAAATTTTTAACGAAAACGGCGAGGTCACTTTCGGCGGCTGGTCGAGGTCTCCGCTCTTTCAATATAATAAAGAAGCCTATCCGAACCCGAGCAAGCTCGTCGAGCGGGACTGCTACTATATATCAAACAGTGATATGGGTATTTATATCTCGGTCGAGGCGGTCGGCTCGGAGCTTTATATCCGAATTGTGCACACAGACTTTAAGACCGAAAGAACGGTCTGCGACAACATAAACCGAAAGTTTATGCTTGAACCCAAAAGGCTGCCTGAGTCGGGAAGTCTCGGCGAGTTCTCATATACCGACAAAAAAATAGCCCTTACCCTCACTAACACAGTTGACGGGCGTTATATAAAATGCGACTTTATTGATTTCGGCGACTTCAAAAATCTTTTTGTCAAAGTGCGCGTAAGAAAGCTCGGCGGAGAAAGTATGAATACTATTGCACCGTTTGACGGCGCTCCCAAGTGTTTTTATCTCAAGCGTTTCGTTCCGAAGTTTTTCGCTGAGGGTGTTGTGCGTCTCGGCGGGACAGACTACAGCCTCACAGAGGACAACAGTTTCGTATACTTTGACTGGAGCCGCTATGTTTTTCCGAGGCGTCAGAAGTTTCAACAGCTCTCGGGCGTGGGCGAAACGGACGGTAAGCGGTTTTCCGTAAACCTCGCCTCCAGGGTCGGAAATAACATCAAAGGCAGCGAAAATTGCTGTTTTATAGACAATAAGCTTATAAAAATCGGACGGCTCAAAGTAAGTGAAAGCGGAAAAAGCCCAAATAATTTTTGGCTTTTTGAATCAATAGACGGAAGCGTAAGCTTTACCTTTACTCCATACAGCAAAATGAATTGCAGGTGCGAAAAGCTAAGCTTCATCTTCGGCGAGCTGAACGGAACAGTACACGGCGAAAATGAAAGTATTAAAGTGCGCGGTATAAGGGGTCATTTTATTTCTACGATTATGTAGGGAATCGGGTTTAGGTATAAAAAGAGGTTGCCTCAAAACGTAATGTTTTGAGGCAACCTCTGTAAGCTGTGCACAAATCGGAGTACACAGAGAATTTCAGTACCGTAAATTCAAAAACTTCATAAATACACAAAAAGGTCTGACCAGCAGACCGAAAAGCAGTTAATCGCTTATGACAACCTGCTACTTATCCAAATTCTCCAGTGCATAATTGCAGCACTGGATTACAAGCTGGTTAAATGAAATATCCTTTTCGGTGGCAATTCTCTCAAGCTCTTCAATCAATTCATTGGGCATACGAATAGTCTTATTGGACGATTCGGGTTTCTTAACAGTAAACATATTATGCACCTCCATTGTACTTGATTTTATCTTTATTGTAAAGGATAAAAAAATAATAATATACAAGTAAATTTGCAACTAATATTAGATTGCACAAAACAAAAATTTATATCCTGACAATTGTACTTTTTTTCTAAGTATTTACTGCGTTTCTAAAATTAATTGCAAATTTAAAACAGCTAAATATTTACAAAAAAGGAAAGCGCGTAACTGCTCGAAGAATATTAGAAAAAAAATTTATCGTTTAATTTTACAGTAACTCGGTTTACTGTAAAACAAAACAGCGGAAAGCGCAACCGCACCCTCCGCTTATAATCATTCAGCCGTATTTTTTTGATTTAAAAATCTCGCAAAAATTCCCATTACGGACATAAAGAACGTTACCAGATAAAGGAGCAGTGCAAATATCGCTCCGATACAGATATTAGCTCCGCCTATAAAGAAAACGATGAGCATAATTCCCGCAAATGAACATATCAGCCCGACAATATTTTTCAGATTATAGCTGCGGTCAAAAAGCTGAAATCCCAGCGCAATAACCGGTATTGCGACAAACAGGATAAATATAGCTCCGAGCATATTAAGCGCGTTTTCCGCTTGAGCATTGTTATTTGTTGAGCCGATAAAAGAAATCATATCAAGCACGGTAAAGGTGCTTTGTTTATATTCAGGTATAATCGCTCCTCCCCATATAAAAGGCGTTGACGTGAGGTATATCTGTATAAGGAAGAAAACTATTTGAGCTACGCGGATACGTTTCGTAGTTTTGTTTTGAACTTTAAGCATTTATATTTCTCCTAAAGAATTATAATCCAATGTATACTTTCTTTGGTTTGAGTATAACACAATTTGTCAAATTAAACAAGTCCGGTTGAATATTTATTTAATTTATGATAAAATATTACCCAAAGTTTGATTTTTTGGAGGTACTATGAACTGGGTTAAGGATTCGATAATGTATAACATCTACCCTCTCGGATTTGCGGGAGCGCCGAGGGAGAACGATTTCAAGCCAGAATACAGGCTTGACAAAATTTACGACTGGATAGACAACTTCAAAAAGCTCGGAATAAACGCGGTTGTGTTCAATCCCGTTTTTGAAAGCACGCGCCACGGCTACGATACAATCGACTACTGCAAAATTGACAGCCGTCTCGGCGACAACAATTCTTTTAAGAAAATTTGTAAAGCCCTTCACGAAAACGGCATACGAATAATTCTCGACGGAGTTTTTAACCACGTCGGCAGGGATTTTTTTGCGTTTAAAGATGTTCAAAAGAACCGCGAAAATTCACAGTATTGCTCGTGGTTTATGAACCTTAACTTTTTTGGAAACAACCACTACAATGACGGATTTTGCTACGAGGGCTGGGCAGGTCACATAGACCTCGTAAAACTTAACCTGGACAACAAGCAGGTGACCGACCACCTCATAAACGCGGCGAAATTCTGGATAGAGGAATTTGATATAGACGGTCTGCGCCTTGACGCCGCCGACTGTATTAATATTGAATTCTTTAAGAAATTAAGGAGCACATGTCTCTCTATGAAGTCCGATTTTTGGCTTTACGGAGAGATTACTCACGGAGACTACAACCGCTGGGCAAACGACGAAACCCTTCACTCCGTGACGAACTACGAATGCTATAAGGGAATCTACAGCAGTCATAACGACCACAACTACTTTGAAATAGCACACTCGTTAAACAGACAGTTTGGAGACGGCGGAATTTACCGCAACATTTATACATTTAACTTCGTAGACAATCACGATGTAAATCGTATTGCGAGTATGGTCCGCGAGCGTGAACACCTGAACAATATTCACACAATTCTCTACACAATGCCTGGCGTTCCCTGTATATACTACGGCAGTGAATGGGGTATTGAAGGAAAGCGCACAAGTCACAGCGACTACGAATTAAGGCCGTGCCTCGATATTAATAATATTCCCAATGCAAACTACAATTTATACGACCACATCTGCAAGCTCGGCAAAATCCGAAGCGCTCTCCCTGCCCTGAGATACGGCGACTTCTGCAACATCAATATAAAAAACGAACAGCTCGTTTACCGCAGAGCGTGGGGCGGTGAAAATGTTTACGTCGCCTTAAATCTTTCAGGTTGCGACTCTTCCGTTGACTTTAACGTTGACAGCGGTGTTCTCACCGACGCTCTAACGCAGGATAGATTCGACGCAAACGGCTATGTAAGCATTCCGATGAAGCCGTTCAGCTCCAGGATTCTCGTTCAAAACGACGGCGGTTTTGAGCTTGACCTTCAGGACAGCGGGCAGGTCAAAACACCTGTTAAAACTGACGTTAAAAACGATATTGAAGAGCTTACTCCCGATATAGCCGCTCCCGGTAAATACCGCCACTTCAAGGGTAACGAGTACGAGGTTATCGGCATAGCGCGCGACAGCGAAACTCTCGAGGAAATGGTTGTTTACCGCGCTCTGTACGGCGAACGCGGACTGTGGGTAAGAGCAAAAAGCAACTTCGAGAAAATTATTGAACGCGGCGGAAAAAGAATGAAAAGATTTGAAAGAATAGATTAAACAGTTTAAAAAGGCGCTCTGTCGGGCGCTTTTGCTTATGTGTGGCAGGATTTCACGCAAATAAGCTAATCAATATAAACATTAGAAAATCGGGCAGAGAATATCTGCCCGATTAATCAGTCATTTAAATTATGCCGTCAGAAGATTGCCGAAAACAAACTTTGCGAACTGCGCGCGGGATTTATCCATATCGGTAATCTGTATATAGTCTATAAGGTTGCTGTCTCTGTAGTACGTCCAAAGTCCTTCCTGCGGAACGTTGTACTGCTTTACCTTATACTTCATATATGTCATAGAATGAGCGACAAGATTTGTTATTTCGTCCTTCTTTAAGTTAGTAGTAACGAGTGGACCGACCTCGGACACGATTCCGATAAGCTCCGTAAGAGACGCGCTGCGCATACTGTTAAAGAGCGTCTGGAGAAGCTTTCTCTGGCGGTCCGTTCTGTCCCAGTCGTCGCCCGCCTGTATACCGTCGTAACCTCGGTCACGCGCGTACCAAAGAGCCTGCTGTCCCGTAAGGTTTATTTTGCCGTCCTTCTCCTCGAGCAGATGACGTTCGGCTGTCTGGTGGTTTATATACATCTGCCAGTTAATGTAAGCAACCTCATCTTCTCTTAAATCCATCTCGATACCGCCGAGAACGTCGATAATATTCTTAAAGCTCGTAAAGTCAACGACCGCATATCTGTCAACCTTAACGCCGAAATTCGCCTCAATTGTTTTTATTGTCAGAGATGCGCCGCCGTAGGAATAAGCGTGAGTCAGCTTCGTGTAGCCGTAGCCCGGAATCCATACATAGGTATCGCGCTGGAAAGATGTAAGTTTTATTTTCTTGGAATTGTTGTCGATAGACGCCATAATCATCGAGTCTGAACGTCCCGTCTCACCCTTGCCGTGATTATCCTCACCGAAGAGCATAACATTAAGCACCTTTGAGTTTGAAAGAAGATCGCTGTCGTTTACAGCTGTATTAAAATCGTCGGGCTTATCTTCACCCGCTACGGTTTCCTTGGTAGGAGCTGTGGCGGAATCCTCCATAGGCACGTAGTTAATCACATTCAGAGCGTTATAGTAATAAATAAGACCGCCGCCGGAAATCATAAAAATCACAGCTAGCACAATCGAAATAACACGCACCGCTCTGCCCTTTTTCTTGTAGAGCTTAACCACTTGTGTTTTGGAGCTTATATCAACATAATCTGAAGAATTATTAGGACGCTGTCTGGAGCCTGCCATAATCTCTCTCCTTATCATAAACATATTTTGACGTCAAAACATACTATTCGACATTAATTAAAATTATTCTACCATATATCAATTATATATTATTCTTTAAAAGAAATATAACTTATTTGTAACCATTAAAAATATGGAAAATCAGCTATTCTGCTCGTCCAGAGTAAGCGAGAACGAGGGGATATATTTCTCCATAAAGCAATCCGCCTCGGGTATATTCATCTTTTTCAGGGACTCTTCCGTCTGCTTTTTAGCCTGTTTAAACTCATCATTGCCCATTCGTATCTCTTCTATACACTTTACAAGCGCGGACAGCTTGTCTGCCGCTTTCACGAAAATCAGCAGAGGCTTATCATCATTATTCTGCATAAGAATTATGTTTTTAAAATCCTCATAAAATTCTTCGGGCAATAGCGACGCGAGTCTTTCGCCCGCTATCTGCTCCACCTGCTTATAGGATTTTACAATTTCGGGATTATAGTACTTTACGGGAGTCGGCATATCTCCCGTTATAATCTCTGTCGCGTCGTGGTACATACCTAAAAGCGCCGCTCTTTCAGCGTTAAGATTTTCGCCCGTGTTTCGGTTGTGCATAAGCACCAAAAAATGAGCGAACATAGCCACCTGCAAGCTATGCTCGCTGATATTCTCATTCTTAGTATTGTTCATCAATCCCCAGCGAGTTATGTATTTCATCCTCGATAGCATTGCGAAAAAATGCGAATTATTCATTTCTATCACCATTATTTCCATATTTATGTTTAAATTAACTGCGAGTTGTGCTATACTTATTATAAACATTTTATCGCGGTTGTAAATAAGTTTTTTCAATTATCGGAAATAACATTTGCAAATTATATAACGATTAAGGAGAATCATATGGATAGACTTCGCGCATTGCGCGACTACGGTCTGCGCCACTGCGGACTTATGACATTTTTACTGGGACTGTTGCTGTCTGCCGCAATATTTGTACCCGTTATGGTAGAAAACGACGGTATTTTTATGTACTACGGCGACTTCAACGCTCAGGAAATTCCGTTCTATCAGCTTGTACACGACGAAATTCTGCGCGGAAATACAGGCTGGACGAGCCTTACCGACCTCGGCTCCTCGCTTTTCAGTTCATATTCGTTCTACCTTACCGGAAGTCCGTTTTTCTGGATAACGCTTTTGTTTCCAAGCGCGGCAGTACCGTATCTTATGGGTCCTCTGTTTATGCTAAAGTTCGCGTGCGCAGGTCTCACGGCTTACCTCTACCTCAAGCGTTATGTAAATAGTCCTGCTTTCGCGGCTGTCGGAGGACTTCTATACGCATTTTCGGGATTTTCGATATACAACATATTTTTCTTCCACTTTCACGAACCAATGATAGTTTTCCCGCTTCTGCTGCTCGCTGTGGATGAGTTTATGTACGAAAACCGACGCGGTGTTCTCGCGCCCGCGGTTTTTGCGGCGTGTATAATAAATTACTACTTTTTCGCGGGTATGGCTGTTTTTGTTGTCATTTACTGGTTTATTCTGGTATTCACGAACAATTATAAAATTGACCTCAAAAAGCTCTCTCTTCTTGCATTCGAGGTAATTATCGGTTTCCTTGCGACCGCTTTTCTGATACTTCCTACCGTGCTTTTCATAAGCGGAAATCCGCGCCTGTCGGTACTGCCTGACGGATATGACGCGCTTGTATACAATATGCCCCAGCGTTATTGGTACATTATACTGTCTTTCTTCTTTCCTCCCGAGCTCGCCGCTCAACCTAACTTCACACCAAGCGCAGGGTGTAACTGGGCGTCCGTCAGCGGCTGGCTTCCGCTTCTGAGTATGACGGGAGTAATCGGATATATGCAGCTAAAAAAGCGCGACTGGCTTAAAAAGCTTATTCTCCTGCTCATAGTTATGGCGCTCGTCCCCGTGCTCAACTCGGTTTTTCAGATGCTCAACTCGAGCATTTACTATGCGCGCTGGTTCTATATGTTAATTTTAATGTTTACCCTCGCGACCGTGAGAGCGCTTGAGAACAGCGAAACAGACTGGCTTCGCGCTGTAAACTGGTCGACGGGCATAACCGTGGCGACAGCATTTTTAATCGGAATAATGCCGAACACAATATATGACGAGGACGAGAATCCGACTACCTATGTAGGGGTTATGGAGTACATCGCGCGCTACTGGATTTATGTAGCAATTGCCCTATTGGGAATTTTTGTGTTTACTCTGATTATCATACGATATAAAAACCGTAAAACTAAGCTTGCCTGCGCCGTAACAGCGGGGATATGTATTATTTCCCTGCTTTCGTCGACCTACATCGTACAGACGGGCAACTGTCTTGACAGAGCAGACAAAGAATTTATAAGTATCAACGCATTAAACTGCTCCGACAATCTGGAGCTTGACGATATTCAAAACGTCCGCTCTGACTTTTATGAATGCAACGACAACCTCGCTATGTACTGGCAGATACCGTCTATCAACGCATTTCACAGCGTCGTGACGCCGAGTATTATGCAATTTTATAAAAAAATCGGAATAACGCGAGACGTCGCCTCACGCCCTGATACCGAGCATTACGGACTGCGCGGACTTTTAAGCTGTAAATACCTGTTCGACGTGCTCGCCGACGACAAAAATTATCCGTTTATGAACGACGAGGGAAAAACGAAAATGCCCGAGTGGAAATACCTAAAAACCGTCAACGGCTGCCGCGTTTTTGAAAATAAGCAGTTCATTCCTATGGGCTTTATGTACGACAGCTTCATTACAGAGCAGGAACTTGAAAACATTGATAAACAGTACCGTTCCGAGGCTATACTAAAATCTCTCACGCTCTCGCCCGATACCGCCCTGAAATACAGCGGCATTACAGGCTACACGGACTCCGACATCAAAGCTATAAAGAATGACGAAAAAAAGGGCACGCTAAAATTTGACAGCAAAACAAAGAAATATAAATACGGAAAGTACGAGTATATTGACGACTGTACTAAGCTTCGTGAAAATTCCTGCACAAACTTCAGCTACAACAAAGAGGGCTTCTCGGCAGTCATAGACAACAAAGGAAAAGAAAATTTCGTGTTTTTCAGTGTTCCGTACGATAAGGGCTGGAAAGCATATGTAAACGGAGAAGAGACGGAAATAATTAAATCTAACGTCGGATTTATGTCGGTAATCGTTCCGGCAGATAAAAAAAGCAATATTGTTTTCAAATACTCGTCATACGGTTTCCCTATTGGAATTATAATCAGCATTATATGTGGTATAATTTTCTTTATGTATATTGCTGCGCTTGTTTTTCTTAAATTTCGCTCGCGCGGCAAACGAGGTAACAAATGAATTTCGGAAAAAACATTTTAAAATACAAAGACGATATTCTTGGGGATTTAAAATCTCTTATGGAAATCAAATCCGTTTCCGCTGAAAGTCCCGACAGTTGCAAAGAGGCTCTTGACTTTGTTCTGGGAAGAGCACAGGAAATGGGTCTTGCGGTAAAAAATATAAAGGGTAAGGCGGGTCACGTTCAGCTCGGAAGCAGTGGAAAGCTTTGCGGCGCTCTCACTCATCTTGACGTTGTTCCCGCGGGAAACAACTGGTCGGTCGAGCCGTTCACTCTCACCCGAAACGGCGGAAGGCTGTTCGGCAGGGGGATAGCCGACGATAAGGGCGCGTCAATCATAAACCTTTACTGTCTTAAGGCTCTGCTCGACAGCGGTATAAAGGGCGAAAACACAATGCGGTGCATCTTCGGCACAGATGAAGAAGTAGGAATGACCGATATGGAGACCTACTTTGAAAACGAACCGCTCCCCGAAATTTCCTTCACACCCGACAGCGACTATGGAATCTGCTGCGCCGAAAAGGGAATTTTACAATTAAAGATATATACGGACAGAAACGACGGAAAAATGTTGAGCGCGATAAAGTCGGGAAGCGCTGTCAACGCCGTGCCCGACGAGGCTAAAGCGCTCGTCTGCTGTTCCGAATCCTTTGGCAACGAAATTAAGAAAAAAAGTGAAAATATAAACGGTAAATTTACTTTTACCGAAACTATCGATGGTCTCGTTATAAAAAGCATAGGCTCGGCTGCTCACGCATGCGAGCCCGAAAAGGGTTTCAACGCCGCACTCGCCCTGGTAGATCTTCTCAATCAAAATCTGGACGATGAAGAAGTCGGAAGTCTCTGCCAGTTTATAGGCTATGCGCTACACAGAGAGACAGACGGAACCTCTCTCGGACTGCGTATGTGCGACTTCGCCTCGGGAGATCTCACGTGCAATATGGGAAAAATCCGTCTTAACGACAGCACGGCGTATCTCACTCTCGATATTCGCTACCCCGTGACGATGTGTTACAGGAACATTCTCGCAAGGGTTGAGAAATCGGCGGCTCTGAGAGGGCTTAAGGTTGAGGTTATTCATCATTCGGCTCCGCTCTACCTTCCCAAAGAAAGCAAAACCATCGAAATACTTTCATCTGCCTACGAAGATATTACAGGAGAAAAGCCCGAGCTCTACTCCACAGGCGGCGGTACATACGCGCGTATGCTGGGCGGCAAAGGAGCAGCATTCGGACCCGCTTTTAAAGACGACCAGGTAAATATGCACAATGCAGACGAAAGCATTGACGAGGAAAAATTCTTCCTCCACGCGCAGATATGCCTTCAGGCTATGTATAAACTATACACGGAAAAATTATGACGGGGTAAGTATGAGTACGATAAAAATACTGAAAAAACAAGCTAAATCCTCACTTAACGACAAATGGTTCTCCGCCGTGGCGGGTCTGCTTACCGTGTTCTCGGTCTTACTGTTTGTGTACCTTTTCTATGCGATGCTCGGCTTTATTACAGGCGCGTTCACAGAAGCCGAGGAGGGTGTCAATAATTTTCTGTTTGTAAAGCTAATAGCGATTTTCTGCCTTACTTCCCTGCTGTTTACTTCTCTTCTGCCGATAACAAACGGCTTTTTTAAGCTATGTTACGATATTGCGTGCGGACGCGGGGCAAATTTTGAGAATGTATTTTATTTCTTTAAGGGAACTAAACAGTACTTTAACGCAATTGTGTTCAATATCTTTATTTGTGTAAAGCTGTTTTTCGCATACTTTCTGTTTTTTTCAATTGACAAAATAATCAAACTTTCGATAAATCAATACACTACGGAACATACGATACTACAAGCCTTGTTGTTCGCTTTCGGCGTTATAGCTGCCATTTTTTTGCTCACCAAAATTTTATTCAGCGAATTTGTTTTTGTAGATAATGAAAATGCGCCTATATCATATATTTCCCGCTCAACAAGAATTATCTTTAAGCATCACAGACTTGATATACTTCTTCTTAACTACTCCTTTATTCCGTGGATAGCGCTCTGCTTCCTTGTAATTCCCGCACTTTACGTTATCCCTTATATGTCGACCACGTTTGCGACGTCGGCAAAATGGCTTTTGAAACTGTATAAGGAAGGAAAAATGGTATGATTATCACAATCGGAGTTATAGCATATAACGAGAAACGCTCGCTCGGCTCTCTTTTAAGGGACATATGCGCCCAGACCTACGACCATAAGAAAATCGAGATTCTTCTCGTAGACAGCAACTCAACCGACAACACAAAAAAAATTATGGAAACCTTTCGCAAAAACAACAGAGAGGATTTCTATGATGTAAAGGTTCTTTCCAATCCCAAGAGGACTCAGCCTTGCGGCTGGAACGTTGTGCTCAGAAACTACAGCGGCGACGCAGTTGTCCGTATAGACGCCCACGCGTCAATTCCCTCAAACTTTATTGAAAAAAATGTTGAGACGCTGCGCGACGAGGATATATGCGGCGGCTTCCGCCCCAACATTATCGACGAAACCACCCCTTGGAAGGAAACGTTGTTGCTCGTTGAGACTTCAATGTTCGGCAGTTCAATTGCTCCGTACCGCC
Source organism: uncultured Clostridia bacterium (assembly GCA_947625485.1). GTDB lineage: Bacteria > Bacillota > Clostridia > Oscillospirales > Acutalibacteraceae > Ruminococcoides. The sequence goes on along the minus strand of CANQOP010000005.1, from coordinate 23,333 downwards.
GTCAGCAGGGCAGAACCTACGTCAGTTCTCTTTTTCACGGCGCATACAAGCGCGAGGTATTCGACAAGGTCGGTTTCTTTAACGAGGACCTGGTGAGAACCGAGGACAACGAAATCCACTACAGAATGCAGAAAGCAGGCTTTAAGCTCTGCTTTAACCCCGAAATTATTTCATACCAGCACACCCGCAACAGTTTCAAAAAAATGATTAAACAGAAATTCGGGAACGGAAAATGGATAGGCCTTACCCTCTCGGTGTCGCCTAAATGTCTTTCCTATTACCATTTCGTTCCGTTTCTGTTCGTGATGTCGCTTATCGTGTGTACGGGAATAGCTCTTTTCGGCTATCCGCTGCTGCTCGAAATCCTTGTTCTGCTCTATTCAATGTTCGACTTCGTAAACACAGTAAGCTGTTTTACCATGCGCGATATTCAGCCGCAGTTTCTTATGCTCCCGATTCTTTTCCCGATTATGCACATCGCCTATGGAGTAGGAACAATAGTCGGCATTTGTCAGATTCCGTTCTGGAAAAGAAAATTGAAAAAATCGAAAAGCAGTGGAGACTAAAATGTCCGAGCCTATTAATCTTTCAAAGGAACAGCTGCGTTCCCTGCAGTTAAAGGAGCTTGATTTGCTCAAATATTTCCGAGACTTTTGCGACAGTCACGACCTCACATATTATGTGTGCGGCGGCTGTCTTATAGGCGCGCTCAGATACGGAGGGTTTATTCCGTGGGATGACGACGCAGATGTTTTTATGCCTCGGGCGGACTACGAGATTTTTATAAAGGAATATCTTAAAGAAAATCCGTCCGAACGATTTGTGCTTCTCAATGAAACAGACGATACCTTTACGCGAAACTGTTTTCCGACTCTCGTGGACACGAGCGCAACGCTTATTAAGAACTACCAGAAGGATCTCGATATACCTCACGGCGTCGCGTTTGATATTTTCCCGATTGACCCCTGTCCGAGCCGCAGGATACAGCGATATATGCAGTACTTCTGGTGCATAATTTACTCTTTATTCCGCGCACAGACGATACCCGAAAAGCACGGCGGGCTGATGTCGCTCGGAAGTAAAATCCTTCTCGGCATATTCCGAAGTTATAAAACAAGAAAAAAGATATGGAAATTTGCTGAAAAGCAGATGACTAAGTATAATACAGAGGATTGCGACCTCATATGCGAGCTATGCGCAGGACCGCGTATAATGCGCAACGAATATCCGAAGGAGCTATTTAGCTCGACTGTTGAGATTACATTCGAGGGCGAGCGCTTTAAGGCTATGAACGGATACAGGGGGTATCTCGAAATAGCGTTCGGGAAGGACTATATGACCCCTCCGCCAAAGGAGGAACAGGTTATTTCTCACGACCTTGCTTACATAGATTTAGGCTCACCCTGTCCCGGGAAGGGGAGAAAATGAATTTAACGACCGATAAATGGACTCCAAAGCTCTATGAGGAATTTATTGTTTTTATCAGGCAAAACGCCGATTTAAAATATAAAGAATTTCACTTACGACTTATTCCCGACTACAGCTCAGATAAAATAATCGGTATCCGTATGCCGAAGTTGCGCAGTTTCGCAAAAGAAATTGCGAAGGGTGACGCGCGAGGTTTTATTTCGTTGTGCGGCTCGGATTACTATGAGGAAGCTATGCTCCGCGGAATCGTTACGGGACTTATCAAACCCGATAGTTTCGATGACTTTCGCAGGCTTCTGGAAGAACAGATACCGTACATAAATAACTGGGCGTTGTGCGATTGTTTCTGCTCAAGCGTTAAGTATATAAAGGATTATAGAGCGGATGTTTTTAATCTAATAAAAGAATATTTAAAGAGCAGTAATCCGTGGAGGGTTCGCGTAGCTTTAGTACTTATGCTTAACTACTATCTCGACGACCAGTATATCTCAGAAACACTCTCCCTCACCGACAGCGTGCACAGCAGGCACTACTACATAAGTATGGCGCAGGCGTGGCTCGTCGCGACTGCATTCTCGAAAAACAGGGATATAACGCTTAGCTGGTTTGAGAAATGTGCGCTTGACAATCTGACCTTTAACCGCGCTGTTCAGAAAGCGAGAGAAAGTTATCGAATTGACCCAAAACTTAAAGAACATCTTAAAACCCTTAAAAAACAGTTGACAAATAATACTACAGGCGTATAATAAATACAGAAGTTGTCTTCGGGGCGGGGTGAAATTCCCCACCGGTGGTAAAGCCCACGACCGAGTTTAATCTCGCTGAACCTGTGAAATTCAGGTGCCGACGGTACAGTCCGGATGAAAGAAGATACAGTGGTACTGTAATTTTGCTCCGTTGCATTTAGCGACGGAGCTTTTTTTACCACTACCCTCGGCAACTCCTAATAAAATTTTAGGAGGTCATTTTATGACAAAAACTGAACGGCGCACACAGCACATTAAAATGCTCTGCACCATCGCAATGCTCACCGCACTGGCAATAGTTGCGGACATTTTCCTGAGAATACCGAACATAGGCGGTATCCTCACCTACGAGCCTAAGGACGTGATTATCACAATCGGCGCGTTTATTTTCGGAGTTGTTCCCGGACTTATTATGTCGCTTGTGGTGTGCGTTGTTGAAATGGTAACAATTAGCACCACGGGAATTATAGGTTTACTTATGAACTTCCTGTCGTCCGGCGTATTCGTTGTGGTAAGCGCGCTTATCTACCACAGAAAGAAAACGCTCGCGCGCGCGATTATCGGCCTTGTCGCAGGCTCGCTCTCAATGATAGCTATAATGCTTTTATGGAATTATATTATGACTCCGATTTATACGGGTTTGCCGCGCGAAGAAGTTTTAAAACTATTCGTTCCGCTTCTTATTCCATTCAATACTATTAAAGCAACTCTTAACTCCGCTCTCGTGCTTTTTCTATATAAGGGTGTAGTAACTGCTCTGAGAAAGTCAGGGCTGATTCCCACCCGTGAGAGCAACGACAGCGAAAAAAAGAAAAACACAATTATAATGGTCTGCGTTTCCGCTCTGCTCACGGCGACGTTTATCCTTGTCCTGCTTATCTTCGCAAAAGTTATTTAAGTATTGACAAAAACCGACCTGAGGTGTAGAATATCCGTGTTCACAGAGTAGAAGTTTGTGCGTAAAGTGTCCTTTGAACGGGGAGTTGTCAAGGGAACGAAAGTCGCAGGACTGCGGTACAGACTTCGCATCCCACTGTTACATTAAGTGCAAAAGGGACTGCTTTGTGCAGTCCTTTTTTGTGTCTCCTTGTAACATCGTTAATACTAGGAGGTCAAAATGACACTGAAAGAAAAATTTATTAATTCCGTAAAAGAATTAAGCAACGTGTACGCTCTCACCGCTCTAGGTATGCTCCTCGCGCTGAGAGTAATTGTCGGAATTTTTGCAAATTCCACAATGGCGCTGTTCGGAAATGCCGTGAAAATCAGCATTAACTTCCTGCCGATTGCTGTAGCCGCCGCGCTTTTCGGACCAATCGGAGCAGGTCTTGTCGGAGCTTTGGGAGATATAATCTCGTTCTTTCTAAACAGCGCGGGCACGACATACTTCCCCGGATTCACAATTAACGGATTTATTACGGGCATAATTTTAGGTATTTTCCTTTATAAGAATAATATTAACATTAAGAGCGTCCTTACATCCTGGAGCATAAACGCTGTGCTCATAGAGGTCCTGCTCTCAGGATATTGGCTGTACTTCATATACGGCGCAGGGACCAAAGACAGCTTTATGCTATACCTTTGGACGCGAGTAATAAGCGAAGCAATAAAGTTTGTCCCAACTGTGCTGATTATTCTCGGCGTCGGCAAGGTAACGTCCCAGCTACATTCGGCAATAAAAGAAAACTTCGGTTAAATAAAAAGCGTGCGGTAAAATGAACCGCCCCGGATTGAGCATACAGAACAAAAAAATCGACTTTATGTAGAATATTTAATTAAGCAATGAACTGACATCTTTGTTCCAAGGGTGTCAGTTTTTTTAGTTTGTATGCAAATAATATTGTTGTAGAAATAAATGTATTCAGCTATGAGGAGGCGCACCTCCTCATAGCCGCGCAGCTTGACTCTATGGATACACTCGGTTTTGAGAATCAAGAACAAGTTTTTCGCTAAAGGACATCTTTATGACAATGCAGTTATGGAATGCTTTTTCAAGTACTTGAAAAAGGAAGAACTTAACAGACGTTATTTTACTACTGCCGAAAAACTTAAACAGAGTTTACTCTCATACATAAAAGGATTTTACAATCCTTGCAAACCTCATTCACACAACAACGGTCTTTCTCCTAATTAAATAGAAAATATTTTTGAAAATATTTTTTTGTGATTTTACTTGTCCACTTTATTGACTATAATTCATAATCACCCCCTTTAGGGGATAATAAAACCGTCCTGCCAAAGCGGAACGGTTAATCAATGTTAATTACTTTTTGTTCGTGAATATATCCTTTGCAATTTTCATCCTCACAGTGAAAATAGTTTGAGTATTCTCTATTTTCGTTTTTGTTATCAAAGAAATGTTTTTTACACACAGGGCAAAGAACTCTTTCCCCTCTCCGAAGCAAATCAATAGCTCTTTCTTTTGCCATATATAATTCCACCTAATCTCTAATCTAGTTTACCATAATCAAAATCGGATTTAACTGCCTTTATTATGTGCCCTAATTTGAAAATTGTCAACTTATTTCTATTATATTTATGCATAAGCTCGTGAGTAATACAAACGCATTCCGACTATTGGCTATTTCCAACTTCGTATCGGTAATGTGTTATTTCGTGTACGACAGTTCTTGCAACCCACTCCGCTGTGGGATTGTTCTTCATATCCTCGGTTATCTTGTAATCCTCTGGCGTTCTCCCTTTCGCTCTCAAAACAATACCCGCTTCAATCTTTCGTTGATTTGCGTTGTATTTCGTAAAGAAATTGCATACTTGCTTGTAACTTAATCCGTACAACTTTCCAATTTCCCGCAAAGTTGGTTCTTATGCCCTTAGTTCTAATATTTCTTTATCGTACTTACTTATGTATTCATATCTTTTGCCATTAAAATCCCCCTTTATGTATATTCTACATCAAGAGGGCTCTTTTTTATTGTCCACTTTTTTACGAACCTGTGCAAAAACCGCACGCTTTTTTTAATTAATTTTTAAAACTATGTGAATAAAAAATGAAAAAATGTAAATTGTTGCAATCTCAGTTAATATCTTATATAATATATAATGATATAATGAAAAATTTTACAGAGGTTGTTTATGATTTATAACAATATTTTAGAGGCTATCGGTCATACGCCAATGATACGCCTTAACCGTATGAATAAAAAAGGAAACGCCGACATCTACGTAAAATTTGAGGGAATGAACGTCGGAGGCTCAATAAAAACCCGTACAGCGTTTAATATGATAACTAAGGCTGAAAAGGAAGGTAAAATAAAGCCCGACACAATTATTGTCGAGCCTACAAGCGGCAATCAGGGAATCGGGCTTGCGCTTGTCGGCGCGGTAAGAGGCTACCGCACAATCATCGTTATGCCCGACTCCGTAAGCGAGGAACGCCGCAAGCTCGTGCGTCATTACGGAGCCGAGGTTATACTCATTCACGATGACGGAGACATAGGCGAGTGCATTGAAGAGTGTCTTAAAACTGCTCTTAAGATGGCTGAGGAGGACGAGAAAGTTTTCGTCCCTCAGCAATTTGAGAATCCGAATAACACCAAGGCCCATAAGCACCACACGGCGCTTGAGATACTCGAACAGGTCGCAGGTCCTATACACGGATTCTGTTCGGGAATAGGCACAGGCGGCACGATTACCGGAATAGGCGAAACGCTCAAGGCTCAGAATCCCGATATAGAAATCTGGGCGGTCGAGCCCGAAAACGCGGCAATTCTCGCAGGCGGAACAATTGGAACTCACCTTCAGATGGGCATAGGCGACGGAATTATACCCGCAATACTTAACCGCGGGATTTACGACAATATTTACATTGTCACAGATGAAGAAGCGCTTAAAACCGCAAAGGATCTTGCCCGCCTTGAAGGAATAATGTGCGGTATTTCAAGCGGAACCAACGTGGCGGCTGCGCTCAAGCTGGCGGAAAAACTCGGCAAAGGCAAAACCGTCGTTACCGTTCTCCCCGATACGGCGGAGAGGTATTTTTCCACACCTCTTTTTGACGAATAAATCAAATTTTCTGCATACTCTACCCGCATACTACAAAGAACACAAAATAAGAAAGCCTGTGCATTTTTGCGCAGGCTTCTTGTTTATTCAATTAATTAAATATACTCCACGGGAAATCGTCATCAAACTGTTCTGTGTTATCTGCTGTAACGGAATCCTTATTATACTCCTGAAGTCTCATCTTAATCGTACCTGTTCTTCCGCTGCGGTACACCGTAAAGGTTGCGCTGTCGCCCACCTTGAGTTTTTTGATAATCGCCTTTACTTCTCTGGTAGATTTAACCTCAGTACCGTTAATCTTCGTTATAATATCGCCCGAACGGAAGCCCGCCTTAGCCGCGTTACTGCCGTTGTTTACGCTTGTAACGTACACACCCGTCTGAGAAGTGTCGTACATCCAAAGCTGCGCGGTGGAGTTTATATCCGTAAGCGACATACCTAAATCTATCTGACCCTTAACGTAGCCGTACTGTTTAAGGTCGGAAAGAACCTCCTGAATATCATTTATAGGGATAGCAAATCCTATACCCTCGGCGCTGTTGGAAGCTGATTTAGCGTTGATAATACCTATAAGCTCGCCCGAGCCGTTAAAAAGTCCGCCGCCCGAGTTTCCCGGGCTTATCTCTGCATTGGTCTGGAGAAGATTCATAGTCTCGTTGTCTATGGTTAGCTCACGGTCGAGAGCGCTGATTATTCCGTCCGTAACAGTACCGCCGAGCTGACCCAGCGGATTTCCGATAACGACTGCATAATCGCCCACTGATATTTTATCGGAATTGCCGAAAGTTGCGGCTGTAAGGTCACTCTTAGGTTTAATTTTAAGAAGCGCAATATCGCCTGCCGAATACGTTCCGATAACATCGACATCTGTGTACTCGGTCTGATCTCTTAGAGTAACGGTAACGTGGGAAGCACCTTCAATAACGTGATAATTAGTAATTATATATCCGTCCTTCGAGATGATAACTCCCGAGCCTGCACCCTGCTGAATATACTGTCGCGAGAATGAGCCTGTAGCAACCTGCTCGGTCGTAATTTCAACGACAGAGTCAGCCGCCTTATCAACAATTTCGGTTGTAGTAAGCGCCGCAGTAGATGATGCATAGGTTGAACTTCCGTATTCCGATTTGCTCACCTCGAGTGTAGATACACCTCCATTAGAGTTACCTAAAACAGTAGCCGCGAGGTAGCCGCCGCCTGCGCCGAGTAAAACAGAGCACAATATGCTTATAATAAGCACCGCCGCAATTGTTCCTCTCGTGATCGGCTTTTTTTCCTTCTTTTTCTTGGTCTTTACCGGCTGAGGAGGAATATGGTATGGCTGCTGATAATATCCCGCATCATAATTCGGATTACCGTACGTCTGCTGACCCGTTTGGTTGTTGCCGTAGTAGCTCTCGCCATATCGAGCATAACCCTCCGCCGACGTTGCTTGGTTAGCGTAATGCCGGCTGTAATATTCGTCGGGAGTGTAATCGGGAACAGCATCGTTCGCTTTCTCGGACGAGCTGAAAATTTCCTCGGGAGCAGAGCTTTCAGACTTAGGCTCGGACTCGGGAGTTGTATTTGTATCAAATCCGTCCGTGTTATAGTTATTTTCATAAGGATTATTCATAATGTACCTCCGTATGGATTTGGTTTCATTGTCATTATGATAACCACATAATGTGAAAAATATATGAAAAAATTATGAATTGAAAATGAATTTTCCAAAAATTACGCGGATAGGAAAATATCAGAGTTCACTGCAATAAAAAAAGCCGTCCTTTCGGCAGCTTAATAGTTTTTGTATTCATCGGCTTTCTCTTAGTTTACGCTTTATTTTTTGCAGAGTATTGTCTATTTTCTTTGTGCTCATCCGCATAGTATCGGCAATCTCGTCGTATGAATAGCCTTTTAGATACATATTGAAAACAACGCGCTCCTCAGCGCTCAGCAGAGAGCGCAAATGCATCATAAGGCTTTTCAGATAATCGCGTTCAATAACGAAGTCCTCAACGTTCTGCTCCTCGTCACGCCTGTCGCCCATTTCGTCAAGTGTAATTATATGCGACTTCGGAACCGCGCGCTTCGCGCTGCTTTTCTTTGCAATATCCTTAAATCGGTTTTTCGCGCACATTACAGCGTAGTTCTTAAAGGATGCACCTAAGCTCTCATTGTAGTTTTTCCCTGCGATAAGAAAAGCAAGCAATCCCTCCTGAACAAGATCATCAGGCTCATATCCGTCAACATTAAAGTCGTAAGCAATCTGATAAATAAGCTTCACATATCTTATGGTAATTTCCTCAAAAGCGCGTTCGTCACCCTTCTGCAAAAGCAGAACAAGCTGATTGTCGCTTATACTTCCGTAATTGGTTCCAACCATCTGATCACCGCCTTTTTATCATTAAATTTTATTATACTGCAAATATTTTTCACTGTCAATGATATATCGAACAATTGTGCATTTTCTACAACAACCGACTATTTAAATTATATAATCTGACATTTGATTAAACATTTGTTCATATGCTATAATTATGACAGGTGAAAAATATGGTAGTTAAATGCAACAGCTTTGGATTATTCGGAATAGACAGCTATCCCGTTGAGGTTGAGGTTTCCATATCACGCGGCATAGCGGCGTTCGATATGGTAGGACTGCCCGACACAGCGGTAAAGGAAAGCCGCGACCGCGTGCGCGATGCGTTTAAAAACTGCGGATTTGAGTTTCCCATATCGCGAATTACAGTAAACCTCGCGCCTGCAGACACGAAAAAAGAAGGTCCGATTTACGACCTTCCGATTTTTATAGCATTTCTCATAGCAACGGGCAACCTCAGCGCGGACATCTCCGACTGCGCGTTTCTCGGCGAGCTAAGCCTTTCGGGAGAACTGCGAGCGATTAACGGCGTTTTGCCTATGGCGATAAAAGCCAAGGAATGCGGTATTAAACGCCTCTTTGTACCTGCGGCAAACGCGCGCGAGGGCGCAGTGGTTAAGGGAATAGAGGTTTACCCCGTCAAGAGCGTCTATCAGCTCTATCTTTATTTAAAGGGAATTGAGAAAATTTGTCCAGCTGAACCCCTACACGACAATCCCGACGTATTAAGCGGACTTCCCGATTTTTCACAGGTCAAAGGTCAGTACGAGGTAAAACGCGCTCTCGAAATCGCCGCCGCAGGCGGTCACAACGTGCTCTTAATCGGACCTCCGGGCTCGGGGAAAAGTATGCTCGCAAAGCGTATGCCCGCAATTTTACCCGATATGACTTACGACGAAATAATAGAAACGACGAAGGTCCATTCAATAGCGGGTACGCTTCCCGAGGGCGTCTCCCTCATACGCACTCGCCCTTTCCGCGCGCCTCATCACACGGTCTCACCTGTTGCACTGAGCGGCGGAGGAAGATTGGTAAAACCCGGCGAGATTTCTCTGGCAAACAACGGTATCCTGTTTTTAGACGAGTTACCCGAGTTCGGCAGGAAGACAATGGAGGTACTGCGACAACCTCTCGAGGACGGCACTGTTACTGTTTCACGCGCAAGCGGCAAGTACACATATCCGTGCAACATTATGCTGATTGCGGCGATGAACCCGTGTCCATGCGGATATTTTAACCACCCCACCCGAGACTGTACCTGCTCAGATACGAAAATACACCGTTATCTGGACCGCGTATCCGGTCCGCTTCTTGACCGATTTGACATTCACATAGAAGTCCCTCCGGTTGAATACCGCGATTTATCCGCAAGGAACAGTGAGGAAAGCTCCGCGGAAATTAAGAAACGCGTAAACAAAGCGCGCGCCATTCAGACAGAACGCTTTAAAAACTCAGATACCACGTGCAACGCTCGGCTTACGGACTCGGAATTTGAGCAATACTGCTCAGTAAGCGATGAAGGCTCAGAACTGCTTGAAAGCGTTTTTGAAACAATGGGGCTTTCGGCCAGAGCATACAACCGTATATTAAAGGTTGCGCGCACGATTGCGGATTTAGACGGAAGTGAAACAATTAAAACCTCCCATCTCGCCGAAGCAGTCCAGTACCGCAGTCTGGATAGAAAATACTGGAACAAATAAAACAAATAAATTATACAACGGTAAACTATTCGGTTCACACTAAATTGTCCTAAAGCACAAAAAATAATTTATAACCCTAAAATTTTTGTTGTAAATTATTAGAAGCTATGATAGAATAGCTTTGTAATTGTTTAAAATTTCCAGAATACGGAAATGAACACAAATTAAAAATGAGGGTTATATTATGGAACAAAAAAGGCATTCATTTTCCGGCTCAATCGGGTTTGTTCTCGCTGCGGCAGGCTCAGCGGTCGGTCTCGGAAACATCTGGAGATTTCCATATCTTGCGGCGAAGGACGGAGGAGGACTGTTTCTCGTTGTCTATCTTATTCTTGCTCTTACGTTCGGATTTACGCTGCTAGTGACCGAAGTAGCCATAGGAAGAAAAACGAAGCAGGGCTGTCTGACCGCTTACGGTAAAATTAACAGTAAGTGGAAATGGCTGGGTTCGATATCGAGCGCTGTTCCGTTTTTGATACTCCCCTACTACTGCATTATAGGCGGATGGGTGCTCAAATACTTTGTAGCATTTGTAACGGGACAGGGGCTCGACGCGGCAGGTGACGGATATTTTAACAGCTTTATCTCGGGACCAGTTGAGCCGATTTTATACAACGCAATTTTTCTCGCCGCCACTTGCTTCGTTGTTTTCCGCGGCGTAAACAAGGGAATTGAGTCCTTTTCAAAAATACTTATGCCTGTCCTGCTCGTGCTTGTAGTCGGAATTTCAATTTATTCGCTGACTATTCATGGCGGTCCCGAAAACGGAAACCGCACGGGTATGCAGGGCTTTTTGGTATATATTATCCCGAATATTGACGGAATGGGTTTTAAAGATATTCTCATCGTCATAATGGACGCTATGGGACAGCTTTTCTACAGTATAAGCGTGGCTATGGGAATTATGGTAACCTACGGCTCATATTTTAAGGACAAAGATAACCTTATGAAGTCCGTAAATCAGATTGAAATTTTTGATACGGTTGTAGCATTCCTGGCGGGCGTTATGATTATACCGGCAGTATTTGTTTTTCTCGGTCAGGACGGAATGGCGGCAGGTCCGGGACTTATGTTCGTAGCTATTCCTAAAATATTCGCACAAATGGGAATCGCTGGCAGAATCCTCGGCTGTATATTTTTTGTTATGGTTCTCTTTGCTGCTCTCACTAGCTCGATTTCAGTGCTCGAGGCGGTAGTTGCAGGAACGATAGATAAAAGAGGAACAAGCCGAAAGAAAGCGACCCTGATAGAAGGCGCAATCGCGTTTGCTATCGGTATCGTGATATGTATGGGTTACAACTTACTGTACTTCGAGTTCCCGCTTCCGAACGGTACTACCGCACAGCTGCTTGACATCGCGGACTACATAAGCAACAACATTCTTATGCCCGTCGTCGCGATAGGCACCTGCCTGCTGATAGGCTGGATAGCAAAACCAAAAACAGTAATCGACGAGGTTACGAAAAACGGCGAAAGATTCTTCAGAAAGACGCTTTATGTAGTAATGGTGAAGTTTATAGCGCCTATACTGCTGTTTATACTTCTCCTGGGCTCGCTCGGACTTTTCCGATAATACAGGTAATATTAATTTAATAGCATATTGATAGCCGGCTGTTTCAGAGCAGCCGGCTATCACATTGTTTGTATCATATTTTAAATTACAAATTTTTTAAAAGTACAGTAAGGTCAATTTTCTCCGAGCGTTTTACTGCCCTTTTGCATACAAGATACATCATCAAAATAAGAACAGCTAATACCAGTACTGTCACAACTGGGTCAACACTCAGACTAATTTCCATCAATGTGCCTCCGAGCAAACTGTCAAGGAACGGGTTTACGACAAAGGCGTACAGTACTGCTACCACAACAACTCCTAATACAAACGAAGCGAGTGCAAAAATAAGATGCTCTGAAAAAATAATCCTAAACAAATGCTTTGACTTGTATCCGAGCGAGCGATAAAGTGCAAGCTCACTTGTGCGGCGATCAATGTTATTTTTCAGGAACACATAAAATCCAACAACAGAAAGCGCAACAAGAAGAACAAGAGACAGCATAAGCATAAGTATTGCGGTATCGTATTCGTTTGGATTGAGCGACGAATAATTCACATATGAATAGATGTAATTATCAGTTATATAATCTGCAACAGTCTCAACATTTTCCGCACGGTCAACAATCAGTATAAAACTCCGTTTGCCATTAGGGGAAGCTCCGTCAGCAACAAACATTTTGTCGACCTCACTTTTGTATTTGCTCAGGTCAGCAAAAGGAATAAACAAAGTTTTGTTATCGATTGTAGGGTCAAAGGTACTAAACGCTCCGACTACCTTCATCTTTCGTGTTTTATTTGCGTCGTCAACGAATTTGAGCGTTTTACCGACCAGTTTATTTCCATCTATATCGTTTATCCTATTTTCTTTTGTGTCCAAATCATTAATGTGATCGGGTACCAGCGCAACTCCGCTCTCGTTCTCGTCAATCATTCTGCCGGATGTAATCCTTAAATCACCTCCGACGGGAACGCGATCCATCTGATAGCTGTCCTTGAGAATATCTCCGTCTTGCACTCCTACTACGCCGATAGGCTCGTACGCATCGGTAATATGATCGACTTTTTTTATCTTTTTAACTATATCTTCTATGTAATCGTCGGTCGTCCCCTTGTCGAATTCAACCACAATCTGTCTGAGCGTAACGTGTTGTTTCAAAACAGTATCAATGTTATTTTTCATATGTAAAAGTATACCCGCGATTGCGACTATAAAAACTGTTGAAATTACAACAAATAAGCAGAACAAAACTGAAAGAAATTTATTATTGCGCAGTGATGCGCGCGTGATAAGATGTAAAGAATTATTCATTTTCAAATTTGCCGTCCTTCATATTGTAAACCTTTTCGGCAAAATTGAGAATCGCGTCGTTGTGACAGACAACAAGAACGCCTTTTCCCATCTCTGAAAGTTTTTTAAGCTCTTCAAAAATCATCTGCTCGTTTTTGCTGTCAAGGTTACCCGTCGGCTCGTCGGCGAGGATAAAGTCTGGCTCGTTTGCGAGCGCGCGGGCAATCGCAACCCTCTGCTGTTCGCCGCCCGAAAGCTCCGAGGGGTAGTGCTCTTTACGGTGAGTAAGCCCCACTTTATCCACCAGTTCCATCGCCCTCGACTGCATTTCAGCTTTATTTTTAAAGCGGTCGTTTATAAGCATCGGCACCATAATATTTTCGTACACCTTGAGGTGCGGATTGAGGTGAAACGCCTGAAAAACAAAGCCAAGCGAATTTTTACGTACGTCTGCCAGCTGATTTGTATTCAGCTTAGATACATCCTCCCCGTTTATTATTACACTGCCAGAGGTACAGTTATCAAGCAGTCCTGCAATCTGCAAGAGCGTACTCTTACCGCTGCCCGACTGTCCCATAACCGCAACAAATTCTCCCTCACAAAGAGTAAGAGAAACATTGTCAAGCGCGGTCACCTTATTATTGTAAACCTTAGTAATGTTTTTTAGCTCAATAGTTTTCATACATATACCTCTTTTTAAGCCGCACTCATCGCTTCACGCGGTTGTATTTTTACTATTTTCGAGATTAATACAATTTCACAAATTGCAACAATAACCGTTACAAGCGCTAAAGCAATTCCGAGAAAAGCCGCAAGCATTGAGTAATCTATTATATAGATAAACTCTCCATAGGACTTATGGCTGAATATATAATTTAAAACGGTCACAAATACAAGGGAGGAAGCTGCGCCTATTAGAAATGCCCTAATAACCAGAAAAAGCTGTTCGTATAACATACAGGCAAATATATACTTATTTTTATATCCAATGGCTTTTAGCAAGCCTATATTGCTTTTTTGAGAATTAAAGGAGAAATTCGTTGATTGCAGCAATAAGATTACGGCTAAAATAAATATCGCCGATAAAAGAAACATTCCGACGGTACTTAGGACATCAGCCATAATTTTAGTACTTTCTTTTATAGAAAAATTATTGAAACTTGAAATATCGTACCCCATTTCGGATACTTCATTATATATACTTGTTATATTATCATAATCATCCGCGACTACATAGTAGTTATGAAGAGAAGTATTATTCCACCATTTTGAAATATCGCTTTCGTTCGAGGAAAGGTCAATACCCGTATTTTTCATTGCCTTTTCCATAATCTGAAGCTGCGTATCTCTTGAAACAAAAAGATGGTGAAAACTTCCATAGGTATTAGATGAGCAATTAAAAGCACCTACAATTTTGAGCTTTATTTCCTTGGATCTTAAATTTGCATCGTAGCCTGTACACTCTCCGTCATCAATAACAATATTATATGGAAGCAATATTTTTCCTTCATCGCCTTTTAAGGTTATGGTTTCTCCTATCAGGCTTGTGCCATCTATATAGTCAAGGTTTTCGTAACCAATATTACCCTCATCTTCAAACGGATAGAACAAGTTCGGTATTATACAACTGAATGTCGGTGACTCCTCAAGATTCTTGCCCGCTATTACAGGCTTTTTTTCGTCTCCGATAAGCCCTTCAACAGTAACATATGTATCCCGTGTTTTAAGCTGTTTGTTCAGTCTTTTGCCTCCGTCATTTTGACCGCTTATATTTAATATATTATAAGGATACTTATCATCTAATCCTGTAACATCCTCTACCGACTGAACGTGCTCAACGTTCGAAATCGCCTTAATCGCGTCGTCCGTGAGAATTTTAAGAAATGGGTTAAGAGTTACAGACCTTGCCCGATAACTTGCCTTGTATTCGTTTACAGCGTTTACCGTTGCGACGGCATAGCTCGAAATGAGCGACACCGCCGCAACCAATAAGCTGACTATAACCGTAATACTAACATTGTATTTATTCCTTTTTATGTTTGCTTTCGATAAAAATCTTATGTTAGAAAACTTCATAATTTTTAGCTCTTTATTTTAGCTCTTTAATTAAAATTAATATGTTCGGAGTAAGAGAAACATTGTCAAGCGCGGTCACCTTATTTAAACCTTAGTAATGTTTTTTAGCTCAATAGTTTTCAATATACCTCTTTTTAAACCGCACTCATCGCTTCACGCGGTTGTATTTTTACTATTTTCGAGATTAATACAATTTCACAAATTGCAACAATAACCGTTACAAGCGCTAAAGCAATTCCGAGAAAAGCCGCAAGCATTGAGTAATCTATTATATAGATAAACTCTCCATAGGACTTATGGCTGAATATATAATTTAAAACGGTCACAAATACAAGGGAGGAAGCTGCGCCTATTAGAAATGCCCTAATAACCAGAAAAAGCTGTTCGTATAACATACAGGCAAATATATACTTATTTTTATATCCAATGGCTTTTAGCAAGCCTATATTGCTTTTTTGAGAATTAAAGGAGAAATTCGTTGATTGCAGCAATAAGATTACGGCTAAAATAAATATCGCCGATAAAAGAAACATTCCGACGGTACTTAGGACATCAGCCATAATTTTAGTACTTTCTTTTATAAAAAAACTGCCTGAGTCGTCGATATCGTACCCCATTTCGGATACTTCATTATATATACTCGTTATATTATCATAATTATCCGCGACTACATAGTAGTCGTGAAGAGAAGTATTATTCCACCACTTTGAAATATCGCTTTCGTTCGAGGAAAGGTCGATACCCGTATTTTTCATCGCCTCTTCTATAATCTGAAGCTGCGTATCCTTTGAAACAAATATAGTGTCAAAGCTTCCGTACGTATTACGGGAACAATGGAAAACGCCTACAATCTTGAGCTTTATTTCCTTTGCCTTCAAATACGCAAAATCATTAGTACATTCTTCGTCATTAATAAGATGATTATACAGAAAAGAAATTTTTCCGCCATCGCCTTTTAAGGTTATGGTTTCTCCTATCAGGCTTGTGCCGTCTATATAGTCAAGGTTTTCATAGTTAATATTACCCTCATCTTCAAACGGATAGAACAGATTCGGTATTATACAACTGAATGTCGGTGACTCCTCAAGATTCTTGCCCGCTATTACAGGCTTTTTTTCGTCTCCGATAAGCCCTTCAACAGTAACATATGTATCCCGTGTTTTAAGCTGTTTGTTCAGTCTTTTGCCTCCGTCATTTTGACCGCTTATATTTAATATATTATAAGGATACTTATCATCTAATCCTGTAACATCCTCTACCGACTGAACGTGCTCAACGTTCGAAATCGCCTTAATCGCGTCGTCCGTGAGAATTTTAAGAAATGGGTTAAGAGTTACAGACCTTGCCCGATAACTTGCCTTGTATTCGTTTACAGCGTTTACCGTTGCGACGGCATAGCTCGAAATGAGCGACACCGCCGCAACCAATAAGCTGACTATAACCGTAATACTAACATTGTATTTATTCCTTTTTATGTTTGCTTTCGATAAAAATCTTATGTTAGAAAACTTCATAATTACAGCTCTTTATTTAAACTAATATGTTAGTGAGAGAGTAGTAGTTGCTCTGAATCCGCCCTTACCAATGTTCTTATATTTAATTCGGTAATTACCTTTAGATAGGGAATTTCCATATGCAACCGTTAAGGGGCCGCCGTCGGTATTCAAAACAAAATTTTTCCACTTTGACTTTGTACCATCGGTATCATTAATAGCCTGAGCTTTATTCTCGGATTTTTTATAACCGTCGAATATCGTCGGGCAACTGCCAAAAGTGTCGGATATTCGTCCCTTTTTGGGCATGTATAGGCTAACGACGTCTGAAAGACCTGTTCCAACCTCAACTTTAAACGTATATGTCTCCGTCTTTGCGGCTACACCGATGCAAGCTATTAAAATTAAGCAAGTTATTGCTATAAAAGTGACAAGTATCTTTTTAATCCTGCTAATACCTTTTTCTGTCATATTCAATCCTCCTTTCTTAAAAATTCACCTTAACGTTAAGTTTTGTGGGATGCAAAAAATGACAAAATTTACCTCCTGCAATTTTATATTAGCACACATAATAATCAAAGTCAACAATATTTTGTTGAACGAAACAATTATTTTATTAATTTTTGCAAAAATCAGTGTAAAATAAATTGTACGGAGTGCCTCGTTCTATATTTCAATTATATTCAAATTTGAAATTTTTTACTATAAAAGCATTCAAAAATGTGTTGTCCTTAATTTCGGGTTTTATTATCCGTGCGAACTGTCCTTTTAATATTTCCTAAAACTGTCTATTTTAAAAAGACAGTTTTCGTGATATTATGTGTTCATTAAATTTACGGAGGAAATATTATGAAAAGAATTGTTACGATTCAGGACATATCGTGCGTAGGTAAATGCTCGCTTACAGTAGCTCTGCCAATTATATCCGCAACAGGAGTTGAGGCAGCTATAATCCCGACCGCGGTGCTTTCCACACACACAATGTTCAAAAATTTCACATGCAAGGACCTCGACGACCAAATTCTTCCGATTGCAAAACACTGGAAGGACGAGGGTATTACTTTCGACGCGTTTTACACGGGTTATCTCGCCTCCGCACAGCAAATCGGAAAGGTAATTTCTCTGATAAACGACCTAAAGCAGGACGAAAATCTCGTAATCGTCGACCCGGCTATGGCGGACAACGGCAAGCTCTACCCCGCTTTTGATGAAGAATTTCCTCATGAAATGGCTAAGCTCTGCGCTCAGGCTGATATAATTCTTCCGAACATAACAGAGGCGTGCTATATGACAGATACTCCGTACAGGGCTGATTACGATGAAACGTTCGCCAAGGAAGTCGTGGAGAAACTCGCCGCTCAGGGAGCTAAAAAGGTTGTTCTCACGGGCGCGGCATTCGACGGCAAGTACGGCGTGCTTTTGTACGACAGCGAAACTAAAAAGTACTTTACATACTTTCAGGAGAAAATTGACGCGGCATTCCACGGTACGGGAGATATTTTCAGTTCTGCATTTACAGGCTTGCTCGTAAGCGGCAAGTCGATTGAGGAAAGTATAAAAATTGCCGCCGATTACACGGCAGAATGTATACGCATTACAAAGAACACCCCGAACGCGAACTGGTACGGCGTCGACTTTGAGCGCGTTATACCGTATCTCATAGATAGGATTGGATAACAGTGGCAACCCAAACCAAATCAAAATTAAAAGTAATCACAACAGTATTCTTTCTCACAATAACAGCTCTTTTCATCGCTTTAACTTATGTATTTACCGCTTTCGTAAATATAAGACTGCCTATTGCCGCTAACGGAGGTCTTATCCACCTTGGAAATGTTCCTATGTTTATTGGAGCAATAATTTACGGCAGACGAGTAGGAGCAGTCGCAGGCGGTGTAGGTATGGCTCTTTTTGATTTACTGTCCGGCTGGACGCTATGGGCGCCGTTTACGCTCATTACAGTAGCCGCAATGGGCTATGTTGTAGGTTTAATTGCCGAGCATAAAAATAAATTCGGATGGTTTGCCGTCGCAATTTTAGCGGCGCTCGCAATTAAAATCATAGGTTATTATATAGCCGAGGCAATTATATATCAGAACATATTCGTACCGCTGTCCTCAATTCCCGGTAATATAGTTCAGGTGACTTTAGCGGGTATTATTGTTCTTTTAATTATAGTTCCTCTGAAAAAGGCATCAGATAAAATTTTTAATTAACACATTATTTCAAAAAATGGCATATGCAAAATACCGCTTGTGGTATTTGCATATGCCTATTTTTAAAACTTTTCAAGAAAGCTATGCTCCTCTCCGTCCGATTTATATGCAGGAAACGTGTCCAGACAGACGGAGTGAATACTGTTAAATATGCTTTTTTCTATGTTCGGGTTTGTTTTTTTAAGCTGTTTTATGAGCGTCTTTATTTCCTGCCGCTTGCTTTCCCCAACTCCGTCATCGGACCTCGCAATACCTTCCGTGATTCTACAGGCGCACTGTATAAACTCAAGGTTGTTGTAATGCGACCAAGAAATAATACTGTCCTCGTGTATACAGTACATCGGACGGATAAGCTCCATTCCCTCATAGTTTCGGCTATGAAGCTTCGGAATCATTCCCTGAAGCTGCGAGCCGTAAAACATCGCCATAACTGTCGTCTCAATAACGTCCGAGAAATGGTGTCCGAGAGCAATTTTATTGCAACCAAGCTCCTTTGCTTTCTTGTAAAGGTGCCCTCTGCGCATACGCGCGCACAGGTAACACGGATATTTTTCGGCGTTGCCCGCAATTTCAAAAATATTCGTTTCAAACACGGTTATCGGAATATCCAGAAGTTCTGCGTTACTCTCTATTTTTTTTCTGTTTAAATCGTTGTAGCCCGGGTCCATCACGAGATAAACCGCATCAAACGGAACATCGGAATAACGCCGCAAAAGCTGAATAAGTTTTGCCATAAGCATCGAATCCTTTCCGCCTGAAATACATACCGCGATTTTGTCACCCGCGTTTATAAGCTCGTAACGCTTGAGCGCTGTGATAAACGGGGCCCATATCTCTTTACGGTATTTTTTTGTTATACTTCTTTCTGCCTTCTGACAGAACTGTAAATCTCTGACCACGTTATTTGCTCCTCGTATTTTCACCTATTATTTAATTAGTTTAATTTTATCACCTAAGTATATAACTGTCAATTTTTCCGGACATTATATTCATACAAGTCCGAAAACTTTAAAAAAGCTGCGAGAAACGGTTTTCAGAACCCCATTCTTCACAGCTTTTTTTATTTTTTATTATATATTGAAATACTATTAAACCATAAACTTTTCTTTTAACGACTTTGCAAAATCCGACCATTCCGTTTCGGGGATTTTGCATTCTTTTGACAGGCGAATAGTTTCTTTTACATTTGGATGTGTGTTTATATAATCCACTAAATCCGTTGGAACGGAATTTCTGAATTTAGCTGCAAGATCGAACAACATCTCACTTTCTTCGGCGTTTAATAAAAGAACATTTGTAATTTTATTAATAACCTGGTCTTTCGGCGGTCGGCGGATTCCTCTCTCAAGCTGGGAAACATACGAGGTGGATTTGCCGATTAAAGCGGCTAAACCACAAATGGTCATTCCTCTATCCATTCTTTTGGTCTTTAAATATTTCCCAAACTCATTTTTCATTTCACAACCCCGCTTTTGTCTAATTATACTGTTATTAATTATAAAAGTTTTGTATAATTTTGTCAATAAATAATTTTTTAAACAAAATATTGACATATTAATTGTTTTGGCAATATAATTATTATAAATATTTATAAATAATAAAGGGGGATATATTTATGAATAAGGTCTGCAAGGAGTACATCTCCGACGCGAAAAAATTCTTTCCGATTATGGGCAAAGACGAGCGTAATTATTTGCGTGGACTAAGCGACGAGCTCGAGGAATTCTGCGAGGATAACGGTACAAAATCTAAGCAGGAACTTTATGAGCAATACCGTAAGCCTTACGAAATCGCAAACGATTACTACGAGTCGGTTGATACGGAAAGAATAATTAAAAAAATTAAAATATCAAAATACATTAAAACTCTTGTTGCTATTATTATTGCAGTAATTTTAGCAGTTTTTTCAATTCGTGTTTTTGACTTTTTTCAACTTCAATCCACTTATAATAATGAGCAAATAATTTGTTCGGGAGCTGTTGTAAAAAACTCCGAACCATCAAAAAAAGAGCCTTATGATGTTGATAAAAGCAATGACTTTATTGAAGATAATGAAATAATAGAGGAAGAAATAATAGAGTAAAAGGAGAATTTTATGAAAAAAATATTAGCTTTGATAATTGCGGCGGTTATGCTAACGACTATGTTTATTTTTCCTGTAAACGCAGCTTCGTTAATTGACGGAACAAACGTTGAAATTGAGTATCTCGAAGACGGCTACTATACAGTTACATATATCGAGAACAATTCAGTAATCGCCCCCGGCGACTCGACACAGGCGACAACCGTAACTAAAACAAAAACAAAAAATTTTTATAACAGTGCGGGCGACGTTATGTGGTACATAAAGGTTCAGGGAACGTTCACATATAACGGAAGCACTTCAAAATGCACCAATTCAGCCCATAAAGCCGCCACTTTCGGAAAGACATGGTCTATAGTAAAAGCGTCATCGAGCAAAAGCGGAAATACAGCTACCGCGAAAGCTACCGTAAGACATTCCAACTCGTCCGGGTATAACGAATACACAAGCTCCGTAACGCTCACCTGCAGCAAAACAGGCGTTTTCTCATAAATATTGCTTTCCCCCCTTTATTAGCTATTGATTTTTTTGTTGGTTTTATCGTATAATATAGTTAGCTTAATTCCGAGGTAATTATATGGCAATCAAAAACTATTTTATGAACGGAACAACTGAATTACTTGTGCTGTCGCTGCTTAAAAATCAGGATAGATATGTGTACGAAATTGTCAAAGAAATTGAGAATTTATCCGATGGACTTCTCGAGATTTCTCAGAACACGGTCTACACATCGACATATAAGCTGGAATCCGACGAAATGATTTCGGAGTATAGTAAGCTGGTCGGTAAAAAACGAACGCGCGTTTACTACCACATCGAGCCGAAAGGACTTGAATATTTAAAACAGCTCAAAACTATTTACCACGATACCACCCAAGGGATTAACAAAATTATTGATGCCATAGATAAAAATGAACACAAATAGACCGTCTGATCGTATTAAAACCATCAGACGGTTTTACTTCTGTGTCCTAAGAAACGCCGATTAAAAATATTATAATGAGGTAACATTATGATTTACACAGTAACGCTTAACCCTTCGATTGACTATATTGTCCACCTCGACAGCTTTACAAGAGGTATTACAAACCGAACGACGGGCGAGGAATATTATATAGGAGGAAAGGGCATAAACGTATCCTATATACTTTCCGAGCTTGGTATTCAAAGTACGGCTTTAGGCTTTACCGCAGGCTTTACGGGAGACGCCATTGAAAAAGGAGTTAAAGAAAAAGGTATAAAGTGCGACTTCATAAGGCTTAAAAACGGTACTTCAAGAATTAATATTAAACTGAAAGCCGCTGAGGAAAGTGAAATAAACTGTCAGGGACCCGACATCAGTAATGTCGAGTTCGATTTGCTTTTGCAAAAAACAGATGTTATAACTGACGGAGATATTATTGTCCTTGCAGGAAGTATTCCGAACACTCTCTCGAGCAACGCATACGAAAAAATACTTAAAAGGCTCGAGGGAAAAGATATTCGAATAGTTGTTGACGCGGCAAAAAATCTCCTTGTGGATTCTCTAAAATACAAACCATTTTTGATAAAGCCAAACAAACAGGAGTTATCCGAAATATTTGACACAGAAATAAAAACTGAATCGGATATCGAGTTGTATGCAAAAAAGCTGCAAGGTATGGGAGCAAAAAACGTCATAATATCTCTCGGCAGTGACGGAGCAATTCTGCTTGACGAGTTTGGAAACAAACACAGAATTGGCGTACTGAAGGGAAAGGCGCTTAATACAGTAGGCGCGGGGGATTCGATGGTCGCAGGGTTTATCGCGGGATACGAACAGACAAAATCATATTCCTATGCACTTACTCTCGGAACAGCTTGCGGTAATGCAACGGCATTTTCAAAGGGACTCGCAACAAAAGAAAAAATTAATGAAATTTTTAAAAAGCTCAAATATTACTGCGGCAGATAAAAGTGTAACTACCGTCATTATTATTTACATAATTTCTCCGTCTTTTTATATTTCAATAGTCCTGTTGGATATTAAATAACCTGTATTAGCATGAAACGGGTTTTTAATTCTTAAATGTATAACAATTAAGGTTTACAAACTTAAATCCGTTTTTCTTAGCGTACTTATGAGCGGCGGAATTTTTCTTTCCCTTTATAGTAAATCCTTTTACTTTTACAATCTTAGAAATTCCGTTAATTCTTTTGTATCTGTAACCGAAAGCCTTTTTGCCGATATCCTTCACCGTTTTTGGAATTGTAACGGTCTTTAGCTTTGGACAGTTAAAGAACTGTTTGTAATGTATGTCTGTTACATTGTTGCGATAGGTAAGTCTTTGATGTTATCTCCAACTTTTCCCCCGCTTAACACCGTGCGTGCGATTTTCACCGCA
>CANQOP010000004.1 GCA_947625485.1 uncultured Clostridia bacterium | reverse complement strand
TATGTTGCTTAATATTTTTATAATATCTACCACACAGGTCTTTTTTGTGCTGTCCGTACAATTTGGGGCAGTTCAACGAGATACCCTTTATTTTATAATTTAAAAATATGACAGGACTTGAAGCCGAGCGTTAAGAAAATCGTCCTGTGAACGATTTTTAGTGAGGTGCGTTTATGAACGTTTTAGCTATGATACACGCCCAAACAGGCGAAATAAAAGTTTTATAAAAGATGCAGGTATGTCACCTCGACCATATATTAGGGAGTATCTTTTGATACTCCCTAATATATTATCAAAATACGGAGATGTGACAGGACTTGAAGCCGAGCGTTAATAAAATCGTCCTGCGGACGATTTTTAGCGAGGTGCGTTTATGAATGTTTTAGCTATGATACACGCCTAAACAGGCGAAATAAAAGCTTTATAAAAGATGCAGGTATGTCACCTCGACCATAAATTAGGGAGTATCTTTTAATACTCCCTAATTTATTATCAAATCTAAACAAACGGAGGTTTAAAGATAAGAAATACAAAATAGATTTTTTCTAACTAACACACTTTATTTTGCATGCTCTTTCCTGGCAAAGCTGAATTGGATATATAAATTTTTCGGTAGATTTTAGTTTTAACCAAAATCTACCGAATTTTTAATAATTTATTTTACTTTTACTTTAATTTTAAGAACCTTTGTAAGGTTTACTGTAATCTTGAGTGTAGTTTTGCCTTTCTTCAGACCCACAATCTTAATTTTGGAGGATTTTGCCTTACCCTTAATTTTAGCAATTTTTGTACTACCGTACTTATTATTCAGAGCGGATGCCTTACCCTTAATCTTTACGGTAATGGTATTACCCTTTCTGACTTTATAGGTTTTTGACGCCTTTACTGTTTGGTTCTTATAAATAAGCTTTGGATCTGAAGTAACTATTCCTTTAAACGTCAGCTTTTTTGAGCCTGCTTTTACAGTTATTGTACCTGACCCTTTTTTCAGGAAAGTTACCTTGCCCTTTGAAGATACCTTTAAAATTTTCTTGTTATTTGAACTATAGGTTATCTTCTTTCCGCCTGCGTTCTTTACAACAATTCTGTAGGTGCTGCCGGCGGATTTTTTAACGCTTTTATTTACAAGGTATGGAGCAGATGTTGTGGGCTCGGTGGCTTCTTCAGATGAATTTATAATACTGACAGCATTGTCACATACGCCTATAATTTCTTTAACATAGGTTTTATCAAGAAAATCCGTTACCTTTGCTGCAACATAATATGTATAACTATCGTTCCATATTAAATCGGTATCGGTATAATTAAGCTCCGTCGAGCTTAAATCAGCTATCTTTTGGAGCTGTTCGCTGTCAGCGGATTTCCTGTAAACCGAGTATCCGTCTATATTATACGGAACCTGCTCCCATACAATGTCAACAGCCCTCTTGTCTTTAACCTGTTCAGCGGTTACCTTGGGAGTTTGATACTGTTCAAACTCAGAGCTCAACATATAGATAATGCTCTGTTTAGTGTTTAGATTTTCCGAAGCTTGCGGAAGATAGCCGTCAGTTCTGTACTGCCATACTTCAGGTACATACTCACCGTTTATCTTTATTGTTTCGGAAAAATCCGGCTTATAAGGATAGTAAGCATACCAGAGTCCCATATCTGCTTTTTTTAATGCTGCTACATCAATATTTGCGAAAGTAGATTTATTGGAATAGCACATACATTTATAGCCGTTTTCATTCATAACGCGGTTAAATTCAAGCGCTATCTCAGTATTCTGCTCAGAGGTAAACTGTCTGTACTGACTGTCAGTCATATTATAAGAGACGGGCAGAGAAACAAACTGTTTATATTCCGGTATATAATCGTCAATTTCCTTCAGGAGATATTCGGCTTCAAGCCTTGCGGTTTCAGCATCTGTCGCATACGCCACAAAGTTAAGTCCCACAGGGATTCCGTTTTCAACCGCGCCCTTAACATTTTCTACAAAGGACGCGTCATTCTGATTCGGATAATCTTCCCAGCCCCAGCCTGCACGGATAATTGCGAAATCAATGCCGTATTCTTTTACTGCCTTCCAATTAACAGGTTCTTTCTCTCCGCTTGTATAATCTCCGTAACGAGAAGTAACATCAATACCGTTGTAATATCCGCAGGCTACATTGCATACGGCAAAGCTTCCTGTCTGTGTTTCGGCTTTAATCTGAGCTTCACCCATTGAAACCGCCGTTACGATACCGTTTTCATCTACCGTTGCAACATCTGTATCAGATGACGACCATTTAATTTTATGTACGGTATCAGTATTATTGCCTGCAATTTTAGCTTTGAGCTGAATTTTTTCTCCGATTTGGACTGATTTATATTTGCTGTCAAGAGAAATATCAATATAATCCGAAAAATTCTCAAAAGCCCACTTATACAGGTTTACGGAGTCGACCATTGCGTAGTTGACATAGTTTGTTTCGGCGTCATATTTTCCGCCGAAGGCAATACAGATAAGATTTGTATCACCCATAGTTGCAGCTGAAACAAGGCACTTCCCTGCAAGGTCGGTGTATCCGGTTTTTATTCCCGTTGCATACTGATAATAATATTGCCTGCCGTTTACATAGTCAATGAGGTAATTTGTATTGATAAGAGGCTCGGTATCGCCGGGGAGGGTATAGTATTCCGTGCTTACAATATCCTTAAAATACGGCATTGTAAGTGCATATTTAGTAATTTTATACATATCCTCAGCGGTAGTGTACTGGTTATGTTCCGACAGGCCGTAAGCGTCGTTAAAGTGAGTATTTTTACAATCAAGCTCCAAAGCCTTTTCATTCATCATATCAATGAATTTATGAACATCACCGTCGCCTGCATAATATGCAAGTATTTCGGCTGCGTCACAGCCTGACGGAATCATCATACCGTACAGTATATCGAGAACAGAAAAGCTTTCACCGATATGGTTCTTAAATCCTGCGACAGACGCATCCTTATCGAGAATATCGTCAATAGGCTGTTGCTCAATAGTAATTTTTGTATTTACAAGGTCATCTACTTTTTCTGCAACAACAATATATGTCATTATCTTGGTTGTAGAAGCCATTAACATTTTTTTGTTGGCATTTTTAGAATATAGAACCTCATCAGTGTCCGCATTCACAAGCAGCAAAGCCTCCGTATTAATTTCAAAATCGGGTGCTTCAGCCGCAAACGCGCATATCTCCGTTGATATGACTAAAATTACTGCAATAAGTACCGAAATTATTTTTTTCAAAATAATCAACCCCTACCTTAAAAATATTCTAAGTTATAAAAATTTTTATACTTAGTTCACCTTGTTCGCCGTTTCTGTAAATAAATCTAAGACACGGTGTATTTTTATTATATTTTCATATTCTATAAAAGTCAATAAATATAAGGAAGTGTCCGGTTCTTTAGGTATGAAAAATTTGCCTTTTTACGTTTATCAGCCTGTTTTGGAATTATATTTTGTATCTCATCTATTGTAAACCCGCATTAACCCCACATATTTAAATTCACTCAAATAACGGCTTCAATAAATCTGTAATGAGAAAACGAATAAGCCTGTATATTTACGAGCATAATACTAAAAAAGCGAAAGCGAGGCAATATTATGTTTAAACACGAAAAACAACTTTTTCACCCTGTAGAAGTCGAACGTCCTAATCCCCAGTATGCCGCTCTGATGCAGGAGCAGCTCGGAGGAGCAAACGGCGAGCTGAAAGCGGCGATGCAGTATATGTCGCAGAGCTTCAGAATTAAAGACCCTGAAATTAAGGACCTCTTTCTCGATATTGCCGCCGAGGAGCTCGGGCATATGGAAATGGTCGCGACGACTATCAATCTCCTTAACGGTCACGATGTAGACGCGGCAGCCGTGCCCGCGGGTGAAATTCAAACCCACGTTCTTTTAGGCTTAAATCCCGGTCTTATTAATGCCTCGGGCTATTCGTGGACAGGCGATTATGTAAGCGTTACGGGAGATTTGTGCGCGGATTTGCTTTCGAATATAGCATCCGAGCAGAGGGCAAAGGTAGTTTATGAATACCTCTACAGACAAATTGACGACAAAAAGGTAAGAGAAACAATCGACTTTCTTCTGAACAGAGAGGAAGCCCACAACGCAATGTTCAGAGAGGCGTTCAACAAGGTACAGAACAGCGGCTCTAATCAGGATTTCGGCACAACAAAGGCGGCAAAAATGTATTTCAGTATGTCCGAGCCGTCTCCCGCGAACACTCCTTTCCCAGACACAAACGTCACACCGCCGTCATTTAACTAAATTTACTCAATAAGAAACCGCGTCAGGAAGACTTTTCCGCAGTATGACGCGGTTTTTCCTTTAAATTGCAATTGACAATTTACTCCTTTTATCATACACTTAAATCATCGCTTAAATGCGATAATACCGAGGAAAGGAGATTTTGTTTGACTATTAACTGTAGAAAGGTGATTGTTCGTTAAACGGGAGGTTTAACGGAACAATTTCGATTCCTCCTAAAGAACTGATTTTACTTTTAGGAGGACAATCCCAATGAACAGGGAAAACAAGAAAAAATCATATAAAAAAGGTTATTATAAAACGCACGCGTGCGATGAAATTTTTATCTGCAACTTTTGCGGAAGAGAAGTTGTCTCTGCGGGCGCGGGCAGCAGTCACCGAAACCATTGCCCGAACTGCCTGTGCAGTATGCACCTCGACATCGAACCGGGTGACCGCACGGCGGACTGCGGCGGAATTATGGAGCCTATAGCCGTATGGGTTCGCAAAAACGGAGAATGGGCTGTTATTCATCGCTGCAGAATCTGCGGAAAACTAAGCTCAAACAGAATTGCCGCAGACGACAATCCGATTAAGCTGATGTCGCTCGCTATGAAACCCGCGGCTCTTCCGCCTTTCCCTTTGGAAAAGCTCGAAGAGATGACAAAGCTAATGGGCGGAGAAGGAACATTGCGTTGGTAAATTAACCAAATTTTAGCGGAAGGGCAAATGCTCTTCCGCTTTTTTGCTCAAAGATTTTCTGTCGTACAGCACGCAATATCGCAATACTCTATAAAACAGATTTTTATTGCTATATTATAACTTTCGTGTTAGAATTTAACTACAGTCAAAAATATTTTTAAGCGGAATCGCGGGGGTTTTATGAAAATTCTTATTATGGGCGGTACAACATTTGTCAGCAAATTTACCGCGCAGTATTTCTCAAACAAAAATGACGAGGTGTATGTCCTCAACCGCAACAGCAGAAATCAAGTCAGAGGTGCACGCCTTATTAATTGTGACAGAACACAGTTGGGCGATAAGCTAAAAGGAGAACATTTCGATGCAGTCCTTGATATAACCGCCTACACAGAGGAACACATAAAGGCTCTCCTGAACTCGGGTGTATCATTTGACGATTATATTTTCATCAGCTCCAGCGCGGTATATCCCGAAACAAATCCTAGGCCTTTTTCGGAGGAACAGACCTGCGGCTATAACTCCGTTTGGGGCGAATATGGAATTAACAAACTCAAAGCAGAACAATATTTGCACAGCAAATTCGCTTCAGCATATATTCTCCGACCTCCGTATTTCTACGGATTGTATGAGAATTTATATAGAGAAGCATTTGTATTTGACTGTGCTATGAAAGACAGAGCTTTTTATCTCCCGCAAAACGGAGATATGAAGCTGCAATTTTTTAACGTTTCCGATTTATGCAAATTTATTGAAATACTGCTGGAAAAGCACCCTGAAAACCGAATTTTCAATGTCGGCAATAAGGATATTGTGACTGTTAAGGAATGGGCAGAGTTATGCTATAGGGCTGTCGGCAAAGATGTTAATTTTGTAAATATTGATAAAAACGTACCGCAGAGAGATTATTTCTGCTTTTACGATTATGAGTATGTTCTCGACGTCTCAAAACAAAACAATCTTATTCCCGAAACTTTACCTTTGGAACAAGGATTAAAAGAAGAATTTGAATGGTACAAAAACAATCCTGACAGTATATACAACCGCAAGCCGTATATTGATTATATTGATAAACACTTGAGTAAAACAAATTAATTAATAATGAGAGATTAAATAAATGGGAAATTACATTGAAAACAGTACAAACAAATATACTATCGTAAACTGCACAAGCGGTGATGAAAATTATATTTGCAATAAATTGGTTGAATACAATCTTTCAAAGGTACCTGCAACTCAGAAAATTCTGTTTGAAAATATTAACAGGAAAATTTCAGACCAAAACGGGCAAATAATCGCCGGATGTGTTGCAAGGATGTATTGCTGGCATGTGCTTTATATCGATATTTTGTGGGTTGACGAGCACTACCGAGGCAAAGGTCTTGGAAAAATTATGCTTAAGGATATGGAACAAACAGCAGGGAAAAAGGGTTGTTATTTAATTCATCTTGATACATTTGATTTTCAGGCAAAAGGTTTTTACGAGAAGTACGGATATGAGGTTTTCGGCACTTTGGAAAATTGTCCGCAAAATCATTGCAGATACTTTTTGCAGAAAAAACTATTTGACATAATTAACTGACTGCTAAAGATATTAAATTTATCAAGAAGATATGAGAGGTGAAACAGCTAAATTGACACGAGAAATCAGAGAAAATGAACTGAATGCTTTGCTTGAACTGTATACACATCTGCACGAGCATGGTGTGCCCAAGTATAGCGAGCACTTACAGAAAACATGGAAAAGTATTTACAACGACGAAAATCATCACATTATCGTATGTGAGATTAACGGAAAAATCGTTTCTTCGTGTGTATGCGTAATTATTCCGAACCTGACGAGAAATATCCGTCCCTATGCTTTCATAGAGAACGTTGTTACCCATAGAGATTACCGCGGCAAGGGATACGCAACTCATTGCTTAGACTTTGCAAGGGAAATTGCAATTAAAAACAACTGCTACAAAATGATGCTTTTGACCGGAGCAAAGGAAGAAAACACTTTGAATTTTTATAAAAGCGCAGGTTATAATTCGGCAGACAAAACGGCATTTATTCAATGGCTATGAGAAAAAGCAAAAACCGCCCAAAGGCGGTTTTTTAATACATAGAAAATTAAAGATAGAAAACTGTTTCGCTTTCGTCTCTCACTTCGTCGTGCCGCGGACTCGGCTCTGCGTTTTTATCGGCATATCCCAGCGGCAGTAGGGCGACGGGCTTTATATGATTCGGAAGATTATAGGCGGCGCTTACCTCCCTGTCATTAAACATTCCCACCCAGCAGGAGGATATTCCCTGCTCCCAGGCTTCGAGCATCATATGAGTGCATACGATAGACGCGTCTACCTCACCTGCGTTGTAGCCCTCGCGCAGGGGATTGTGCCACACTTCGGTTTCGTCGTAGCACACGAGCAGTACAAGCGGAGCACCGTACACGCAGCGCGTCAGCTTATTTACCTTTTCCATAGCATCTTCGCTTTCGAGCACATACACTCTCTGCGGCTGATTATTCTTAGCGGTTGGGGCTATTCTTCCCGCGAGGAGAATTTTTTCGAGCTTTTCACTCTCGATTTCTTTATCCGAAAACTTGCGCACTGAGTAGCGCGATTTTGCCAAATCATAAAAACTCATAGATATAACCTACCTTTCAATTTAGTTTCATTTTAACACAGTCAAAGAATTATGTCCATAATTTATTTATAAAACTAAGGCGCACGCATACCGCACGCCTTAGTTCTGTTTTCATTCTGAGAATATTTTATATTCTGATTTTCTTCCCGTGGCTTTATTGAATATTACAAGTGTAAGCTGTCTCGGATCCCAAACAGGCTCTTCGCATCTAGTGTAAACGATATTTTTCTTAAAAGTAACATATGAATCCCCGACGTAATTATCTATAATATCATAAGCCGATTTTTCCTGCGCCGATAAATTATACATACTATGCCCCTTAACGGTTTCGGGAAAATCGCCTGCAGCTTCTTTAATTGTTCTGTTTTTAACGTCAAGAACGAGGGTAAGATAAGAATCTACGTTCATACTTTCGCTGCCCGAAATATCCTCTGCGGCGTCCCGTATATAAACCTTTTTACCGTCGGCAGAAGCTATTCCGAACGGAATCTTCATACCGAGTTCCTTTAAATATTCATATGAAGCCCGGAGTGTGACCTCTCTTTGCTTTAAATCATACACAACAATTCCGCAGTCTCCGCTTATAATCGCTCTGTTGTTATCTGAGTAAATCACATTTGGCAGTTCGCCGAACACAATGCGGTCAACCTCCGATAAATCAGGCTCGCCGAGAGTCTCGTCTATGAAAGTCTTTGTTCTTTTCTCGCTCTTGGGCGCAAAATAATCCTCGACAAATTCGGATTCTCCTGAAAGGTCGGTATATATAATTTTCGGCTCCTCTCCAAAATATTTAACCTGAAAATGCTTTACATACTCGCTTATTCCCTTATCGCTGTCGTTAAACTCCATCCGCGCTAAAGTATTAAAATAGTATATTTTTTTAAAGTTATCGAATTTTCCGATTTTCAGATTGTAAAAAACTAAACCATTATTTATTCTGCTGAATTTCTCATAATCCTCATCTGTAAATTTTTCAAAGCAGCTCCCAAGCAAATCACGGTCCTGCCTTTGAATTGCGTTTTCAACTCTATGGATTACGCCCTTGGCGCTTTCCGTGGCAAATGCGGCGCAGGCTTTATATCTGACTGTTTTTTCCTTGCCGTTGTAGAAAATTCTGAAAAGAGGACTCCCCGTAATATTATCCTCTACCAAGATTTCACCGCCTCCGTTTTCGTCCTCTTCGGTTGTGGTACAGTGATACAAGCTAGTGTAGAAATTATTTAGCTTCTTAAAGTTGTCCTCTCTGTCCCTGAGCTTAACCTTCTCTACAAAGGGCATGCTCGGATTAAAGCTAAACGAGGTTTTATCGTAATCGTCATAGCGGAAATCCTCCGCGAGATATTCGGGGAAATAGTAGCCGAAGGGAATGAGCGGAGAATTGTTCATATATTTGCTGCTGTAGTCATAATTATAATGTTCAAATCCGAGACATTCCAGAAAAACTATGTTGTCAAGCTCTTTGCCCGACTTGTCCCTTACCCTCTTTGTGAGAAATAAATACGGAACGCTGCTTATATCGTCGCATTTAATAAGCGCTTCCTTTTTGCCGACCATATCACCGACTAATTTGTTAGAATTATCCGTAGTCAATGATTCCAATATTTCCTCAACAGTCAGCTCTGACTCAAATTTAATATAGCTCATATTATCAAAGTGGTCTATTTCCGATTCAGCTAAATTTTGGTCAATAGAAAAATCAATTTTACAGCCGTTCGCAGGATTTTTTAGCGTTACCTCAATTATATCTTTATCGCTGACTTTATCGCTGAGCGGATTTGTAAGACAGCAGGCGGAAAGTACACAAATCAATATGGCGGCTGTAACGACGGTCGCCGCGGCAGGCTTTCTAAACTTCGCCATATATTTTATCCTTCGTTTAACGTCGGCTTTTCCGCTTTGGAGCGAGGTTGTGCCGAGGACGAATTTCTCCCTGCGGGCGGTTGCGGTTTTCAGGAGGAGTCTCGCGTAATTCTGCTTGTCATCCGAATACCGCAGGGTGCGCTCATCGCAGAAAACTTCAATATCACGTTTGAACATAAAAAACGCTGTCCACATTATCGGATTAAACCAATTCAGGCACAGAAACAAAGTAGCGAACATTGACCATAAAATATCAAGATTTTTCATATGGCTTAGCTCGTGCAGGAGAGTGTCTCTTACTTCCGATTCGCTGTTACCCTCCGGGATATATACAATCGGTCGGAAAAGTCCGATAAGCGTAGGCGTTGCGTCGGCAAGATATACCCTTACTCCTCGCCTAATTCCCAGCATTTCCTTACATAGATTAAGCGTTTTGAGAGTAACGTCGTCTGCGTTTTTGCGGTTTCTTTTTAATTTGCGGTTATAAAACGAAAAAACGGTTATAAAATACCCGAGTAAAAGCGCCGCTCCGCCTGCCCATACATAAAAAACAATTTCGTCCACTTTTAATATGTAACCTGATGAACCCTCCCTATTCGGATAAGCGTTTATGTCATCAGCTTGCTTATGCGACTTTTTTGGGCTATCAGATAAATTATAATACTCGCCGTCAACAATATCAGCTTGTTTAAAATCGTGTGTTTCAATATTTTGATATGATGATTGTATAACTGTCCGTTTATCGACTTTCACGGAGTTGAAAACCGAAACAGCACTTTGCGGCAGAACAGGCACGAGAAAACGGATAAGCAGAATCGCCCATATTAATACATGCCACTTTGCGGAGAGCTTATTTTTAAAAATCAGCTTGAACAGCATTATAAGCAGGGCGGTTACGGACAGATAGATTGTTGTATGTATTAAAAAAACATAAACTTCATAAAATGCAGAGGTTGTCTGCGAAAACTCCGCAAGCCAATTTATAAGATTATCGGTAAACATAGCTATTCCTTCCCCATTTTGTCAATAAGACTTAAAAGTTCCTCTGTCTCCTTTTCTGTGAGGCTTGAATCTGCCGCAAGGCTGGTGACGAGCATACTCACTGAGCCGTTATACACACGGTTAATAAAACTCTTGGTTTCCTTCAGCCTGCAGTCTTGCCGTGAAAGAAGCGGATAATAACGAAATGTAGACTCCTCGTCATTGATTGCGACAGCTTGTTTGGTAACAAGTCTGCGGACGAGAGTTTTGATTGTGGACTCGCTCCAATCGGTGTTCACAAGCGCTTTTTTTATCTCACCGATTGTAGAAAGCGGATAATCCCACAAAAACTCCATAACACTCCACTCGGACTCGGAAATATGTACCTCTTTCTTCATAAAAATCAAATCCTTTAATTAAAACAATGGGTTACAAGCGTAACCTCTAAATATAGTTTACACTTGTAACCTTGTTTTGTCAACAGTTTTTTTAATTTATTTATTGCGAAGTCTTTTCGGTATTTGGTAAATATATCAGTCCGACATAGACAGCACGCACATCATAACGAACGCGAATAAAAATCCGCACACAAAAGCGATGATTTCCATACGCTTATTGTGTGCGGATAAATTTTAGTTATACGGTTTCAGGAGCGCTTTACAGCGCCGTTTTTTATAATCTGAATTTTTCTGTAGAGTGCTCTGCGCTCACGCTCAAGGTCGCTTCCGTTCTTTGAGACATTATACATAGCCGCCTTGATAGCGTCGAACATCATAAATACTATGCATTTTATATCCTCGTCCGAGTTATACTCAAGCTGAGATTTGTTAATATAGCGTTTAAACCTGCCTACAATATCGTGGTTATGTCCGCGGTACTGCATATAATCCGAAATCAGCGCGCTGTTCTGGTTTCCGCTGTCGGTGAGCATTTCTATATCCACGTACTTTTCTCTGTCTTCGGTCATTACATCGAAAATTCGCATCGGTATCTCAAAAATATCTCCGCCGTTGAGCACAAGCTCATTTCTGACAAACTCAACCATTCTCTCGGTCATATCGTCCGTGATAAGCTCAACCAGGTCGAGCTTATCGTCGAAATACTGGTAGAAGCTGCCGCGTGATATACCCGCTTTTTTTATGACACTGTTTATTGTAATCTTTTTCTTATTGCCTTTCTGAAATTCTTTTCTGGTGATATCAATTATCTTCTCGCGCTTTTCGGCAGGAAGATTGTAGAAAGTTCTTTTAATCATAATTTATCTCCTTGTGAGCTTAAAGCTTGTAAATAATTATATTCTTTTAAAAATTATAGTCAACAGAAAACGTACAATTTTCAGAAAACATTCACATTACCTATATCCGTTTACGAAAAAAAGCGAGAATGAGCTCGTATTCCAGTGCTCGCTCTGGGAATATGATTCCGGCAGGACACATTCTTCTTTCAAAAAACAAGCCGCCCGAAGGCGACTTTAGACAACTATTATTCAACTGTAACAGACTTTGCAAGATTTCTGGGCTGGTCGGGATTTGCTCCCCGGTTTATGGATGTGTAGTAGGCGAGAATCTGTAGCGGCACTACTGCGGTAATCGGCATAAGCAGCTCGTCGGTATGCGGAATTGTTATCATATAATCTGCAATGCCTTCCCTAAGCTTTGAAGCGCAGGAGTCCGTGCACACAAGGATAACCTTAGCGCCTCTCGACTTTACCTCGACAACGTTCGAGATTGTTTTTTCCATCAAATCGGACTGAGTAGCTACGGCGATAACCGGCATCTCATCGTCAATCAGCGAAATAGTGCCGTGCTTTAGCTCACCTGCCGCATATGACTCGGAGTGAATATAGCTTACCTCCTTGAGCTTGAGCGAGCCCTCCATCGAGAGCGCATAGTCAAGTCCGCGACCGATATATAAAAGGCTTTCGGCAGTGATGAGCTGTGAACCGATAAACTTGCACGTTTCATCAACCGTGTTTATAACGTACTGAACTGCCTCGGGCATCTGCTGCAGCGCCTTTGTGAGACGTCTGCACTCAGCCTCGCTAACCGTATTTTTTGCGAGGGCAAGCTCGAACGCAAAAAGATACATAACAGAAATTTGCGTAATATACGCCTTAGTAGAGGCAACGGCAATCTCAGGTCCTGCAAGGGTATATATAACCATATCCGCCTCGCGGGCAATCGAACTCCCCTTAGCATTGACGATAGCGAGCACCTTAGCGCCGCGATGCTTGGCAAGTCTCAGGGCGGCAAGTGAGTCCGCGGTCTCGCCCGACTGCGAAATTATGATAACAAGATCTCCCTCTCCTATAATCGGATTTCTATAACGGAACTCCGACGCAATATCAACCGTAACGGGGACGCGCGCGATACCCTCGATTACATATTTGCCCACAAGTCCCGCGTGCATAGCCGTACCGCATGCAACGACAGTGATGGTCTTAAATTTACCGATCATTTCGTGAGTCAGTCCGCACTCCTCCAGATTCGGCAGACCGTTCTTTACTCTAGGGTTGACTGTTGTTTTAATTGCGGTAGGCTGCTCGTTAATCTCCTTGAGCATAAAATGAGCGTAACCGCCCTTTTGTGCGGACTCTCTGTCCCAGTCCGCGATTTTGAGCTCTTTCTCAATAGGCACAAGATGCTTATCAACAAACGAAACGCTGTCCGTCGTGAGCGTCGCAATTTCGTCGTGCTCCAAAAGGTAGTAATTTTTGGTATACTGTAAAATCGCAGTAACGTCGGACGCTATAAATGTCTCGCCGTCAGCGACTCCGACTATGAGCGGACTTTCGCGCCTTACGGCGTATATTCTGTCGGGATAATCCATAAACATAATACCGAGAGCAAACGAACCGCCGATTTCGCCCATAACCTTGTCGATAGTTGTGAGCGGATTTCCGTCGTAGTAATAATCAAGCAACTGAGCCACTACCTCAGTGTCAGTCTCGGAAAGGAATACCCTGCCCTCGCTTATCAGGAACTCTTTTAGCTCCTGATAATTTTCGATAATACCGTTGTGGACTATAGTAACGCGCGGAGCCGAGTGCGGGTGAGAGTTAATATCGGACGGCTCTCCGTGAGTTGCCCAGCGCGTATGTCCGATACCTATGTGTCCGTTCGGCTTGCCGTCTTGCTTGAGCTTATCCCTCAAATTCTGAAGCTTACCCTGAGATTTAACGGTTCGGATATTATTCTCCTCATCGAAAACCGCGATTCCCGCGGAGTCGTATCCTCTGTATTCAAGATTTGTGAGTGTGTCAACAAGCACATCGCTGCAATCACGATGGCCGACGTAACCGACAATACCACACATATTATCACCTTCCAAATTTTGCTTTGTCTCTTAATAATATATTGAAATAAGTTAGTTTTTATGATTAAATGTCGGAACAATGTCCTCAAGCAAAGCGACTACCTTATCGCTCTCGTTTCGCTCCGCAAGCTCTCTCAGCTCGTCAAGTTTACTGAGCAAAATCTGAGGTTCAATCTCAATCTGATTGCCTATGAAAATCTTTTTGTTCGCGGTCTTTCGCAGACCCTCCTCGTCCATAAGCAGCTCCTCATAAAGCTTTTCACCCGGACGAAGTCCCGTAAACTTGATTTCGACGTCCTCATAGGGCTTTTTCCCGTACATACGTATAAGATTCTCGGCGAGCGTCACAATTTTTACAGGCTTGCCCATATCGAGCACAAAAATTTCGCCGCCGTGAGCCATTGAACCCGCCTCAAGCACGAGGGATACCGCCTCAGGAATAGTCATAAAGTAACGGATAACGTCGGGATGAGTGACTGTAATGGGCTTTCCGCTCTCGATTTGGCGGCGGAAAAGAGGTATAACCGAGCCGTTGGAGCCGAGCACGTTTCCAAAACGCGTCGTTACGAACTCGGTATGAGAGCTGTACTGCGCCTTGTACTGGATAATCATCTCACACACGCGCTTTGTGCAGCCCATAACGTTAGTCGGGTTTACCGCCTTATCTGTGGAAATCATTACGAACTTGTCCGCGTTATAAAGCTCCGCGAGGGTAGCAACGTTAAAGGTACCGAAGATATTGTTCTTTACTGCCTCCTCGGGTACGGTTTCCATAAGCGGTACGTGCTTATGAGCCGCAGCATGAAACACAATATTCGGTCGGTATTTATCGAATACCGACCTCATTTTTTCATAATCGCGCACGGAGCAGATAAGGGTCACGAGGTCTATAGAATCGCCGTGCTCCATAATAATCTCCTGCTGAACGTCGTACGCGTTGTTCTCGTATATATCGAGAATAATAAGCTGTTTCGGGCTGTACTTCGCAATCTGGCGCACAAGCTCCGAACCAATCGAGCCGCCTCCGCCCGTAACAAGGCATACCTTGTCCTTTATAAACTTTTTTATATCGCTCTTGTCGAAGCCGATAGGCTCGCGTCCGAGCAAATCCTCAATTTTCACATCGGCAGCCTGCGAAATGAGCTGTGTGTGCTCATCGTCAAACAGCAGATTACCGAGGTAAGGTATAACCTTAATTTTACAGCCTGTTTTTGAACATATTTCGAGTATACGGTGACGGTCCTCTTCATCGCAGGACGGAATCGCGAAAATAATCTGTCTTACATTAAGTGATTTCACAATTTCGGGGATTTCGGTGGTTGTGCCGAGGACGCGGCTGCCGCGAACACGCGTATTTGCCTTTGAATAGTCGTCGTCAACGAGACCGACAACATCAATGTTACTCCACGGATTGTTTGAATCGAACTGCGCTCCTTCAAGCTCTGAGAGAATCATAGACGCCGCGTGTCCCGCGCCTACCAAAAGCGTGCGCTCGGCGTTCTCCGCTCTGCCCGCGTCTGTAAGCACCAAGAAGGACTTGCGGAATAAAAATCTAAACAGCAGAACGCCGACAGTCGTTACAGCAAAATTTACGAGGAAGAAAAACTTGGAAACATCCTTATTCAGCGCGTAAAATATAATTATCGCCAAAAAGTGACCGACAAACATACCCACCGCGCACATAGCGTAATCGCTGAGCTTAAAATAGCGCCAGAGCTTTCCGTAGGAACCGAACGCGAACTGAACCAGGACGCACATAATTATGTCGGCTATTATAATATAGCTAAGTCCTCTGCTCCCCTGAACATAGCCCGGAGCAAAAAAAGTAAAGGAAAAATTAGTAATAAGAGTTCCTATTGCTATTATGAAAATATCCGCAAGCGCAAGAATTGCCTTGCGCATATTCAGTCTCCTCAATTTTAATTCCCCATTCCGTTGAATACGTAACATATTCAAATTGGCATACTGACACTAATACTGAATTATTATAGTAGAAAATATGTAGATTGTCAATAAAGACTTTGTTAATAATCGCTCACTTTTAAACAGTTTCGATAGTTTTTCAGCATTTTAAATAAAACCGGATTTTTAATTTATTAATTATGCACTAAATTGGTTTTTTACAGTCCTTTCGGTTGACATAAATTTCTTATTATTCTAAAATTATTTTAATATGTTAAGGTGCGATCACTATGAAAAAAAAGAAAATTTTATTGGGAATAATCATATTACTGATTATATTTATTATAGGGGACTTTATTTATTCCAATAATTTCCTTACAGTAAAAAATTACGATATAGAAACCGACAAAACAGACGCGTCATTTCGTGTTGTGCTGCTGTCCGACCTTCATAATAAGGAGTTCGGGGCTGACAATGAATCGCTTTTAACCCTCGTAAAAGAGCAAAAGCCCGACCTTATATTTACCGTAGGCGATTTTGTCACGAAATTTGAGCGTGACCGAAAAGTCGCCTGCAGGACTCTCAAAGGACTGACTGCTATTGCGCCCGTATACAGTTCGCTTGGCAATCACGAACAATCCTACTACGACTATAACGGACTTATAAAGGATATAAAATCGTCGGGCGTAACGCTCCTCGACAATGAGTTTAAGGAAGTCGGGGTCAGAGGAGAAACCATCATTGTGGGCGGACTGACCGATTTTCCGTATTATGAGTTTGACGCTCCCGACTACGACAACGCTCAAAGGCATTTTCTCGATAGATTTATTAAGCGTGAAAAAACCTGCTTTTCGATTCTTCTCGCCCACGAGCCTGAGTTCTTTATGTGGGGGCTCGACAAAAAGGAGCTCGACCTTATGCTGTGCGGTCATACTCACGGCGGGGTAATTAAGCTGCCCTTTATCGGCGGTATATTAGCGCCTAATCAAGGATTTTTCGCAGGACAAAGCAATATTCTCCCGAAATACACGCACGGCGTGTATAAAAGCGACACTGCGACAATGCTAATAACATCGGGGCTCTCAAGCGAGAAATTTCTCCCGAGATTCAATAATCCGCCAGAGGTGTGCGTGATTGACGTTAACTCAGACTAACGCAAAAAATGCTAAAATTCACTGTTAATCTACCCTATCTTTAATAAAATTGACTATAGATTATGGATAATAAATGGTGTAAAATATTACTACAGTTTGCAGTACGCAAAAAAACGGAATGAGGTGGATAAAATGCTGAATATTTATATGACTGAAAACGGCGTTCTTAACGAGGTTAATAAGCTTCAACCGGGTGTGTGGGTAAAGCTCACTACTCCCGACGCGGAGGAAAATCAGCAAATTGTCAACCATTACGGCATCGACTACAGCGACTTAGTGGCGGCGCTTGACGACGAGGAAAGTTCCCGTATTGAAGTTGAGGATAACTATACCCTAATACTCGTCGATATTCCGATAACCGAAATCAGAAACGACGAAGAATACTACACTACGATTCCGCTCGGAATAATTGTTACGGAGGACGCGGTAATCACGGTATGCCGTCAGGAGGTCGAGATTTTCGAGAAGAACCTGCGCTTTAAAATGCGCAATTTCAGCACTAAAAAGCTTATGCGCTTTGTGTATCATATTATCTACAGTATCTCGAAGCTATACCTCTACGACCTTAGAATAATCGACAAAAACCGCACCGAAATTGAAGAACGCGCGGGCGACAACAGTACCCTCGACGATGACATTATTTCACTGCATGAGCTTGAATCCTCGCTCGTATACTTCGCGACCTCACTGAGAGCGAACAATATGGTAATCACACGGCTTATGCGCCAGAATAAGTTTCCCGAGGACGAGGAGCTTATTGAGGACACGATAATCGAGAATAATCAGGCGATAGAAATGACCTCGATTTACAGAGACATTATCGACTCCACCCGAGAGCTTATCTCCGCTGTTATGGATAACCGACTCAACAACGTCATGAAATACCTCACCTCTATCACCCTTGTTATGGCTATCCCGACGGTTATTTCGGGTATATACGGAATGAATCTCAAGTGGCTTCCGTTTGCGGGGACTGTGTACGGG
The DNA here is from genome assembly GCA_947625485.1 of uncultured Clostridia bacterium. Classification (GTDB taxonomy): domain Bacteria; phylum Bacillota; class Clostridia; order Oscillospirales; family Acutalibacteraceae; genus Ruminococcoides. Next base: position 75,534 of record CANQOP010000004.1, on the reverse strand, counting down.
TTTTCTATAGTGTGCGCCGCGACACTGTTAATCTGCGTAATCACGTTACTGATACTTAAAAAGAAGAAAATGCTGTAACAAGAAAACGTGCGTTGCGCGCCCTTCTTCGCTTATCACACGTTGCTGCGCAGCAGCAAACTGTGCGGAGAATACAAATATATTATCAGGATATTAGGAAACGCAGTTTTATATTATATAAATTTATTTTCATTTCGCGCACACGTTAAGTGTGCGCGAAAACTTTAAATTTAATAAAGAAAGAGAAAATATAATGAAGTGTTTTTATCGCGTTTCTTGTTATTGCGGATTATTGCGGACATTTTTTACATATTTGTACTCGGTTTTTTATGACGGCGAAGATTTTAAAAAACAATTTAAAATTACGCGCCTTGCAATGCGCTTTATTCGTTTGGCTGTCGTAATTTTTTGTTGCGCGGTTTTTAAAAATAATGTATAATTCAGAATGGGGAGTTTTTTGAAACACAGTAATTTACTTAACAGGAAAATATCGGCGTACATCGGAGCTATTATCTGTACTGCGCTTTGGGGAACGGCGTTTCCGCTGATAAGGCTCGGCTATATGAGGTTTAATATAGCTCAGAGCGACATAGGCTCAAAGCTTCTGTTCGCGGGCGAAAGGTTTGCGCTCGCGGGTACACTCGTGTTTTTGTTCGGACTTATATTCTACCGAAAGCCGCTTATACCGCGCACGGGAGACTTACTTCCGATTGGGGTACTCGGTCTTGTGCAGACGACCCTGCAGTACCTTTTCGCCTACATCGGCGTAGGCTTAACTACGGCTACAAATACCTCGATTTTAACCGGTACAGTGTCGATAATCTCGGTCGTATTATCGGGGATTTTCTTCCGCCAGGACAGGCTGACCGCTCTTAAAATCGCGGGCTGTATTATCGGACTGTTCGGAATCGTTTACGTCAATATTGCCGACTTTTCCGTAGACTCGGTTACGTTTCTGGGAGATATAATTGTACTTATGTCGTCATTGAGCGGCGCGGGAGGTAATATAATTACTAAGAAGGTATCAAAAAACCGCAACCCGACCACCGTTACGGCGTGGCAGCTTTTTATCGGAGGCGTTGTTCTTCTCTTAATCGGACTTATCTGCGGCGGCAGAACTGACCCCACAAGCATATCGGGAGTTTTCATACTTCTATGGCTTTCGCTCGTCTCGTCCGTGAGTTTTCTGCTTTGGACGGAGCTTTTAAAGCGGCACCCCGTGAGCAGGATAACGGTTTTTATGATGCTCGTTCCGATTTTTGGTACTGTATGGTCGGGTATACTCCTTGGCGAGGACGTGCTAAATATAAACAACTTAATTTCTCTCGCCTTTATTACGGCAGGAATTGTACTTGTTAATGTAACCGCAGAGAAATGTCCCCTGCCTCCAAGGCGGCGGTAAGCCTCTTTAATTCAGTGGAAAGTAAATCCCCACTGTACCCGTCGTTCTGCGCACAACCTCTGCTTATTAAAAGCAGAGCTTTGAAAAGGTAATAAAAATGAGAATTAAAGGCGTAATTTTTGATATGGACGGGGTTATCCTCGACAGCGAAAAACTCTATGTGCGTTTCTGGAAGGAAGCGGGCAGAGCGTGCGGATACCCGTGGGAAACCGAGCACTCGCTCGCCATACGCTCCATGTCCAGACCGTACGCAACAGAACGGCTTAAAGGCTTTTTCGGGGAAGATTTCGACTACGACAGAGTGCGTAATATGCGAATTAAACTTATGAACGCGTATATAGAACAGCACGGAATAGAGGCTAAGCCGCACGCGGATTACATATTAAAATGGCTCAGAAAGAACGGCTACAAAACTGCCGTAGCAACCGCGACGCCGCTTGAAAGGACTAAGAAATACCTAAAAAAAGTCGGATTATACGGTTATTTCGATAAAATAATAAGCGCGCATATGGTAGAGCGCGGCAAGCCGGCGCCTGATATTTACCTGCGCGCAAGCGAGGAGCTCGGGCTAAAGCCCAAGGAATGCATAGCAATCGAGGACAGTCTCAACGGTCTGCGCTCGGCAAGCGGCGCGGGCTGCAACGCGGTTATGGTCCCCGACCTCGACGGACCGAACAGCGAAGCTCTGAGTCTCACACGCGCCGTTGCGTCCGACCTCAGAGATATTCGGAAAATAATTAATGATATAAATAAGGAGATGTGAAATGTTTGAAGTAATCACGAATATCATTAACCAAATCGATGGATTTTTGTGGGGATGGTTTATGATTATTCTGCTTTTGGGTACTCATATTTTTCTCACAATCCGCACGAAATTCGTCCAGAAAAAAACGTTCAAGGCAATCAAGCTATCGGTAACAAAAGACCCCGACTCCGCAGGAGACATCAGTCCTTTTCAGGCGCTCGCTACAGCACTCGCCTCGACAATCGGCACGGGAAACATTATCGGCGTGGGAACGGCAATCGCGCTCGGCGGTCCGGGAGCTGTGCTCTGGTGCTGGCTTACGGGCGTGTTCGGTATAGCAACCAAATACGCGGAGTCTCTCCTCGCGGTCAAATACCGCGTTAAGGCAAAAGACGGACGTATGCTCGGCGGCGCTATGTACGCTCTTGACCGCGGACTGAATATGAAGTGGCTCGGAATACTTTTCGCTGTTTTCGCAATGATCGCGTCGTTCGGAATAGGCTCGGGCGTTCAGGTAAACGCGATTTCGAGCATTATGCAAAGCACCTTTGACCCGAACGGCGGTATGACCTTTACACTGTTCGGCAGGGAAATTTCCGTAGTTGCGGCGATTGTCGGCGTACTCGTTGCGGGAATTACCGCCGCGGTCATCTTCGGCGGAATAAAAGCTATTTCGCGAGTATGCGAGCTGCTTGTACCTGCTATGGCGGCATTTTACGTTATCGGATGTATTATCGTGCTCGGTATGAATATCCAATACTTAGGCGACGCTATTATACTTATTGTAAAATCTGCGTTCGCGCCGACAGCGGCGGCAGGCGGTTTTGTTGGTTCGACTATTATGATAGCGGCGCGCTACGGAATTGCGCGCGGTCTGTTCTCGAACGAGTCGGGTATGGGCTCCGCTCCAATAGTAGCGTCAGCGGCTCAGACGCGCAACAGCGTAAGACAGGCGCTCATCTCCTCGACAGGCACGTTCTGGGATACGGTTGTCGTATGCCTTATGACAGGTCTTGTTCTCGTAAGCTCAATGCTCAAGAATCCCGGCTCCTTTATGGGGGCAGACGGCGACAGACTGACCTTTACGGCGTTCCAGCAAATTCCGTACGTCGGCACTCCTATACTCGTGCTCGGAATTATTTCGTTTGCGTACTCGACCGTGCTCGGCTGGTCGTACTACGGCGAAAGATGCGTCGAGTATCTGTTCGGAATGAAGGGTATGATACCCTACAAGCTGGTTTTCGTGTTCGTTCTGCTAATCGGTCCCGTTATTTCGCTCGACATTGTGTGGTCGCTTGCGGATATATTTAACGCGCTTATGGCTATACCCAACCTCATTGCGGTTATACTCCTGTCAGGAGTCGTAGTAAAGGAGACGAACTACTATCTGTACGGCAACCGCCTCGACGAATACGACAAAACGGAAGTGCCGAGGGTCAATAAATAAGGATAATCGCTCTTACACTGTCGAATAAGGGAAAAATGCATAAAAAAATTTGTTAAAGCCTTCTCCTTTTAGGGAAGGCTTTAATTGACTTAAAAACGTAACTGGCGTATAATTTATATAGTTTTTGAAAGGAGAGAGATAATGGTATTTTCAAGCCTGATATTCCTTTTTGAGTACCTCGCTTTTACCCTTCTCGTGTACTACATAGTGCCGCGCAAGGGCAGGAACATTTTCCTTTTCTTTGTAAATCTTCTGTTCTACGGCTGGGGCGAGCCTGTTATGGTTTTCCTTATGCTTTTTTCAATCGTAATAAACTACATAGGCGGTTACTTCGTCGAGAAATGCAAGCCGGACAAAAAGAAGGCGAAAATCCCGCTCGTGCTGACCGTCATAGCCGATATAGGCATACTGGCGTTTTTCAAGTACAGCGCGATGATTATAGATACTATAAATCTGCTTCCATTCTTTAATCTTCCGACTTTCTCGTTAGCTCTGCCTATAGGAATCAGCTTCTACACCTTCCAGACGATGAGCTACGTCATAGACGTCTACCGCGACGACGCTCCCGTGTCGAGAAGTCTTATCGACTTCGGCACATACGTTGCGCTGTTCCCTCAGCTTATCGCGGGACCTATCGTGCGGTATAAGGACGTTGCTTTTCAGCTTCGCCACCGCAGGGAAAATATCCTCCAGTTCAACCGCGGAGTAAAACTCTTTATGGTCGGCTTAGGCAAAAAGGTGCTTATCGCAAATCAGATGGGCGCTATGTGGGACGCTATGCAGGCTACCGCAGGGCATAACGGCGTTCTCGGAAACTGGATAGGCATAGCGGGCTACACTATGCAGATTTACTTCGACTTTTCGGGCTACAGCGATATGGCGTGCGGCCTCGGCAATATGTTCGGCTTTCAGTTTCTTAAAAACTTTAACTATCCGTACATCTCAAAATCCGTCACCGAGTTCTGGAGAAGGTGGCACATCTCGCTCTCGACTTGGTTTCGGGAGTATGTTTACATTCCTCTCGGAGGCAACCGATGTAAGATTCCGCGCCAGATATTCAACCTGCTTGTCGTGTGGTTCTGTACGGGACTGTGGCACGGAGCGTCCTATAACTTCATTTTATGGGGACTTTACTACGGACTTATACTCATTATTGAGAAGTTCGTGCTTCATAAATTTCTCGAAAAGCTCCCGAGAATTTTGAGGCACATTTACACAATAGTGATTTTTATGCTCGGCTGGGTAATCTTCTACTTTGAAGATATGGGGAAAATGGGCAATTTCTTTATCAGCCTTTTCAATTTCTCGGACGGTATTATCGGAGCGGAGGCTCTGGTCGTTGCAAGCAGATATTTTCTGATTTTACTCATAGCAATAGCAGCGTGCACACCGCTCGGCGCGACTGTATACAATAAGCTCAGAGAAAAGAAATATATATGGATTGCGGAAACGCTGTTCTGCATTATCGTGCTCGTAATATCGGTAGCAGCTATGGTTACTCAGAGCTACAATCCGTTTCTGTATTTCAGATTTTAAGGGGGGGAGAAGTCGTTATGAATAAAAAGTTGATGCTGCTTCCCTCATTAGTTTTCCTGTGCTTTATTTTTATTTTATCGGCACTTTTTATCATCACTCCGAAAAAGGACTACAGCTCGTCAGAAAAGCGCTATCTGGCTGATTTCCCTGAGGCGAATATATCAACCGTCACGGACGGCAGTTTTGAGGACGGCTTTGAGGAGTATTTGGACGACCATTTCCCTTTCAGAAATATGTGGATTGGAATTAACGCCTACTGCAACTATTTTATCGGTAACAACGGAAATGACGGCGTATATAAATGTTCCGACGGTTACCTAATCAATCAGCCGATAAGCACGCAAAACCGCGTCAATACAAACGTCGAAACGCTTAAAAAGTTCAGTAAAACCACAGGCATACCTACAACGTTTATGCTCGCGCCAAGCACGGGATATATTATGAGCGATAAGCTTCCGACGGTCCACAACGAATACATTGACGACAGCGTGCTTGACAGCGTGAGGAGCAGTCTTAAAGGAAGTAAAATCGGTTTTGTTGACCTGCGCGGGAGTTTTAAGGAAGCGGCGGCAAATGGCTGCCGACTCTATTACCATACAGACCACCACTGGACGACTCGCGGAGCGTACACGGCATATACCGAGCTGTGTAATTTCCTCGGAACAGAGCCGAAAAGCGAGACGGCGTACGAAAAGGAAAGCTACAAAAATTTCTACGGAACAACCTACTCGACGAGCGGTTTCTGGTTTACTCCGCCCGACGAAATCGAGCTTTGGATAAACAGGAAAAACACAGAAAAGAAAATTGACGTCACAATCACGGAGGGCGATAAGAAAACCGAATACCACAGTATGTTCTTCAGAAATCACCTCGAAGAGGACGACAAGTACCCCGTATTCATAGACGGAAACCACTCGGTGGAAACTATTGTAAACAGAAACGTAAAGGACGGCAAGGTACTCGTTTTAAAGGACAGTTTCTGTCACAGTATGACGCCGTTTCTCGCGGACAGCTTTAACACCGTAACTTTGGTTGATATGAGATACTATAAGAACAGCGTCTCCAAACTCGTAAAAGAAGGCGGTTACGACCAAATTCTCGTCGTGTACGGCATAGACAACTTCGCCACGGATACGGATTTAGTCTGGCTCAAATAAATGCATACATAACAGAAAAGGCCGCGCAGGAACTCTGCACGGTCTTTTTCACATATTGTAATATACGATATAACTACTTAATTAACTTTATCGCTGTTTCAGCCTTATTTATAATTCTGAGGTCGTTTTCGTAGGAGCAGAGCTTGCGCGCCTGCTGGAGGTCTACCCAGACGTACTCGGCGATTTCGTCCTCCTGAACCTTAACGTTATCGGTAAACGACTGCGCAAGGAAGAACACAACGTGCTTTCGGATTTTACCGAAAGGACAGTAATCGCTTATTTCGCGGAATCCCTCCTTGATTTCAACGTCGAGCGAGGTTTCCTCCTTTATCTCGCGGATTGCGGTTTCTTTCTCGCTCTCGCCCTCCTCGATGTGACCCTTAGGAAAGCTCCAGTAGCGCCCGTTGTTGTTCTTGACTAGTAGTATGCGGGTGTTTGTGCGGCTTTTATAGAAAATAATTGCTCCGCAGGATTTCTCGTAGAGACATCGGATAGACGTAAGCGTCGAATTTTTCAGATATGAAAAGCTCGTCCTGAGGTCGGGCTCGTAATAAATTTCACCCTCCTGAGCAACGATAAGCCTTTCTTCGTTGTCGTCAAACGTAGCGACTGCCACGACTATTCCGCTGAAAAGCTCGTTTACAGGCTCGGAGGAAAGTACATACGCTTTCTTTACGCTTACGCTGTCAGAGTCCACGTAGCCGGAGTATAAATCACGGCTCAGCTTTCCGAAAATATTAACATTTACTTTGGCTGAAAGCATTGTCCCGACCCCCTTGTCTGAAAACTAACTTACTTTACAATTTTATCTATCGCCTGAACCTGAAGGGCGGTAGCAGAGCTCATCACTCCGTTTATGAAAATTACATCGTCCACACCGTTCTTCTTACAGAAGGACTTCAGATTTCCGTTCCAGCTTCTGAAATCTATTGAATAAACAGTTTCATAATTGTAGGTAAAATACGGAACAATGGCGTTGCCGTAGCTCTCGTGAATAACAGCGATTTTCTTATTCTCCGCTTTATCGCTCGAACTCGTGAGCACCTCAAGCGGATTATCGCCGTAAAGGAATACGCCGTAGGTGTAGTTTCCCGGAGCGGCATAGTTGTAGTACGGACCGTCATATGTATTTGTAGAGCCGCTGTTATCCGTAACGACATCACTGACCTCGTAAGGAAGCGTCCAGTAATGAACGGTATCCGTGTCGAGTTTTTCGCTTGTCATTTTCACAAAGGTACCCGTAAAGCCGTCGATTTTATTCTCCGTGCAGTCCTTAAGTGAAAGTACGGGCTTTTTCGTCTCCTTGGCAAAAGCCTCGTACGCGTAGTATGCTCCAAGTCCCGTCCAGTGGTGGTCTGAACCGAAGTAGATGTATTCGTTACAGTGAGCGGACAGTCCGTTATATGCGTTAATATACTTTACCTTACTGTCCAAAGCCTTGTAAGCGGTCATTATATAGTCCGCCTGAGAATAGGTAACGGCTCCGTCCTCCGAGTTCTTCAACCTGCCCGGAAGTCCCATCTCCGTGTGGTTGGGCACAATCATAGTGTAGACGTTAACCTTATCTCCGAGAGTTCTCTTAGCATTGTTAATCGTCTGTGCGTAAGCCCTCGCCCTGTCGCTGCTTCCGTAGAACATCTCGAACGCCATTTTATTCCATATAAAAAGTTCTCCCGATTTGGTTCCCTTCTCGGCTTCCCTGTTATCCTTGATATTCGGCTCGCGGAAGGAAAGCTCCTGAACCTTTTTCTTCTTAACCTTTTTTACCGATGCAGCGCTTTTGGTGGCGGTGTCAAGGGTATTGCCCTCTCCTCGCGGCGAGCAAACACAGCTTATACACGAGGAAATCATAGCAATTATCAGCGCGAAAACCACCAGACCCGTCCCAACAATAATAATTCTGTTTTTCGTACGTCTGCTTAGTATTCCTCTTTTCCTTCGGTTTCTGTTATATTGAGGCGGCCTGTAGCCGCCGTAGTTTTTATAGTCGCGATTATTATATCCGTATGGCATAAAAATACCTCCTCGGTCAGTTTTTGTCCGAAAAAAGACGCTTGTAAACAATATATATATAATTATACACCAAAGTCGTCTATATTACAACTTTTTTTTACTTTTTTTACTATTTTTTGCATTTGTGTTAAAATTTTTATGATACTTGAAACAAAAGCCAAGATATGGTAAAATTAGACGGATACTTTTTTGAAAAGGAATGAAAGAAATGGAGTATAAATTTTCAGACCGCACTAATAACTTAAAACCAAGCGCAATCAGGGAAATTTTTAAGTATGCCGCAGACCCGAGCGTTGTTTCTCTGTCGGCGGGCAATCCGTCTCCCGACGCTTTCCCGATAAAGGAGCTTGAAGAAATTTCCGCCAGACTTTTTAGGGAAAATCCAATTGCTCTTCTCCAGTACAGCGTAACAGAGGGATATGCTCCTCTGAGAGAGCACATTAAAAAATATATGAAGTCGAAGTATGATATAGGACTTGACAGCGACGACGTTATTATCACGACAGGCGCGCAGCAGATTATGGACTTCACGACCAAATCTCTGGTTAACGAGGGTGACGTTATAATCACGGAAGCGCCGAGCTTTATCGGCTCGCTCAACTCTTTTCGCGCGTACAACGCCAAGCTGGCGGGCGTTCCCGTTGAAAGCGACGGTATGAATATAGAACTGCTCGAAAAAGCGCTCAGGGATAACCCCAACACGAGATTTATCTACACAATCCCGAACTTTCAGAACCCTTCGGGCGTAACTATGTCTCTTGAAAAGCGCAGGAAAGTGTACGAGCTCGCGAAAAAATACAATGTGCTTATCCTAGAGGATAACCCCTACGGCGATTTGCGCTACAGCGGCGAGTTTCTTCCCGCAATCAAAACCCTCGACACGGACGGCAGAGTTATCTACGCGGGGAGTTTCAGTAAGGTTATCTCGCCCGGTATCCGCGTGGCTTATGTAATCGCCGCTAAGCCGATTATTCAGAAGCTCACGGTATGCAAGCAGGGAAGCGACGTGCATACTAATATATGGTCGCAGATGCTGTGCTATGAATATCTTACGAAGTACGACTTCGAGGCTCACCTCGAAAGACTCCGCACGATTTACCGAAAAAAAGCCCAATTCGCTATGGATTTGCTTGATAAATACTGCGCCCCCGAAATCACCTACAACAAAATCGACGGCGGTCTGTTTATATGGTGCACGCTCCCCAAGGGCGTTGATATGCCTGAATTTGTCCGCAGAGCGATTGACAATAAGGTGTGCGTAGTTCCGGGCAACGCGTTCCTCACGGACGAGAACGAAAGCTCAGACGGCTTCAGAATTAATTTCTCCACACCGACCGACGAGCAGCTCGAAAAGGGCATACGTGCTCTCGGAGAGCTGATTAAAAGCTACTGATACTAAAATGACGAGGTAATTTTTATGGAAAACGAAAAGAAAAAAATCGCGCTCAGTTTAATTCAACCGAGCGGCACGATAACGCTCGGCAACTATCTTGGAGCGCTTAAAAACTGGGTAAATATGCAGGATGAGTTCAACTGTATTTTTGCTCTCGCCGACTTGCACACGATTACGGTCAGGCAGGAGCCGGCTAAAATGCGCAAAAACATTTTAGACGCATACGCGTCAATTTTAGCTTGCGGAATTGACGTCGAGAAAACTCTGTTCTTTATTCAGAGTCACGTTCCGACGCACGCTCAGCTCGCGTGGCTGCTCAACTGCTATACTCAGTTCGGAGAGCTGTCGAGAATGACGCAGTTCAAGGATAAAAGCGCAAAGCATTCGGACAACATAAACGCGGGTCTGTTTACATACCCCTCTCTTATGGCGGCTGATATTCTTCTTTATCAGGCGGACTGCGTCCCGGTAGGCGCCGACCAGATGCAGCACCTGGAGTTAACGCGTGATATTGCTAATCGCTTTAACGGTCTTTACGGTAATGTATTCAAGGTTCCCGAGGCGTACATTCCGAAAGCAGGCGCGCGCGTTATGAGCCTTCAGGACCCGACGAAGAAAATGAGTAAGTCCGACGAAAATGTAAACGGCTGCGTTCAGCTTTTGGACGCACCCGAGGTTATTATGAAGAAATTCAAGCGCGCCGTAACCGACAGCGAAGCGTGCGTGCGCTACGCGGAGGGCAAGGACGGAATCAACAACCTTATGGATATTTACAAAGCCGTTACGGGTCTTTCTCACGAGCAGATTGAAAAGGACTTTGAGGGTAAGGGCTACGGCGACTTTAAGGTTGCGGTAGGAGAGGCTGTTGTGGAAACGCTCAGACCTATCCGAGCTGAGTACGAAAAGCTTATCGCCGACAAAGCTTATCTCGAGCAGTGCTACAGAAAGGCTGACGAAATCGCTCTCAGAATTTCTCAGCGCACACTTAGCAAGGCTATGAAGAAAATCGGATATATTCTTTAATTAACAACAAATATAAAATCAGACAGGCGGATTACTTTTAAAGCAATCCGTCTGTCCTTTTTTAAGTTAAACAAGAGGAAACCGCAGTACTACCTTGAACAGGTCTCCGTCTATAGAAATTCCGAATGTTCCGTTTTGCAGCTCGGTAAGGCTCTTCGCGATAGATAGTCCCAGTCCGTTGCCCTCTGTACTTCGCGACTCGTCGCCGCGTACAAAGCGCTCTATAAGCTCGTCGGCACTTATGTTAAGCGGAGCGCTCGAAGTGTTTTTAAAGGTTATTACCGCGTCGTTTCCGTCGCGCCCGAGCGAGAGGTAGACGCGCGTGCCGCTCTGAGCGTACTTGCAGATATTGTTCAGAAGATTGTCAAATACCCGCCATAAGCGTCTTCCGTCGGCGTTTATGGAAATCGGCTCCGACGGCTCATCGGTTATAACTTCAAGGTCAAAGGCTTTTATTTTTTCCTCGTATTCGCCAACCGCCTGCATAAGCATAATGTTCGCGTCAATCGGTGTGAGTACGACTTCTAAATTTCCCGTAGACGCTTTCGACGCCTCTACCAGGTCCTCTATGAGCCTCTTTAACCGTTTCGACTGACGCAGCAGAACCTCGGTGTATTCCGTGATTTTTTCGTTTTTGCACTCTTCCCTGCCGATTAAATCCGCGTAGTTTATGATTGAGGTGAGCGGCGTTTTAATATCGTGGGAGACATTTGTAATCAGCTCGGTTTTCATTCGCTCGCTCTTCATTTTCTCGCCTACCGCAATGTTCACACTGCGGGAAATATTGTTCAGGTTTTCGGCGTGTTCTTTAAAATCGGGAATAAGCATTTTCGAGCTGTCGATTTTATACTCGGTATCGCCGCTTGCTATAGCCTCTCCGCCCTGTTTCAGCTTTTTGAGCTGAACAGCGACAAAGATAACAGCAGAAAACAAAATAAGCTTAGTTATAAACCATAAGGCGAGAATCTGGTCGTAGTTTGAGGACCGGTTTACGACCATAAGTATAAATTCAGCAAGAAACACTCCCGAAATAATGAGCGCCGTTTTCCCCACGAACGGAATTTTTCTGACAATACGGACAACGCCGCGAATGAATTTATAAATTATCGTGTTACGCCACCATTTACCGAGCTTTACGCGCAGGGCAAACGACATACAGAAAGCCGTAAACGGAATTTCCCACACGCAAAGCCACATAAGAACGATAATAATATCATTGAAATTATAGGGAGATAACAATGGAAACAGCGGTAAAAAAACAACAGCCGAAAGCAAATCTAGCGGAAAGCCTGTTCCCCAGCCTTTCTCTGCTTCTTCCCTGCCCTTATGATGCCCCGAGGCGCACATAAGAAACACAAACGAAGCGATTGCAAGAAAAGCGGACGCGAAAATAATGAAATACACCGCGTAGCGCATAGAGTAAGCCAGATGAATTAAGTCGTACCGCTGCTTATAGCTGTCGTCTATTACGGGCGGGTTGAGGTAGTGAATAGAGAACTTTATTTTTTCCACATTTTTTGCAGACCTATCCGACAAAAACCGTCTTGAGGATATATCCGTAATCAGATTTGATTTGTTATCCCATCGAACGTACATATTATACTCTGTGTCATTTTCGTATTCTCCGTCACGCTTCCACGACCATACGGTCCTGTGAACATCTTCGCTCGTAACGGTTACCCGAGAAATATTTTTATAACTGCAAAACTCCTCAATCTCAAAACTATTTCTGCCTTTCATTACATAAGAGACGATCTCATTCATATCGCTCTGCACTATTCCGCCTGCCTGTTCGCGCATAAACTCGTCCTCAGACTTTGTGTATATTCCGCTGTGAGCCATACCCGATGCTATGATTATGCCCGCAATACAAACAGCCGTCATCACTAAAGTGAGGAAAAACGCCGCGGCCTTTGCCGCAGTGCGCTGTATGAGAGCCGTGCGCTGTATGAGAGCGGTTTTTTCTTCGCCTGATTTTTTTAATAACTTCATATGCCCTTTCCTTTCTCGATTTTGTACCCCTGTCCGAACACTACCTTTAAATAGCGCGGTTCGGCGGGGTTGATTTCGATTTTTTCGCGGAGATGGCGTATATGTACGGCTACCGTGTTCTCGCCTCCGAACGGATTTTCCTTCCAGACCTCGGCGTAAATTTCCTTGGGCGAGTAAACCCTGCCTGCGTTTGAGATCAGGAGCTTTAATATATCGTACTCCTTGGGCGTGAGGTTCACCTCGTCTCCGTCGATGGCGACAGTTTTTGAGCGGTCATTTAGCTCTATTCCTCCGACAACATAACTGTCCCTCTTAACGATTGAACCGCCGAGCTGCATATACCGTCTTAACTGCGAGCGCACCCGCGCGGCGACCTCGACAGGGTTGAACGGCTTTGTAATATAATCGTCCGCTCCGACATTCAGTCCGAGTATCTTGTCGGTATCCTCGCTTTTTGCCGTCAGCAAAATTACGGGCACGTTGTTCGTTTCTCTCAGCTTTACCATAGCGGAAATTCCGTCGAGTTGAGGCATCATTATATCCATTAACACGAGGTGAATCTCCTCGCGTGAGATTACCTCAATCGCCTCGCGCCCGTTGTGCGCCTCGAAAATCGTATAGTTCGGGTCGGAAAGATAGATTTTCAGAGCATTTACAATATCCTGTTCGTCGTCGCAGATTAGTATGTTATACATATTTCGCCCTCCTTGACTATCATTTTAGCCTTTCCGTAATTAAGAAAAAAGTATCTATGTTATTAAGATTTGTTTAAGAAATATACAAATAATATTTTATCACCTGTAAATGATTTGTTCAACCAGAAAAGGCACCCGTCGGGTGCCTTTCGGTATAATAATTATACTTCTACAATTACGAAGCTCTGAGGGCTTAATGTCATTTTCTCCCACGACTGAACAAATTCGCCTATTCTGTAAATTTCCTGCTTTACCTCGTACTCGAACTTTACGTCGACAAGTCTGTCGAGAGGATTGACGAAAATTACGAACCTGCCGCGCTTATATACGAACGGAAAGGAATTTTCCTCGGCGTAAAGCACCTCGAAATCTCCGTCGGCTCCAAGCTCTTTGTACTTCTTTCTGAGCTTGATAACGTCCTTTACAACCTTGTAGATACTGTTCTTTTTGCGGCACTGGTTTTCTACAGTCGGAGCGTTCTCGTCAGGGTCAACGGGGATATACGTCGTGTCGCTTCCTGAAAAGCCGAAATTTTTGCCTTTCCCCCACTGCATCGGAGAGCGCGAGCCTGTGCGGCTGTATCCGCCCTCAACGCTTGTAAGCCCTTTAAGGTAACGCATACCTATCTCGTCTCCGTAGTATAGGAACGGAACACCGGGAAGGGTAAAAATCGTCGCGTAAGAGATCTTAATCGCCTCCTCGTCAAGGTAAGCGGTCAAACGCGGAGTATCGTGGTTGCAGGTTATAAAGCTGATATAACCGTTGTCCTTTGTCTGAAGATAGTTCGGTACATATTCGTCGGTAAACGCGCGGATATTACCCTGACCGTTTTTGTTGAAAAACGCCTTGTCTCCCCAGTCTCCGGCGCGGAAAAGCACGTTGCAGCCGTTGCCGATATGGTCGAGGTAAAAGTCCGAGTGGAAGCCTCCCTTGTTAATTGCAACAGGAGGGTTGCACCACTCCGCGACAAGCACCGCGTCGGGATATTCTTTATCCATCATCTCGCGTACCTCAGCCCATATGGTCGCGGTAGGCAGCTTTGTGTCGTCGTTTTTAACGAGTGAGTCAGCCATATCAACGCGGAATCCGTCCGCGCCCTGGTCGAGCCAGAAACGCATAATTTCCTTGAGCGCCTCGACCGTATCGCGGCAGTCGGGATGGTCCATCGGAAGCTGCCACTCAGGGTGAGTAACCTCGGCAAAGCCGTAGTTGAGCGCAGGCTGACTGCTGAAATAGTTGACCATATAATTTCCGTCGCGCTCGCAGAGTCCGCACATCATACGGTACTCGGGCGGAGCGTCCCAAACCGATTTTGTGAAAATGTAACGGTTTGAAAATTTATTTTCCTTTGCCTGACGAGCTTGCTTAAACCACGGGTGGGTGTCGCTTGTGTGACCCGGAACAAGGTCGAGAATAATGTGTATTTTCTTTTTGTGTGCGGTGTTTATAAGTTCAATCAAATCGTCGTTCGTTCCGTAGCGCGGCGCGACCTTTCTGTAGTTGCGCACGTCGTAACCCGCGTCCTTAAACGGTGAATCGTATACAGGGTTAAGCCATATGGCATTACATCCGAGCTGCTTTACATAATCGAGCTTTTGGATAATACCCTGAATATCGCCGATTCCGTCGCCGTTGCTGTCATAAAAGCTCTGCGGATAAATCTCGTAAAATATAGCGTCCTTTAACCAATTAGACATAGTACCACTCCTATAGACATAGTCTTTTGTTAATTTTAACATATAATAACAACGGTATGCAACAAATATTGGTAAAAAATTGTCAGATTTATACTATACATATCCAATTTTTTACATCCAATAATAATCACTTGCAAACCTGCCTGTTCTCACATATTATGTTATTAGGTGATTGTATGACTATAGAACAGATTGACCCGAGCAAAGTACTTATTGTGCTCGGAAGTGACGATATGAAGGACTTTTCACTCGAATACAGCACTCTGAGCTTCTCCGACCCGCACTCGCGCAGAATACTCAGCCGACTGCTCACGCTCGCGTGCAGCAAAACGGGTATGAGCATAGACAACAAAAAAATGCTTGTTGAGGCACTGCCGCATAAGAGCGGCTGTCTCATTCTTCTTACTCTCTCGCCAAAGCAGAAACGCCGCATTTACCGCGTAAAGCGCAGCGACAAAAAGCTGTGCTGCGTTTTCAGTACAGTCGACGCGCTGATTGACGCGAGCGTCGCCGTAAGGAATACATCAAGCCTGCCGAAAAACAGCGTATATTTGCTGGACGATAAATACTACCTTCTGGTTGACAGTAAGCCCGTATCCCTTTACACGCTCGCTATGCTTGAGGAATTTGGGGACTGCTATGTATGCAGCAGGGTGGCTGCGGCGAGAATAGAAGAAAACGGCAGGGAAATTGCCGGAGAATGTGCGGTAAAAACAATCGCGTCTCACTTTTTTAATTCGTGATTCCTTAAAGGATGTAATACAACTGAAGCCTGCGCTCAACGCGCAGGCTTCAGTTGTATTCTTCGCACAGTTTGCTGCCGCTAAGCAACGTGCGATAAGTGAAGAAAGCGTGCATCGCGCGCTTTCTTGTTTATACACATAATGATTTGAGCTTCGCTATCGCGGCTCTCGGGTCGTCCGTTTTGAACACGGCTGTGCCTGCAACGGCTACATCAACGCCCGCGTCTGCGCACTGCTTAATGTTCTGCTCACCTATTCCTCCGTCCGCCTCAATCAGCACTTCGAGGTTTCTTTTACGAATTTCGCCGCGCAGAGACTCGACCTTCGGGAGCATATCAGCCATAAAGCTCTGACCGCCAAAGCCGGGCTCAACCGTCATAACGAGAACCATATCAAGCCTGTCGAGGTACGGAAAAACCGCCTCCGCAGGCGTTCTCGGCTTTATCACAAGTCCTGCCTTAACACCGCGGCTTTTGATTTTTTCGATGGTTTCGTCTATACCGCTGTCACATTCTACGTGGAACGTGATAATATCGGCGCCCGCGTTGCAGAAATCGTCGATATACCTTAAAGGCTCGCTTATCATCAGATGAACGTCGAACACCTTGTCCGTAAACCTCCTGACGAACTTTATTACAGGCGCGCCGAAGGTGATATTCGGCACGAAGTGACCGTCCATAACGTCGAGATGCATATAATCCGCGCCCGCGTCGTCCATTCTCTTTATTTCATTTCCAAACTGTGAAAAGTCGCAGGATAAAAGCGACGGTGCAATTAACATAGTACAATTCCCATAGCCTTTCCGCCCACAAATAAAAGTCAAGAAAACGCGCGCCTCACGCTTTCTTCACTCATCGCACGTTGCCTCGCAAAGCAAGCTGTGCGGAAAATACAAATACTTAATAGAAAACGGCGTTTCCTATTAAAGTAAAAATTTCCACAACCTTATCGTGGGCGGATAAGGAGTAAACGGAAATTCCGCCGTCGCTCGTTTGATGCACAGCGGCAAATCGAGCGGGCAATATAAGCTAGAATGAAAACAGTGTGACTACACACTATTTTTACGGTTTCTGAATAAGCGGCGCGATAATAGCCGCGAGCGCCCAGAAAAGCGAATAACAGAGTATCTGCATAGTACCGAGTACCGACAAAGTACCGTACAGACACAGCGCCGCCACCAGCAGCAGACCGAGCACAAGAGCGATAAGCTGTATCACGATAGCGAGCGAAATATTCCCCTTTATTCTAACACAGCCCGCCACAGCGCGCACCATTGATGAGATTTTTCCGCGCGTACCGAGGTAAGCTCTGGACTGTTCCTCCTGCTGCGACTGTGCCTCCTTGCACACGTTTCCGAGACCTGTCGGCAGAATCTTTATGCTGCGGTGGAAGAGGTTGAAATCACGCGAAATCGAATCAGAGGTAATATTGCAGTCGGTGGTGCGGATAAGGTAACACAGCCCGTCAATCTCGCCGCGCTGCAGCGCGTCCATAACCTCCTTATCGGGGGTATAGGTTGTGACGAACATCGAAATAAGCTCGCTTCCCTGAGCGAGATATGTAATCTGCCTGCCCTCTATGAGATATTTCTCCTCATAATCTTCGGACGGCGTTTCGATATTATATTTTTGCAGAAGCGTGCGGTTTCCGACAAGAATTCTCTCTCCGTTCACCCTGCCCACAAGGCCCATACCGTCCTCATAAAGCACTGACTCGACCTCAGGCAATGCGGGTCCGCCCTCACGGTTGAGCATACTCTTATTAAATACTGTGAACATCGGGCTCTGAGCCTCTTTTAGTATAGCCGCTGCGGAGAGCACGCTCTCGTCTGTGCGGTGGTTTGCGAAGGTCTTGATTCCGTCGAGTCTTACGCAACCCTCTGGATAGAGGTCGACAGCGTCAATCATAACGGCGTTACTGTCGCAAAACTGTTTTACAGACGGATAGCCCGCAATCATTGCGTCGTACTTATTGAGCTTTTTGCACATCATTCTCATAGGAAGATTGACCGCAAGAAGGGTGCAAATAGGGATACTTACCGCGGACATAACCGCCAGAACGTCAACCGCGCCTGTAAACGACGTATTGAGCACTCCGAACAGTACCGCTACAACGAGAGAACAGATTACCGTAACAGGAGCAATCTTGCCTGCTAAATCCTCGCTCGGGTCGGGAGCGTAGGAAATTTTGAGAAAATTCGACAGGAACTTTGTCTTATGGTGATATGTAATGATCGGCTGCTCGTAAACGGTGCCGCTCATCATCTTTTTTGCGATTTCCTCATTAGTATAAATCTTGACGGCGTGGCTAGGAGTTTCTGACGAAATAAATTTAAAATTGCCCTTAACCCTTAGAACCATCATCAGCTTACCGATACAGTTACACAAAAAACCAATTGTAACAATTATGGTATAGAAACTTATATCGAACCTTTCCATACCGAAAAGCCTAAACAGCGAAACTATCGCCTGAAGTCCCATACCTATTGCTCCTACGGCAAGCGCAGTGTCGGAATTTCCTCTTAGCTTTACGAGAGGGGTAAGTCCCGAATAAATAGTTATTCTGTTTATAAAAATCACAACTCCCGCAATGAGGAAATTAACTACCGCGTAAATTATCGGAGCGTGGACAATACCTGCAATAAGCTGGTCGGGAATAACGCCTACGAGCACGGTAATCACAAGGGAAATAAACGTCACAATCGACATTACGAAGCTGCGTACAAAGAGCTTACGGATATTTAAATTAAGCTCGTAGAGGATACTCTTCTTGTCCTCCTCTCCGCCATAATCCTCAACGGTCACAACTTGATCGGCGGGAATATCGGAGTCGTCCGACGAGTCGCCCGAAAAAAACCCGACTACGGCGGAAAGCACCTTCTCCTTATTAGTGCGCTTATCGCCCTTCTGCGGCATATTTTCGACTTTTGCCATCTCGGTCTTTATCACCTGTGAAATTGACGGATTCTTCGAGCGCAGATACTGCTCGTACTCTCCCCTTACAACGCTCGAGAAGCGACCCGCCCTGACGTGTACCATATCCACGTCCGAGTTCTGCTGATATACGGGCACGCGGCTTTCGACCGTGCGCGCGTCGGGAGACGGCTTTTTAACTCCAAATTTCTTCTCAAAATTCCCCTCATACGGATTCTGCTTGTCCTTCTTTTTGAGGATTTCCAAGGAGTCGTCGCCTGTAGAGAACATCGAGCCGAGCTCGGGGTCTACCTCTGACAGCTCGGGACTGTCCTCGATAACGTCCTCGGCTACGCTTGTCCCCTCCGGGATTTCGGGGGTGAGGTTTATTATCTTGTTCTCCTCGTCAGGGGTATCCATCATAATTTCCGCCTGCATAGTTGTGGCGTTTTTCTCCCCCTTTATTTCGTTATCCTCAGAAGATTCGGGGTTCTCGGACCTCTTCTTGCTGTCCAAATTGAGCGGATTGCTGTTCGTAAGCCTCACCTTTCTGTCGGCGTTACTGAAAATCTCGTCCATTTCGGGGCGCGCGCCGTACTTCTCGGCGGCTTTTTTCATAGCGTCGCGCTCGGTAATAAAGCGAGTCTCGGCGAGAATCTGCTCAAGCTTAAAGTCCTCTTTCTTTTCTGAAACTGTCTCTGAGGAAATGTCGATTTTCTGAGAATCTTCTTTTTTTCTATCCTTCATAGTATCAGTCCTTTATTTTCTCTTCGCCGCCACAGCGTACATAAGCACGCCCGCCGCAACGGACGCGTTAAGGGAATTAATCTTCCCCTTCATCGGCAGCGAAACCATTTCATCGCAGTTCTCGCGCACCAGACGGCTGACGCCCCTGCCCTCGTTTCCGATAACGAGAGCTACCGCGCCGCTGAAATCGCACTCGGTGAAGTCAGTGCCGTTCATATCGGCTCCGTAAACCCACAAACCGTCCTTTTTCAGCTTTTCGATGATGTTATTTATGTTAGATACCCGCGCTACGGGAACGTACTCCACAGCGCCCGCGCTCGCTTTTCCTACTGCATAGCTGAGAGTTGCGCTGCGGCGTTTCGGAATAATTACGCCGTGCGCTCCCGTACACTCCGCAGTTCTTATAATAGCGCCGAGGTTGTGCGGATCCTCGATTTCGTCCAGAATAATGATAAAAGGGGGTTCTCCTCTCTCTTCGGCGAGAGCGAGAATATCCTCGACAGAAGCGTATTCCTTCACGCCTGCTAGGGCTATTATACCCTGATGATTAGCTCCGTGAGCCATAAAATCAAGCTTTTTGACGTCAACTTCCTTAATGGGAATATTCTTTTTCTTCGCTTTAGCGAGTATGCCGACGACAGCTCCCGTGCGCGCGCCCTTAGCGACAAGAATTCGGTCGATCGCGCGCGAGGAACGAATCGCCTCGCTCACGGGATTGCGGCCCGCGATAACGTCGTCGTACTGCTTCCCTCTTTCTTCGTTCATAAGCAACACCCTTATACAGTTTACCAATTTTATAGTATAGCAAAGTTTTATGTCAATATTTTTTTTATAAAGAAAATAAGGGAATTTTGTTGATAACTACGACTCAGCCGAGCATAAACGCGCCCACATCGAGGTAGTCGGGTATTATTCCGTACATTGACGTCTCCGGATCGCGGAACAGCTCGAGGTGAGGAGGATAGGCGGTAAATGACACGAACATCACAAAAACGAGCAGTAACATAAAGCAGGCAACGGTAAACATATCGCTGAGGTCGCGCTCCATAAGAGTTATACGGCGCGATGTAAGGAAACCTGCGGCAAGAGAAACGGCACAAACCGCATACTTTACGGTAATATTCTCATAGTATGGCAGGATATGGCACATCGCGATAAAGACAGCCGGCGCCGCATACAAGCCAAACGCCTTCGCAACAACAAAGCGGCGGAAGTAAGGTTTTGAGGAAAAGAGCTCGTAGCCGCCGTAGATAAAGTAACAGAAAAGCAGAGGTTTAAGCTGCTCCCAGATACTGCCGTTTACAGAGCAGAAAAGCACAGTAATTAACAGTCCGTCCGTAAGCGAATACAAACTCCACATACAGAGAACCGCGACAGAAACTGCAAAGATACCTGAAAGCTCCTGAATACTGAATAACTTTGTTTTCATTTCATCACCGTATTAATTACCTTATTAACTAAATGTCAGGGAGGGCCGAAAACTATTGTCCGGTTCTAATAAATGTATGATTACTTTGGCGACAAAATTACAATTCTGTTTCTTTTTATTTTCGATTAAGAATTAAACCTGTTTTATTTAATTTTCTCGTGGAATTATACTATTTGTAATGTTCTTTAATTTAAAATAAAATGCGGAAAACTCTGTTGAAAATGTGAAAAACTAATTTGTAAATTGCTTTATTTAAACCTTACAATTCAATTTATTTTATCTTTCCACGTTATCCGCAGGGTTTTCCACAATATTCTTTATTGAAAAATAAGAAAAAATTTATATTACAATTAGTAATACAAGGCTGTCAATTACCGTAAAGAAAAATAAAAAAATAACTTTTATCCCATAACCGCTAATATAAACGTTATAAAGCTGAAATTTATAATCACAGCAAAAAACAAAGGCGCCGAAGGAATGCCCTGGCGTCTTTGCTTATATTTGTGAAATTATAATTGCGAGTCGAAACTATCCGAGTAACATATTTGCGAAATGATTGAATATTGAGACCGAGGACGCTCCGCAAAGCAGTCCGAGTATCATTCCGACGACAACATCGGACAGGTAGTGCACGCGAAGATAAACGCGAGAGGTAGCTATCATAACCGCAATTATGACAACAATAAGAATTACGGGCCACGAACACCTCAGAGATACCACGGCAACCACACAGAACGACGCCGATGTATGACCTGACGGAAATGAGTAGTACTTTGGACGATGAATAAGCTGCTCCTCGTCGGCAAGCCGCCACGCAGGTCTCTCGCGGCGAACGATGTGCTTGAGTATAACCTCGCAGATAAGCTGCGTAAAGCCGAGTGCGAGGATAATATTTACTCCAGTAAGCCGCCACGGGGCATAAATCAGAAACGGCATACAGATAACGAACCAAATTATGCCGAGGTTACCTGCGGATGAGGCGGCTATCATTATTTTGTTTTTAATAGGAGAACGTATTTTAATGATATTGTCAATGACCTTATCATCAATAAGCTGTATCTTCTTAAACATAAAGCACCTCAAAATCTATGTGGTGTTCTTCTTTTCAGTATATCACATTATGTCGAATTTGCATAGTAATTTTTTATCCGTTATTGTTTCAGTGCCGCCGCCTCAAAGACAGGCGAGTCCGTTTAATTTTTGAAAAACAAGCTCATGATTTTTATAATTATATAACAGACAATGAGAAAATTCAACAGTTGCACAGAATACAAAATGCGCGCTCCATTCGCACTCCCGCTCATTGGACTTTTATGTGCAACTAAAGGCTGCGTAAAAATACAAAAGACCGCATTGAAAAACGCGGTCTTAAACAGTTTTTATTTTCTTTCAAGTATTACACTCAGACTGTCAGGTTGACAAGATGGGCAACTGCCGGAATACTCAGTCCCTGCTGAGTAGAAACAGGGCTCATCAGCGCGCCCGTAGCTATAAAAAGAATATTTTTATATTTACCGTTCAGCATATCGGGGATAATCGTCGAACACAGCACGGACGCGGCACATCCGCAACCCGAGCCGCCTGCGTGGACGTCCTGAGCCTTGCGGTCGAATATCATAAGTCCGCAGTCGTTGTGATAGCCCTCGACGTCGTAGCCCTCGCGCTGTGAAAGCTCGTAGAGACATTTCGCGCCGACGTATCCCAGGTCTCCCGTTAGTATGAGGTCATAATCTGACGGCTTTGTCTCGGTATCTCTAAAAAAGTCGCATATGGTCTGCGCCGCTGCAGGCGCCATTGCCCCGCCCATATTGTTGGCGTCGGATATACCGAGATCAATAATTCTTCCTATCGTCGCGGCTGAGACTCGCACACCCTTGCCGCTGTTTTCAACGACGCAGCTGCCCGAGCCTGTGACCGTCCACTGGGCGGCAGGGGTTCGCTGGCCGCCGTACTCAAGCGGAAATCGATACTGACGCTCCGCGGAACAGAAATGCGACGAAGTAACGCACACGGAGCTAGACGCCGCGCCTCCGCTTACCATAACAGCCGACATAATCAGGCTCTGCGCCATAGTCGAGCACGCTCCGTACTGTCCGAGATACGGAATGTCAAAAACCTTTAGCCCGTAGCTTGAGCTTATGCACTGGTTAAGAAGGTCTCCCGCAAATATGAAGTCGACTTCCTCCGCTTTTTTGTTCGCCCTGCCAAGCGCCGCGAGGACAGCCTCCTGCTGAAAAAGGCTCTCCGCTTTCTCAAAAGTGTCCTGTCCTGCTCGTGGGTCGTAGATAAGCTTGTCGAAGTTTTCGGCGAGCGGTCCCTGACTTTCCTTTTTGCCCGCAACCGAGCCGTAGCCCGTAATTATCGAGTCGGAGAAAGTCATAGTATATTTTCCTTGTCTGTTAATCATTTTATTTTTTCCTTTCATATCATATGGTTGCGTAAAGCTTTAAATTAGTATTTGCAAAATAAAAGGAAATATTAAAAGCCGCTTTTGAAAGCGACTTTAATACTTTTTATTAATTCTGTGCCCGAGACTGCTTAACTGTATCCGGCAAATTTTATTATATCTATTAAGCCTCGGACTTGGTTATTCCGCTTACGGATGTTCTGAACGTTCCCTCATCCTCAATGCGGACAACATGATTGTCTGTGAGACTGTAGGTCGAAGTGCAGATAGTCTCCTTGCGCACGACTTTGTGGTCTTTATACAGTACACGGAAGGTTCTTGTGTGAAATCTTTCTTCTTCCTCAATATCATAGTTCTCACTGTATATCTTGATGTTGTCGTATTCAGGCTCCTGATAACCGTAAATATTAACTATGAGGTTGTTACCGTCCGCCTTGCACTCCATAAACATCTGGTAGTCTGTGTTGTTCCTTAGTCTCAGGTCTAAGTTCGGGTAGTCGATAGTCGCGTCCTCGCCCGCATAGGCGTAACCCGACGCCCAGTAATGATTGTGTCGCTCTATAACTCCCATATTCGCCAGGACAGCCGCCTTAAAAACCGCCGTGCTCGCCTGACAGATACCGCCGCCGACACCCTCCTCGAGCTTTTTCTCCACAATAACCTGCGCCTTTCTGTATCCAAGGTCCTCTCGGTTCGAGTCGCCCGTGTGTTTGTTAAACGACCATATCTCGCCCGGCTCTATTACCGAGCCGTTGCACGCCGAAAGAGCAACAGCCATATTGTGGGTGCCGTCCAGCGTGTTGTTCGAGTAGGACGTCGCCCTCGACAGTCCTACAATATTCTCCTTTAGGTCATTGACGGTGATCTCGGGTTTAATCGTATCATAAGCCGCGTCTATCGTCGCTTCTTTGCGCCCGTCGTTAAAGAAGTAGGAAATCTCCCGGCAAAGCCACTCCCTATCGAGTTGATAGCCGTTCATACCCTCCTTGTAGGTAAAGCGGTTTTCGGCAAACGGACGAAATTTTGAAACGCGCGCGTTAACAGGGCTTTTGTCAACCTTTAACGCGAGCTTATTGACTTGCTGTGTGATTGAATCCTGTTCAACCTCGTAGCTCATCTTAAACTCGGGATTGTCAGCGGTAAGCTTCGTTTCGTCCTCAACAACTCCGGCAGGCGGATCGTAAAGCCCCTGCTCGCGCAGGCTGTACTTCTTCGCCTCTTTTAAGGGAGTTTTGTAGTCAAATTTATAGGTAAAGCTGTCCTTCGTAAACCTTTGGACCTTTCCTCTCGCATTAACTGTAATCGCTACATCTTTAACTGCGGTCATTCTCTCCGCCTTAAGCTTCGCTCTGGCTTCCTTAGCCGTCAGTCCGCTTATATCGATACCCGCCACAGACACCCGCTGAGAGTAGTGGAACGGAAGACTTTTTCTGTAGTTGCGGTACATATCCGAGCCGACCGCAAACGCTACCGCGCTTATTCCCGCAACGACAATTAAAACAGCAAATGTAATTAATATTTTTTTGCTCTTTTTCATAGGAGGCTTGGGCTGATTTCTGCGCGAATTTCTCGGTGCAGCGTAGCGCGCAGCAGTCCTCGATTTCTCTCTTCTTCCGCGAGTTTCACCGGATTTTTGTGCGGTATTTCTCCGAACGGACGAGCGCGCGGTTCTTCCCGCGGACTTCGATACTCCCGCGCGTGAATTTGTGCGCGAGCGTCTCTGAGAGGAGCGTTCCTCGGACTCGGGCTTTTTCAAATATTCATCAAGGTTATATTTTTCTGCGTAGTAGTCGTTCAACCTTAAATCTCCTTTTTATATATGTAAGTTGAATAATGTTAAATCTTTAGTTATTATAATACTCCTTTTTTTTGAGGAAATAAAGATATTTTTTCAAATTTCGACAAATTTTATTTTTCTCACATCGGTCTATTCGGCGTAATCACGCGCAGCAAATACACCGGAGTCGAAACGTAATGCGCTGTATCGTGTTTTAGAGCGAATACATTCCAATTCGCGCGAAATATAAGTAAAATACGTATTGAAATTCAGGGTAAAATTGTATATAATATAGATATGTATGTTTACTTAAACGGGAGCAGAGGATGAAAATTCTGATTTATACCGCTTCTACAGGCGGAGGTCACAAACGAGCCGCGCAGGCGCTTATGGAATATTTTCAAAAAAATTCCGACCACGAGGTCAAAATTGCCGACGGTCTTGAAATGGGCGGCAATGTGTATAATTACCTTGTGTGCGAGGGATATTCTGTTCTCGTAAAAAAAACACCGCGTCTCTACGGTAAAATTTACAAAGACTCCGACAAGCGCAGCGCTCTCAACAGCCTCACAAACAATATCAACAACTCACGGGGCAAGCATCTTCTTCCGATGATTGAGGAGTTTAAGCCGGACGTAATAATATCTTGCCACGCATTCGTTACAACTATGCTCGGAAAGCTCAAAACCGACGGAAAAATTTCTGCGAAGATTATCGCCCTCGTCACCGATTTTAAGTCTCACTACACTTACATAGCCAACGGAATTGACCATTACATCGTAAGCAGCAACGAAATGGTGGACGACTTTAAACGGAAATACAACATTGACCGCACCCGCGTTCACCCGTACGGAATACCCGTGCTCGAGAGGTTTTCCGCGCCGGCAGATAAGGCGGTCGTAAAGCGCACGATAGGTTTAGAGGAAGACGTTAAGACTGTGCTCTTTATGGCGGGCAGCTTCGGCGTTACGGAGGTTTTCGACTTTTACCGGGAAATAGCCGACAAAGCGGGAAACTGTCAGTTCATAGTTATCACGGGAAACAACGAAAAACTGTTCAAAAAATTTGAAAAAATTGCGCGAAGCAACACAAAGCTGCTTATGTTTGTCAGCAATGTCGAGGACTATATGCACGCCTCCGACATAATTATAACCAAGCCCGGCGGTCTCACAGTCAGCGAAAGCCTGCAATGCGAGCTTCCTATGGCGATTTACAGCGCATATCCCGGACAGGAAAAGGACAACGCCGACTATCTCAGGGAGAACGGAGTAGCAATCCTGCTCGACAAAAATCCGGGCGACGCTATACGCAATCTCATTAACAACGAGATAATACTTGAGAAAATGCGCGAAAACTGCCGCAAAATCCGCAGTAATAACTCTTCTAAAAAAATTCTGGAGCTTATAGAAAGCTCGAACTGAGGTTTGTTTTGAAAATTTTAAAAATGTTTTTGTCCGTCTGTCTTGCGGCGGTCATACTATGCTCTTGCTCGGCTGACACAGCGGGAGAGGATTTAGCGGCAAAGGTCACGCCGAGCGACAGCCGATACTACAGCTTTAAGTCAGGCGAAACCGAAACGCCGAACTCCTACAACACATATAAGGTCTCCGCGCAGGGCTTTGCGCTTAATTTGCTCTCGGAAATGACAGAAAACTCGGGGAATGTATTTCTCTGCCCTATGGGTCTTTACGGTCAGCTCAGTCTGCTGCAGAACGCCGCAAGCGGCACGACGCAGAAGGAGCTCAAGCAGCTCACAGGCAGGAACCTCGGTCTTGAGGAGCTCAACGAATGCAACGGATACTTCTTCGCCCGACTTGAAGAGCTCAGCGGCAAGAGCTGCTATGTCAGTTTAAGCGCCGATATGTTCGTAGACGAAGACGTTATCGTGAGCACAGATTTCCTACAGAAAAACGCCGACTGCTACAGTCAGGGTATCAGGCGTCTCAAAAGAGATAAGGACGCTCCCGAAAAAATAAACGGCTATTTAAGCGAAAAAACACAAAGAAAGCTCGGAAAACTTTTTAGCTCGTATGACGGCGATATTGACCTCGCCTCTACCGCGTATTTAACGGATAAATGGCTATGCGGATACAGGTCCGATGAAATAACAAAGGGAACCTTCAGCGGCGAAAAGAACAGCGACGCGACATTTATGCAGAGCACGGAAATGTTTTTGAGCGGCAGAAACTGTACGGGCTTTATAAAGGATTATAAGAACACTCCGTGCCGCTTTATCGCGCTTCTACCGAACAAGGGCGTTAGCGTCGGGGAGCTTGCACGCTCGCTCAATTACGAGGAATACCAGAAAATTCTGAACTCAATGGACATCTTTACCATCTGTAAGGCTTCACTGCCGCAGTTTCGGGCAGAGAAAAACGTGGAATACAAAAAAGCTCTCAGGAATTTGGGAGTAAAATCAATCTTCAGTGACGGAGATTTCGCAGGGCTCTCCTTCAACGAGAAAGCCACAGTATCCGCCGCCGGACAGAACCTTGCTTTCAGTGTGAACGCAGCAGGCTCCGATGTTAAAAAACCGAGCTACTCGAACCCGAAAAAAATCGAGGCAAAAAAAGAAGTCAACCTCAACCGACCGTTTTTATTTATGATTATAGACAACGAAAGCAATATCCCGATTTTTGAGGGTATAATTTCAGAAATTTGAGAGGTACTATGAGTAAGTTTAAAATAAAACCCAAGCTCGTTTTTAACTGCCTTGTCATAGGGCTTTGCATAGGTATCGTACTCTACTTTATATTCAGCAAGGACGGACTTAATGACCTTCTCCACTCGGATATAAACGTGATATGGTATTGGATAGTTATTGCGGTTATCTCCGAGCTTCTGTTTATGTTTTTTGAAACTCTTGTTATCTATATTTTTATAAAGGACGACTGTCCGGAATTCAGCTTTACCGACGCGATAAAGGTTTCTCTTATGGGACTCTTTTGGTGCGCGGTCACACCGTCGTCAACGGGCGGTCAGCCTATGCAGGTTTACCTTATGCACTCGATGGGCATAAGCATAGGCTACGCGACGTCGCGCCTTATACAGAAGTTTATGGTGTATCAGGTCGTGCTGACGCTCATTAACATTGTATCCGTTATTATCAACCTTGGTTTTATTTTAAATCTTAGCAACGCGGCGCTCGTCATAGTCCTGCTCGCATTCGGCTTTATCACCCAAATAGGCGTTACAGCGGTTATGCTGCTGTTCAGTTTTTCGCCGAAGCTCAGCCGCAGACTTATTATGTTCATTGCGAAAATACTTAACAAAATCCGCATAATCAAGAACGTTGACGAGAAAGTCGCCGCTATTGACGAACAGCTCAGCAACTTCCATACCTCGAACAAGGATATATACAAAAAGCCGAAACTACTTATCCCTGCAACGATTTTCACGTTTATCGAGTTTGTGTTTATGTTTCTCGTTTCGTATTTTATCTACCGCTCGCTGGGTTTTGACGCCGCCGGTCCCGTGCAGATTATTTCCTCTCAGGCTTACGTCAATCTTATGAGCGGTATGGTACCGATACCAGGCGCTTCGGGAGCGGCGGAGCTCGGATTTGCGGCGTTCTTCGGGACGTTCTTCCTCCACGGAACGCTCAAGAGCGCGGCACTCGTCTGGCGCTTTATAAACTACTACGGTGTAGTTTTCTTTACCGCGCCCTTTGCCTATATTTCCAAGGGCAAGGCGGACAGAGCGGTGATTATGGAGGAAGAAATCAACAGAGAAGACTGATTTATACGAAAACTAAGAAGCTTAACAAGGTGTTTTCAACCCCCGGTGTTTTGGGGGCTGTACCTCCTAAACAGCCTGCGCCCTGCGCGCAGGCTTTCTTTTTTGTCCCAGAGGAGGTATTTTTTAAAAGTCTTTCAAAATCTTGAAACTTTTTTACTCTTTTTTGACGCTACTATAGTAGAATAGAGTTTTTTAATATTTGTTCACAAAATTGTGCGTGAAATTTATTGCGTATTGCACAATCAGCAGTTGGTAAATTCTGTATATCTTACAATTGAATTTTAAAAATCTCGGTGATAATATTTAATCAGAAAACATCTTTTCTTATTTAAAATAACAAAGGAGGATAACATTATGAAAAAACTATCCCTGATAATGGCGGCAGTTATACTTCTAAGCGCATTTTTCGCTGTCCCTGCATACGCACTACCTAATGCGGAGGAAGCAATTATAGACGGAGTTCAATTTTGGTATCGCGTTATTGACAACAAATACGCGGAAATAGTCAGTGGATACGATTTTATTCCCGAGAGAATCGACGGGTATCCCGTAACAATTATAGATGAAAGTGCTTTTTGGGGTAATTACGATCCGGATGAGCCCGGTGAATACGAAATCAGAGATTGGGTTATTCCTGATACGGTTACTTATATAGGAGACCGTGCCTTTGAGAACAACCCTGAGGTTGGAACCGTTAAAATTCCCTCAAGCGTCACATATATAGGTAAAGCGGCTTTCTCGAACTGCGTGGAGCTTAAAAAAATAAATATCCCTGAATCTGTAAAAAAGATAGAAGCGGAAACATTTTCCGGGTGCTCAGAATTAAAAAAGATCACTTTACACGACGATATATATAAAATCGGTAAGTCGGCTTTTGATTGCTGCGTTTCGCTTACTAAATTTCATATTCCCACCAAGTTAGAAAAACTCGGCGACAAAGCGTTTCTCTCCTGTCGTTCTCTTAAGTCGTTAGATTTCTCTTATTCACCCGTTAGAATAGGATACCAAAGTGTAGGATACAGAGGAAATTACTTCGGAAATAAGAAAATAAAAAATTTTAAAATTATTAACAACATGTTATATAGCGGAGGCTATAACTATAAAAATAGTCCGGAGAATTACGCCTCGAAAAACGGCTTTGAATATCTGGTGTACCGTTCAAGTAAAGATTCAGATCTCTGCACATGTGATTCTGGCGACACATGCACATTATATATCGACCGCGAAAGGCTGACCGATTATAAAACCTCAAATCCGAAAATAATTAGGCTGACAAAAAAGGGCAAGATGACGGCTCTCAAAAAGGGTACGGCTACTGTAAAGGTTACTTTACCGAGCGGAAAAAGATACAAGGGAACTATCGAAGTTACCAACGACCCCGTACTCAAGCAAAAGGTCACTAAAGGCAAAAAGGCAACGTACAAAATGGCAAAGACGGTTTCCGTTAAACAGGGAAAGACCGTGAGCGTTAAACTGTTCGGAAAGGCTAAGTCGATAAAAAATCAGTACACATCTACCTCAAAGGCTCAGATTGTCTCCAAAAAAAATGATGACATTATTAAAATCAAAGGAAAAACCAGAGGTACATCTACAGTTAAGGTAAAAGTAAACGGCGTTAAAACTCTTAGTCTTAAAGTAAAAGTTATATAACAGCAAAGGCTGTCATTACGGACAGTCTTTTGCTTATTGACTGTACTTCAGCATATATTTTCTTGAAAAGATTTTTAAATTTTGAAACTTTTTTCAGCTTTTCTGACTCTACTATAGTAGAAGAGAAATTTTTAAATCTCATAAGGAGGGAAACACTATGAAAAAAATATCACTTATAATGGCATTGATAATACTGCTTAGCGCGTTATTTTCTATCCCCGCAAATGCTATGGACGATGATTATCTGAATGAAACTATAGACGGATTTACATTTCACTACCGCATAATCGATAATAAATACGTCGAAATAGTTGATACCAGCGGAAGAGATACCCGTGGAAGAGGAGTTAATTTTATCCCGGAGAAGCTCGGCGGTTATCCTGTCACGATTATTGGTTACCATGCATTTGCCTTTCCTTCAGACGTCCTTATAGAATTGGACGATGAAAGTACATTTGATTTGGTTATACCTGACACAGTCACTTGTATAAGAGAATATGCCTTTTCCGGCAATATTTTTCTCGGAACTGTTAAAATACCATCAAGCGTTACATATATAGGTGAAGGAGCTTTCCAAGAGTGTGTTAGTCTTAGGAAAATAAATATTCCTGAGTCGGTAAATAGGATTGAGCCAACCACATTTATAAGCTGCGCAAAACTAAAAAAGATTACCTTGCACGATGGTATAAAAAAAATCGGTAACGCTGCTTTTTTAGGTTGCAAATCGCTGACTAAATTTACCGTTCCCTCTGAATTAAACAAACTAGGTGACAGGGCATTCTATCATTGTAAATCACTAAAATCAATGGATTTTAATGATACTGATACTATATTAGGATACCAAAGCTTAGGATACTATAACACGCGAGGAGGATGGGACGACGGATATTACGGCGATACTACGACTATTCGTGATGAAACAACTAAAAAGTACGAAAATTTCAAAATAATTTGCAATGATACTTCTGGTTACACTAATCTTCAGAAATATGCTCAAAAAAATGGCTTTAAATACCTTGTAAGCAGTTCGAGCAAAAGCACAGATCTCGGCGCTTGTGAATCGGGCGATACACGCACATTGTACGTTGACCGCGAAAGGCTGACCGATTATAAAACCTCAAATCCGAAAATAATCAAGCTGACAAAAAAGGGCAAGATGACGGCGCTCAAAAAGGGCAGGGCTAATGTAAAGGTTCCTTTGCCGAGCGGAAAAGTTTATATAGGTATTATCAGGGTAATTAATAATCCCGTCCTCAAGAAAAAAACGACAAGCGGAGAAAACAAAGGAGAATACGAAGCGGTTAAATCCGTTTCCGTTAAACAGGGAAAGACCGTGAGCGTTAAACTGTTCGGAAAGGCTAAGTCGATAAAAAATCAGTACACATCTACCTCAAAAGCTCAGATTGTCTCCAAAAAAAATGATGACATTATTAAAATCAAAGGAAAAGCCAGAGGTACATCTACAGTTAAGGTAAAAGTAAACGGTGTTAAAACTCTTAAACTAAAGGTAAGAGTAAAATAATATATAACGCAATAAGGGTCGGGATATTTTCCCGACCCTTTTGTGTTCTATCCGCTCAGTTTTCCCTTAGCGTTCGCACTCGCGATGTGTATATGAAATTAAGCACAAACCACACACGCTTTTATCATTCATTATTTATAAGTCGTATTGCAATCGCCGTAATGTCGTCGTCGTGACCGTCTTTTCGTCGGTCCATAGCCTCCTTCACAACGGTTTTTGCGAGATCGGCGCACGCGCCGTCTCCGAAATCCTTTATCAGCTTTTCGAGCCATTTTTCGTCGCTCGTAACAGCTCCGTCGGACAGCATAACAATCATATCTCCTCCCGAAAGTCTGACGCTTTCCTTAGCGAATTTAATATCGCCCAGTATTCCAACAGGCAGTGATTCAGCGGTTTTTTTAAGAAGGTGACCGCCTTTTTTTATATAAGTGAACGCCGCGCCCGCCTTATTAAACGTGGTTTTTCCCGTGAATAAGTCAATTTTTGCGAGGTCAACAGTAGATAAGCTCTCGTCCTCACTCTTTACCATAAGAGCAGAGTTCACGACCTGAAGCGCACAGTCCTCGTCCAGTCCCGCCTTTAACAGCTTTGTGAGAATAGAAACAGTCATATTGCTGTCGACTGCCGCTCGTCCGCCTGTGCCCATTCCGTCGCTTATGAGCGCGATAAACTGTCCAAAGCCGTTTGAGAAACAGTTTACGCAGTCTCCGCACAGCTTGCCGCCGCTGCACACATGCTGAAACACGCCGACCTCAATGTCAAAGACAGGAACTTCGTTGAGCACAACGCGCTTTTGTGTACCTATTTCGGTAATAAGCGGTGTGTCAAAGCACCTTCCGCATATTGCGGAAATATCATGCGCAAGAGCCGCCTTTCTGATGTGCTTTTTGCTGTTAGTGAGCTGAATTTCCACGGACATTCTGCCGCTCGAATCTATCATACAGCCGCACTCCATAACGACGTAACCCTGAGAGTGGAGATACTCCGTCACACGCGCGCTCGCGTCCGGGTCGTAGCTTTTGAAATTCTCAAACTCGGTAGCCATATTACCGAGAATTTCGGACAACCCTGAAAACTGTCCGGCGACGAGGGAACGAATCTGCGAGACGCGCTCGCTCGCCTCGATTCCTCCGAGATAATCGCGGTAATTTCGGCTTATGCTGTCGGCTACCTCCACCTGACGACAGCACTTCTTTGAGAACAGAACCTCGACGTCGTTTTCCGTTATGAATCCCTGCGCCTTAAGCGGAGCAGAAAGCCGCATAAAATCCTGTTTAGTGGTATTTTTCTGACGCTCCCAGCAATAGGCGCGGAGTCCGCATCCCGCGCACACGTCGCACGCGGTGCTTTCATACACGAAGTCTATGCTCGGAGCGTAGAGCTTCTTGAGCTTACGGCTTACACTGTTTACTACTCCACTGACATTCCTAAGCGCATTTGAGGCAAAGTCGAGCCGCATAACGATAGAGTTCCGCAGGCTCTGCTCCCCCTTACTGTTCTCCTTTGGTAGAAAAAACGGCGTGACGTATCTCTCGAGCTCTTTCGGCAGAACCATGAACACCGCGGCGCCTATGACCGCCTCAACGAACAGAGGCAGAACAAGGCGGTTGTCGCTCGTGGAGAGCAGCATAATCGTGTTGCAGACGATGAAGCTGATTACCACACCCAGCTTGCCCGACGGCGCGAAAAGACCGCTGATAAGTCCGCCGAAACCATAGCCCGCGCAGATAAATGCAAAGTCCGCCGCGCTCATTCCAAACACGGCTCCCGTGGCGACCCCCGCAATTGCGCCGCCGACTACCGAGCCGTAGCGAGCGCAGATAAGGATAATAAGCACCGCGAGTATACGCCCTACTGAAACGCGCTCAAACTCCAGCCGTCCGAGCGAGAGCATAAACACGCAGCCCGTCATCACAAGGCTTGCAAGCTCCGACTGGGAAAATGAGGTCAGGCGGCGGCGCGTATTTACGAGGAATATACTGCGCTCGATGAAATATGCTACAGCAGCAGCCACAAGCGCCTCTACGGTTACCATTGAGAAGTCCGTAAGCGTGCTTGTGCTGACGAACATCATCACCACGCCCGACGCGAAAATCGGCGCAAAAGCCACCGAGGGAGCAAAAAGCACAGAGCGGCTGATACGCTTAATGTCCTGTGCAACCCAGCGCACAAGTGAGATTGCAACCGTCACTGCAACGTAGCGGAATGCGTCGGACGGCTTGAGAATTATATATCCGACGGAAACGCCCAGCGCCGACCAAAAAATTTGTTTTCGCGGTACGGCGGCAACGTAACTGCCTCCAAACGGTGCCAGAGCTCCGAAAATAACTCCCTGACTTATTATTACCCCCAGTAATGCGTATACTGATTTCTCGACGATACTTTTGAGCAGTCCAAGGTTGGACTCCTCATATTTCACGGTTTTTTCAGCGTTCATTTTTTTACTTCCTTTATTCTTCGCTTTCTTGATACAATTAAATTATAGGGAAGTACACGACAAAGTTTTGTCACAAGGTGTTTGGAAATTTATAAGATGTTTTTCGGAAATACTTTTTATAATGTCGGATTATTTTGTATTCGGTTTAAAGTACAACGATAATCGGGAAACAGGATGATGTAAAGGATAAAAAAATTGGTTTGGGCGTGGGAAAAGCGACCGATTCCGCTCTAACGCTTTCCAAAAACATATTTCGGGTAAAACTTCTAAAAATGGTATCGGAGAAATAATGTTTTAATAAGTTAAATCTATGTATATAATAAAGAGGGGCAGAATTTTATACTCTTGTCCCTATTTCCTTGCAATAAATTTTATGCGTAAATCGGTTATTCTTTTCAACATAGAAAGGTGGCAAGTCATCTTAGATGCTTCCGCTTCAATATGTATCGCTTGTTTCAAAAAAATTTAAAAATATTTCCAAACTGTATTGACACAGTGTCAGAATAGTACTATACTAAAGGTACTGACACAGTGTCAGAACATATTGGCAAGTCAGGAGGTAAGAGAACCATGAAGAAAAATGAGGAGGACACAAAATGCCCAAAGGATCGCCACAGTTAACGGAGGCACGCAGAGAGGAAATTATCAATGCATGTGAAAAGCTCTATCAGACTATGAGTTTTAAGGAAATTACAATTAAGGAGATCGGCAATATAACCAGCTTCACACGCACATCCATTTACAACTACTTCCAAACGAAAGAGGAAATCTTTCTTGCACTGCTCAAGCGCGAGTACGAGCTGTGGATCGCCTCACTGCGGGAGACAATGGAACGAGTCGATATGATGACAAAGGACGAATTTGCCGATATGCTGGCGCACTCTTTGGAGGAACGCGCCCAGCTTCTGAAAATTATGTCCATGAATCACTACGACATGGAAACCGGCAGCCGACCTGAGCGTCTGAAAGAATTTAAGGTCGCGTACGGAGAATCCATACGCACGGTCATGGCGTGCCTTCATCAGTATTTCCCCGATATGACTGTTGAGCAGAAACAGGATTTTATTTACACCTTTTTCCCGTTTATGTTTGGTATCTATCCCTACGCCTTTGTTACCGAAAAACAGCGGACAGCGATGGAAGAAGCGGGCGTCAATTATGTGTTTATGACAATCTATGAAATCACTTATAATTGTGTGAGAAAGCTATTGGGAGGCGATAAATGAAAATCGCAATCATCAAAAAGCAGCCCGCACAAAAAGGGTTCCTCAAATATGCAGGCGGAACATTTCTCATAATGCGCACGGGACTTACCCCTTTTATGACGAAAGCAACCGACGCATAATCGACCTGTTAACTTAGAAAATTTTTATAAAGGAGCAAATGAAGATGAGCAAAATATTAGTAGCGTATTTCAGCGCCGGCGGAACTACGGCGCGTGTGGCAAAGGAACTGGCAGAGGCGGTCGGCGCGGACACCTATGAGATACGGCCTGCGGTGCCGTACACTAAGGCTGACCTGAACTGG
Source organism: uncultured Clostridia bacterium (assembly GCA_947625485.1). Taxonomy (GTDB): domain Bacteria; phylum Bacillota; class Clostridia; order Oscillospirales; family Acutalibacteraceae; genus Ruminococcoides. The sequence goes on along the minus strand of CANQOP010000004.1, from coordinate 39,527 downwards.
ATGGACAAGAAATCCCGCAGCTCCGTTGAGATGAATGACAAGAGCAGCCGCCCAGCGTTGGCGGACCGAAACGCCAACATCGCAGCGTTCGATACTATTCTGCTGGGGTTCCCCATATGGTGGTATGTAGCTCCGACAATCATCAACAGCTTTTTGGAAAGCTATGATTTCTCCGGCAAGAAGATTGTTCTGTTCGCCACCTCAGGCGGAAGCGGATTTGGTAAAGCCGTGGCAGGACTCAAGCCCTCCGTGGCGGCGGATACAGTTATTATTGAAGGGAAAATGCTGAACGGCAGACAAACGGCGGCCAGCCTAAAAGCATGGGCTGAGACAGTTCTTTAGAAGGAACGGACAATGAAGTACACGAAACTCGGCAAATCGGATCTGACAATTTCCCGCATCTGCATGGGGTGTATGGGCTTCGGCAACTCGGCAACGGGACAACACAGCTGGACAGTGGACGAGTCGCAGACACGGGAGATCATCAAACACGGCCTTGATTTTGGTATCAATTTCTTTGATACCGCCATCGTCTATCAGAACGGCACCAGTGAGCAGTATGTGGGGAAAGCGCTGCGTGATTTTGCCAGACGGGACGACTATGTGATTGCTACGAAGTTCACGCCTCGAACGCAGGACGAGATTGATGCGGGCGTAAGCGGGCAGAAACACATAGAGAATTATCTGAACCTAAGCCTTAAAAATCTCGGCATGGACTATGTCGACCTTTACATTTACCATATGTGGGACTACCACACGCCGATGGAGGAGATTATGGAGGGACTGCACAATGCGGTCAAGGCGGGCAAAGCCCGTTACATCGGCATTTCCAACTGCTTTGCGTGGCAGCTTGCCAAGGCAAATTTCTATGCAAGAGAAAACGGTCTGACGGAGTTCGTATCCGTTCAGGGGCATTACAATCTGATCGCCCGCGAGGAAGAGCGTGAAATGGCTCCTTTCTGCGCAGATCAGAAGATTGCTATGACGCCGTACAGCGCCCTTGCCGGCGGACGGCTCTCCAAGCGCCGCGGCGAGACTTCCAAGCGTCTGGAGCAGGACGCCTACGCAAAATTTAAATATGACTCCACAGCGGATGCGGACGGCAGAATTATCGCTCGTGTGGAGGAGCTAGCTGAACGTCGGGGCGTTTCCATGACGGAAATTTCTCTTGCGTGGCTGCTGACGAAAGTCACCTCCCCGATAGTGGGTGCGACGAAATTCTCCCATGTGGAGGGAGCTGCCCGTGCCGCGGAGCTGGAACTGACGAAGGACGAAATTGATTATCTGGAAGAGCTGTACGTTCCCCACGCCCTTGTCGGCGTCATGGCACAGAACGGAAAACAGAAAGCAGGAAACGTAGTTTAAGAAAATACAGGAGGAAAAACAAAATGGAAAAAATCACTCAAACCGCCGGCAGAAATCAGCTTGGCGACTTCGCGCCTGATTTCGCGCATTTCAACGATGACATTCTCTTTGGCGAAAATTGGAACAACCAAGACATTGACTTAAAAACCCGATGCGTCCTAACCGTCGTGGCGCTGATGTCCTCCGGGGTCACGGATTCCTCTCTGGTGTACCACCTCGAAAACGCAAAGGCTCACGGTGTGACCCGTGCGGAAATCGCCGCCATCGTGACCCACGTTGGATTCTATGTGGGCTGGCCGAAAGCATGGGCGGTGTTCCGTTTGGCGAAAGACGTATGGAAAGAAGTTGAGCCTCAGCTGACAGAAAAGGACAAATATCAGAACACGATTCTTTTCCCCATCGGCGCGCCCAATGACGGCTTCGCGCAGTATTTCACGGGGCAGAGTTATCTCGCCCCTATATCAAAAGAGCAGGTGGGTATCTTCAATGTGACCTTTGAGCCGGGCTGCCGAAACAACTGGCATATCCACCGCGCCGACAAGGGCGGCGGACAAATCCTAATCTGCGTCGGCGGACGCGGTTACTATCAGGAGTGGGGCAAGGATGCCGTGAAGATGGAACCGGGAGACTGCGTAAACATTCCCGCGGGAGTTAAGCATTGGCACGGAGCCGCGCCGGATAGCTGGTTTTCTCATCTTGCCGTTGAAGTGCCCGGAGAAAACAGCTCTAACGAGTGGCTCGAGCCTGTAGATAATAAACAATATGGAGATTTGAAATGAAAATGAAAAAGATTGTAACGATTTTGCTGGCGACCGCTATGTTGCTGTCCCTTGCCGCTTGCGGCGGAGGCAATAAAACGGCGGAAAATGGCACAAGCACCGAATCTTTGCAAGAAACCACGGAAGAATCCAAAACGCCGAAATCAAACCCTGATGGTTCTTCTTCCGAGCCGTATAAGGAGTCGGAGAAAAGTAACATACTTGTGGCATACTTTTCCGCAACCAAAAATACCGAGGGCATAGCGCGGAAGTTAGCGGACGGTCTCGGCGCCGACCTTTATGAAATCGTGCCGAAACAGCCCTATACAGACGAGGACCTGGACTACGGAAATTCCAAAAGCCGCGCATCCGTGGAAAATGACGATCCCGACGCCCGTCCCCCGATTTCCGGCTCTGTGGAGAATATGAAACAATATGATGTCGTGTTCATCGGGTATCCTATCTGGTGGGGCAAAGCGCCGAAGATCATGAGCACCTTTATCGAGAGCTATGATTTCTCAGGCAAGACCTTAGCAGCGTTCTGTACCTCCGCGAGCAGCGGATTCGGCAGCAGCGATTCGGCGCTGCGGTCCTCCACAGGCGGAGCCGTATGGCTTGACGGACACCGTTTTGCCGCCGATGCTTCCGCTGATGATGTACTTGCGTGGGCAAACGGGCTTGAAATTAACTAAGTATCCCTTATTCAAAATTATCAATCGCTATGTAGTATTTTCTCACATATCGTTCGGCATTCTTTGCCTGAATTGCAGCAAAGAGACTCCCATTTGACGAATATGTGATTTTAAACAAACATAAAGAAAGACAGCACAGAAAGCATTTTGCCTTCTATGCTGTCTTATGTTTTTGCTAACGCATGTTTGGTTGTATTTGAATGTTGTTTTAAATTACTGCCCTATGTGGCGTTAGCTTTCGCTTCCCATTTTATAGTATTATCATTCTGTCAATTAAAAAATATATCTGTACACTTCCAAATTAACGCGCAAGTCAACCACCTCAACGTTCTCGCTCTCAAGGCGCTCCTTCTGTATGTGGCTTCCGCCGAAAGCAAACGCATCGGCAAGCCTGCCCTCGGAATTCACAACGCGGTGACAGGGAACAATCCCCTCATAGGGGTTTTTGTGCAGAGCGTTGCCTACTGCCCTGCACATTCGGCGGTTGCCGAGCGCTCTCGCTATATCGCCGTAGGTCGTGACCATTCCCTCGGGAACCTGCTTGACAAGCTCATAAACCCTGCGCTCAAAATCAGTCATTTCCGCTTTCTCCCACGAGCAAAATCACCGCTGTCGAATACGGCGGAAGAGTGAGAGTATCTCCACTCAGTTTAACGCTGTCGTTATGAACATTACCCTGCTCGTCCGTTCCGTTTGACGCAACGAGATAACCGCGAAGCTTTGCGCCGCTCTCCTTTATCTGCGCAGTTTTTGTCTCTGTTTTGCTCAAATTGTGGATTACTGCTATCTTATTTTTGTCGCTCTTATCGCTGAGCACATACGAACACAAACTCGGGTCGTCGAGTTCATACTCGGAAATCTCCCCTCTGGCTATAAGCGGATTTTGATTCTTGATTTTGATAATGCGCTTATAAAAACTGAGAATTGAATTTTCGTCGTCCATCTGCTGTTCCACTCCGCCGTAGGACGCGTGTTCGGCGTCTGCCATAGCCTTTCCGTTTACGACAATATCAGGAAGATTTTCGATGTCCCATATCATCGGCTCGCGCTTGTACTCGTCGTCATTCTGCTCAATTTCCTGCGTCTGACCGATTTCCTCTCCATAGTAAATAAAGGAGTTGCCGGGCATAAGCATATACATAGCAGCCGCCATTTTTGTTCCTGCCTCACCCGCGATTCTGATAAAGTTTGCGCTTCGTTTTTGGTCGTGATTTGAAAGGAAGTAGGAGTTTATGGCGTTCGGATTTACGCTTTTGGCATTCTTTTCGTAATTTTTCACGGAGCTTACGAGATTACCCGCGCTTTCGGTACGGACCGCATTCACAAAACCACCCGTCGAATCCGCGTAACCGAAAGCGAAAAAGCTGTCTATGCCCGATTCGTACATATCACAAATTTCGGAGTTGCTCGTCCAATTTTCGCCGACCATATACACATCAGGCTTAATTTTCTTTGATTCATTGTAAAACCACTTGAGGAATTCCGCACCGTTTGTGTGACTGTTGGTGTAATAGCGCGTGGCGTCAAGTCTAAAGCCGTCAACGCCGTGTTCTTTAAGCCAGAATTCCGCGATTTTCTTAAAATAGTCCCGCGTGCATTCCTTGCTTAAATTCCACTCAGGCATATAGACTGAAAAATTCGACTCATAGTAGTAGCCGTCTGCAATTTCCGTGTAGCCCTGTCCCGGGTCGTTTTTGTACTTTTTGATTTCGTAATACTGCGCGTTTTTACCCGGCTTTCCGTCCTGCTCAATCTCCGAAACAGCGCTCTCAAACATCGGGTGAGTTGAGGAGCTGTGATTCAGGACAAGGTCGATAATTATTTTTATTCCGCGCTTATGACACTCCTTAACCAGCTTGTCAAAGTCCTTTATTGTCCCGAATTTCTCATCTATGTCGAAATAGTCCTCTACATCATACTTATGATATGAGTGCGAGGGCATAATCGGCGTGAGCCATATACCGTCAACACCGAGGTCGTTACCGCCGTTCGGGTCGCCGTCGTTCAGATAGTCCAGCTTGTCAATTATACCCTGTAAATCTCCCGAGCCGTCGCCGTCGCTGTCCGCAAAAGAGCCTACAAAAATCTCGTAGTAGTTTCGGTATTTATCGGAAGACGCGTCAGCCTTCAGCTTTGAAACAGGATCGTCAATCAAATTAATGTTGACCGAGCACGCGCAAAGCGAAATGCAAGAGGCAGTTATTGTCAAAATCAGAAATACTAATAATATTTTGAAAGCCGTTTTTTTCATAGTTATCACTCCGTTTCAGGGTGTTATGGTTAAACCGAAGTCTTATATTCTGTATTAATTTAATAATAAAAGGGCGACTGAAAAGCCGCCCTTAAAGGTTTAATTTATTCGGGCTATTAACCCTTTACGCCGCCGGCAGTTACGCCTTCAACGTAGTAGCTCTGCATCTTTAGGAACAGGAGTGTAACCGGAACAGCTACGAGTACAGAACCTGAGAGGAACATCTTAAAGTATCTTGCTCTGAAGTCGTTGCTAATCATCAGCTGAAGTCCGATAGCAACCGTATAGTTTTCACGCGCGTCTCCCATAATAATCTTGGCAAGAATAAAGTCTGTCCAAGGTCCGATAAATGAGGTGAGAACCGTATAAACTACGATTGGTTTAGACATAGGAAGAATAATCTTCCAGAAAATCTGGTTTTTGGTAGCGCCGTCGATAGTCGCCGCCTCGTCAAGAGCCCTCGGAATCGTATCGAAGAAGCCCTTTGAAATCTGGAAGCCCAGACCCGCGCCCGCGCTGTAACAGATAACGAGAGCAACGAGAGTCTGAGTAAGACCCATCGCCTTCAAGAGGTAGTAAATTGCAATCATTGTCATAAAGCCCGGGAACATACCGAGAATCATACCGACGTTGATAAACTTTTTACGGGACTTAAAGCGGAGACGCGAGAACGCGTACGCCACCATAAGAACGGAAACCGTCGATATGATGCAGCTAAATATAGCAACAACAAAGGTGTTGAGATACCATCTCGGGAAGTTAAGCTCGGAAGTGTTCGTGAACAGCTTGATATAGTTATCAAACGTGAATGCTTCCGGGAAGAGCGTCTGCGGAATTATTGTCTTATCGCCCGAGAAAGATTGAATAACAAGGTATACAAGAGGAGAAATCCAGATAAGACCTAATACGGCAAGCAATACATAAATAAATGTATTCGCAAGAGTACGTCTTAATTTAAAGCTTTTTATCATGAGAACGCCTCCTCGTCTTTTGCGGACTTAGTCAGGTTAAACGTGATAAGCGACAAGCCAGCGCAAACAATAAATACAAGGATACCTACTGCGGCCGCGAGGTTGTAATCCTGGTTAGTCATAGTCAGCTTAAACAGCCACGTTACAAGAATATCCGTATCACCCGCCTGATATAGAGCTGTGTTCTTCGTCGGTCCGCCGTTCGTCAACAGGTAAATAACGTTAAAGTTATTGATGTTTCCGATAAAGCTGGTGATGAGGTACGGAGTCGTAACGAAGAGCATATAAGGAAGTGTAATCTTAAAGAAGCTCTTCACAGGACCCGCGCCGTCAATTGTTGCGGACTCGTACAGGTCGGCAGGGATATTCATAAGAATACCCGACGTAATAAGGATCGTGTAAGGAATACCAATCCAGATATTTATAATGATAACCGTGACCCTAGCCATCAACGCAGTACTGTTCAGCCATTGCATGGCGAACTCCTGACCCGTAATTAAAGATATTAGCTGATTTAAAGCGCCGTTTTCCTGGAGCATCTGGTTCATAAGAAGAAGAGATACGAACTGAGGTACGGCAACAACTACAACGAAGAGCGTACGCCATAGGCTCTTGAGCTTGATACCCTTCTTGTTAATCATAAGGGCAACAACCATACCGAGGATATAGTTCGTGAATGTAGCGAAGATTGCCCAAATTATTGTCCATTGAGCCAGACTTACGAAAGTGTAAGCTTTTCTTGCGCCCTTAGTAATGTTTACGAGGTCGGTAAAGTTATTAAGGCCTACCCACGTAAAAAGGTTTCCGGGCGGCAAATGTTGTCTATCGTAGCTCGTAAAAGCAATAAGTATCATAAACACGAGCGGTAGTATCGTAAAGATACCGATTAACAGGCAAGGAACGGACATAAGAGTAATATGGAATTTCTCGTCGAAGAATTCCTTCATCTCTTCCTTAAAGGTAGGAAGGTGCTGACCGTTCTTCTTCGTCTCGTATGCCTTATACGCGCTCTTTGTGTTAGCGATATAGATTACTAAAATTACAGCCGTAACTACGATTGTTACAACGCCGTAGAGAAGAATAAGCATTGAGTTGTGGCCGTACTCGGTATATGTAAAGCCGAACTCATCGACAGATTCACGGCTCGGTATAGTACCGAGTGTGTTAAACAGTGAAATATAGCCTGCTCCGAAGAAGACCATAAAGAGTATGTACGCAACTTCTGCGAGCAGGAACAAAAGTCCCTTGATTACCTGGCCTTTAGCGATATTGCCGCAGCCGAAGATGAGATATGAAAGTTTAACGAAGATATCGCCCTTGACGAATCTTTTTCCGTAGTTAGCGAAACCTCTGCCTATGCCAACAAAGAAAGCTACAATCGCGTGTCCTAAGAACTTAAAGAAACGCGCAATATTTCCGGGTAGTTTCTTGAAGAACTGACTAAGGTTATAGCCTAACTTCTGGAAAGGATTTAGCTGCATATAATCAATATATCTCATCAAATCACTCTCCCTTTTCATTTAGTTTAAATAATAATTTTAATTTGCGTTATCCTGTTCCCCTCAGTTTGAAAATCATTATTTAAAATAAATGACTAAACTACACGATAACGTCGAACGCATTGTATGCGGTTTGATTAACCGCGCGGCACGCGACAGCATGCCGCGCGGTAAGTTTATTTTTAAATTACTCTAGGTTAACTTAGGGATTATTCGTCCTTGATGCTAACTATAGTGTCCTTTAAGAGTTTAGCAAAATCGTACTTCTCAGGATCTGTCTCCTCAGCGATGAGCTTGTTTCCGAGTGTTGCGAGCGGATCCCAGATTTTACCGATACTAACCTGAGGAACAGCGTGCTGGCTCTGCTCTACGAGAGCGGAAAGCGCGGGGTCGTTCTTAACGTCGTCGGAATCAATTATATTTTTGTTTGTAGGATCCCAGCCGAGCTGCTGAACTCTTTGTTTCTGGCACTCCTCTGAAGCGAGGTAGTAAGCAAGAATCTGAGATGTTCTCGGATACTTGGAAGCGGAGTTTACGCCGATCATCTTGTAACCGTAGAGAGAAACAATCTGCTTGTCTTCGCCGTTTACATTGATTGTCGGGAGCTTAGCCGCGCCAAAGTTGTCGCCGAGAGCTTCTTTGTCAGCCGCAGAGTTCCATGTTCCGTCGATACCTGCGCCGCAGGTTGACTTTCTCTTCTCTGTAGAAACGAATCCGGAAGGAATGTTATCAACAGCAAGGCTTGAGAATGTGCCTGCATACTTATGAACAAGCGTTGAGAAAGCCTTCATTGTATCAACTACTTCTTTCTCGTCGTACTTATTAAACTTCTGTGTTACACCGTCTTTCTCAAGACCATCAAGTGAAAGTCCGCCTGTGAATACGAACATGCAGGAGTAGAAGCCCGTGCCAGCGTCCATAATAAATTTCTTGCCTGCCTTCTTACATGCCTCAAGTACGTCCTCAAGCTTCTGAGCCTGCTTAGCGGAAACTACGCTCTTGTCATATACAAGGTAGTAGCCGTTACCTGTCTCAGGGAAAGCGTAGAGTGTATCTTTGCCTGTCTTAGGATTCTTAAGAGTTGCAGCGTTGATAGCAGCCTCGAGATCTGTAGCCTTAACAGCGTCAGCGTATCTTGTGTTAATAGGCGAGATAGCTCCCGCGTTTACAAGATTGTTAAGCTGGTCGGAAACGAATCCGAATACGTCAGCAGCAGCCTGAGGATCCTGGATTACGTTTGTACCTGCGTCTGACTCACCCTGAGCAACAATCTTGATCTTAATCTTCTGATCAGGATACATATCTACGAAAGCGTCTGTCTGCTGCTTGAGGAGCTTTGCATATGCGGACGGACCCCATACCTTTAAGGATGCGCCTGTCTCGTCGCCGAAGTCCTCAGCGGATACGTTAAAACCTGTTTCTGTGTTTCCGTCGTCGGAAACGGAATTGTTGTCTCCTGCAGGTGCGCTGCCGTTGTCGCCCGTCTGTCCACCACAGCCTGCAAAAACAGCAACCATCATCATTGCAGCTAAAAGCAATGCAACGATTTTCTTCATTTGTGATTCCCTCTTTCTAAAAATAATGGATATTTGGCACTTTTTAACAAGCGCCGTGTGTGAAAGCATACATTTGGGGACTATGCCTTCATTACACTATATAAATAATACCACAAATTAACATAAAAATACAACTACCTTTGTACTTTTTGTCTAAAACATCAAATTAAGGATGTAAATTTGTGCATATTTACCTATAAATATTTTGTTTTTGGTAAAAGTGCATAATTTTAATCATTGTAATCTGTAAAATTCGCTAAAGACACTTTGTGCAACTTAACTATTACGCTTTTGAAAATATAGACTTTTCCACCAAAAGTATAATTTTATCAGAACGATGTTCGCCTTATTTTGGCGGCATTAAGCACTCATTTGTACAAATTGCTCTACATATTTTTGTATTGTAATTTTTTTCCTATATTGGTATAATATTTTCATATTATATATGGTACAGACATCTTCAAACGCTGTATCAAACCCGCCTGTCCTATTTTATTCAGAAAGGATTGAAATTATGAAACTTAACGAAATTTTAAAAAGCATAAACTACACTCTCGTTCAGGGAAGTCTGCACACTGAGATTACCGATATAATATACGACTCGCGCAAGGTCACTGCCGGAACGGCATTCGTGTGTCTCAAGGGTTACAACTCTGACGGTCACAAGTACGCCTCAGACGCTGTATCAAAAGGCGCGTCCGCACTTATTGTAAGTGACGACATTATTATCGGCGATAAAAATGTAACAGTTATAAAAGTAGCTGATACACGCGAGGCGCTCGCATACATAAGCGCAGACTTCTTTAAAAACCCATCTAAGGAGCTCACGACGATTGCAATAACGGGCACAAAGGGCAAGACCACAACCGTTGCGATGATTAAGTCAATTCTCGAGTGCGCGGGAATAAAATGCGGCACAATAGGCACGCTCGGCATTATTATCGGAGACAAACTTTTAAAGACCGACAACACCACTCCCGAAAGCTATGAGATTCAGAAAGCTATGCGCGAAATGGTAAACGACGGCTGTAAGGCTATGATAATTGAAGCGTCGTCAATCGGACTCAAGTGGCACAGGGTTGACGCTATTGAGTTCGACTACGGAGTGTTCACCAATTTCTCCCACGACCACATCGGCGGAGCTGAACATAAGGATATGCAGGAATATCTCGAATGTAAGGCTATGCTCTTCAAGAAGTGCAGGGTCGGTATTATAAACCGTGATGATGAGAAGTGGCAGGAAATTATAAAAGGAGCTACCTGCAGGGTCGAAACCTTCGGATTTGACGGGAACGCGGATATTGTCGCAAAAAATGACAAACTGCTCTCAAAGCCAGGGTTTCTCGGAGTTCACTTTGACCTCACGGGCAGGCGCGAGATGTCTGTTGACGTTGCTATCCCCGGGCACTTCAGCGTTTACAACGCGCTGTGCGCAATCGGAGTGGCGATAGATATGAACATCAAAAATGAGGACATTCTCAAAGGACTCAAAACCGTTTTCGTAAAAGGCAGGGTCGAAATCGTGCCCGTGCCCGGAAACTACACACTGCTAATCGACTACGCTCACAACGCTCTTTCTATGGAGAACGTGCTCACAACGCTTAGAAAATACAACCCGAACCGACTTATAACTCTCTTCGGCGCGGGCGGAAACCGTCCGAAGGTTCGCCGCTACGAAATGGGCGAGACGAGCGGCAGGCTCTCCGACCTGTCCGTCATTACCGAGGACAACAGCCGCTTTGAGGACGTTATGGACATAATTGAGGACATCAAGGTCGGTATCGCAAAAACCGACGGCGAGTATGTAGTTGTGCCGAACCGCAAGGACGCAATCAAATATTGTATCGAAAACGCGCAGGACGGCGATATTATCGTTCTCGCAGGCAAGGGACACGAGGATTATCAGGAAATCCGCGGCGTGAAGTACCATATGGACGAGCGCGAGCTGATTTCGGAGGTTCTTCAGGAGCTTAAAATGAAATAATAAATAATCAAAATTAAGATTAAGGGACTTGAGCAAACATTTCTTATTTGCTCAAGTCCCGATTTCTTTATATCCGTATTTTTGCATTAAAAACTGCATTCTTTCCTCATCTGAAATAACACGTTAAAATGTAATTCGGCAAAAATCCTTAACATTAATAATTATCTTTGTATAAGTTATAACAGATAAATCGCACCATAAAACGCACTTTGTTTTTGTAAAACGCATTAAAATTGTTAATATTAATTAATATTTTTTTAAGAGGAGTGAAACCACGTCCGGAAATCAGCTCAGTTTAAATATTCCGATTAAAGACTGTTCGATGGTATCGGAAATATAACGAACAGTCTTTTCTTTATCCTTAATTTCACGGTTTTTAAACCATTCGATTATAGTTCCCGCAAGCGCTTCGGTGTAGAAATTTACCAGAAAATTTTTATAGTCCGGGTCAAGCTTTTTCCCTGATTCCTTCTCGCTGTATTCAAAAATAGACTCGGTTACCGAAACAAAGTCCGCGTGAAGAAATTGTTTCATACCTTCTCTGCCGACTGCGTCATATGCGCAGTTAATAAAATGTTCGTTTTCCTCCACATAGTTCATTACAAATTTTATAGCCTCATCGTGGTCAGAAATCAGGTCGATTCCCATTACTACTTGGACTGCTTCGTCCTCAAACGTCCATTTCATTAAATCATAAATACTTTTAAAATGATAATAAAATGTGTTTCTGTTTATTTTGCAGTCCTTTACAATTTCGCTTACAGTAACCTTTGAAAGTGGTTTGTTTGCAAGCGCTTTTTTCAGAGAAGCCGCAAGCATTCTTTTTGTATTAAGAGTTGTAACCTCATATTTCATTTTTATCACCCGATATCATTATACATTTGTATAAAATTCAGTCAATAGTCCGTTAAAATTTTATACGACAATAAACAACGCTTTGTACGAAATTCAGTCAGTTGTCATAAGATTGACCGTTTAATATTACAGTACTATCAATATAATGATAATGAGATTTTTAATGGAGGTAAGGTAATGCGGAAGTTTTTCAATAAAATTATAAATCACAAACTTCTGATAATTATTCTTTTTTTGTTTGCGTTTGTCTGCTGTTTAGTTATGAGAAGTAAGGTAGCGGTCAATTATGACGTGAACGATTATTTACCCGAAAGCTCGCCCTCAACCATTGCCATTGACGTAATGGAGAATGAATTCGGAAGCGAAATACCGAATGCAAGGGTGATGATTTCCGACGTCACAATTCCGCAGGCTCTTGAGTACAAACAAAAATTAAAAAATATTGACGGTGTGACCGATGTAAGCTGGCTTGACGATTCCGTCGATATTACAACAGCGATTTCGGCGATTGATACTGATACTCTCGAAACCTACTACAAAGACAACACCGCTTTGTTTACCGTAACCATAGACGGAAACAAAAGGCTTGACGCCGTAAATTCAATTCGGGAGCTTATCGGCGATAACAACGCAATGACGGGCAGTGCTGTTTCAACTGCCGTCGCCACCACAAACACAGTCGGAGAAATATACTTAATCACAGTTGTTGCAATTTTATTTGTACTTGCGGTTCTGATACTTACTACAAAGTCGTGGCTTGACCCTATTTTGATTTTAGTAGGGCTAGGAGTAGCAATAGTCATAAACGAAGGCACAAATCTGATTTTCGGCGAGATTTCATTTGTCACAAATGCGGCGGGAAATATTTTACAGCTAGCCGTGTCTCTGGACTATTCGGTATTTTTGATTCACAGGTTCGACGAGTGCAGAAAGGAAAATACCGACGCAAACGGAGCTATGGCGGACGCACTCTGCAAATCAGTCGGCTCAATTCTTTCAAGCGGACTGACGACCGTAATAGGTTTTCTTGCGCTTGTGCTTATGCAGTTCAAAATCGGTCCCGACCTTGGTCTTGCGCTGGCAAAAGGCGTAGCAATAAGCTTGATTTCGGTATTTATTTTTATGCCCTGCCTGATACTGAAGGTAACTAAATTCACAGATAAAACCACACACAAGCCCTTTCTTCCGTCTTTCACGGGCTTTGGTAAATTTGTGAGCAAAGTAATGATTCCTTTTGTATGCGTTTTTGCTCTTGCAATCGTTCCCGCATATCTCGCGTCAAATTCAAACAGCTACTATTACGGTTCATCTAATATTTTCGGAAACGACACACAGTTCGGCAAAGATACCGAGAAAATAGATAATGTTTTCGGAAAAAGTGATACATACGTGCTTATGGTTCCAAAGGGTGACACGGCTACACAGACAAAGCTGTCTGATGAGCTTCATACAATAGACGAGGTCAGCAGTATAATTTCATTCGTGGATATGGCAGGAGCGGAAATTCCAACCGAATATATTGACGCGGATACGCTTTCTCAGATTGAGGGCAAAAATTACAGCAGAATGGTAATAACGGTCGACGCCGAGTATGAGGGGGAGCGAACCTTTGCGCTTGTTGAGAATATAAGGGCAATCGCCGAAAAGTATTATCCCGACAAATGGTATCTGGCAGGTAACGGCGTGAGCACATATGACCTTATGGATACGGTAACATCAGATATGATAAAGGTAAACGCACTCGCAATCGGCGCAGTTTTCATTGTTCTTTTAATAACAATGCGTAAAATCTCCGTGCCGATTGTCCTTGTACTAAGTATAGAAACCGCAATATGGCTAAATCTTTCCGTACCGTATTTTTCGGGTTGGACGGTTTTCTATATTGCGTACCTTATAATCAGTTCAATTCAGCTTGGCGCGACTGTCGACTATGCAATTCTTATGAGTGACAGATACAAGGAAAACAGACTGTCTCTTGACAAAAGGCAGTCGGTCATAAAAACGCTCTCAGACGTCAGCGTTTCGATACTGACCTCGGGAAGCGTTATGACAATGGTAGGCTTTTTGCTCGGAATCTTTTCCAGCAACCAGCTTCTTGCGCAGCTTGGAATACTCATCGGACGAGGGGCATTATTCTCGCTCGGTATAGTATTCTTCGTACTTCCCGGACTGCTGTTTATTTTTGACAGGCTTGTCACAGGCAAATCAGCGTTCGGCAAAGGGAAAGGTAAGGTGTCTTAAATGAAAAAGCATATAGTAAAAATAACGTCATTTTCTCTCGCGGTTATGATGATACTTTCCTCATTCATCACGGTAAGCGCGGCAGAGAAGTGCAGCAAAAAAGAGGAAGTGGCGTATGTAAACCTTAATTTAAACGGGTCCGTCAAGGAAGTTAATGTTGTTAATATCATAGATACTTCCGACGGAAGAGCTTTGGATTACGGAAACTATGAAAGCGTAAGAAATATGACGACCACGGATAATATTGATTATTCAGACGGCGCGGTCAGCATAAGTACAAACGCAGATAAGCTGTATTACGAGGGTAAACTGAAGAACAATATTATTCCTTGGAATATAAGCATTAAATATTATATAGACGGAAAAGAGATTTCACGGGATAAAATTGCAGGTAAAAGCGGCGCGCTAAAAATAAAAATTAAAATAGATAAAAACAAGGGCTGTAAAAACGATTTTTTTGAAAGCTATGCTCTCCAGCTTACAATGTCTCTTGATACAGACAACTGTAAAAATATTAAGGCTGACGGCGCAACGGCAGCAAACGTCGGAAGCGCTAAACAGCTAACCTATACTATTCTTCCGAATAAAGGCGCGGACATTGAAGTGACAAGCGATGTCAGCAATTTTGAAATGGGTGAAATTTCAATTAACGGTATAAAACTTAATCTCAATATAGAAGTTGACGACAAGGAGATTATGGAGCAGGTCGAGGAGCTTACCGACGCAATCAAAAAGCTCGACGGCGGAGCAGGCGATTTAAACAGCGGAACAAATGCACTCAAAAACAGTGTAAAAAATGATTTGCAAAGCGGTGTTGCTACGCTCAATAATGGCGCGGCAAAAATGCACAAAAAGGGTTCCGATTTAAAAAAGGGAGCCAAAGAGCTGAACGGCGGCGCTAAAAATCTTAAAAGCGGCGCAAAAACCCTCGACAACGGAGTAAAATCCTTAAAGGACGGCGTAGGTCAGCTAAAAAAGGGACTTAACGCGCTTAACTCCAAATCCTCCGGTCTTACATCCGGCTCGGCACAGATAAAGACCGCGCTCGGCACAATTCAGAAATCACTTAATAACGTGTCTCTCTCGACCGAAACGCTTACTCAGCTTACTTCCGCTTCATCACAAATCAAGTCGGGTATTGACAGTCTTGTTACAAGCATACAAACGCTCCAGAAAAGCGTAGGCTGGGAAAGCTATAAAGCAATTATGCTCTCAAACGGTCTCGACCTTGACACGCTAAAAGAGGGCAACTCGCAGGCAGTCAAAAGTATTTCCGAGCTTATAGAAACACTGAACGCTCAAATTGCGCAGCTTGAAGCAAAGGGTGCGGATACATCGGCTTTGAAGTCCCAAGCACAGCAGTTACAGACGGTTGCAAACCTGCTCGCCGCGAACAACGCGAATATAGACGGTACTAAAAGCTACCTGGACACTGTAAATAAAAATATCGGCGAGCTGCTTAAAGGCGCGGCAGAGCTTCAAACCGGTTATACTGAATTTGATAAACAAATCGGCACTCTTTCCGACACGCTCACAACCCTTGCTTTTAATATGACTCTGCTCAAATCGGGCATTGATACACTTGTTAAAAATTACGGCGCCCTCGACAGCGGCGTTAAGGAATACACACAGGGAGTGGCGCAGATTACAGGCGGTTACAGCAAGCTCGTAAGCGGAACGTCGGAGCTTGCGTCGGGAAGCAAGGAGCTGCTCGGCGGTACAAAGACTCTGAATAACGGTACGGCTGAGCTGCTCGACGGAATTTCACAATTTTATACAGCAACAGGTACTCTCAAGGACGGTACGGGAAAGCTAGACGAGGGCGTGCAGTCGTTGCTTGCGGGAGTTGCAGTTCTCAACGGCGGAACGTCGGCGCTTAAGAGCGGCACGTCCGAGCTCAGAGACAAAACAGGCGATATGGATACAAAAATAGGCGATAAAATTGATTCGCTTATTGACAGCATTTCAGGAGGGGACAGCAAAACTGTTTCATTTGTGTCAGACAAAAACACAAACGTCTCTTCAGTGCAGTTTGTAATCAAAACACCTGCAATTGAGATTCCTGAAACAGCCGCCAAAGAAGTTGAGGAAGAAGAACAACTCAACTTCTGGCAGAAATTACTTAAATTGTTCGGTTTGTATTAAAGGCGTATTTTATACTAATTTCCGAATAAAAACTTTAAACAGATGCTATCGGAAAATTTCATCTGCAATATTAACTTCACGCCGCATATTAAACCTTTCTTTTTTAAAAATCGACAAACCTCAGATAAGGTTGTAAAATTAAATAAATTAAAAATATGCCTGCCTTCTTATAGGCAGGCATTATGTGCGCTTCAGTATACGTATGAGGCATATATGCCAAAAAAAACAAAATGATTTAACAAACGGCAGGGCGGGTTGATTAAATAATTAAATTTGCTTGCAGCCACCGTCAAATTACTGCGTAAAAATAGGAGGTATCCGAATATGACTCTTGTCATTGACTGCTGTATAAGAGGAGATAATTCTGCGACAAAAAAATTATACACAAGTTATCTGAATACTCTTAACAACGAAACAGCTGTTGAAATATTAAATTTATGCACTCAACCGATAACGCCTCTTGACGCACAGGCGCTTGAATTTCGTGACAGGTTAATTGAACAGAGAAATTTTCAGCATAAAATGCTGAGATACGCAAGGCAGTTTCAGTCCGCAGATGAGATAGTAATTGCTGCGCCGTATTGGGATCTTTCATTTCCTTCACTTTTGAAGGTCTACCTTGAGCATGTGTCAGTAAGCGGCATAACCTTCGGATATGAGGGGAGCGAGTGTGTCGGATATTGCAAAGCAAAACGTATGTTATATTTCACCACATGCGGAGGCTGCTTAGGAAAGAAAAATCTCGCAGCCGAGTACCTTGAAGCTCTTGCCGATATGTTTGGAATTTCAAACTTTTACGCTTTTGCCGTGGAGGGAATGGATATTGACCCCTCAAAAAGAAACAAAATATTAAAAAACGGAATCAGTCGTATTATGTCGGAATTAAAAAACAACAATTAAATTTGCTTACGGTATTTTAAGACACATAAAAATTAATAAATTCCAGCTCTATTTCATATAAAATACAGTTCTCAATAAAGCGACCCCCGATTTTAACAATCGGGGGTTATTTATTGGGGAAAATTTACTTTGTAACTACAGTTTTTGCCTTGCTCCAGCCGGAACAGAACTTCTTGCCCTTTACGGCTTGGTATGTGCGGATACGGACATAATAGGTCCTGCGGGACTTGAGCTTTTTAATTGTCTTGGACGTAATTTTATTGCTCTTAATCTTTATTTTGTCCGCACCCTTAAAACCTTTTTTCAGGCTGTACTGAATCTCGTACCCTGCGGTTTGTTTTGTGCTCTTCTTCCACTTTACGGTAAAAGACTTCTTTTTAGGCGTTGCCTTTGAAACAGACGTGCCCTTCGGGTTGATTTTAAACGTCTTTATAATCGTACCGACGTAGTTGCCCTTGCCCGTAATTGTTACGCAAGCTTTACCAACCTTTTTGTTGTTTTTGTAGCTTACCTCGTAATCTGTACCTAGCTTTAGGGTTGTTTCGCCGTTCTTTATCGTTATATCCTGAGTAACGGTCTTGCCCGTAAAGGTCTTATCCTTTATACCCGAAACCGTGAATTTATCGATATTCACCTCGGAATCAGTTGTCGGCTCATTTTCGTCCGTTGTCCAATCTGAACTTCCCGTGACCGGCTGAGTCGGCGTTGTTGGTTCTGCTGTCTCAGAAGTCGGCTCGATTTTTTCTGTCGCGGGCGCCGTCGTCTCGTCTGTAGGCTTGACTGTCGGCTCATAAGTTTCCGTAATCGGCTGAGTAGTTTCAGGCGAATCGGTTATTCCCTCTCCAGAGGTCGGGGCGGAAGTTTCGGGGACAGCGGATGTTTCCTTGCTAAAGTCAGGCTCTGACGGTATGCTCTCGGTCGCCTTGTCTGATTCTGCTTCCGTAGGATTCGTAACTGTCGGCATCGAACCTGTATCGGGCTGTTTGCTTTCCGTGGTTTGCTCGGTAGGCTCGGTAGTATTTGTATTTGAATCAGTCGGCTCTACTTCAAAATGACCGTAATAATTCGGCTCGGCATAGAGAACATAAGGACTTTCTTCAAGAACCTCTATAGCTTTCCAAACAATCTCTTTAGTTTTCTCAACAAATTTTACGCAGTAAACATTATGATTTGATGAGCCGTGAATAAGGAATCTTGAAGATTCAATCTCAAAGTCCGCAAGTAATTGTTCAACCGTCGGTCCGCCGACGGTTAAACCGACAAGAACTGCGCCGAACTCGTAGCCTTCTTCTAATTCCTCTTTTAAGGGACCTGATGCGGGTGTGCTTGTCGCAGATTCAGTAGGCTCCGTTACTTTAACCAAATAAAACTTTGCTTTAAGTATTTGTGAATATGCGGCTTCAAGCTGTTCGTCTGTAGCATTAGCGTCTGCCAATAATTTAACAGCATTTTCGTATGCCAGAGTGTACGCTCCAAACGACTCCTCTGTATAGTCCTTTGAGTCATAAAGGGAATATGCTTTGACCTCATCCTGTAACCTGTATCTGGGACCGTCGTCGGGAATATAATCGAACAAATTCCAATAATGCGGCTCGGCTGAGGAAACATAAGAGCTTGCCTTAAGAACCTCGATTGCTCTGCTCACAATCTCCTCGGTTTTCTCTTTAAATCTTACGTAAATGATAGTCTTTTTCGGATTATCGTAAGGGTAAATGCTTATAGAAGAAATATCAAAATCGGAGAGCAGAGACTGAACTTTCGGAGAGCCCGGGCACAGCTCTGTAAGAATCGCTCCAAACTCATATCCAGCCATCCACTCGTCAGTCCTTGATCTTTTTCCGGTTTCGCGGTCTACTGTAACCATACGTACCTTTTCGCCGAGTAAACTCATATACGCGTCCTCAAGCTCTTTATCCGAGGCGCTTTCATCTTCAAGTAATTTAACCGCGTTCTCGTATGCCTCGGTAAACAGTCTGTAAGAGCCCGGAGAATAGTCTCTTGCATCAACGCCCGCACACTCCGATATAACTGTCTCAAGTATATCGCGTGCGTCAGTATAAACCGGAACATCCTCCAATTTTACCAAGTCGTATCCTGCGCTTAGCAAGTCTCCGTACGCCTTATTAAGCTGATCGTCTGTCGCGGTATCATCAGCTAATAATTTATTTGCATTCTCGTACGCTTTCCTGAAAATTTTATAAGATTCGGGGGTATAATCCTTTTCATCCACACCCGAAGAATACTCCGATACAAGCTCCGCTAAATTTTCTCTCGGAGTCGCGGGCTCTATAGACGGCTCATCGTAAAAATTCGGCTCGGCATAAAGAACATAAGGGCTTTTTTGCAAAACTTCTATCGCTCTCCATACTATATCCGCCGTCTTCTCCTTAAACCTTACACAGTAAATTGTCAGATTTGAAGAACCCGGAGTCAGAAAATCCGATTCGGCAATTTCAAATCCGGGGAGTAACTCCTCGATTGACGGCGCTCCTTCTTTCAAGCCGACAATAACCGCACCCGGTTCGTACTCCTCGGACATCACATCGTCCGACGCCGCCGCGAACACGCTCGGAGCGCACCCTAGCAGTATGAGTGCCGATAAAATTACGGCGGCTAACTTTTTAAATAATTTTCTGCTCATAAAACACATCTCCTTTCATAATGAGCAATAAATGAGCAATATTTTTATTTTGTGACCTTAACCTTTAATTTAAGGGTTTTGACTTTATTGACTAATATTTTCAGGGTAGTCGTACCCTTTTTCAGTCCTTTTATTTTTATGGTCTTTGAGGTTTTCTCGGAGGTTATCCTAGCGCGTTTTGTATTGGTGTATTTGTTACTGTACTCAGACGCTTTCCCCGTTAATTTCAACTTCTTTATCTTGCCTTTTTTTACTTTTACAGAGGTTATCTCTTTGCCGTTTGAGGTGAGCTTCGGATTGTCTTCTACCGTGTAATTAAACCTCACCTCGAACGCCGACCCGTACATCGCCGTAATTGTTGCCTTGCCCTTCTTTCGGGCAATGATTTTGCCGTTCTTCACGGATATGACCTTAGAGTCGGAGGATTTCCACAGCTTTACCTTGCTCCTGTTCGCAACAGGAATACTCAAGGTCTTTCCCGACTTCATTTTCATCCTGGTAGACGGTGATTTTGACTCGACCTTAAAATTGGGGTTGTCAGTCGCATACGATCCTCCTTTACACCAGATTATAATAGCGTCGCTGTCGGATATGTACTCCCTGAACAGGCTGAGCCATAAATCATTCATCTCTTTCATTACAACTTCAATGCAGTTATACTCCTCGTCGTCACGCAAATTGACGCTCACTATATCATCAAGCATAAGCCTAAAAAATTTGTCCGAAAATTCCATAGAATTTTTATTATTAATATAATATAGAATTTGGTCTTCAATCTTCTTCAGCTCGGCGCTCGAGTAGGTTTTGCCTCTCTCCAGCTTTAATCCTTTCAGGTAATCGGTATACCAGTTATAATTCTTTTGCGTTTCGTTTTCGTTATATACATTGTATCGCTCATCACCCACAGTGAGCGCGGACACGGAAAGTGTTCCTGATATAAAAAACGTGAGAATCAAAATAAGTGACAGAAGTTTTTTCATAATTGCACCTTTTTACTAAATTAGGATTAATTCAGTGTTATTTTAAAGTTGATACGTAATAGCGCCCTTTTTTATCGAGCGTTATTTTTGTCGTTATTGTCTGGGAGGTTTTATCGGAGTAATTGGCTGTTATTTTAACCGTACCGCCGAAGTATTTCGTGTAGTCATCCGCGGTTTTTAAAAGAGCGTTCAGCTCCTTTGAGGCGAGACGGTCGTTTTTAAGCGTAGAGGGAACCATAGTTATGTCGGCAGTCAGCGCTTTCGCAAGTTTTTCACAGTTCGGAATCCAGTTGACAACCTCGTTCCCCTTGTACGGAATTTTGTTTTTTTTCAGATTTTCCGTACTCTCGCTGTAGACGGAGCCGTTACCCGAACATTCTACTCTGTAGCTCACAATTTTATCGCCCGAAATTTTGAAACTAATCGGAGACGGAACAATAACCGTACGATTTTCAACCGTGTTTTCCGAGGCGGAGGTCTTGTTTCCGTCAATAATTTCACGTCCGTCCGTACAGCTGTAAACCACGCGCTGTTTCTGCTTTTGAACCCCGTCAGAGTCCGTTATAAGCGCTTTCTCAGCGCCGACAGACGCTTTGCTGTCCGAATTATCCAGTGCGTACGCGGTGATACTGAATCCCGTTTCCGAGTCTGAGTTTAATCTGAAAAAACCTCCGATATTGTCCAAAAACAAGGCGACAAAAACTACAACAAACACGGCTGACAGAGACGTCGAAAATGCCCTTATTTTCTGTTTTCTTCTTTTATAACGGACAAACAGTTCTTCCGCTCCGCGCGTAAACGCGTAATCGCCGAACTGACTGTCTATCTGTAACCTTAAACTATTCATCTTCATCCTCCGTGAGGTAATCTTTAAGTTTCGACTTAGCCGTTTTCAACCGGTATCCAACGTTCGGAACGGAGAGCTTCAGAATTTTCGCAATTTCCTTGTGGGTGAGCTCCTGGTAATAGTAGAGCACAACCACCTCTCTGAGCTCAATCGGTAACGCTTTAATCGCCTCGATTACGCTAAGTCTGCTGTCAATACTTTCTTCGCTGTATGAAAGGGCGTCAATATCTTCCTTCGGGGTCTCAAAGGAGGATTTCTTTTTGAGCCTGTCCTTGCAGATATTTATGGCTATACGTGTAAGCCATGTTTTGACGCTCGAGCTTCTGTTAAAGCTATGTAGCTTGCAAAGTGCTTTGTAGAAGGTCTCCTGAGTTGCGTCCTCTGCGAGTTGATAATCCTTTAACATCATTGCGCAGACTCTGAAAATATTTTCTCTGTATTCGACATATGTCTTTTCAAATTCAACCATGGTTTTTTCGCTCATATTGACCCCCTTTCATAATATTAGACGAATAACTTATACGGTTTTATAGTAACACAAATAAAAAAGTTAGGAAATAAGAAATTTTTTCTATAAAAATTTCCGTAAATCTCACACGCAAATTACATTTATTTTTAAAATAAAAAACCCACTCAATTCTGAGTGAGTTTTGATACAAACTGCTGCATTTCTTTTTTGGAGCTTACATTGTGTACCTGCGATAAAATTTCAGCCTGCTCGCTTTCCGACATATCCGAAAACCTTTTCATTGCGTCCGGGTGCTGAGCGAGAGCCATTCCGAAGCCAAGCGGCAAATCTCTATTTGTCATTAACAGTCACCTCAATTTGAGTATTCCTAAAATTCGGTATTTTATGTATTGTCACAAGCATTTACTAAGATTAAAATCGACTTTAACAAATCATCTGCCGCTTTATGCTAATATAATATGGGAAAAGTTTTTGAACATACCTATATCCCTGCTTTTGAAACTCATACTTATTTAAGATTTTCTCTGAAAAACTGCTCCATTTTATCGAAAGGGATTGCGTCTTTTCCGCCGCCGTCGTACAGGTCGGTATGAACTGCGTCCGGAATTATGAATAATTCTTTATTATCCGAATAGGGATTGTCCTTCGTCATATCTGCGTAGGCGTCCCTGCTAAAATAGCAGGAATGGGCTTTTTCGCCGTGAATCAGCAACACAGCGCTGCGAATTTCATTTGTATAGCAATTTATCGGCTGGTTTAAAAAGGACATACAGCCGATTACATTCCAGCCGCCGTTGGAATTGAGAGAACGGGCGTGGTAACCGCGTTTTGTCTTATAATAATCGTAATAGTCCTTTACAAAAAACGGCGCGTCGTCAGGCAAAGGATCAACCACACCGCCGCCAAGCTCATAGATACCGCTCTTGTAATCCGCCGTACGCCGGGCATTTAGAGCCTGTTTTTTTGTGTAACGCGCTTCCGCGGAGTCCTCGGAGTCAAAATATCCTTTCGCGTTTACTCTCGCCATATCGTACATAGTGGAGGCAACAGTCGCCTTGACGCGCGTGTCCAGCGCGGCGGTGTTCAGAGCCATACCGCCCCAGCCGCATATACCTATAATACCTATCTTGTTCGGGTCTGCGTTTTCCTGAACAGAAAGGAAGTCTACCGCCGCCTGAAAATCCTCAGTATTAATGTCGGGCGACGCCATATAGCGCGGTTGTCCTCCGCTCTCTCCCGTAAACGACGGGTCAAAGGCGATAGTAAGGAATCCGCGCTCCGCCATTGTCTGGGCGTACAAGCCCGACGCCTGCTCTTTCACAGCGCCGAAGGGTCCGCATACGGCGATTGCGGGGAGCTTCTCAAAGGAGCCGTTCGGAATATACATATCCGCCGACA
The DNA here is from genome assembly GCA_947625485.1 of uncultured Clostridia bacterium. Lineage (GTDB taxonomy): Bacteria > Bacillota > Clostridia > Oscillospirales > Acutalibacteraceae > Ruminococcoides. Next base: position 15,975 of record CANQOP010000004.1, on the reverse strand, counting down.
AAGTGATTCCGTAACGGTTGTGAAAAGTCACTTTTCTGTGACTTACTTTTTCGCTTTTTTTGAATGTCTTATCCCACTTTTCTGTCATTTGGAGTTTCGTTTCTTCTGCCATTATGTTTTATCCTTTCAATATTTTTTGCTGTACTTTACCGTAAAAGCAGTATTTAACAGCTGTCGTAGAGAATTTCTAATTATGCTCTTTGCACGATAACTTTTCTGCAATCATTTTGAATACGCACACAGAGTCTATCGCCGCATCCGAAAAGAGCCATTCTTCCTTTCCGGTATTCTGTTTCATTATTGACAATAACCCGATTTTCTTTTCCTCAAAATCCTCCACAACACTCACATATCCGTTTCCGACTATGCTTTGAAAGCGCGCGGAACAACTACACGCAATATCCGATTTGTTTATTTTCACATTCGTATCCATTTCAAAACCGACATACGGGTTTTTATTTATCAGCTCAACTTTCCTCCCTTCCTTCGCTCCGTGGAAGTAAAAAAGATATTTGCCGTCTTTAACCTTATAACCGTAATTTAAAGGAACGATATACACCTGTCCGTCATCATTAAAACCGAGTCTTATGCACTCGCAGGATGAAACAATCTGCGTAATTTTTTCTTCGTCTGTAACTTCTCTGTCTTTCCTTCTCATAGAAAATCTCCTAAAGCCGGATTTACGGTTTTATTTTACCACTTCCGCGCTCAAAAAGTCAATGTCTGAACCAACATACAATACCGAAAAGCTCATCAGAGATGCAAAAGATCAACAACATCGGTATATTGGTCTGCTTCAAGAAAAATCCTGATTTCACAAGTCCATTTGCCAATCTGCTTTTCACAAACGAAAACCCGCTTACTCCGTTTTTGCGGGCTTTTCTTAATCACTTGTATTCAATTTTTCTTTGCTCTCCGTTGGATACAGTCTCCAAAAAAGAATACCGCCTGCACTCAGCGGAGTACAGACGGCTTCATTCTTTATTCGGTTCTTTCTTCAAGCTCTCGGCTTGGTATCCTGTCCGGCAAGGATTTCGTCCAAAGTCACCGGCTCGTAATTCCAATACATACATCCGACATTATAGATTTGGTTCTCATATCCGTTTTCATTCATCCACTTTGCAAATTCGGTTTCCACCTTTGCCTCCTCGGTCGTGTGGGAATGTCCGTGCAGGTGAATAGCTCCGTATCTGCGACCGTTATACAGAGGAATAAAATAGTGGCTCAGGATACATCTTTTCTTGCTCCCGTCGTTCAGGGTAACGGCTATATCATCGTAATCCTTTACTCCGGCAAGGGCATTCTTGGCGGCGGCATTATGCAGAAATCTATCGTGATTGCCCTTTATAAGAATAATCTGCCCGTTGAGCCTCTTTATTATCTTATGAGCTTCTCCGTTTGCGCTTTTCCAAATCAAATCCCCAAGCACATATACAAGGTCGTCCTTGCCGACCTTTGCGTTCCACCGCCGTATCAGTTCCTCGTCCATTTCCTCGATTGTTTGGAACGGACGGTTATCGAACAGAAGCACATTCTCGTGTCCAAAATGCAGGTCGCTTGTAAAGAATATCTTTTGCTTGGCTTCCTGTTGTTGCTCCATCTATTTATTGACCTCCTTCCTTTGCGTTATTTCTGATTGTCTTATCGGACTGTTTTGATTTTCCTTGCTTTCGCCGCCTCATAGAAAATCTCCTAAAGCCGGATTTAAGGTTTTATTTTACCACTTCCGCGCTCAAAAAGTCAATGTAAATATAACACCCGCCTCGGGCTTTTATAAAAGAACAAAATACATAAAAGAAGACTTAAAAAGAGTAAATGTTCTACGTATTAATTGAGTATTTAATACGGTTAAAGCCAAATTTAATGAAGGATGCTTTATAGTTATCCCTAATTAAAGCATCCTTCTTCGTTCCTTTTTTATTGACGTGTATTATTAAGTTTTTTCAGCTTTTTAGTTTTTATGTTGTACGTATAAGTTAAAGGCTTACTATTTACACTAGTTATTACCGTAATTTGTTTTTTGCTGATACCATTAATAATAGACTGGCAGTAACTCCCTTTACCTTTTACTGTAAATAATTTTTTTACATGACAACCATTTAAATCAGCACGATAAACGGTTACCTTTTTTTGAGACGAATTTTTGTACTTGCCATAATAGATATATTTCCCAATGGCTTTTGTTCCGAAAATATATTTCCCGAGGCATTTTCCTTTTTTGAGTGAATTTCCTTTAATTTTCCATATATATATTGGTACGGAACTTGTATCTGTTACTTTTTTGGGAGATGCATAAAAAAACTTAGCAGTAGATTCATACAAAGCAAACTTTTTTGTAACTACTTTTTTCTTCGACGTATCAAGATTAACAGAATAAAGCACCGCCTCACCCATTTCACTTGATAACTGAACGTATGCTTTATTTTTTTTAGCAGTTACAATTTTCAGACTCTGGTGTGATTGATCCATTTTCCATGAAGTTATGGCTTCTTCTCCCCATTTACCACCATATTTTTTGGTGTAATAATAAGGAGAGTATAACTTATTGCCCATTATATGTAATTCCTGCTGTGCATAGCAAGAATTTTTAGGTACTCGTCTCCATAAATTGTCTTCTATTTTTTTCCAATCATAGTATTTAGCCTTAGCACTAACAAAAGCAGAAGTTGTTATCATACAGCATACAATACTAATTATAAGTAAAATACAACAACATTTTTTTAGCTTTTTCTTTTCCATATTTCAAATCCCCTTTTTATCCTTTTTACTAAATTATAATATATCAATATCCCTCTCCAATCACTTTCCAACGACCGTCCTTATTTAATTTTAAATAAATAGTTCTATTAGGTTCTTGAACAACACCATCTTTACTGACATTTACTGAAAAAGCACAATCACCTTTCTTTTTCTTTACATATTCAATTGAATTTACTTCAAACACTGTGTTTTTATAATAATCAAGAGCTTCTTGTTTAGCCTCTTCTACCTCTTCGTCTGTCAGTTTTTGAGTCGTTTCTTTTACTTTGTTTGCTTCTTCGTCAACCTTTTCATTCCCTTTTTTGCCATTAACTTCAGACGATTCTAAGTCAATATCCTGTGTCTCCGAAATAGTACTTGCTTTTTTTGAAAGTTCGGCCGAAGTATTGCTATTTCCACAGCTAACCATTGCAAGACTAATAATAAAGCAAAACGCTAATATAGCTATTTTTTTCATTTTACCTCCACAAATTTTTATTTTACAGAATTTATTTTTCTATACTCTTCATCGTCGGGATTTTTAATTTGTCCATTTTATATCCCTCCATAACCATTCATATCTTACCATTTATCAGCCTGTTTTTCAACCCAAAATTATATAAATTTTTATAACTTGTTATAGATGATGTTCTAAATGGCGTAAACTTTAGCGTAAGTGGCTCAAATATATAAATTATACATCTTTAAAACCGGCTAATATATTAAACTATTTTTTCTTTAGGTTGTATGAATCTCTTTCTATGTCAATTTCATATATATTTTTATCTCCGTTTGGAGATTCGATTACGAACTCGGTTTTTCCTATTTTTCTAAATTCTGCATTTACAACATAATTTTTAAAATCTTCTTCATATTCTATCCATACGTCTCCATAATCTTCATTTTCTAAATAAACTTTATAATTATTGTCAAAAACTACATCTTCAGAACTACCGCTAACAAGAATTTTAGTATTATAATAATTATTTCCTCCGCTTATAGCTGTAAGATAATTATTTCCTCCGCTTAAAGCTGTTAGGGACATTATTAAAATAATTAAGATACTTATTATAATTCCGGCTATTTTTATTTTTTTATTTTTGAATATAAATAATGGATATATAATCAATGTCAGAATACAAAAGATAATACTAAGTAAATGATATGGAAAATATAAAAGCATTTCTCTTAAAAAGGCTTCGTAATGCATTCCCAAGAATATCAATATTGGTGTTAAAATGAGTAAACCCCACCATTTATCTTTTTTCATATAATAGCCTATAAAGCCCATAGGCAGTGTTAATAAAGTCCATATAAACCAATATCCATAATAGCTAAATAAATTCCAACCTTGCCAACTAAACGGAACTTGTAATAAATATATAAGCGGCTGACTAATCAGAAAGAATACAAAGCATTTTAATGCTGAATCTTTTGCAGATTTGCTGTTCATAATAATAAATATTCCAAACAAAATCCATACTTCAAAGGTTATCGTTATATCTTTAAAAGAAGTATTATTTGTTATTGGCAAGATAGCCATAATTGCAGTATATACTCCTGATATAACTGCAAATATAATTAATCTTTTCCAAGATAAATCAAATTCTCCAAATAATTTTCTAATTTTATTCATTTTATCAATCTCCTCGATAACTTCCTATTTGTCGAACAGCCACCCTACAGCTATTATCATACACCCGAATTGTGAAAAATCTGCCGTCTGTTAACAACATCGGTATATTTTCCTTGACTAATTAAATAACTTTTAAGGGATATTTGAGATTTAATAATGCTGATTTTTCTTTATATATCAGCATTTTTGGACTTCTCAATTATCTAATCTATATGAATATATACGGATTTTCGCAGACTTGTTTTTAATCTCGCCCAGCGGACAACTTGTCACTAAAGCAAAATAGAATCAATCCTGTCGAATTTTGGACAATTTTTCTCTGTTAGTTGTCTGCTGATTTTCGGTCAACAAAATGGCAATTTTAAATAAGTGCTTAACATATTCACGCTTGACAAACTGGAATTTGTGTTTTTACAAACGGTAAAGCATAATATATTCTTCATCATTCTCGTCCACAATTTCAAATCCGATTTTCAGATACATTCTTACAGCATAATTTGCTTTTTGAACGGCGAGTGACGCTTGTTTATATTCTCTGTTTTTCAAAATACAGAGCATTTCTTTCATTAGTGTGGTTCCTATGCCTAAGCCACGATATTCTTTATACAATGAAATGGCAAAGGAGGGTGTATCGTTATCAATATGCCCGTAATCGTCCATAACCCGCACCCAAACGGCACCAATAATTTTACCTCCCACTTCTGCAAGCAATCCTATATCGCCTTTTTCCTTCCCAAAATTAGCGATATATACCTGTAACTCTGGTTGATTGATAATTGATTTGGAAGGCGCAGACATTCCTTCTGGCACAAAAATAGCCTCATATAAAAAATCTTCGAGTAATGGATATTCTTCCTCTGCTATTTCCCGAATTGCATAGTCCATACTTATCTCCACAAATTACGATTTGGCGTTGCCTTATTCTATCACACAAATATCTATAAATCAATCCCCAGCCCTGTAATACACTCTATCTCCTTGTAATCCTTTATATACGCCCTAAACGTGGTGTAGGTGTCCGCTTGTCTGTCATATTGATATGGTATTTAGACTCATTTTTAAAATCACTTCCTCGTATAATAAAGTAGTAGTTATTATTGTGCCTCTCCAAGCACATATGCTACACTGTAGGAGGTGCTGTGGATTGGTTATCACTTCCTACCGCATGACGGTTTTCGAAAGGCTCCAACCACGGCTCTTTACAGTATTGTTAATCAGTTAGATACCGCCCGACGGTTTATTTAGAACGAGGTTACAAGGTAAAGTGTTCTGTGGATACATAGCATCACAATAAACCATATCGGAGGTATTCAATGATTTTTGTTGGAATTGATGTTGCAAAGGACAAGCACGACTGTTTTATCATAAGTTCAGAGGGAGAAGTCCTTGCAGATGTCTTTACTGTTACCAACAGTAAAGAAGGATTTGAAGCTTTGCTTCATACAATCAATACCTGTACAGGTATTGACGGCAAAATAAAAGTAGGACTTGAGGCTACTGGACATTACAGCTACAATCTCATGGGATTTCTTCTTGACAATGGTCTTCCCACCTATGTCATAAATCCGTTGCACACTAACCTTTACCGTAAAAGTCAAAGTCTTAGAAAAACTAAAACCGACCGTGTGGATGCAAGAACGATTGCTTCTATGCTAATGTCTGATGTGAGCCTCAAGCCCTACACAAACATAGCATACCACAATTCGGAGCTAAAGTCACTAACAAGATACAGATTTGACAAAGTTAAAGAACGGGCAACGTTAAAATCTTCAGTTGCAAGATTAGTAAATATCCTTTTCCCAGAATTGGAAACCTTGCTCCCGACACTGCATACTGCCTCTGCTTATGCGCTTTTAAGCGAACTGCCAAGTGCAAAACACATTGCCGAGGTTCATCTTACTCATCTTACAAATTTACTTTATACAGCTTCAAAAGGTCGTTATGGTAGAGATAAAGCGATTCAAATTCGTGATGCTGCCCGAAATTCTATCGGCACATATATGCCTGCAAAAGCACTTGAACTTAAACATACGATTAAACTTATCCGAGAGTTTAATAATGAAATTACAGAAATTGAATCAGCCATTGAATCCATTATGGATAAAATTGCTTCTCCTATTACCTCGGTTCCTGGTATTGGCTTAAATATGGCGGCTATGATTATTGCTGAAATCGGTGATTTCAATAACTTTGATTCACCTGACAAAATCCTTGCTTTTGCAGGACTTTCTCCATCTACTTACCAATCCGGACAACTCAACAACTGTTATGCCCATATGGAGAAACGAGGTTCTCGCTATCTCCGTTATGCTCTTTTCAACACAACAAAGTATGTCTGTTATTGGAATCCTGTGTTTGCAGATTATCTTGCTAAAAAGCTTTCTGAGGGTAAGCACTACAATGTTGCTGTCTCTCACGCTGCTAAAAAGTTAGTTCGCCTTATCTTTGCTTTGCAGAAGTCTGGCGAATCTTACAGATTAGCCGCTTAAATCCTATTATCTTATATTTTGCTTTTAAGCATCTTTTCAGATGCTTTGTTTGCTATACAATTTTTACTCCGTCATCAATTCACTCAACTTTTTTGAATTTTCCTATTGACTTTTTATAGTTAGTCTTTAAGACTTATTATAGCTAAAATACATATTTTCATCATAAAGTATGCGAAATAAAAGATTAGGAAGAAAGACTTTCTAAGCATTAAATACCTGCGCAAAAATTTGCACACAATGGCGTAAGTTTGGCGTAAATAGTGTTAATCTTTAATTTCCAAATCGTCAAACCTCGCATAAGAACTGACTTTGTGTGGTGTTTACTTGTCGAGCGACTTCATCGTCGGGACGAAATGGTACATCATTCACTTGCTGTTCTATCATCTGCCAAGTTCTACTGATATGTTGTTTGAAGCCCATTTTTAGACTTTCCTATCTCCTAAACGTACACCCTCGGAGCAGCATTATTTGTAGAAATTGGTGTAAATGATGTAAATCTAATGCCCACGAAAACGAGCAGTTTATAATACTTCATTCGCCTTATTATACTCATTTTTGAAGTACGAGTCAAGACCTTCAAATTCAGACCTCCTTAACTCCTTCGTCACATCGGTATAAATATTAAGGGTTGTAGAAATATCTTTGTGTCCAAGCGTATCCTGAATAACCTTTACATTAACCCCTGCTTCACACATTCTTGTCGTGAATGTATGCCTTAATGAGTGGCAACTAAAATGCGGAAGCAAAACCTTTGCATTTTCATCTTTCAAAAGCTGTTCATCATTGCAGTCACGGATAATACGACGGATTGCTTTGTTAAGGGTTGCCTGATGTTGCGGTTGTCCAAAACGGTTAAGAAAGATAAAATCAGTATATCCGTCTACAACAGCTTCACAATGAATATCAAGAAGCTCCTGTCTTTCTTTTTCCATAAGGAATGCTTCTTTGACGAAATCCAACATCGGGACTTGGCGTTTGCCAGCCGGCGTTTTCGTGGTATTGATATTAAAATAGCAGCCACGCTTACTACCGTCGGTTCTATGGTCATAATATACCAGCGTATGATTAACATTGATAATTCCTTCGTCCAAATCAATGTCGCACCATCTGAGACCCGTTGCTTCACCAACACGAAGTCCCGTTCCAACCAACACCGCAAAAATTGGATACCACAAACTTGCAGACGGTGTATTCTTCAGATAGCTCAAAAATAATTCCTGTTCCGGTCTCGTTAAGGCTCTGCGTTTCTCCGTTTGAAAACAATGGGACTGCTTTAACTCTTTCAGCACATTATTGGAAGGGTTATTTCTGAGATAATCATCATCAACTGCCATATCCAAAATCTGATGAAGAACCGTATGGATATTGTCAATAGTCGCCGGTTTTAGATGTCTTTCATCTGCAAGGTAATTATAGAACCTTTTAATATCTGTCTTTTTCAAAGAAGATACCGTCTTTGAGCCAATTTGATTACGAACGAATGTCTCATACATATACTTATAGTTTTCAAAGGTATTGTTTTTAAGACCTCGTTTCAAGTCTTTCCAAAGCTCATACATATCATTGAGGGTAGTATATCGAGCTTCTGCCTTTATGCCGTCTTTTTTATCTTTTTCAATCTGCTCCTCTTTGTAGCGAAGCTCATCGAGTGTCTTGGCATATACATAACGCCTTTTGCGATTTGCATCCGTCCAACTATAATGATATGTACCGTCTGCACGTTGTGATTCTCCTGTACGGAGAACCACTCTTGATTTATCTCGTCTTTTTGTCTTTGCCATTTTATTTTCCTCCTAAACCTTTTCCGCTTTATCCATATAAGCGTCAAACTTTTCTCTTGCTATCAAAATCTGTGTACCATTTGCAATAGCAAACGGACACCCTTTTGCCAATGCCATTTTTCTCAGCCTTCTAATACCAATTCCGGAATATGCGGCTGCTTCATCACAAGTAAGGACTTTTTGTTCCCATAGTGGTAAATCATTTTTTCTTTCATCAATCTGCCTTCTGTAAGCAGTGATTTCTTCACTAATAACTCTTAACACCTAAAGCACCTCCTATATCGACGAAAGGTTTTCCAAATAATTCTCGAACTTTTTTCGCTTTATCATCGTTCTGTGTCCGACTTTTAATACAAAGTCACAGTCATCTTCCTGCGTGAGAGAATATATCGTGTCTCTTCCAAGTCCTGTGTACCCACTGGCTTCTTCTACTGAGATATTCTGTCTGTGCCATAAAGGTACTTCTGAACTCCTGCTTCTAAAATGCTCTGCCGTTTCTTTATTGTCCATTACTAACACCTCCCATCATATTGAGTAGCATTTTTCAATGTACTCATCAAAAACCCTTCTCTTAATCATTCGGCGATTGCCAATCCATAAAACGAAAGGACAATCTTCCGGATTTGTAAGTTCGTATAACTTGTCTCTGCCGATTCCCGTATATACAGACGCTTCTTCTATCGAAAGAAAAGGCTTTTCATACAACGGAATTTCAAACTGCTTTTTATTCTCTGCCATTTCTATTTCCTCCATTCCTACCTAAATCGAATACTGCTTTTCAAGAAATCGTTCAAACGCAGTTCTCTTAATAACTCTCCTTGAACCTATCCAAATAACAAATGGGCAGTTTTCTTTTTCTGTCAATTCATATATCTTGTTGCTGCCTATTCCAAAATACTCGGTAGCCTCTGCCACAGACAGTATGGGTCTGTGCCATAAAGGAACATCATACTTATATTTATTCCTGACTCTTGTTGCTCTTTTTTCCGACATCTCTATGACCTCCTTGCCGTTTCTGCCATAAAGGATACTGGAAAAATTGCGATGAGCCAATGATGCGAATTGACTCATCGCATACTTGACATTTAGGCTAAATTGAGTATTGCCTTTCAAGATACTCAACAAATGATTTTCTTTTAATCACCCTTCGTGTCCCTACCCAAATTACAAAGGGGCAATTTTCCATTGTGGTCAACTCATACAATTTGGTTCTGCCTATTCCTGAATAAGCTGTCGCTTCGTCAACGGAAATAATAGGTCTGTGATAAATCGGAATATCATATTTGAACTTGTTCCTGATTTGTTTAGACATTCCTGCACCCCTTTCCTTTGACCGAGGTGCGTTTGTCATAAACGATGTAATCCCAACCGCTGTTATTGCACTTATCGCAGTGGTCTTTGCTTTTCGCAAACGGGTCAAGACGCCTGACAACATAGTTTGGGTCGTGGATATAGTCGCTCAGGCACTTGGGGCATAAGCAGCGAACATCTCCGTTTCTGTCTGTGTTGTAAATCCATAAACCGAAAGTCTTTTTAAGAGCTGCGTTAATTTGCTTCCAAAGCCTTTCATCGTTTACCGAACCAATGTAGTCTGTCAGTTCATCCTTATTGACGGTCTGTATCTGTTCAAGAAGAACCATTGACGGCTTCTTCAGACCGAAGTCCTCACCCAAAATGATGTGTGAAGGAAGATACTTCTTTTTCATCACAGCCGTAACAGCCGCAACAATAATTGTCGGAGCATTTGCATTAAAGTTGTCCGCCTGAATTACCATTACAGGTCTCTCTCCCGACTGGACAGACCCCTCTCTTTTTCCAAAATCGTAGTAGAATAAATCTCCACGCTGAATTTCTTTTCTCTGCATATATGTATAACCTCTCTGTTCATTTAGTCTTGAAAGTGCATTTCGTATCCGGATTTGAAATAACCCCTTCACTCATTTGGACAAAGGGGGTCAAAATGCACACCCAAAATCAGAGGTTTTCATAAAATTTCTTGAAATTTTTTCTTGCGGCGGCAATCGACTTATCTACAACGCTGTAATATACTCCTTCTTCCTTTGCAATTTTTCTTGAACTCATACCTAACAAAATCGCTTTTATCAGTCGTTCTCTCTGAACAGGTTTCAGCATTTCCAATACCTTTCTGACTTTTGCAATTTCTAACTGGCGAAGCTGTTCCTTTTCTTCCTCAATCCGTTCTTCTTCCGCTTGCTCAAACGGGTCAACAAACGGAGTAATCAGTTCCCGGTGGAATTGTTCAGAGATGTCATCTTCATACCCGTACACATCGATTGTTCTTTTTGCTCGCTTTTCGTACTTATCGTTGTTTCTGTATGACTCGTCAATCACTTCGCCCTGAGCCATAGAAAGCAGAATGAACGGAGTGTACCGACGGATAACATCAGGGTATTTAACCCACAATTCTTCTTCCGCCAGTTCTGTTACAATCGCCCATTTCTCCGTGCCGGTGTAACCGTGGTATTCATACCGCAGATTGATGAGTTTGCAGTCGTTCGCAAATAATAATTCCTGTTGTTCTAATGTAAGTTTTGTCATTGTCGTAATCTCCTTAAATTTGAATTTTTGAATTTGGTTGAAATCAAAAATTCGGAGATTACGGATACTTGGCGATATATGCCAGCCACTTATATGTCACGGTCTTGCTCCTTTCGGGAGCGACAAAAAAGCCGGACACCAAGAACATTAGGATATTTCTATCCCTTAATTCTCAGCGTCCGGCAATTTGATGACTCAGGAGCTTTCGCTCAAGGACTCGTGGCTCGGTACATCTGCCCGATATTTAATTGTTCGCTCTGTTATCGTTCTTTACTAATCTGTACTTGACCGTTCCTTTGCGTAGGGAAAGGTCAACCTCTACTACTCTGTGGCAGTTTGGGCATTTCAGTTCAATAACGCCTGTTGTCATTGTTACCTTGTCAAAAATACGCCAGCCACAGTTTTTGCACCTTACGATTATCTTTTGTTCCAACGATTTCATAGCTCGCTCACCTCCGGATAAACCGTAACCAAATCAAAAGGATTATCAAGATACTCCTTTTTCAAAAGTCCGAGCTGTTTCATTCGTATGGCAAGAGCCTTTTTGGAACACCCTAAAAAATCGGCAAGTGCGTCAAACCTTTTATATACACTCGGATAGTATATCTTGTTCAGGCATTCAATCTTTTCGCCGAGACTGAACAGATACATTCCCTGCTTTATAAGGTTTTCGGGAAGAAGGATAGCAGCTCCAAGAGTGTTTGCCTGCCATTCCTCCCAATCGGATATTGGCTTATTCCTCTCGGAATTTGCCTTGTAATAATGTACTCTGGCAGACTTCTGTGTTACACCGTAATCATTCGGGAACAACATCTTAAATATCTGATGGCTGCCCTCGTGCATTAAGGTGAAATTCTTTCTGCCTTTCAGCTTGCTGTCAAAGTTCAAGTCCTTTTCCACAAGAACGGTTTTCCCGTCCAAAAAGAAAAAGGCTTCGTTATCATCATCTTCAAATACCTGAACACCCATTTCCGTAAATGAGGTCATTCCGAGAATACTACCGTCATAGGATAGGTGCTGGTATTCGACATTCAATCCGAGAACCTTCTCCAAGAGAAGCTCCGGGTCAATTCTGTATATTTGTGTGTTACGGACATCGGGAAGTGCCATATATGCCTGAACATACTTGTCGGCAATCGCTTCGATGTCAAATCTCGATAAATGTTTCAAGTTACAAAACCTCCTACCATTAGGATTTTGCTTCTACAAACCACTTTCCGTTTTCTTCGTCGAACAGAAATGTGGGCTTGCCGCAAATCTGTACCGTGTAGCGGATACCGGTTCCTCCGACTTTGGTGGAAGCCGCACGGCATTTCTGAATTACACGGTCTATCTCATATTTTTCATCATTCTCAAACTTGATGAAATTCGGACGAGCCGTTCCATCAGGTCTGTGTGTTACATTTACTTCAACATAAACTTTTCTTCTATCGGATTCCATTTCTATACCTCGTAATTTCTCAAAGTCAAAACTAATCTTCCCAAGTGCTTGTATCCGTCGATGTTCTTATCCGACACCCTGTACTTAGGTCGGTCATCTCCGGCAGTATTGATGTAACAGGAAAGCCTTCCTTTCTTAAAGCGTTTTTTCCGGTCAAAGAAAAGGAACATTCCCTCATATATACCGTAGTCGGTAAAATGGTTTCCGCCGTCCGCACGGAAGATAACAATATCTTCGCTGCACCCCTGCAAAAAGCAGTCGGGTATCGTAACATAAGCCGTAACCTCTTTTTCGTCAATCACATTAAGACCTCCTTAACCAACCATACCTGTCGGCATAGTGATTTCGGCTTTTTCCGGTGGTAGCCGCAGGTTCTGACACAGAACCCCATTCCTTATGCTGTCCTTTCCGAAACGCCGTCTGATTTCTTCAACACACTTTTCCATTCGCTCCAATTTGTCCTGCTTTGCGGCGTCCATAAACATATCTATTTGACGGGGCGTGTCTTGTGGAACAAGATTTATGGCTTGTACCGTCACAGAACGGATAGGGTTGTTCCACCCATATCTTTTTTCAAACAACTGAAAAGCGGTCTTTGCAATAATCATCGGAGACTGTGTAGGAAGTGCAATCTTCGTCTGCCATTGCCTTGTATTGAGTGTGTTGTCTCTAATATGTATTGCGACACCTTCTGCACTTAGTCCGTGAACACGGAGCTTGTGTCCGATGTCTTGGGTTAATTCGAGAAACACGGGCCACACCTGCTCCGGTTTCTCTAAGTCTGCTACTGTTGTTATACCGTGTCCTACGCTTTTTATAGGGGAAACGAAGTCTTTCTTGGCAACGAGGGAAAGGTCGTTGCCGTTGGCATAGTTCCATAAAACTACTCCGTTCTTTCCTAATCTTCTGCGTAAGAACTCAGGGTCGGTATTCGCTAAATCCCCGATGGTACGAATACAATAGCTGTCAAGCACTCGCTGGGTTGCCCGTCCTACACCGAGCAGGTCAGCGGCAGGAAGTCCCCAAATCTTTTCTTTGAATGTGTCCTTTGGTATTACGGTTACTGCGTCCGGTTTCTTCATATCCGAGCCGAGCTTCGCAAATATCTTATTAAAGGAAACACCCACAGAAATCGTCAAGCCGAGTTCAAACTTCATCGTTTCACGAATTTCATTTGCCACCTTTTCCGGCGAACCGAAAAGGCTTTCTGTCCCGCTAATATCCAGCCAACACTCGTCCATACCATACGGTTCAACTTGGTCGGTATATCGCTCATAAACGCTTCTCGCAAGCTTTGAGTATTTGATATACTCCTCATAATGGGGCGGCACTACAACCAAGTCCTTGCACTTCTGTTTAGCCTGCCATACTGCGTCCCCGGTTTTCACATCAAAAGCCTTTGCTTTGTAGTTCTTTGCAAGCACGATACCGTGTCGTTCCTCCACAGAGCCGCAGACAGCAATCGGATATTTCTTCAATGCGGGGTCGAGCATACATTCGACGCTGGCATAGAAGTTATTCATATCACAATGAAGTATGCTTCGTAACATTTTTAGAACCCCCTTGACATTTTGGGTAGTTTGGTGTACACTATGTGTAGTTCAACTTCCCAATTCATATTATATACACTTCAACTGTACTTGTCAAGAGCAAATGGGTAGTTCAACTGTAAATATTCTTTTAAGGAGTGAAATCACAATGACATTCGGTGAAAAAGTCAAGGCTGAAAGAACAAAGCTTGGTATGAGTCAAGATGAGTTGGCAGCTAAAATCGGCGTAACCCGACGCATAATTGGTTCTTATGAAAATGATAAATCCCGTCCGAGAGGAATGGAAAGATATAAGAAGCTGGCAGAATCCTTAAATGTAAATGTGAATTATCTGCTGTCTGAGGACGACGCTTTCATCGCCGATGTAGAGGATAAGTACGGACGCAGAGGAGCAAGACAGGCTCAGGAGTTGCTTGCAGAAGTTACCGGTCTGTTTGCCGGCGGCGAAATGGCTGACGAGGATATGCGTGAAATGGTTGACGCCATTCAGGAAGCCTATCTTATTGCAAAGAAAAACAATAAAAAATACACCCCGAAGAAATACCGCAAAGACGAGTAATCCTCGAAGTGAACTAAGTCCAATATATGGGACATATAATAGTTTATAATTTATTATAGGGTTAATATCCGATATACTATAATATGGGAGGTGAGCCGGATTGGGGTATTACACTACGGCTGAGATTGTGAAAATCGTAAACAAGCTCATTGACCGCTGCGGTACTCGTGACCCATACAAGGTCGCAAAAGAGCTTGGTATCAATATAATCTACCGAAATTTTGACAAGCAGCGTGGAGCATATAAAGTTATTCTGAAGAACCGCTTTGTTTTTCTTAAAAACGGTATGCACCCGGTCGTGGAGCAGATAGTGCTATGGCACGAAATCGGACACGATGTTCTCCACAGGCAAGAAGCGGTTGCTGTCGGCGGGTTCAAAGAGTTCAACATCTTTGATATGAGAGAGAACCGTATGGAGTATGAAGCAAATATCTTCGCTTCTCAGGCTTCGCTCCCGGACGACACCATTTTGGAATACATTGAAAACGGCTATGACATTCAGCAGATTGCACGGGCAATGTGTTCCGACATAAACCTAATTGCTCTGAAAGTAGATACGCTGATTGCACAAGGCTATCAACTTCGCAAACAGGAACACCAAAACGATTTTCTTAAATACAGTAAAAAAATATAAGACCGTCAAGTCTCGAATGAGATCTGACGGTCTAATTTTTATCAGTTTTTATTATATCCGAATTGTCTTGTGCAAAGGGTATCTTTCCACCATTTTTCACGACTCAGTATGTAATTATCATCCATTCGTGCGTTATAGTTTTCTAATACTGAATACTGAAAATTTGCTTTTATATAATCAAACCCTTTGGTGTCAACAATATGTTTAAGTTCAACATTCCCACCGTGTCCATTGTCTATATAGTTAGTCCACCTTTGAAGCAACATTCCATACTGAGCAGTTGCCGAGCCAACATACATTTTTCCGTTGCTGGTATCAGTTATAAGATAAACTGCTTTTTGATTTCTCAAAGCATCAAGCCAACCGCTGC
Source organism: uncultured Clostridia bacterium (assembly GCA_947625485.1). GTDB lineage: Bacteria > Bacillota > Clostridia > Oscillospirales > Acutalibacteraceae > Ruminococcoides. The sequence goes on along the minus strand of CANQOP010000004.1, from coordinate 217 downwards.
GTTTATTCCGAATAATCGTTTCCAGTTGTGAAAAACTCAATCTTATGTTCTCATAACCCGGAAATTCGTCACCATCATAAGCAGTAGAAAGAATTTCTATTACTTCCAGTTCCTCCATCATAGACTCATAGGTTCTTCCCATGCCTTAACCCTGTATGCCATCCTGTTGTCCTCCTGCAAAAAATGAGTGAGGGGATTTCCATCCCTCACCCAGTAG
>CANQOP010000003.1 GCA_947625485.1 uncultured Clostridia bacterium | reverse complement strand
AAGTATATTTATGTCAATGGAATTATTCATAATTATCTTTTACGGTAACAATTAGAAGTAGATCCTATTAACAAAACAAAAAACATTAAAAAGCAACACCTATAAAATTTCGGTGGTCGGCAAATACGGCAAAGCCTCCTACAGAAGCTCCAAGCCAAAAATAGCGTCCGTAACCTCCTCGGGTAAAATCAAAGCGAAGAAAAAGGGTAAATCGACAATCACCATAACTATCGGAACCGCAAAACTAAAATTCAAGGTAACGGTTAAATAACAAAGCTTATATCAATCGCCGCCTATGGTAAAAAACCATAGGCGGCTATTATTGTTATGTTGCTTTAACCTTTTTGCTAACTTCAAAAACTTTTCAATTAAAAACTAATATACACCTTTATCAAAAAGATAACATACTTCGTATTTCCCGCCGTTCAAATACACAGCACCCTCACTGCCGCCGCAAAGTCCGGCTACAATCGAGTTGCATTTCGATAATAAACTTATAGAGGACAAATATTCAAGAGACTTTAAAAAATCATCATTTTCCCTATTGAACGAAACTTGAGAAACTCTGTTAATTTTTTTATCTTTATCATACGATACATCATAATAATGTCTTTTATTTTCTAAAATTTTTCCTGGGAATATTTCTTTAAATCTATCAGCAATTTTCTTTTCTTCCGTGGCAAGGTAAATATATTCGATATTCAGTTCACTCTTTACTTCCTTAACCTTTTCTATAAGCTCATCAATTGAAGGTTGAACAGGGTGTCCTTTTGGTTTCGTATCCAAGTAATCTGTTCCTCTTCCTAAGCATGCCAATACATTTTTATTTTTAATAAGATTATTGAACTCTTCGTCTATATATCCCTGGCAATAATCATTAAAAACTAAAAACTCCTTATATATTTTACCCCAAAAAACCGACATTTCGGTATTCCTTGCGTCGCTAATACATGGACCGACAACATGTGTTTTTACCGGGCATATAATAAAGTCATTTCCAGCCTTTACTTTCTTTAAATTTGTATTAAAAGGTTGTTTAAACATTTTCTCCCAGAGATTTGTCTTTTCCGAATAATTACCAACCTTTGCATCAATATCAATTAAAGGTTTGTATCCGTTTTCCAGACACCAGATAATATCAGACATCATCTCATTAATAAAGCAAAAATTAATTACACGATACTCCCAATTGCCCTCCTGAATTAAACAGTATTTAGTAAACCCTTTCGCTTTTTCAATATAGTTATCAAAATTTTGGAATAATTCAGATTCTTTAATGAATCTTTCCTCATAAATTGCATCAATTAAATCCGCAAAAATTGACTTTTTTAATCTTGGATACAATTTAACTAACTGCTTATACGGCATTAATTTAAAGACTTGTTTTAAAAATTTTAAACTTGTTCGCATTTTATCCCCCAAAAACTTAGCTTCTACGAGTTTTTAATCTTGTATATTCTCTTATCTGGTATAATTATACCTTTTAGGTATAATTCTGTCAACAAAAAGTTATAATATTATACCTACAAAGTATAATTAGGAATGGTTTTATGGACAGAATTACCCTATTACGGAAAGAAAAAGGCATAAGTCAGGTTGCTCTTGCTATGGAGTTGAATTTTTCTCAAAAAATGATCAGTTCCTATGAAAACGGGAAAAACGAGCCTAGCATTTCAACGCTCAAACATATGGCGGATATTTTTAACACATCTGTGGACTACTTAATAAACTACACAGACATCAGAACCCCTATCGACAAAATCGCTCAAAAAGGACTAAGCGAGGACGAGTGCCGGCTTTTGAATATATACCGCTCATTACCGGACAGACAACAGAATATAGCTTTAGGCATAATATTAGGACTGCAAAACGCAGAAAAATAAGGACTGTATCTTTTAAACGGATACAGTCCTTTTGTTAAATTCTATTTATTTCTATTATTCATTTCGACCGCAGCACTTTTTATACTTCTTACCGCTGCCGCACGGGCACGGGTCGTTTCTGCCGACCTTCTTGCCCTTTCGTATGGTCTTATTAGCGGTGTCCGTGCCATCGCCCGAGGTCTGAGTCGGCTTAGCCACCTGCTCGCGCTTAAGAGCGTTTGCGACAACATCGTTTCTTTCGCTATCGTCGGCGTTTGCGTTCGCTCGCGCGTCGGCAGCCTTTTGAGCGGCGAGCCTCTTCGCGGCGATGATAGCCTCTCGGCGTCTGTTTGCCTCGTAAACGCGCTTTGGCTGAGTGAGCATAAGTTTAATCGTATCCTCGCGGATTGAGGCAATCATCTCGTCGAACATATCAAAGCCCTCGAGACGGTACTCGACAACGGGGTCGTGCTGACCGTAGGAACGCAGATGTATACCCGACTTAAGCTGATCCATATTGTCGATATGGTCCATCCAGTAGGTGTCTACGCTTCTGAGCAGGTACACGCGCTCCATCTCGCGGATTGTTTCCTCGGGGAGGAGCTTTTCGTTGCTCTCGTAAATCTCCTTAGCGTCGTCGATAATCATCTGCTTAATTTCGTCAGCCTCGATTACCTCAATATCCTCGGCGCTGAAATTGTACTTCGAGCGGTCTGTAATTGCCCAGTCGATATATGTGTCGATAAGTCCCGTAATATTCCAGTCGTCGTGAGCGCCCTCGGGAAGGAAACGGCGAACTGCCTCGTCCACGTTATCGTCAATCATTTTAAGAATAGTGTCGCGCAGGTTCTCTCCGTTGAGCACCTGATCGCGCTGAGTATAGATAATTTCACGCTGACGGTTGAGAACGTCGTCGTACTGGAGCACGTCCTTACGGATTCCGAAGTTGCGCAGCTCCACTTTCTCCTGAGAGTTCTCGATAATATTCGTGAGCATTTTATTTTCGATAGGCATATTCTCGTCAACGTTCATACGCGAGAGCATAGCCTTCATTCTGTCTCCGCCGAACAGGCGCATTAAGTCATCCTCCGTCGAGAGGAAGAAACGGCTCATACCGGGGTCTCCCTGACGTCCCGCACGCCCGCGCAGCTGGTTGTCGATACGGCGGGATTCGTGGCGCTCCGTTCCTATGATAAAGAGACCGCCCGCCTCGCGCACCTTGTCTGCTTCTTCCTTGATTTCCTCGCTGTATTTAGCGTTAAGGTCGGCAAAAATCCTGCGCGCTTCGAGAATATCCTCGTCGTCCGTCTCTGCAAAACCCGTAGCCTCGGCGATAAGCTCGTCGTCTATTCCCTGCTTGCGCATAGACGCTTTCGCCAGGTACTCGGCGTTACCGCCGAGGATAATATCCGTACCGCGGCCCGCCATATTCGTTGCGATAGTTACTGCTCCTAATTTACCTGCCTGAGCAATAATCTCCGCTTCCTTGTCGTGCTGTTTTGCGTTGAGTACGTTGTGCTTTATGCCGCGGCGCTTGAGCATTTTCGAGAGAATTTCGGATTTTTCAATTGAAATCGTACCTACCAGTACGGGCTGACCTTTCTCGTGAGCTTCGATAATCTGTTCAATAACCGCGTTAAACTTCGCGTTTTCTGTCTGATAAACCAAGTCGGGCAGGTCTACGCGCGCGAGCGGCTTGTTGGTCGGAACCTCGACAACATCGAGCTTGTAGATTTCCTGAAATTCTGTGGATTCCGTGGACGCCGTACCCGTCATACCCGAGAGCTTTTTATACAGGCGGAAGTAGTTCTGGAATGTGATGGTTGCGAGAGTTTTACTCTCGTTTTGTACCTTTACTCCCTCCTTTGCCTCGATAGCCTGGTGCAGACCCTCATTATAGCGGCGGCCGTACATAAGTCGGCCCGTAAACTCGTCTACAATAATAATCTCGCCGTCCTTGATAACGTAGTCAACGTCGCGCTTCATAATTCCATGAGCACGGATAGCCTGATTAACGTGGTGCTGAATTGTAAGGTTCTCGGGGTCTGTGAGGTTTTCGATATTAAAGAAAGCCTCCGCTTTTTTTACACCGCTCTGGGTGAGGGTTGCGGTCTTTGCTTTTTCGTCGACAACGTAGTCGATATCGTTCTCGGCGTAGTAGGACTCCATATCCTCCTTGCTGTCAAGCTCCGTAAACCGCTGAACCTTCAGAGTCTTTGCAAAGCGGTCAGCCTGAGTGTAGAGCTCGGTAGATTTATCTCCTTTGCCGCTGATTATAAGAGGTGTACGCGCCTCGTCTATGAGGATTGAGTCGACCTCATCGACGATAGCGAAAGCGTGGCCGCGCTGGACCTTGTTTTCCTTATATACTACCATATTATCGCGAAGGTAGTCAAAGCCAAGCTCGTTATTCGTGCCGTAGGTGATGTCCGCGTCGTACGCTTTTTTGCGCTCGTCGTTGTCCAGGTCGTGAACGATAAGACCTACGGTAAGACCGAGGTAACGGTAGAGCTTACCCATCCACTCGGAGTCGCGGCGTGCGAGATAGTCGTTGACCGTAACTATGTGAACGCCCTCTCCCGTGAGGCCGTTAAGGTAAGCGGGGAGAGTGGCAACGAGTGTTTTACCCTCGCCTGTTTTCATCTCGGCAATTCGTCCCTGATGGAGAATAATACCGCCGATAACCTGAACGGGGAAGTGCTTCATCCCCAGCACGCGCATCGACGCCTCCCTGCATACAGCGAACGCGTCGGGAAGAATGTCGTCGGTCGTCTCGCCGTTTGCAAGACGTTCCTTCAGGATAGCTGTCTGAGACTTTAGCTCGGACTCACTCATAGCCGCGTATTTTTCGTCAAGGGCAAGTACTTTGTCCACGATAGGCTGAATTCTTTTTACCTCTCGCTTGCTGTAATTGCCGAACAGTAATTTTAATGGATTCATATTTATTTGTCCTTTCAATAGGTAGTTATTTCTTAAAAGACAGTCGGGCGTTTATTTTCTCAGGCTCTTCGCCGCCTGAATGACCGCGCCCTTGACCACCTGTCCTGCGGTGCTGTAGCCGTACTGGTTCGTTCCGCGCACAACGCACGCAAACGCGAGCGGCGCGTCCTCGTCGGTGCAGTAGCCTATCATCCAGCCGTCGTTTTTGTCGTTGTCCGTGCCCGTGAGCGTTTCGCCCGTACCTGTTTTGGCGCACACCTTTAATCCGCCGAACATCGAGTCGCCGTAATCGTTGACTACCGCGTAGCGCATAAGCTCCCCGAGGCTACGGGCGGTTGAGCCCTGCACAAGCTCATTTCCCTTCGTTCCCGTTTCCGAGAGTCCGAGGTCCTTTAGCACGGACCCTGACGCTCCGCTTATTATGTACGGATTTACGGGAGTCCCTCCGTTCGCGATAGCTCCGCAGAGGATAGCCATCTGCATAGGATTGACCTCGTTGTCGTACTGTCCAACGCCCGACCACGCAAGCTGGTTTTTATTCGCGTTTTTAACGTTGTAATGACCTTTTTTTGTCTTTACGTCGCTGACGGTGAAGCGGGCGTTTATGCCCATTTTCTTAGCGGTTTCGTTCATTTTATCTGCGCCAAGCTCTACTGCGAGTTCGGCGAAAACCACATTGCAGGATTTTCCGAACGCCTGCTGAAGATTTACGGTCCCGTGCGCGTTCACGCAGGTAATATCGCCGCCGCCGATTTCCTCCTTGCCGCCGCAATACCACGTTCTCTCCCATATATCGGGGATATTTTCGATTGCCGCAGCGGCTGTCACAATCTTAAAGATTGAGCCCGGGGTGTATGTCGAGGAAAGCACGTTATCGAGGTAAACGCCCTCGTACTCGCTCTCGTTTTCGTCAGTAATTTTAGGCGGGCTGTTCGGGTCGTAAGCCTTTACGCTCACATCACACAGTATTTCGCCTGTTTTGTAGTTGTAAACAACGCACGCGCCGCTGTCGTAGTTTTTAAGTCCGTTGTACGCGGTTTTGCAGGTTTCGGCGTCTACCGTGAGCTTCATATCGTGCCCCGATCGGAACGACTTAGGCATATTCAGTCCCCATATAAAGCTGTAGCCCGTCAGCTGGGAGCGGTACTGGCTCTGAATTGCGGTAGAAATATTGAGCGAGTTGTCTCCGACCACGTGGAGCAGAGCCTTGCGCACGTCCGCGTCAGAATGGTAGACGCGCTTTTTATCGACGGTCTGCGCGAGGACTTCGCCGTTACGGTCGGTAATCTGTCCCGCCTGCGAGAGTCCGCCTTCGCCGGAGATGTGGCCGTTGTATGGCTGGTCTACCCAGTCGGACGCGTTGAAAACCGTTTCAAACACAAGAAAACCCATTCCGCCGAGGAACGCGATAACAACTATGAATATAAACCACGAACGGCGAAGTATTCTTTTCATACAACAACCTCCTTTAACAGTAATCGACAAATCTGCGCGGCTTGCGCAGGCTTTCTCTCCGCCTTTTGAGCGTTAAACGCGCTTCTGCGCGGAAAGTATAATATTAATATAACTTATTTTTCAGCCTTTTACTCTTTTCGAGTATGTTCTCTCGTCAGCAGCTTTAATAAAAGCCAAAAGTCCCCAGCACGAAATTATGCTCGAGCCGCCCGCGCTGATGAACGGAAACGTTACGCCCGTGAGAGGAAGAATATCCGTTGCGCCGAAAACATTGAGCGCCATCTGCACAACGAGCATACCTGCCGCGCAGAGAGCGGATATAGAATAGAACGTGCTGCGGGCGCGCGTCGCAACCGAGCGCGCGTAGATAAACAGCGTCGCAACCGCTACAGCGATAGTCACAGCGACTATAAAGCCCATTTCCTCGCTCATAAGAGCGAAAACGAGGTCGGACTCGGAGGCGGCGACGTATTTAAGACAGCCGTTTCCCACGCCGACGCCGAACAGACCGCCCGAGGCGATATACGTCATCGCGCGCACCTGCTGATATCCGCCCGAATCCTGAGTGTGCTCCCAGACGTGTCTCCACGTTTCAAAACGCCTGAGCACATAGGGCTTTAAGTTAAGAACCAGAACTCCCGCAAAGCCTGCTCCTGCGAGCGCGAGAATAACGGTTTTTATATCTCCCGAGCGCGTGAACGAGATTAGGAGGAACGCCGCAAAGAATATAAGCGCCGTACCGAAGTCGCCCATAAGCGCGAGAGCGCCCACGCAAATCGCGGAGAAAATTATATATTCGAGAAGGTTTTGTCTCGTCATCAGCCGGTCGAGCGTTGACGCGCCGACAAAAATGAATGCGATCTTTACGAATTCGGACGGCTGAACAGTAATCGAGCCGAGCTGAATCCAGTTATTTGCGCCGTTTGTAACGCGTCCGAACACGAGGTTTACCGCGAGGAGCCCGACGGCGGCAATCATTATTATAAGCTTCCACTGACCTATACGGTCGGGATTTTCGATAAATTTAACGAGCGCACAGAACACTGCCATACCTATGACCGCGGCTATAAGCTGAACGTACGCCGAGCGGATATTTTGCCGCGCGAGCAGCATTACCCCTATACCCGTAAGGAAAAGGCACAGGCTTTCGAGCTCGAACGCCACGCGGTGCAGCACAACGGTCGATATGAAGAAGAACAGCCATTCAACTCCGAGCAAAACTGCGCAAAGGGTCGCGGGGTCGAAATTTTCCGCACCGTCACAATACATCGCTTCTACCGTCATAAAAATATGGAACAGGGAGACGAGAAGCATAATCTTGTATGGTTTTGTGGCAGGCTTATCGACCACCTTCGAGAAAAACCAGCTTGACTGCAGCTCCTCGTGGTATTCTTCGCCGCGTCTGAACGCATATTCGCTGTTACCGAGGGTAATAACGTCGTCTATCATAAGGCGCGCGCGCGAAGCTCCGATGCGCTTACCGTTTATGTATGTACCTGTTTTTGAGCCCGTATCGGAGAGGAACCAACCCTCCTTGCGGCGCAAAAGCACGCAGTGATTGCGCGACACAGCAGGGTCGTCGACAGCGATGTCGGAACGCCTGTTTCTGCCGATAGAGTTCTCCCAGAAAAGGACGGGAGTTTTCACGCCCGTATCGAGGTTCTGCAGCAGCACGAGCGGCCTCTCGTGACGTCGGCGGCGGCGCATAGACGCGTAAATCTGATACACGATTATAATGGTATAAAGCGGCATAAGCATACGCAGAGCCACTACCGCAATGTCCATAACAGCCGTCATACTATCCCTTCCTTTCCTTATAGTGATAAGAAGATATTCCTACCTGCCCATTATTATAATTATACATTTTACATTCTACCAAAACACAAGAAAAAAGTCAATGAAATCGTATGTATAAAACAGAGCATATGCGCAAATGCACATTAGGCGCTTTTTACTGAAAAAACTTTAAAAATTTACCGCCGCGTACTCTTGGCACACGGCGGCTTTTTCATTCTTGAATTTTTAATCCGAACTGTTTTGCGGAAAGTCTGCGCAGCTCGCGGTCGGCTCTCGCGGCGACTGTCACGCACGAATAGAGCCACAAAAATGTCAGAAGGATTACCGCGCCGACTATTAACCATACCATAATTATCACCGTTTTAGTATCAGTATATTAATAGTGTAGGTACTTTTTTTTATTTTATGCAAGAATGAACAGAAAGAATGACAGGTCTTTATGTTTTCCGCGCACTATTTTCGTTTACGCACTAAATTCGTTGTTTTCGGAAATAATTTTTTAATTTATTGTTATATAATTCAAAAACGGCACAGCAACACAAGTCCGCATCACTATGCCGTATTCTTTATTTTTGAGCAAATCACTTAACTGTATTGAACTCTTTTTCGCACAAATCAAGCGCGGAGGCGATGACCGCGTCCATATCGTAGTACTTGTACTCGCCCAAACGACCGCCGAAAATAACGTTTTTTTCGTTTTCCGAAAGCTTTCTGTACTGCTCGTAAAGCGCGCTGTTTTTCTCGTCGTTAACAGGGTAGTACGGCTCATCGCCCGGTCTCCATTCGGAGGAATATTCTCGGCTTATGACAGTTTTCGGAAGGTCGTTTCCGTTCTCGTCCTTGCCGAACTCGAACCACTTGTGCTCAATAATCCTTGTCCACGGAGTTTCGCGGTCTGTATAATTTACCGCCGCGTTGCCCTGAAAATTCGGGGTATCCAGAATTTCACTCTCAAACCGCACGGAGCGATACTCGAGATTGCCGAGCGCATAGCCGAAGTACGCGTCGATTGCGCCCGTGTAAAGCACCTTATCGGCGAGCTTGTCAAGCTCCTCTTTATTTTCGAGGTAATCTGTATCCAGTCGTACCTCAATACCTTTAAGCATATTTTCAACCATTTTTGTATAACCGCCCGTAGGGATACCCTGATAGAGCGCGTTAAAATAATTGTTGTCGTAGGTTAGGCGCACGGGCAGTCTCTTGATGATAAACGCAGGGAGCTGCTTACAGTCGCGTCCCCACTGCTTTTCGGTATAACCCTTTACGAGTTTTTCGTAAATATCGCGGCCGACAAGCGAGACAGCCTGCTCCTCGAGGTTTTCGGGCTCGCCCTTAATTTCCGCGCGCTGTTCGTCGATTTTAGCCTTTGCCTCGTCGGGAGTAACGACTCCCCACATTTTGTTAAACGTATACATATTAAACGGCATAGAGTAGAGCTCGCCCTTGAAGTTTGCAACGGGTGAATTTGTAAAGCGGTTAAAATCCGCAAATTTTGTGATATATTCCCAAACGCGCTTGTCGTTGGTGTGGAAAATATGCGCGCCATATTTATGCACGTTTATGCCCTCTATCTTTTCTGTGTAGACGTTACCGGCAATGTTGTGCCTCTTGTCAACAACGAGAACAGACTTGCCCAGAGCCTTCGCCTGCTGAGCAAAAACCGCTCCGAACAACCCCGACCCTACTACCAAATAGTCGTATTTCATATTTTACCTCCCTGTTCTGACGCCTTAGCAGCTTCACTCAACTCTTTGAGTGTTTCTCTGTATGACCGGAAGGCATCGAAAATAATTCCGCTATGCACCTCACCGCCGTAGACAAATTCGTGCCAGTTTCCGTAGCGGGATGTAAGTAGTTCCTCATAATTGTTCGGAACGGGTACGTCCAGCATTTCAAAACGGAGCGTTTGCGGATTTTGTACAAAGTCACTGTTTTTCTGAGCAAAACCTTTCTGCGGATATATTACCGCAAGATCGCTACAATATTCGGTTTCAACAGAATTATAGCGTTGTTTTATTTTTTCGAGCTTCTTAAATGCTTTTTTATTCAACCCAAACATCTTCGAGGCAGTCTTAATCAATGGAACAGCTAAATCTTTTATTTTTCCCTTAACTCCACGGGTTTCCCCTTTAATATAACGCGTAGTATAGCGGGCTAGCCTGAAACACTTTCTTTTCTGCGCGGCAATTTCCTCCATAAAAAGCTTTCGTTCTTCCTCTTTGTCGGGAAGATTGTCAAGCACAAATATGTCGATAAAAATGCCCTGATTAAAACCATACGCTTTCTTTATCTCACTGTTCAGCACTCCTGTTGTTTCGCTGTTTCGAAATTGTCCATGACCCCTTAGCGAACCCGGATCACTGAATTCGGTCTGCAAAAAATAGGGGTAAGAAAACGCTGTAGGCGCAATTTTGCACAGCTTTTCAAAGTCTGCGCGTTTCATATCTACGTCAATATCATCGTCCCACGGAATCATTCCGCCGTGGCGCACAGCTCCGAGAAGCGTGCCGTTGCTGACGTAAACATTAAGTCCGTTTTCTCTGCATACGCGAAGCAATTCACTAAGAAGGTCGAGCTGGACAGCCCAGAGTTCTTTTTTATTAGCACTAACGGAGTATCCGCTACGGATTTCCTCACTGAAAAATTCTTCCTTAATATTTAACTTTAATTCTACCATAAAAATTAACCGCTTTTTCTGAATTTGCTTAAAACTTTATTATCTACTGACGATTTTATCATTTTAAAAAGCTCGAACAGCATTTTATCCCTGAATATCATCAAAACAAGCACGTAAACCGCAACACCGGCCACAGCCTGAACCGCAAGATTTACAAATCCGCCGAACAGCCTGTTTATACCGACCGCGTACACAGCCGCGCACATAATCACGCCAGCAATAAGCCTCTTCCAACTCATTTTCCAAAGCGTTGTGAAGCTCATAAATCCATTGCTCATTTTTACATAAATGACTGAAATTGTACACTCAGCCACAATCGACGCGACAATCGCGCCGCCCGCGCCGAAAGTCGGAATAAAACAGAGATTGAGCGCGAGGTTGATAACCGAACCAAGAATAATAACCTTTGCGCTTCTCGCGCGCTGACCGCTTGGGGTATAGTACTGCGTACCTAGGCAGTTGCTCACGCCTATAATGACAATTAAAGGGGACATCATGTATATGAGAGGAATCGTCGGCTCATAGCCTTCGCCGAAAAATATCGGAACAAAGTTTTCGGTAATTCCAATCAACCCGAACATTGCACCCATACCCAGAAGTAAAATAAAACTCATAGAACGGTTGATACGCTCTTTTATTTCTCCTATCCTCTTTTTTGCAAAAAGATAAGAAATCCTCGCCTCCATTACGGCGTTGACCGATGTGAACACTACGGATTTAACAATTTTTACAATTTTCGTAGCCTGCTCGTAATAGCCGTTTTGGAAATCATCGGCGGTGATGATACCTATGAGCGTTTTATCAAGAACCGTATAAATCGAGGTCGCGATAGTCGGTACAAAGTAAATCATCGTTTCCTTGAAGTGATGTCCAAACCTCAGCTCCCTGATATTGACCCTTACAAGCATTTTTCTGAGGTAGGTCCACATGGAAAGGCTTCCAAACAAATTTACAAGCGAATTAAGCAGTATATACAGCATTAAATCGCTCTTAGTTTTCACAAACAGAAACAGACAGATAATTCCGAGTATCCTTACCATTGTGTTTTTGATTACGGTATAGGAAATCTTCTCAAATCCTGTAAAGTACCAGCTTATGTCAAACATTGTGCCGAACAACATCGGAGTTAGGGCGAACAGATAAACTCTATAGTCGAGGTAAAAAACGCTTAGTACAATCCACATCGCAAGGCAAACCAAAGATGTAAATATCGTGAGCAACTCGATTTCCCAGAAGATTTTGCTGCTTTTATACTTATCGTCGCGGTTCATTGCAATTTCCCTTGTTCCGTAAGAAACGGTGCCGAGAGCCGCAAACATCGTGAAAAACGTCATCAAAGATGATGTATAGCTGTAGATACCTACTCCGTCGGCTCCGAGAACTCGTGAAACATAAGGTGCGGTTATAAACGGCGTTACCAGTAAAAGCACCTCATATAAAGTTCTGTATATAAAATTTTTCTTTATACTCGGTTTTTTGACTGTATTTTCCTTTCTATCTGAAGGTGACATGCAACTTCCGTCTCCTTTTAATCCTTTCTCTTCCAAACACTGTCATAAAACACAAGAGCGCAGGGTTGTAATAAATATCTACCCATGTGTTGTTAACGAGGCTGAATACTGCCACAGCAATAAGCCACACGAAAAAGGTTTTATCTCTATAATAACAGGACATACAAGCAAGATAAGTATACATCGCGATAACTAACAGGGTAAAGACCAAACCGTATCCCAAAAGCGAGTAAATATATCCGGAGTCGATGTAAAAATATTCTCCTTCATAACCGCCCTGAAGTATCGAGGCCGCTCCATGCATCTCGATATACTGACCGAACAGCGGAATCCTATAGATGTTCATAGCCTCCTGTGAAAGCGAAAGTCGGTTGGATAGAACACCGTTTATTGCATTCCACGTGCTGCTTAAAGGGTCAAATTTAATCACGCACACTATAGCAAAAACGCACAGCAGGGGAAACAGCAGCTTAGCCGCCGTGCGAAATTTAAAGCTGTCGAGACAGAGAACCCTTAACTTCACCATAAGTGCATAAAGAACCAGAAACATTATACATATAAGCATCGACAGGCGTACAGTAAACACCCTGTAGACCGCAAAGTTCAAAACAAAAACGCAGATTATCTCGACCCACTTTACATTCTTCGCCCTCAGATATAAATACATTATGAAAACGTACATAATGTAGTAAGGAAAAATACTGTAATAATTAAAGCCGTAGCTATGCGCAATTTGACCTGAATGTTCGTAGGTATAATCGGGTATTAATCCGGTCACAGAACACATAAAAATGATAGACAACGCCACACATAGCGAAATAAGACTCGTTTTTACAATCTTTGTAAAATCTACTCCCTCTGCGGATACAATAAAAAAAGCAAAAACAATAAGATTTAATTTTTCCGTAAATATTGCGGAAACAGAAAACACAAGTAATATAAGAATAACAATTCCTATTTTCTTAAGGTCGTAGGTTTTACGCATAACAAAAAGAACTGAAAGTCCCATGACACATAAAAGATTTATAACAATTGGAATAAACCCCAGGTTAATCAATGATGCGTCTATTACGGAAGAGAAAGTAAAAATCGCGTAGAGTATTAAAAAAGTATCTTTTAATTTAAACTTTATACTCATATCCGTATTCTCCTAATAATCTGTCAGCGCTTAAGCTGTGATAAAATTAACCCTCTAAATTTTTTCTTGTTTTTTATAGCTTCAAAAACTCCCTTGTGGCAGGTTATAAGCTTTCTAAACCCGAATGGTCTTGTAAAAGCAAGTTTCACTCCTTCTTGCCAGTACTTTAGAACACTCTTAATGTATGACTTCCGACTCTGGTAAAGGTAAACGTTTATTATACTGTTGCGGTAAAAATAATGATAATTTCTAATTCTTGCAAAATCCGTCTCTTTTTTTAGGCTTATCGACCTGGCGTTTTTACGCTTATGACACACCCAACTGTCTCCTACAAGGTACGCAGGGGCAAAACAGGTGGTTAAGCGCTGTGTATATTCGAAGTCATCTCCCCAGATAAAGTACTCCTTGCAGGGAAGTCCGACCTTTTCAACAGCTTTTTTGTTGAAAAGCAAAGAAACAAACGTCGCTTTCTGTATTTTGACAAGCCCCTTATCAAGATCCATATACCAGTCTGCATATCCGTTTTCGGTAGGCCTCGCATCAATTTTAGCAACATTCATCGGCTCGTTATTCTCGCCCTTTACACAGCTCGCAAAGAAAGACGCGTTTGGATTTATCCTGATTTTCTCTATGAGTTTTTCGAGGCAGTCAGAAAAAGGAATAGTATCGTCGTCCATTATCCATATCCAGTCGCAGTCCGTTTCTCTCGCGATTTCAATACCCGTATAGAAACCGCCCGATCCACCCGTGTTTATCTCCATTTTTTTGTAGTATACCACGGGATTTTCTAGAACACCCGTTTTTTTAAGCATATCTTCCGTGCCGTCGGTGCTCGCATTATCTATAATTATCAACTTCCAGACCGAAAAGCTCTGCTTAAGAATCGCGTTAAGGCACTCTGACAAAAGCTCTTTTCTGTTATAAGTCACGACCACAGCCGCCACTTTTGAGCCGTTATTATTGTCCATAATGTCTCTCCATAATTAAAATATAATTTTATTCCTTATGCCTGATCTTTCTTGATAGGTCATACACGCCGGCGCATACAAGAAAAGTTTTTATTCTTAGTTTGGGGCTTTTGCTGTACTCTCCTGCGAGCCTTACAAGTTCCTTATAGCAACTGTTTCCATCACGTTTCATTGTGTTGGCTCCGGTAAGCAAGCCGTGCGCCATTATATCCACCATAATAGGATACTCCCTTATGTCGGGGTGCTTTTTTAAAAAAATCTCACACGCCGTTTTCAATTTCATAGGGTTGCCGCTTATTGAATCCTCGCCGATTTTGTAGTCCACAAGCGCCTCGTCAACGCAATAAATCGAAAACTCTTTGGTAGCTCGAAACAGCATTTCAAACTCCTGAAACCGTGGCATCTGAGGGTCAAATTTGTATTTTTCAAAAACCTTACGTTTTGCCATAATTGTCTGTGTTCCTATACCGAAAAGGTTCTCCACGGGTTTTAAAAATCCTTCGCCGTAATATTCCGGATAAACAACAACTTTTCCGCTGGGATATGTTTTTAAAAGCTTACAAAAGACTATATCAGGATTTATTTTTTCAAAAATAAATATCTGTTTTTTTATCTTATCCTTATGCCAAATATCATCACTGTCGTGAAAAGCGATGTACTCGCCTCTTGCAAGCTCTATACCTCTGTTACGTGCTGCGCACGCACCCGCGTTTTCTTGATATACATATTTAAAACGGCTGTCGTCAATTTTTGAGAGCACCTCAGCTGTCCCGTCGGTTGAGCCATCGTCTACAACTATCAGTTCAATATTCCTATAAGTTTGCTCGAGCACACTGTTTACGGCGTCGAGGACTGTTTTCTTCCTGTTAAAAGCAGGCATTATTACCGAAACCATAAAATAATCCTTATCTTCTTCTGAACAGTATATTTATTCTCATAAATATACTGCGCTTTAGTCTGAAATATTTCGTCTCGCGGCTGAAAGCAGCTTTTAGCGTGTTAATAATACTTTTATCATACTGAGCTGCCTTTCGGCACCATTCTCTGTTTTCGGGCGTAAAATCCTGCCCGTATCGGTCGAGTATTTCCTGCGCCTGATCAGCTATTTTAATGTCTGATTTATTTATAAAACGCCCCCACCGACTTTTAATCTTGTCCTTAAACCTTACCGCTACTCCTATAGTATTACCGCCGTGCTGGCGATAGTTAATATGCGGTTTGGTGTCATAAACCATATCTCCTCCGATACCAGTGCATATTATTGCAACGTAATAATCATGCATACGGATTTTTTCGGGAAACGGCGCTTTTATTATAACATCTCTGAGCGTCTTATTAAACACCTGTGTGCATCCCAGGATTCCTCCCGCCAAAGCAAGAGAAAAAAAATTTATTTCGGGATCTTTACCATACAAAACCTTGCCGAAAGGCTCACCGTGTTCATCTGCAATACGTGCGTCTGAAAAGTAAAATGCAGGCTTTGAGGAATTTTTAATCATATCTACCGCACAAATAAGCTTGTCCTCGTCCCACAAATCGTCCTGATCTGCGAATGCATAGTAGGGCGCGTCGTCGGACTTATACATAAGGTCCATAAAACTCTTTGCTGCTCCGAGATTTTCTCCCGTGTACCATTTAAAATTATTCTTTCCCTCATACTCCTGAAGAATATCAATAGTACCGTCGGTAGAGCCGTCATCGCGTACCAGCAAACTGACCTCCACGCCTTTCTGGGCAAAAACGGAGTCGAGCTGCTCGCGCAGATACTTCTCTCCGTTGTACGTTGACATAAGGATCTGTACTTTTTCCATAAATCCACCAATCTTTTATCCCAAAATTACATCATAGTATGTTCCCCTGATTTCCGTTTTTTCGCTGTCAATTTTATAGGACAGCTTGTGAAATGGCGTTAATCTTTTTGCTTCATTCCATATATCTTCGTTATACTTTTCAAACAACCTTAGAAGAAGAATGTGTGGAGCGGAATTGTCTCGTGGTATAATTGCGCTCCATTCCTCAGGATAGCGTTCCAACACACCTGAAACAAAGTCGTGTAGCATAAAATAATCTATCATACCACTGCTCTTTTTCCAGTACTCATAACACAAAAACCTCACGGCTGAGAGGACTTTGTTATTCGTTTTGGCACTCATATACCAACTGGAAACAAAATTGGCATGTCCGTCGCGCCCCGGCTTGAGCGTTTGGAACATAAACAACTCCGAGTTAAAGAAAAAGTCGGGAATATCCAAGCGCGGACTCGTGCACAGAACAGTTGCGTCTATCCATGTTCCGCCGTACCTTATAAGCAGCTCGAGTCTCAGAAGATCGGTCATATGAGTATTTGTAATTATGCCTTTTTCCCACTTTTCAATAATGAAATCGGGAAACTCTACATAATCCGAAAGGTTATCTTTTGTTATGAGTATAATTTCTCTGTCGTCAAGATTGTCGCATAAAGATTTATAACATTTTTGGACGATTTCGGGGGCATTTTCCATCCCCTGAAACCAGCATACCCATACCTTGTTTGAAAGGTTGTGAGGAGCTTTTTCGTCGTAACTGCTTTCAAAATCTTTGAGCTTTTTTCCGTACTTTTTAAAAAGTTTTTTTCTCGCCTTGAATTGCGCGGAAAGTCTGAGAATTTCCAGCGCGGTGCGGCTTTTCCCGAGCAGGACAAATTCCGCCGCCGCCGTAAACAACGCTCCGCTGCGAATGTACTGCTTTATAAGAGTTTTTCCGCCTTGCTTTTCAAATATATTTTTA
This sequence comes from uncultured Clostridia bacterium, assembly GCA_947625485.1. Lineage (GTDB taxonomy): Bacteria > Bacillota > Clostridia > Oscillospirales > Acutalibacteraceae > Ruminococcoides. The sequence continues at coordinate 111,758 of CANQOP010000003.1, read as the reverse complement.
AGTTCCATTTTATTCTTTATCGTTTTTTCTGTAGGTTCTGTAGAAATGATGCCCTATACGCTCGCTTTCAGGCGGAAGCTGCATATAGTCTCCGTAAAAAAAGGTTAGAATTTCCCGGTATTTTACCGGCACAAGAAAGCTGTAATCCTCAAACGGAAGCGAGATGCCCTCCCCAAACCATTCTTCGGGAAGAATATCCTTTTCGTTTCCCGCTCCGCCCCAGGTGACGCAGCTAACGAAGTTGCTGTTATTATAATTACATTTTTTGCTCAGCTTTTCAAGCTCACGGAGAAAATGCTCTTTACCCCTTATCTTCGCATATATATACGCAGGGAGCTTTACTAAAAGCCTGAATTTAGATGAGGTCGTTCCCTTTTCAAAGCGGTTTCTCGTCGCAAGGAAGCAGTATGACGACAGACGCTTGCCCTTTCGGCGGAGCTTGACTGCGCCTTTCTTATCGTTCCCTACGCCGTCGAGCGGATATATGTCGATAAACGTTCCCATTCCATAGGGTTCCTCGTTATCTACCTCCAGCTCAAATTCGTTATTACTTATGCGGGCAATATAGAATGGGTAATTCTTGTTATTGGAAGGGCAAAAAAGCTCGAGCGGTTTAAGCGCCTCTGCGTTTTTCATAAAATAGTCGATCAGTTTTTTATAGTCGTCACGCGGCATCATAATATCAACGTCGTCGTCCCACGGGATAAACCCCTTGTGTCTGACCGCGCCCAATAGAGTACCGTACGCCAAATAGTACCTTAATCTGAGTTTACTGCAGATTTCGGCGATCCTGACAAGAATCTTTAACGCTTCTTCCTGATTTTCTTTAATTGTAAGTTTTTTTCTCATTCTGTCACTCACTATTATTCAATTAGTATTGATACGTTTCTCAACGAAATCGTCAAAACTGCCGATAATCCTTGCCGGATTACCTCCTACTATGCTGTTTTCTGGTACATCCTTAGTAACTACGCTCCCCGCAGCTACAACAACGTTCGGTCCTATAGTAACTCCACCCATTATTATAGCTTTTGCGCCGATAAATACGTTGTCATTTATCTCAATCGGATATTTTTTATAGTTAAACCTCTTTCCGCCTTTAAGAGCAAGTTTCTCTCTGCACGGCTCCATATTATTTAGCATATGCTGCATAACATCGTGGTCACAAAAATACACATCCGTAGCAATGTTTACATTATTGTGAATTGAAATTACGCCGGGTTCAGCAGGAAGAATCCGAGAAAACCAGTAACAATTCTCTCCAAACTTCCTAAAAAGATTTGTTTTTTTAAGATATTCTGCACGCTTATGACCGCCCTTGCGTATCAGCATCAAAAGGCGTATGCGCTGTCTTTTTTTTCTAACGCTTCTTGCCACTCTATCCCTGCTTTCCCGTTAAAATAAAAATATAAAACCCTTCTAAAATGACCTATCCCACAATCTCTCATACTCGTCGGCGATAAACTGCCAGCTATACGCGTCGGCAATTCGCTTTTTCGCTTTTTTTCCGAGTGCAGTGATTTCGTCCTCAGTCATAGCGTCCGCTCTATCAATAAGCGCCGCAAGATCTCCCTTTTCTTTGCTCCAGTAAAGTGCCGCGTCCTCTGCAACCTCGCGGTTAAACCCAACGTCAAGCAAGAGATTTAGCTCTGTGCTTCCGAGAGCTTCAAGCAGGCTGGGGTTAGTTCCTCCAACCTCGTGACCGTGAAAGTAGCCGTAGGCGTTTTCTCTGATTTTCATAATCAGCTCTTTATCGTAGACCGTTCCGACGAATTTTATCCGCGGGTCAGTGTCAAAATGAGTTTTCTTCCTGAGAGTTTCGAGAAACTTGTCCTCAATGTTTGTAATAAGAGCAAAACTCTTTTCGCTGTTGCTATTCATAAACTCTTTTATCATTGTCTCGTAATTGTTTTCGGGCACAAAACGCCCCACAACGAGATAATAGCCCTTTGGCGCTAAATTCTTTTCGCTATACCAACTGAAAAGTTCATCGGAATCATCGGCGAGACTGCTTTTTCTCGTTTCGGCGCCGTATGCAATAAACGTGGTCTTAGGCTCATACTTACTGTAGGACTGTTTAATATACTTTTCGATATTCACGCTGTCGCAAATAAGCAGGTCGCAGTTTTTCGTCATCATCCGCTCGGACTCTTTCCAATACTTTCGTATTGGTTTAGCCCACTTCGCGCGCAGCCACTCGTGACCATCGGGATTAACGTACAGAACGCCGCCGAACTTTTTTATCTTCCTGTAGAAATGTTTCGCAAACGGACCTATGCGGCACGCGAGCACATAAACTATCGGATTTTTAATTTTATTTTCCTCAATATATTTACAGCACCTTCTGAGCGCGGCAACATCATAGTATATTGCCTGCGCGGGACCTATGTCCGGCACCTTGACTTTAAAGCAGCGGGCGTTGTTATACTCGAACTCACCGTTTTCGTCGGACTTGCAGGCAATATGATATTTCAGATTTTTTCTATTTCTGTGATATTCGGTAAGCTTATCTACAAATGTTTCATAACCGCCGTAGTTTCCGGGAATCCCCTTGCTACCCACTATAAATATATTTTGTACGTTATTGTCCATTAAAAATTCTCCGTCAGTCTCTGAAGAATATGTCGCGCGTGTAAACCTTGTCTTTCACGTCGTCGAGGCAATTATCATAACGGTTGGCGATAATCACCTGACTTTGTTTTTTAAATGTTTCCAAATCATTTACGACCTTGCTTCCGAAAAAGGTTGTGCCGTCCTCAAGGGTAGGCTCGAAAATTACTACATTCGCGCCCTTAGCCTTAACACGCTTAATAACCCCCTGAATGGAGCTTTGGCGGAAGTTGTCGCTGTTGCTCTTCATATTCAGTCGATAAACACCGATAGTGACTGACTTTTCCTTTGATTTGTCATATATATTATTGTCGCCGTAGCCGTAGTAACCCGCCTTATCCAGCACACGGTCAGCGATAAAATCCTTGCGGGTACGGTTGGAGTCCACTATAGCCTTGATAAGGTTCTCGGGAACGTCCCTGTAATTTGCAAGGAGCTGTTTTGTATCCTTTGGCAGGCAGTAACCTCCGTAACCGAAGGACGGGTTGTTATAGTGAGAACCTATTCGCGGGTCAAGACACACTCCGTCAATAATTTTCTGTGTATCGAGCCCTTTCATTTCGGCATAGGTGTCGAGCTCGTTAAAATAGGAAACGCGCAGGGCGAGGTATGTGTTCGCGAACAGCTTGACCGCCTCTGCCTCGGTAAAGCCCATAATAAGCGTATCAATTTCGTCCTTTACCGCTCCCTCTGCAAGCAAATTCGCAAAGGTGTTCGCAACCTTTATAAGACGCTCATCGTTCATATCCGTGCCGACAATAATCCGGCTCGGGTAGAGATTGTCGTAGAGCGCCTTGCTCTCGCGCAGAAACTCGGGACTGAAAATAATATTATTGCTTCCCGTCTTTTTTCGCACAATTTCGGTATAGCCTACCGGAATTGTTGATTTTATAACCATAATTGCATCGGGATTGACTTTCATGACGAGGTCAATAACCGACTCCACAGCGGAAGTGTCAAAGAAATTTTTCTTGCTGTCGTAGTTAGTCGGCGCCGCTATAACCACAAAGTCCGCGTCTCTGTACGCGCTTTCGCCGTCGAGGGTGGCGATAAGGTCCAACTCCTTTTCCGCAAGATATTTCTCAATATATTCGTCCTGAATCGGAGATTTCCTGTTGTTTATCAGGTCAACCTTTTCGGGAATAATATCTACTGCCTTAACACTGTGATGCTGAGCAAGAAGAATTGCAATCGAAAGTCCTACATAACCTGTGCCCGCTACGGCTATTTTCAGTTTTTCCCCAGTCATATATACTCTCCTTTTAACGCAAGTTATGGATATGACCTCAAAAAGAGGTTATATCCACACTTACATCGATCCGTCACGTTTAATTACTGTTATTAATGTTTTACACAAAATTTTAAAATCAAGCAACAGACTCCAGTCGCGTATGTACTGCGTATCAAGCTGGATCACTTTTTCAAAGTCGGTAATCTTGCTGCGCCCGTTTACCTGCCACATACCCGTGATACCGGGCTTAATAGCAAGGCGCGCGCGGTGGTGCAGCTCGTACTTCTCCCACTCGTCAACCGTGGGGGGACGCGTACCGACAAGGCTCATATCGCCCATAAGCACGTTTAAAAACTGCGGAAGCTCGTCGATGGAAAGCGCTCTCAGCCAGCCGCCGATACCTCTTTTCACCTTGCCGTCACTGAGCTTTTTCGAGCCGATTACTCTCGGGTCGAACTCCATTTTGAACATCATACCGTCCTTTACGCGGTTTTCGGACATAAGAGTTTCCTTGCGCTCCTCCGCATCTTTATACATTGTGCGGAACTTATAAATTTTAAATTTTTTTCCGTTTTTGCCCACTCTTTCCTGAGTAAAGAAAATCGGTCCGGGGTCGCTTAAATAAATCATCGGTGCGACGAACAAGGTGATTATCAGAGTTCCTATACATCCGATAATACTTCCCGCTATATCAACAAGTCTCTTAATCAAAAGCTGCGTCGAGGACGCGTAGTTAATTGTTGAGGTGAGCACTGTGTAGCTGCCGATTTGCTCGACGAGCTGTTTGTTCTCCGCCATAGTCGCCGTATTTGCGAGTCTCTCGTGAATGGCAAGACCCATCGTCTCGAATTGAGAGACGAGTTTATACGGAAAAATCGAGTTATCGTGAACATCAACGAAAACCTCGTCGACCCATTCGCGGCACACATAATCCGCCGCATTTGTGACGTTTGCCACAACGGGCACTCCCTTTATATTCTTGCCCGTAAGGTCCTTGTCAATAATTACAAGACCTGCGAGCGTGTACCTTACCATATCATTCTCACGGAAAGTCCTGATGACCTTCTCGGCTATACTCGCCGTGGTTACAATAAGCATACGCGGACCGTTCTTTTTGCTGATACGGAACCGCACAATGCGCTTGAGCACGACTCTGCCCACATAGTCAAGAGCTATAAAAAGCCAAGCGGCTATGTAAAGTAACTCTCTTATCGTTTCAGATCTTTTATCACGCCACGCAAAGAGGTAGAAAATCATCACAAGAAACACAATAATCGTGTATTGCAGCACCGCGACAAGTTCGCGGTAATAGCCCCGCTTGAGAATGTTTTTGTATGCGTGCATCATAAGCGCGCTGACTAAAGCTATAATATTAAAAACGATAAGAATTCTGATTCTATCGTCCGTAAAAATTGGAAAGGTTACCGTTTTCTGCTGTAACAGAAAGGCAGCAATAAAGGAAATATTGAGACAGACTAGGTCAAAAAAAAGGAAGTCGATGTGCTTAACCCAGCCCTGCAAACCTTTTTGATACATAAGCTTTCTCCTAAAATAAAGTCGGGTCTGTAAAAAAATAACAAATTTATCTTACATAATAATATTATCTATCTCACAGTCCTTTAGTAAGCGTCATTCGTAGGTGTTTTCTCTCTTGTTGCGCGAGAAATATCCGCCCTTTGAGGTCTCAACGGTAGGAGTACCGTTGACTATGATACCGAGAATTTTCGCATGATTTCTTCTAAGCGTATCAACCGCGCTTTTAAGCTCGGGATAGGTTGAGGAGTTATGCTTTACGACGAGCACTGTGCCGTCGCTTAACCTGAGCAGCGGAATTACGTCAACGACCATATTCACGGGCGGAGTATCGAAAATGATGTAATCGTATTTTTCCTCAAGCTTTTCGAGCATCTCAGCCATACTGTCGCTCGAGAGGAGCTCGGACGGGTTTGGCGGAATAGCGCCGAAGGTGATTAAGTCGAGGTTCTCGTTATTTGTTTTTGAAACAGCCTCTTCGAGCGTACACTCGTCGTTAAGGAAGTTTGCGAGTCCCTTCTCGTCGCCCTTGAGCCCAAAGTAAGTGTGTGTGGTCGGACGGCGCAAATCGCAGTCAATCACGAGCACTCTCGTGTTCTTCTGCTGTGAAAGAGCAATCGCCACGTTAATGGTGGTCGTGGTCTTGCCTTCGCTTTTAAACGGGCTTGTAAAAATAATTTTTTTGCAGCCTTTTTTTATTATCGAATAAACTAAGTTTGTTCTTGCCTTTTTATATGCCTCGGTAATCTGAAACCTGAGTGCTCGGTCTTTTTGCTCGCTGTTCTTCTTAGCCATTATTTTGCCTCCTTATCGGTATTGTCAGCATCAGGCTGATCAGCGCCGTCTTCACCAAGAATAATGCTCTTTCCTCCGAAATCCGGGATTGCAGAGAGCACGGGAATACTGTTAATTTCTATTAATTCGGACGTATACTTTATCTTGTTGTCGAGCGCCTCTCTCGCAAACACATAGATAAGCGCGACAGCAAAACCCGCGGCGAAAGCAATGAGGGTGTTCTTCAGAACATTCGGGGAGGAAGGTTTTTCGGGTATCTGCGGATTGTCAACGATTTTAAGCTCCGCGCTGTCGTCGCGAATATCGGAAATAATGCGGGGCGCAATCTCGGCAACACTGTCCGCAATCACCTTCGCTTCCGTAGCGGAGGCGGCGTTTACCGTAGCTCCGAACAACTCTGTCTTTGACGTCTGGTCATAATCAAAGCTTACTATTTTACTGAGCTGTGATGAGGAATATTTATTATCAAGCTCGTCGGAAAGCGCTTCGTAGAATTTGTTTGTGTCAAGCATCTCGATATAAGTACTTACAAGCTGATTTGCAAGAGTCCTTGCGCTGAGCTCCGCGCTTATGCCTTCTCCGCTGCTGGCGGTGTCGACGTAGAGCTTGACCTCGGACGTATATGTTTTGGGAATAAAAATACTTGTATATCCGTATGAAATAACAGCAGCGACAACCGCTGTTACTATTATAATCCAAAAACCCTGTTTGAATGTTTTAAACAAATCCCTTAACGATATTTCACGTTCCTCAAATCTGTCCTGAACTTCGTAGTTATCCATAATCACACCTCGTTTTAAAAGCGAATAACATAAAATTTCATAGTAATTCTACTACAATATCACCTCAAATGCAACAGTATATACATAATTAACAGATATTTTCTCCGATTTGTCCCAAAATAAGTTGCGTTTTTTTCCATATTTTGCATTTTTTATGCAAATTTTTCTTTTAATAAATTCTAACTTTACTTTTGCTTTTAACTATGCTAGAATAATGGACAGTAAGCTATTGTCCTGCATTATATATGGTATAATGCGTATTAGGCAGAAAGGAGAAAAAATATGAAAAAAGTAATAGCATTGCTTGCAGTGGTTCTGATTGCAGTCCTATCCTGTACCTCTGTTTTCGCCGCAGGACTTAATTCCAGCGAGCAGAGCGTACTAAGTAATATGCGTACTCCCGCAAATATGAAAGGAAACAGCGTATACGTTCCTTCTTCCTATATTAATCAGGCAGAGGCACGTTTCAATACTATTGATATGACGTCAGACCAGGCAAGCAAAATCAACGGTCTTATTAACCAGGGCCGTTCGTTTCTTCAAAGCACAGGAAAGGACAGCATAAAGAAGCTCACTTCTTCTCAGCTCAACACCCTTATGGGTTACGCTAGCCAGGCAGCCGCTGTTCTTGACGTAAAAGTTCCCGCAGGCGCTGACACTGAAAATCTGAAGATTATCAACAGTGCAGGCGAGGTCATCATCGACGACGACGGAAACGTAATCAAGGCTACAGGCGCACAGCCTGAGTTTAACCTTGTTCCTTTTATGGTATCCGTCGCAGCAACTCTGCTCGTGCTCTGCGCGGCAGGAGTAATTGTAAGAAGAAAAGCTTTACAGTATGAAAAAGCGTAATAATAAACTCAGCCTGATTTTTACCCCGATAGTATTTTGTCTCGTTATGTGTCTTGCGGTAGCTGCGGCTGTTCTCCCGAAGTACGACAAGCTATCCACCCTCGCCGGTATGTTTATTTCCGACACGCAGATCGACTACTCGAGCGCATATGAAAATATCTTCGTCCCCACGAAGAACAGCGGAGACACAGTAAACGCAAAGGACGTCGAGTTTCCGGGCGTCAACAAGCAGTTCGGAAAGCTCAAAATAAAAGGCACGAAGGTCGACGCAAAGCTGTTTTACGGCGACGGCACCGTGCCGCTCAGAAACGGCGTCGGCATTTACGGCGGCAGTTTTATTCCGGGCTACGGCAAAACTATCCTGGTAGCAGGTCACAACAATACCTACTTTAACGGTCTCAAAAAGGTCAAAAAAGGCGACATTGTAAAAATCAATACAAGCTACGGTAACTACGAGTACAAGGTTACAAACACGGCTATCCGCGACCACAAGGATAAAAAGGCTTACGACCTTGAGGCTGACCACGAGAATCTCATTCTCTACACCTGCTATCCGTTCGACAGTCTGGGTCTTACAAACCAGCGTTTCTTCGTGTATGCAGAAAAGGTTAAAGGCCCCAAAATTGTGGGTCTGTACGAGTAAGGCGGTGACGTAATGAAATTTATCAAAAACAAAACCGTCGGAAAGATTCTCTACATTATCCTTTCTTTTATCTTCAGTGTATGCCTGATAGCTTGCAGTATTTGTTCGGTTATAAGGTTTACAGTTTTTAACAAGGGTTTTATTCTGGACTGCCTGAACAGCTCCGCCTATTACACGGACTTGTGCGATGAAATAACCGACGACCTGATGAACATCGGCGATGCGAGCGGTCTCGACAAGAGCTTCTTTGAAAACTTTGTTGACGAGGTCCTAGTGCGCGAGGATATACAGAAATATCTCGAGGATTTTTACGCAGGCAAAAAGCTCACGGTAGACACAACCAATTTTGAGGAGAATCTTGACGAGGCTCTTCAAAAATATCAGTCGGATAACAACATAACCGACGCTTCCAAGAAAAGCATAGACTACTTTATCAGCGAAGCCGCAAAAATTTACGCAAAGAATGTTGAAATCACATATTTTAGCGTCCTGCAGAAAACGATGCTCGAATACCGTACAAATTTCACAATATACGCGATTATAACCGGTGTTATTGCTCTCACGGCAGCTGCTCTGATTTTCTTCACAAACGAATGGAAGCATAAAGCGGTCCGCTACCTTTACTACGGCGTCTGCTCCTCGGGCTTATTCATTATTCTAGTTCCCGCCGTAGTTTTTGCAAGCGGTATACTCCAAAAAATCGCTATTCTCAGCCGCTCCCTTAATGATATGTATACTACAGTATTAAACTCGCTGTTCATTGATATGGCGATATGCGCGGCTCTTATGTTCGTTATTTCCGCCGTTCTGCTCGTTTTGCACGCAAAATTCAGAAAAAAAGTTTCTGAAAGCTGACGGTAAGCTTTTTCGACATTATACGCAAAAAAAAACTCAGTATTTTGTGCATTCTGCCAATGGCGGTTTTGTAATAATAGTGATATAATTACTCTTGTGTAATTATCTAATTTCTCAAGGAGGACAAACACAAATGAAAATCACAAAAAAGTTAATCAGCACGGCTTTAGCTACTGTTATGGTTGCTTCCACTCTCGCTGTCGGCGGCTTAACGGCTTCCGCTGCGGCTGCTGTTAAGAAACCTACAGGCGTTAAAGTTAAAAACACACAGCGCGCTCTCAAGGTAACTTGGAAGAAAGTAAAGAAAGCTACTAAGTATAAAGTATACCGCGGCTCCAAGGTTGTTAAGACCACAAAGAAAAATTCTTTCAAGGATTATACCGTAAAGGCCGGCAAGAAGTATACTTACAAGGTAAAGGCTGTTAAGGGCAAGAAGGTTTCTAAGGCTTCCAAAAAGGTTGCTTCTACGAAAATTAACTACCCTGTTATTAAGACAATCGCAAACAGCTCTAAGTCCGTTAAGCTTACTTGGACAAAGAAGAGCGGCGCTACAAAGTATCAGGTTTACAGAAAGACAAAAGGTTCTTACAAGAAAGTTAAGGTTGTAAAGAGCACTTCCTACAAGGACACTAATGTTGTTTCCGGTACAAAGTACAGCTACAAGATTGTCGGCAAGAACGAAAAGACCGGCGCTAAGTCCATTATGAGCTCTCCTAAGTCTATCGTTTACCTTGCTAAGGTTGCAGGCGTTTCCGCAAGAGAAGCAAAGGATACAAAGTCAATTGCAGTTTCGTGGAATACCGTAAAGGGCGCTAAGAGCTACTCTGTTTATCGTATGAAGGCAGGCGACACTTCCTACACAAAGGTTGCTTCTGTTTCCGCAGCTGCTTACACAGACCAGAACCTCAGCGTAAACCCGACAGCTTATGCTTATAAGATTTATGCTGTAAACGGCTCAAGCAAGTCCGTTGCAAGCAAGGAAGTTATCGCTCCTTACGCTCCTAAGAAGGACGGCGTAAACGCTTACTACTTCGACGAGAAGAAGAACCCGACTGTTGTTCTTGACCTCAAGGTAGGCGAAGAGTACAAAGAGGGCAAGGCTCTCGTTGAGTACTTCAGCCTCAGCGGTCTCTACAAGGTAGAAGTTGTTGAAGGCAACGATGTAGTAACAGTTTCTGATGACGCTGTAATCAAGGCAGTTAAGGCAGGAACAGCAAAGATCAAGATTACACCTGCTGATTCTCTCGTAAATCAGTATAAGGATCAGTTCAACAAGAAAGTTAACGACCTCATCAAGAAGGCTGTTGGTAAGTACGTTGAAGGCACAGGCGTAACCATTAAGGATTTTGACTTCTCCACAAAGGCTGCATACGTTGTTGTAAACGTAAAATAATTTGATATTACACAGGCGGGCGCCGTTCGGCGTCCGCTTTTTTGTATATAAAAGCTCGTTTCGTGCAAAAATAAAGCATCAGTATTCCTTTACGATACATCCAACTCATTCTTGGTACAAGAGCGCAAAACTCTGATTTACACTTATGCTCAGAGCAACCCAACCCTCTCTATCACGCAATAAAATTTTTCCTGTAGATTTCTTTGCGAAATTATGTTACAATAAACTATAGAAATATTGCATATGTAAATATTAGTATACTAGGAGGAATAATATGAAAATCTTCAGACGTACAATTACGGTCGTTCTCGCGATACTTATTTCAACGGTCGGAGTTATCTCCTTTCCTGTAAGCGCCGCTAAAGTTGCAGCACCTAAGGGTCTCACAGTAAAAAACACCGCCAATGGTGTTAAGGTCAGCTGGAAAAAGGTAAAAGGCGCGACAAAATATGTTCTTAAATATAAACTGAGCACAGCTAAATCCTATAAGGTCGCGTACAAGGGCAAGAAAACGAGTTTTACCGACGATAATCTTTCGCCCGGAAAAATTTACAGCTTTAAGGTAAAGGCATATAAAAACAAAAAAGCTGGCTCTTACACAAAGGCTAAGTCCGTTATGTTTCTGGACCGCCCCGAGCTGAACGCCGAAGAGCTTGTTGATATGGACGGCATTACATTAGAATGGTACAAAGTCAAAGGCGCCAAAATCTATAAGATTTACCGTTCTCTTAAATCCGCAAACTCTTTCAAAAAAATTGCCGAGGTAAAACAGGGCACATATACTTATAAAGACCGAACCGTAAGCACAGAGTATATCGAGAGCTACAAATACTATGTAGTTGCGTACAACGGCAGTTACAAGTCCGCAAAGAGCAACATTGACCACGACGTTTACGGCTATTACAAGAGCGGAAAGCCTCTTAAACTCACGATTTCCAAGGGTCAGGTTTACTCCGACATACGTGAAAAAATTAACTCCTATTCTTTCCTCGCTCCTTCCATTACGTGGAAAACATCTGATAAAAACATTGTAAAAGTAAGCAAAAAGGGCGTTATCACAGGCGTAAAGAAGGGAACGGCTACTCTCACAGCATCGGGTGAGTACGAAGGAGAGAAACACACTATCAAAATTAAGGTTACCGTTAAATGAGGCTCGCGGTAATTTTTACCGGCGGGACGATTGCGTGTCGGCTGGACGACGGCTATATCGGTCCATGTGAGAAGCAAAATTATGAGCTTCTAAAGGTTCTTGACCCCGATATTGAGGTCAAGACCTTTTCTCCGTATTTTAAACCCTCCGAACAGCTTGACGGCGGGCTTTTGACTATGCTTGTTAAGTGCGTCGGCGGCAGACTAAGAGAGGACTTTGACGGAATAATAGTTACTCACGGCACGGATACATTACAGTACGGCGCCGCGGCGCTGTCGCTCGCTTTCGGCAATTCAAAAATACCGATTGTACTCGTGTCGAGCAACTATGTGCTTTCGGACAGACGCTCAAACGGTTATATTAATTTTAAGTACGCGATAAAATTTATCCGCGAAAACATCGGCGGCGTATTCGTAAGCTACCGCAACACTGATATGCTCCCTGAAATTCACCGCGCAAATAAATTGCTTTCCCACGACCCGTACATCGACGACGTGCGCTCGATTAATGGGAGCTTCGGCTATTTTGAGGGCGATAAATTTATCCGCACGGATTTTTCGGATAATGATTACGACGCTCCCGAAAAGCCCGCGTTCAAAAAAACCTCTCCCGTCCTCTGGCTTAGCGTCCACGCGGGTATGTTTTTCCCTGACGCACACGGAATTAAAGCCGTGCTTTTCAGCTCCTATCACTCGGGTACTCTCCCGACGGAAAGCAAGGATTTTATACGCTTTTGCAAAACCTGCGAGGTAAAGCAAATTTCGATTTATCTCGTAGGTATGCCGAAGGAAAGCCGCTACGAGAGTACGCGCGTTTTCGATGAACTCGGTATCAGAATATTACCCGAGGTAACTCCGATTTTCGCGTATATTAAGCTTTGGGCGCAATATTCTTAAACACGCTAAATTGTATATAAAACTTAAATACTGAAAAAAAACCACAATATGTAGTAATTTTCAAGTAAACATTATTACAATTTTTAATATTAGCACATTTGTTCGTTACAAATTGTTACCGAATTTTTACTCATAAATTCATTAGAGAATTAACCCTTACAGTTTTTCCATATAGCGATTACATTACGCTAGAATTGTTGATTTTCGTGGTGACATCGGTTAAAATATAATCGCACACTAAGGTATGTGCTTTATCGTCACTGCAATAAGCGACGAAATCACACAATTTCATCCCAAAAAAATCACCGCAAAGACGCGGTGATTTTTTTATAGTCCCAATTGGTTGGTTTCACGCAGTAAGAAAAAAGGCGTGCAGTGCACGCCTTTTCAATTTAAGCTGTAACCCGATTTTTATAAATCAGTTATTTCTTTTAATTTCAAGCCCTAAAACCTCAAGGCTTTCTTCGTCAACCTCGGACGGGCACCCGCTCATAAGCTCGGAAGCGTTCTGTACCTTTGGGAACGCGGTAACGTCGCGCAGACTCTCGGCGCCGCTCAGGAGCATAACCACCCGGTCAAGACCTATTCCCATACCGCCGTGCGGAGGAGCGCCGTACTTATACGCCTCCACAAGAAAACCAAACTTAGCCTCGATTTCCTCGTCGCTCATCTTGAGCGCGCGGAACATTCTCTGCTGAAGCTCATAGTCGGTAATACGGATAGAGCCCGAGCTAAGCTCCGTACCGTTGAGGGTGAGGTCGTATGCCTTTGCAATAACCTTGCCTTTGTCGCTGTCGAGATACTGTAAGCAATCCTCTCGCGGCATTGTAAACGGGTGGTGCATAGCAATCCACTCGCCGCTCTCCTCGTCAAACTCAAAGAACGGGAAGTCAACAATCCACACGAATTTAAATCCGTCGGGTATAATCTCAAGGCGCTTTGCAACCGTAAGGCGGAGCGCTCCGAGAACAGGGAGAGTAACGCTGTCCTTATCGGCTGCAATCAGCACAACGTCGCCCTTTTCCGCGCCGACGGCGGACAGAATATTTTCAAGCTCGTTTTCCTTCATAAACTTTTTAAAGGAGCAAGTAGGCTCGTCGTCAACCCAGCGGACGAACGCGAGCCCTTTCGCGCCGATACCGCGAACGTACTCGGTAAGCTTGTCTATTTCCTTACGGGTGTAAATCCCTGCGGCGTCCTTCGCCACGATACAGCGCACAGAGCCGCCGCTCGCAACCGCGCCGCTGAATACGCCGAAATCGCTGTCCTTTACGAGGTCCGAAATATTCTGAATTTTCATACCGAATCGAACGTCAGGCTTGTCGGAGCCATAGTTTTCCATAGCGTGCTTATATGTCATTCTCTCAAACGGAGTCTCGAGATTCTTTCCCAGCACCTCCTTGAAGATGCGCTTGAACAGACCCTCGTTTATTTCCATTATCTCATCCATATCCGCGAACGAAAGCTCCATATCAATCTGAGTAAATTCAGGCTGACGGTCGGCTCGCAAATCCTCATCACGGAAGCAGCGCGCAAGCTGAATATAGCGGTCAAATCCCGAAAGCATTAATAACTGCTTATAAATCTGCGGCGACTGCGGCAGCGCGTAAAATTTACCCTGATGGATACGCGACGGAACGAGATAGTCCCTCGCACCCTCGGGAGTGGATTTTATCATCATCGGAGTTTCGATTTCTATAAAATTGTTTTCATAGAAATAGTCGCGCGCAACCTTAGCAATTTTGCTGCGCATAATAAGGTTGTCCTGGAGCGGCTTTCTTCTAAGGTCGAGGTAGCGGTGTTTTAAACGCAACTCCTCTCCCGTTTTGCTGTCGTCAACAATTTCAAACGGCGGAGTCTGAGCTTTAGAGAGAATACGAAGCTCCGTAACCTGAATTTCTATATCACCCGTGGCGATTTTGTCCGTTTTGGAGGAACGCTCTGCCACAGTACCCTTAACTCCGAGCACGAACTCGCTGCGGCACGCCGCCGCCTTATCGAAAATCCCCTTATCCGTAGCGTCCGAGAACGCGAGCTGAACTATGCCCGTGCGGTCGCGCAAATCAATAAAGATGAGCTGACCGAGGTCGCGCTGACGCTGTACCCAGCCGAAGAGGGTGACCTCCCTGCCTATATCGCTTATGCGGAGATCGCCGCACATATCCGTCCTTTTAAGACCTGTCATAAATTCTGCCATATTCTGATTACTCCCGTTTATGAATTTAACTTTCGTAATTTTATAACTGTTTCCCGCCGAATCTTGCGGTCATATGAACAGCGGAAAAATTTTGTGCGAATGTATCGTCGAGAGCAATTTCCGTCTGCTCGCCCGTGGTCATATTCTTGACATTCGCTCTGTTCTCCGCAAGCTCGTTATCCCCGAGCACAAGGCTGAACTGCGCGCCGATTTTGTCGGCGTATTTCATCTGCGCTCTCAGCCCTCTGCCCACAACGTCTGTCTCCGCCGAAAGTCCGCACGAGCGAACCTGAGCGATAAGCTCAAACGCCTTTTCCTGAGCTTTTTCTCCGAGTCCCGCAACATAGAGAGCGCACGTTTCGGGGGAGGGTATCTCTACTCCCTGATTTTCCATAACCATTAAAAGCCTCTCAAGTCCCATTGCGTAGCCGAGCGACGGCAGGTGCTGTCCGCCGAGCTCCTCGATGAGTCCGTCGTATCGGCCTCCGCCGCACACAGTACCCTGACTTCCTATGGCGTCGGAAACAAACTCAAACACCGTCTTTGTATAGTAGTCGAGTCCGCGCACGATAGCAGGGTTTACCTTGTAGTCTATGCCTGCGATTTTAAGATAGCTCTGTACTTTTTCAAAACTGCTCTCGCACTCCTCGCAGAGAAAGTCCGTAATTTTCGGCGCATTTTCTGCGATTTTTGAGCAAATCGGGCTTTTGCAGTCGAGAATACGCATAGGATTCTTGTCGAGACGGGTAATGCAGGTCCCGCACAGCTCGTCCTTATATTCGGAGAAGTAGTCCCTTAGCGCCTTGTGGTAATTCGGACGGCATTCGGGACATCCTATGGAGTTGATTTCGAGATGCAGGTTTTTAATCTGCAACCGCTTAAAAATTGAGTCCGCGAGCGTGATAACCTCGGCGTCCGCGATAGGAGACGATGTGCCGTACTCCTCAATCCCGAACTGATGGAACTCTCTGAGCCGTCCTGCCTGCGGCTTTTCGTAGCGGTAGCAGGAGGTGAGGTAATACGCCTTAATCGGCAGTCCCTCGTTAGTCAAAGCGTGCTCGAGCACGGCGCGCGCCGCGCCTGCCGTTCCTTCGGGGCGGAGAGTTACGCTCTCGCCGCCCTTCGTGTCGAAGGTATACATTTCCTTCTGCACAACGTCGGTGGTCGAGCCTACTCCGCGAGCAAACAGCTCCGTGTGCTCAAAAACAGGCGTGCGGATTTCCTTAAATCCGAATTTTGCGGCTTCCTCGCGCATAATATTTTCTATAAACTGCCAGCGGTAGCTCTGCTTCGGCAGAACGTCCTCTGTGCCCTTAATCTTTTTCGTAATAATTCCCATAAAATTACCTCCGATAATGTGACGGATAATCACTCTTTTCTGACATACAAACTTAAATTATTTCAGTGGTTAAGCGAATTTCTTCTCGGACAAAAGGAGCAGACGATATACAACAGTCCGATTTCCTCTATATCCGCCGACCTCCGCTCGTTAAAAGCAGAGCTTTAAACGCAACTAACGGGCAGCTCTTGCCGCCCGATAGCAAATTAAATTTGGTACGCGCTTAATCTGTCCACGCGCACATGTCTGCGCTCTGCCGCGTAAGACTTTTACTTTATAATATTTCTCCAGTCGAGGTCGCCGCGCTCGAGACCGTGGATAAGCACCTCGGCGGTCGCAATATTGGTAGCGACGGGAATGTTGTGCATATCGCACAGGCGGAGAAGGTTCATATCGTTCGGTTCGTTAGGCTTCGGGTTGAGCGGATCGCGGAAGAACAAAAGCATATCAATTTCGTTGCACGCGATACGCGCGGCAATCTGCTGGTCGCCTCCCTGAGAGCCTGCTAAAAAACCCGTAATTTGAAGACCTGTCGACTCCGCAATAATTTTGCCCGTTGTTCTGGTTGCGCACAGGTTATTGCGGCTTAAAATTCCGCAGTATGCGATACAGAACTGAATCATCAGCTCCTTCTTCTCGTCGTGAGCAATAAGTGCAATATTCATATCAAAACCTCCAACAATCCGATTTTTTCCCGTTATCAATTACTATATGTACTATATGTAAATACTTTTTAAAAAGTAAATTATCCCTTAAACGCGAGCGGTACTTTTTCGCCCTCCACTCTGCGCGCAAGACAGCTGAAAACATTCGCCGCAGGACACCAGTTAAGTCCCGACAGACCGTTCTGCATAATCGCCGAAAGGCGGTTATCCTGAGGAACAAGGGCAATAAGCTGAACGCCCGAGATATCGATAACCTCGTCGAGGTCCCTGTAGCAGCCGAGCTGTTCAAAATGTCCCCGGTCAAAACGGTTAATCACCAGGCGTAAATTTTTTATTCCCAGCTCCGACAGCTTGCGGCGGACCTTCACAGCGCCGCGCAGACTGGCGGGCTCGGCATTCGTTACTACAAGTCCCGTATCGGCGGGCGTTGCCGCGCAGATAAAACCCGAACCGAGACCCGCGGGCGAGTCTATTATAACATAATCGTAGCCGCTCTTCAATTCGTCCACAAGCTGAGCGAAAACCGACGGGCTAATCTCGTTGTCCGTGTCGAACGGAGCCGCCATAAGGCAGAGATTTTCGAGATTTCTGCTTCGGTAGACGGCTTCCTGAGGCTTGCAGTTTCCGCTGACCGCGTCCGAACAGTCGAAAAGGATTTCCGACTCAACGTCCAGCATAAGGTCAAGACCGCGCATACCGCAGTCGCAGTCAATTAGCAGCACGCGTCTGTTCTGTTGTACCAAAGCCACCGAAAGACCCACGGCGACGGTCGATTTTCCCGTTCCGCCCTTTCCTGAGGCTACGACAATTACACTGTTCATAATACTACCTCGCATATATCTTACCACAAGTTGACTAAAAGGGCAACGAAAAAATGAGAATTTTTTTAACAAAAATAACTACCGCTGTTTAGGCATTTTCCCCAAACAGCGGTCTGTTTTTATTATTTCTCCTGTTTTTACGCTTTTTATATTGAAAATATTTTCGTTAGCCTTTTTTATCCTTAAAATATTCGTCCAAAAGCGCTTTAGCGACCGACATACTATATTTACCGTGAGCGCCGTGTTCAAGAACCACGGCAACCGCTACCTCGGGCTTGTCAAACGGAGCGTAGCAGATAAAGACGGTGTGGTCGGAGCCTGCGTTTTCGGCTGTACCTGTCTTTGCGGCAATACTTACTTTATAATTGCCGAATACCGAATACGCCGTACCCATAGGGGAGGAGGCGACGCTTCGCATCGCGTTCTGCACCCGCTTGAGATTTGCTCTTGAAACGCCTGCGGTGCTCTCGACCTCGGGCTTTTCGGTATTATATTTATAGACCGTCTTCTTTCGCTCGTAATCGCGTATTTCCTTGACTATATGCGTTTTCAGCCGCGTTCCGTTGTTCGCGATGGTCGCAACGTAGGTCGCGAGCTGGACAGGAGTAAAGGCGTTGTCCGACTGACCGATAGCCGCCTGAACTGTGTTTCCGTCTGTCCACGTTTTACTGTCTCTGCCTGCCAGAAAGCCCGTGCTTTCGCTCACCTCAAGTCCTGTTTTCGAGCCTAAGCCGAACTTCTCGGCGTAGAGGTACATCGTGTTGATACCGAGCCGTCTGCCTGTCTCGGCGAAATAATAGTTACAGCTCTTCTCGAGCGCAGTGTTGAGAGTAATAGAACCGTGAGTACCCATACACGCCACAGGGTTAGTGGGATAGTAGTCGTAATATTTTGTGCACGTTATACGGGTGTCCGCGTTAATAATTCCCTCCTCTAAAGCCGCTACGGCAACCGCAGGCTTAAACACCGAGCCGGGTGCAAACGAACCGATAAACGCGCGGTTATACATTGGCGCCGTTTTGTCGGTGCTGAGTCTGACATAATACTTTCCGTAATCTGAATATCGGTTTAGGTTGTAGGTCGGATAGCTCGCCGCCGCCAAAACCGAGAAATCTCTCACGTCAAGCATAACCGCAGCGCCCGTCTCGCAGTCCTCTCCGTATCCCGAGCCTCTGTACCCTGCCTCAATCTTTCCCGCCGCCTTAGCCGCCTTAACCTGAGCCTGGAGCTCTTTATTTGCGACCGCCTGGAGCTTGCTGTCGAGCGTAAGGTAGAGCGTATTTCCGGGCTTGGCGTCCTCGGAGCGGACGACCTTAGTGACGTTTCCCTCTGCGTTTTTCTGAACGATTTTTTCGCCGCCTGCGCCCTTTAGCTGATCCTCATACGCGAGCTCAATCCCAAATTTCCCTATATAATCGTTAAAGCCGTAATCCTTGCCCTCTTTCTGCTTCGCCTCATACTCCTCCTGATTAATTTTACCGAGTGCGCCGACAATGTGCGGCGCAAGCATACCCGAGGGATTGTAGCGCGAAAGGTAAGTCTGTATCTCCACGCCCGTCACGCTCTGCATATTTTCGCTGACGATCGCGACCATATCGGAGCTTACGTCCTGAGCAAAAATGTAGGGATTTGTGTTCGAGTAAAGCGTGCGCTCCATATTATATCGCACGGAAAGCAAATTTCTTAAAGCTCTTCTGTCGTCCATACCCTCAATCCCATAGCGCTCGCACAGCAGAGCGATACAGTATTCCGCATTATCGCTGTTTTTGAGGTTGAGATAATCCTCGGACTTGAGAGTTTTTATCTCGTCCTGCTCGTCCGTAATAAAGCTGTAGCCGTTTAAATTTACGCTTATAGGGAGAATATCTATCCACTCTTCGCCGTTTCTTTCCATAAGGCTGACGAGAGAAAGGATAGTGTCGTTCAGCTTTTCGGGGTCAATAAACAGCTTGTCGAGCACAATCCGATAGCCCGTTCGGTTGACCGCGAGACCTATGCCGTTACAATCGAGTATTTCGCCGCGCGTTGCGTCGGTGGTGACTGTGTAGGCGGTGGAGCTGTCGGCAACCTTGCGGTATTCCTCACCCTCGACCACCTGCCACAAAAACAGCTTTGTCACGAAACCGAAAAGTATCACTAGTAAAATCACAGTGCAAATTGTTATTCTTTTGTTTATAAATCGTTTTTGGGCGAGCTCCTTTTCTTTTTCGTCGTTTACAAGCGTAAAAATCACCTCTTTTGCTCCGCCGTACAGCGCCGTTCAATTAGTCAGGCGTCTCTGAGATTTCTGTATATGAATTTATTAAGCAGATAGAGCGGCATACCGCACAGTATCGTGAAAATAATCCTCGAAATATAGTGCTGCACAAAGTAAAACATCGAATTTTCCCTGCCCGCGAAAATAAAGAAAAATAAAAAGTAAACGCATACCAGCACGGTCGTAATGACAGCGGTGAACGCAGTAGCGTTAAAAAAGCTAACCACCATATAGTCCCGGAAAATTAAACTGAGCGCAAAGCAAATTACGGTCAGAAGAAACGAGTAATAGCCTATATTGTCGCTGTAACCCAGGTCGAGCAGAACGCCGCCCGCCAGCCCGAAGAACATCGCGGGAAGGCTGTCCTCTAAATATGCGATTGTAAGAACCGCGGGCAAGAGAAGCAACGGTTTCCCTCCGAAGATTTCGGGTATCAGCCGCGGAGTGCTCTGCAAAATAAACAGCAGCAAAAGCTCCAGCCCGTACGCAACGTAGCGGAAGACAGTATATCGTGTGTTCATCGGTTTTCCCTCGTGTTCCCCTTGTTAATTCCGACTTCTCCCTTATTCTTAAAATCGGTCAGGACAACGACGTCCGTCACTCTTTTAATATTCTCAAAGGACTCCACGACCGCGTACTTTGTCGCGTCGTACTCGTCGTACTTAATCGTGTCCACCCTTCCTATAATCAGATCGGAGGGATAAACTCCGCCTATACCCGACGTAACAATCAAATCGCCCTTTTTAAGTGTTGCGTTTGCATCGATTTTCGTAAGGGTGGTCATATTTTTATCCGTATAAACTATGTTTCCAGAGATAACCCCCGCGTCCTTAGTCCTTTTGCACAGCGCGCCCGCTTTTAAGTCGGGGGAAAGCACTGTCGTGACCTTTGCGCTTGCGGCGTTTGCAGAACTTATAAACCCGATAAGTCCGTTCGACGTGATTACGGGGTCCTGCTCGGATACGCCCATAGCCGTACCCGCGTCAATCGTGAAGGAGTGGAACTCCTCTCCGGTATCGCGGCGTATAACCGACGCGGGCATTATCTCGTAGTCTGAGTGCTCCTTTTTTATCTTATAATATTTCCACAGCCGCGCGTTCTCGTCCTTTAAATCGTAGTAATCCACGAGCTGAGCGCGCAGGTCCGCCGCCTCCTTGCTCAGCTTTTCGTTCTCTGCTTTCAGCTCGTCGTAGGTCTTGCTCCCCACGGCGTCGCTCGCCGCCGCCGTGACCTGCGACAGTCCCTTTGTAAGCGCGTTAAATCCCGAGGAGATCCAGGGGTTGCCCGTCGCGCCGAGTATCGCGGCAACAACAACGGCTGAGAGCGTCGCTATAAGTATTTTCACGCTTTTATAGGAAAAAAATTCTTTCATAATAGTGTCCCTTTGAAATGAGCAGATAAAGTGTTTTCAAATGATTAAGTCGGGCACGGTCGGTTATCTCTAACCTTTCCGTCTCCCGACCCATTTCTTATTCTCAAAAAAATTTCTAAATTACTCGCGGTTATGCTTGTACTCCATCCTTACTCCGTCAAGGCGTTTTCCCGCGCCGTCAACCACACAGTCGAGCGGACGCTCGGCGATGTGAACGGGCATACCCGTCTCCTGCATTACGAGGCGATCTATACCGCGCAGCATTGCGCCGCCGCCCGTAAGCATAATTCCGTGGTCGATTATGTCGGCGGATAGCTCGGGCGGAGTTTTCTCGAGCGTGTTTTTAATGGCCTCGACAATAACCATAAGCGGATCGGCGAGAGCGTCGCGGATTTCCGTAGCCGTAATAGTAATGTCCTTCGGCAGTCCGCTCTCGAGCGAACGACCCTTAACGAGCATATCCCGCTCGTCGTCGTAGGGATAAGCCGAGCCTATAGTTATTTTAATTTCTTCGGCTGTACGGTCGCCGATAAGAAGGTTGTAGGTCTTTTTGATATAAGTAACGATAGCCTCGTCAAACTTGTCGCCCGCTACGCGCACGGAGCACGAGGTGACAATATCCCCGAGCGAGATAACGGCAACCTCGGAGGTTCCGCCGCCGATATCGACTACCATCGAGCCTGTAGGCTCGTCCACGGGCATACCCGCGCCGATAGCCGCCGCCATAGGCTCCTCGATAAGGGTGATATTTTTACTGCCGCTAGCCTGAACAGCCGCGTTTTCAACAGCTCGCCTCTCGACCTCGGTAACGCCCGTCGGCATACAGATAACTATACGCGGCTTGCTGAACAGCCCGGGTTTTGCAGCCTTTCTGATAAAATGCTTGAGCATAGTGGCGGTTATATCGAAGTCGGCGATAACACCGTCCTTGAGCGGACGTACCGCAACGATTGAGCCCGGAGTTCTGCCTATCATATCCCGCGCCTGCTCGCCCACCGCGAGAACGCTGTCTGTACGTATGTCCACGGCAACGACCGAAGGCTCCCGCATAACTATTCCCTTGCCCTTTATACAGACGAGGGTATTCGCGGTGCCTAAGTCAATTCCTATCTCCTTTGAAAAAGAAAACATATTCCTGCTCCTTTCTTATCCTTCCTATTTTTTCACATACTTTCCATTTTATTTTGATTATAGCTTATAAACAGCTTGAAATCAATAATTATTTGTCACAATTTGTCTTTAATATATGCGGCTTTTTTAGCATATGTGCCCTTTATGCTCTGCCCGTTGAGCCGAATCCTTTTTCTCCGCGCTCTGTACCGCCGAGGTCGTCCGTTTCCTCGAATTTTGCCATAGTAACGGGAGCTATTACCATTTGCGCGATTCTCTCCTGAGGCTCTATTGTGTACGGAGCGTCCGAAACATTGCACAGTCCGACGCAAATCTCGCCCCGGTAGTCGCTGTCGATTACACCCACTCCGTTTGAAAGGCAAATGCCGTGCTTCACGCCCAGCCCCGAGCGCGCGTACAAAAACGCCGCGACGCTGCTGTCGGGCAGAGCAATCGCGATACCCGTGGGTATTATTTTCAGTTCGTTCGGACCTATCGTAACACTGTCGTCAATGCAGGCGTAAAGATCCGTTCCCGCCGCGCCTGCCGTACCGCGCGCGGGTAACTTCGCGTTCTTTCGCAGTTTTTTTATTTTAACGGTCATAAATCCCTCCGAAACATTTTTACAAAAAGGTTTTCCTGCAAAAAATTTTTAAAACTTGCAAAACTGAATTTTTTAACTTTTTTGTGTATTTTTTATAATTTCTTTAATGAATTATAGAAATTCTGCACAAGAATTTTATAATTTTCCGCTGTAGAAAATTGGTTGAGTTTTCCTCATAAAACTCCGCGAAAATATAATCCGTGGGTTTTTTTGTGATTTTTTAGGATACAATTGGAAAAATCAGCTCTCTTTTCCACGTTTTCCACAGAGTTTTCCACAGAGAACCGCAAAATGTGGAAATCAATTCCATTTAATTTTTTTACATTGTTTATTACGTCGAGAGGAACGGTATTAAGCACCTCTGTCGCGTATCCGTCACAACTTAAAATGAAAGATTTACCCATTCTGTCCTTCATTTTTGATGAGCCCTTGCAGTCCGCGCATCGTATTTTTGCGCTGCTGTTCGGGCAGTTTCGGGTGAGCATAAGCGGCAGATAGCCGTAGCTTACCACACCGCGCGGAAGATTTCCGCCGAGCGAATCAATCAGCTCAAACGTCATCTCAAAGCTAAGCTCCGTATCCTCAAATCCGAACTCCTCCGCCCACAGAAGGTCGAGCGTATTTGTAAAATTAAGTCCGAACCCTCCGTGAATTTTAAAGCCCTGCTCCTTTGCGATCTGTACCGCCGCGAGATTGCTGCACAGAGCGTCCGTAACGCCTGCGCTCTTCATTTTCTTTAACTGCGAAACCACCTTTTTCTCGCGCGAAAAAAGCGCTCGGGGAATTTCAACGGCGACATTAAAACCCTTATTTATCAGCTTATTTACCTCGCAAACATCGCTTTTAAGCGGCACATAACAGAGGTCGAGCGTTTTAAAGCCCGAGCCGATTTCAGTCGAGGTAAACCGCGCGTATGTCCTCTGACCGTGAGCGCGGTGAGGGTCAATTCTTTCTATCTTTATATCGTTTGTTTTATAATTATTGCGAATTTCCCTTTTTCTGCTCAGTCCGTCGAGCGCCCTTCGCCGCAGGTCGTTGATAGCGGAAAGAGGCAAAGACGTTTCTTTCCCCAGTGAAATTTCTATCTCTTTTATAGTATAGGGCGTTGCTCCCGTTTTAGACAACTGAGCGCGGCATTTTTCCTTATCAAGCGGTCGGTTTATTGCTTTTTCGCACTCCGAGCCGCCCGTTACGGTCACGGTATTCCTCCCGTCCGACACGGTAAGCGACGGTTTTTCTCCGACCTTTGCAGAAAATTTTGCGCTTATTTCCACTCGCCCCTGCTCGTCCTTATAGCTCCTGCGTATATCTGAAAGCAGCTTCGGAGTCGCCGCCACAACGTCCTCGCGCTTGCGGTAACCGAACATTTCGTAGCCACGGTTACCCGTGTAGTACCCGTCGGTAAAGCCCGTTCTCGAAAAAACGCCGTCCAGTTCCTCCTGCGTTTTTGTATCTACAAAGCCCTCGTCGCGTGACTGAACGCACGCTTTCACAGCCGCCGAGACGTACTCGGGGCGCTTTAATCTTCCCTCGATTTTCGCCGAGGTAACGCCGATACTCTGCAAATCGCGAATATGGCTAATAAGGCTGTTGTCCTTTAAGCTGAGCGCGTAGCCGCTTTTCTTTCCGACAGAAAACGGAAGCCGGCAGGTCTGCGCGCATCTTCCGCGGTTTCCGCTGCGCGAGCCGAGAATTGCACTGAAATAGCACTGTCCCGACACACTCATACACAGCGCGCCGTGAACAAATACCTCCAGCTCTATGGGACAGCTTTCGGCTATTTCCTTTATCTCTCTGCGCGAAAGCTCTCTCGAAAGCACAACGCGCTTAAATCCAAGCTCCCACAGCAGCTTTGCGCCGCTCGGAGAATGAACGGACATCTGGGTGGACGCGTGGAGCGGAAGCTCGGGCGCGATTTTTTTCGCGAGCGTTGCAACGCCCATATTCTGCACAATCAGCGCGTCAACGTCCGCCCTCGCCGCCGCGAGGATAACGTCCTTTGCTTTCTCGAGTTCGGTATCAAAAATTATCGTATTTATCGTAAGATAGACGAGCACGCCGCAAACGTGGCAGTATTTTACCGTCTCAACAAGCTCGTCAAAGTCAAAATTCTGAGCGCCCGCGCGCGCGGAAAATTCCTTAACTCCGAGATAAACCGCGTCCGCTCCGCCGCGTACCGCGGCAACGACGGACTCGTACCCTCCGCACGGCGCGAGTATTTCAATTTTATTCATTGTCAAACAGCGAAATTTGTCTTTGCAAAGCGTCCTGCTCCGTTTTCTGCTCGGGAGAAGATTTTTCGTCCGACTTATCGGAGACTTTCTCTTTTTCGCCGAGCTGATGCGTAAGGTCGGAAACCGTCTCGCGCAAAAGCTCGTTCTCGTCTATAAGCTGTCTGTGGCTGCGCTCAAGCTCAATGTTGTGATTGTTGAGAGCCTTTACGGTATCCTCCAAACGGCTCAGCTTTTCTTTAAGCTCTCTAAGCTGTTTGCCCTGCTTGTCCGCCTGGTTCATCACGGTTTTTGCGTTGCCCGAAAGACTTCGGTTGCGCTGTTTTTCCTTGTTGCGCTCGTCGGCGTAGTTGAGAGCGCAGAGCACAGCGCAGCTTTTACTCTCGAGTGTGGGCATTTCCTCGGAAATTTTTTCAATCGCGCTGTTAACCTCGGAAGCGAGAGAGCGGACGTACGCCTCTTTCTCGTCGCTTATCAGCACAAAGCGCCTGCCGGCTATAAAAACAGTGTGTTTATTCATATCAGACCCCCGCAGTATATTTCATTCCATTTTCTATTATATATCAACAAATTTCAATTAAAAAGATTGGTATTAAGATTGTAGGCACAGGTAACGATATTGTAAAAGAGTTTTGCCCGTAAATATGCGTAATCCGTTTAAAATCCGATTGCCATATTGTCCCTTTCGTGGTAAAATTTGAATATATGTTGAAAAAAATAAATAATCAGGGCAGGGAAAAATGAAAATTAAGTGCGTTCTGACCGACTCAAAGGAATACAGGCAGTTTAACTGTTATGAAAACTCGATATATACAATTAAAATCAGTAATAATTATGAGTATTGGTATTATGATTTATGCGATTTGATTGATTTTTATAATGACACGGAAATTGAAGTGGTTACAAAGGTCAATGACGGTGATTTGACTCTCGCAAGAAAGCTGTACGGCAGTCATAAGTATAACGAACGCGTGCTCAGAGAATACGAATCCGAAGTAATGGTCCACAGCACGACAAAGGACAATGTGCAGAGTATACTTTCGGACAGAAAACTGAAATCATGGAAATTATTGAGCGCGGAAAAGTCCGGCTGGGAACGAGAGCCTATCGGCGCACTGCTTGGCGATATTGACGATTTTTCAAATTATGTTATGCTGTCGGGCATTTCTCAGAACAACGAGGTTGTTACCGCGTCAAAAGCCAATAAAATAATTAATACGGATATAAACCAAAGCTATGCTGCGGGAGCAAGATTTTACCTGGACGCAAAGAAACTTGCCGCCGACGGTTTACTTCTCAGAGACGGAGCACACGTCAAGGTAAAGGATTATATAGATTTGGAAAAGTATTTGATTTGGTATTCAACCCCTGAAATATTGGGGATAGACGAGCGTACCACGCCTAAAGAATTTTTTGAGCTTTCTAACGAAAAATTTAAGGAAATACAAGGCAGAATATTCCCCTGTAATCGAATTGAATAAAGCCACAAACAAGTATATACGGAAAAAGGACTGCAAAAGCAGTCCTTTTCTTTATTTAAGCGCCTCAATAGCGGCTTTAATCATTGTGATTTGTTCGCGCTCTTTTTCAGCCTGACCCTTAACCTTTTCGACTACGGCGGCAGGAGCCTTAGCGACAAAGCCCTTATTATTGAGCTTGCCCTCGCTCTGCGCGAGCCGCTTTTCGACCTGCGCGAGTTCTTTATTCAGCCTCTCAAGCTCTGCGGTCTTGTCAACTAACTGGTCCATAGGAATATAAATCTTCGCGTCGGCGGTAACTACGTTTACCGCTCCCTCTATATCGAAGCTCTCCGCGATTTCGACCTCGCTCGCCGACGCGAGGCGGCATATAAACGCCGCGCCCTGCTCGAATATATCCGAAAGCTTAGTCGCGATATAAACCTTCGCCTTCTTTGACGGCGGAACGTTCATCTCACTGCGGCGGTTGCGGATAGCTCGGATAGCGTCCATAACCTTCTCCATTGCGCCCACCGCCTGCGGAAAATCGAGAGATTCGTCGTACCGCGGATACTCGCAGAGCATTACCGTCTCTCCCTTGTTGTCGGGCAGAGTCTGCCAGATTTCCTCGGTAATATACGGCATAAACGGGTGGAGAAGTCTCAAAATCTTCTCGAGCGTCCACAAAAGCACCTGACGAGCGTTTTGGGCGGTCTCTCCCTCGCTCTGGAGTCTCGCCTTGCTAAGCTCGATATACCAGTCGCAGAAGCAGTCCCAGATAAAGTCGTAGAGTTTCTGAACGGCTACGCCCAGCTCGAATTTTTCGAGATTTTCGTTTACCTCCTTAGCCACTCTGTTGAGCGAGGAAACAATCCACTTGTCCTCGGTTGAAAGCGTTTTCGGAAGCTCGTTTTTCACGTCAAATCCGTCGATATTCATATGAACGAAACGGCTCGCGTTCCACAGCTTGTTCGCAAAGTTTGCGCACGCCTCAACTCGCTTTTCGGAGAAACGCATATCGTTGCCGGGAGAATTGCCGGTCGCGAGGAAGAACCTCAGAGCGTCCGCGCCGTATTTGTCGATAATCTCGAGCGGGTCAATTCCGTTGCCGAGGGATTTTGACATTTTCAGTCCGTTCTCGTCGCGCACGATTCCGTGCATAAACACTGTGTCGAACGGTTGGCTGTTCATCTGCTCGCAGGAGGAAAAAATCATTCTCGCAACCCAGAAGAAAATAATATCGTAACCCGTAACGAGGGTGTTGGTCGGGAAGAAATACTCGAGTTCAGGCGTTTTATCGGGCCAGCCGAGCGTCGAGAACGGCCAGAGAGCCGAGCTGAACCAGGTATCGAGCGTATCCTCGTCCTGAGTCAGGTACGTCTTTCCGCACTTCGGGCAGGAATCCGGCGCCTCCTTCGCGACGATAACCTCTCCGCAGTCGTCGCAGTACCACGCGGGGATTCTGTGTCCCCACCAGAGCTGGCGCGATATACACCAATCCTTTATATTCTCCATCCAGTGGTAGTAAACCTTTTCAAAGCGGTCGGGGATAATTCTCGTTCTCCCCTCGCGCACGCAGTCGATAGCGGGACCTGCGAGCGGCGCCATTTTAACGAACCACTGCTTTGATACCATAGGCTCGATAGTCGTGTGACAGCGGTAGCAGGTACCTACGTCGTGGGTAAGCGGCTCAACCTCCTTGAGCGCGCCGCATGCTTTAAGGTCCTCGAGCATAACCTTTCTCGCCTCAAGCGTAGTAAGTCCCGCGTACTTTCCGCAGTCGAGAACCTCCGGCTCGTTTTCGGCGAGATTGCCCTTAGCCTTAAGCTCCTCGTACTTTCTGACGTCCTTTGCGCCCGTCATATAACCGTCGTAGGTAAAACAGCGGACTATCGGGAGGCCGCAGCGCTGACCTACCTCGTAGTCGTTGGGGTCGTGAGCAGGAGTTATTTTAACTACGCCCGTACCCTTTTCCATATCGGCGTGGTCGTCGCACACAATCGGGATTTCCTTGTTCAGAAGAGGCAGGATAACGTGACAGCCGTGCAGATGCTTATAACGCTCGTCGCGTTCGTTTATCGCGACTGCCGTATCGCCCAGCATAGTCTCCGGACGCGTGGTCGCAAGCTCCAGATACTCGCCCGTCTCTTTAACCTGATAGAGCAGATGCCAGAAATTGCCGTCCTGCTCTCTGTACTCGACCTCGGCGTCGGAAATGGAGGTATTGCAGTGCGGACACCAGTTTACCATACGGTTTCCGCGGTAAATTTTTCCGTCCTCATAGAGCTTTACGAAAACCTCTCTTACTGCCTTTGAGCAGCCCTCGTCCATCGTAAAGCGTTCGCGCTGCCAGTCGCAGGAAGAGCCAAGCTTTTTGAGCTGTTCGGTAATTCTTCCGCCGTATACGCGCTTCCACTCCCACGCGCGCTCTAAAAATTTCTCGCGCCCGAGGTCGTCCTTAGAAACGCCCTCTTTACGCATCGCCTCGACAATTTTCGCCTCTGTGGCGATAGATGCGTGATCCGTCCCCGGGAGCCAAAGGGCGGAGTAGCCCTGCATCCTTCTCCAGCGGATAAGAATGTCCTGCAACGTCTCGTCGAGGGCGTGTCCCATATGGAGCTGTCCCGTAATATTCGGCGGCGGCATAACTATAGTGTACGGTTTTTTCTTCGGGTCTACTTCCGCGTGGAAGTAGTTGCCCTTCATCCAGAAGTCGTAAATTTTGTCCTCGAAGTCGCGCGGACTGTACGACTTCGCGAGTTCCTTGTTCATCTTTTTCTCTCCTTTATGTCAGTTAACTTTTTTATATCAAAAAACGCCCCGAGCAAAAAGCTCAGGGCGAACAAAGTCCGTGGTACCACCTGTATTCAGAATAAATCTGCACTCTTGTACGGGATTTACCTTTCTCAAAAAATCAGGGTAAATCCGATACGTCCCGATATAACGGTCGGAGCCCGTTGGAGCCTACTTATCGCAAATGTTCAGTCCAAGGCTCAGAGGCTACATTCAACGCCGCGTCACGAGAGCTTTCACCGACCGCCCTCTCTCTTTGCTTTCGCGGAGAAAAACCTCCTCTTCACAGCCTTTTAATATCAAATTAATGCTATTTTATCACAGCAAAATTTTGTTGTCAACCGTCGGACGAGGAAAACTGGCTGTTATAAAGCTCGTAGTAAAATCCTTTTTTACTGAGCAGCTCTTCGTGACTGCCCTGCTCTACAATATTCCCCTTATTCATCACGAGTATAATATCGCTTTCTCTTATCGTTGAGAGTCGGTGAGCGACGATAAAGCTCGTGCGACCCTGCATAAGCTTTCTGAAAGCCTTTTGCACGCGGATTTCCGTGAGGGTATCAATAGACGAGGTCGCCTCGTCAAGAATGAGCATAGGCGGGTCGAGTACCATCGCGCGCGCAATACAGAGCAGCTGTTTTTGTCCCGCGGAGAGGTTTGTGCCGCCCTCGGTTATTACGGTGTCGTAGCCGTGCGGCATTTTTCTTATAAAGCTGTGCGCGTAAGCGAGCTTTGCAGCCGCGATAACGTCCTCGTCGGACGCGTCGGGACTGCCGTAGCGCAGGTTTTCCATAATTGTGCCGTGCATAAGCCAGCTTTCCTGTAAAACCATTCCGAAAAGACGGCGAAGGTCCTTTCGGCGAATGCCGCGCGTATTCACGCCGTCAATGAGTATCTCGCCGCTCTGAACCTCATAAAAGCGCATAATAAGGTTTATAAGCGTAGTTTTTCCGCAGCCCGTCGGTCCGACTATCGCGACCTGCTGTCCGCTTCTTACACTTAGCGAGAAGTCCTCTATGAGCGGCTTGTCAGGCGTGTACGAAAACCTCACGTTTCTAAATTCAATATTTCCCTTTACGTTTTCAAGCCGTTTTTTGTCCGCGTCGGACGGCTCGTTGCTGCTTTCAAGCACCTCAAATATTCTGCCTCCTGCGGCGAGAGCGGTCTGAATCTGCGTGAGAACGCCCGTTATTTCGTTGAACGGCTTTGTGTACTGGTTCGCGTAAGTCAGAAAGCACGAAAGCTGACCGATAGTGAGCACGCCCATAAACGCGTTAAGCACAGTGACCGCGCCGATAATTCCGGTGGCGGCATAAACCATATTATTGACAAACCGCGTGCAGGGATTCGCAAGCGCTCCCGCGAACTGCGCGCGCAGTCCGACCTTGAAAAGCTTTTTGTTTTTTCTTCCGAATTCCTCGGCTGAGCGGCTCTCGAAAGCGAACGCCTTTACAGTTTTCTGGTTTCCTACAATTTCCTCCACGTAGGAGCTGATTTCGCCCTGTAATTCCTGCTGTTCCCTGAAGCTTTTCGCGCACATTTTGCCTATAATAGCCGCGACTAGTATTGAAAGCGGCGTGAGCACAACAACGACGAGCGCAATTTTTACATTGATTGAGAGCATAAATATAAGCGTTCCGACTATCGTGACTATGCCTGCAAAAAGCTGGGTTATGACCTGCGTGAGTCCGTCTCCGACAGCCTCGACGTCGTTCGTGATACGGCTTATAAGGTCGCCGTGCGGGTGGGTGTCGATATAGGAAAGCGGAACGGAATTAAGCTTTCGGAAAATATCACTGCGCATATCGCGCACTGTGCGCGCGGAAATGACGTTCGTACAGTGTGCCATAAGCCACTGGAACAGCGCGATAAGCGCGATTGAAATTGCGATTTTTACGGTTATATCAGTAATTTTCCGAAAATCGACCTGACCCTTTCCGAGCATAAAGTCGATAGCGTCTCCGACGAGTACGGGAATATAAAGCGTAAGGCTCACGCTTATTACCGCGCATACGATTGCGAGCAGGAAATAAAGCGAATGAGGTCGTGTGTAACGGAGGATTTTGAGCGTAGTTTTCATTTTTGCACCTCCGAGCTTTTAAGCTGGGAGAGGCATATTTCGCGGTAAGCGGAGCAGTTTTCAAACAGCTCCCCGTGCGTACCCACACCCTCGAGCCTGCCGTCCTCAAGCACAAGTATTTTGTCCGCCGACATAATTGTGGAACAGCGTTGGGTTACAATAATTATCGTCGTGTCTTTCATCTTCAGAAGCTCAGTCCTAAGCGCTTTTTCCGTAGCGAAGTCGAGCGCGGAGAAGCTGTCGTCGAGGATAATAAGCTCGGGCTGACCGACAAGCGCGCGGGCTATGCAGAGCCTCTGGCGCTGGCCGCCCGAGAAGTTAGTCCCTCCCTGAGCGACAGGCGAATCCAAACCGCGCGGAAGCTCACTCACAAAGCCCTTTGCCTGAGCAATCCCGAGCGCGCGCCATATTTCCTCGTCGGTCGCGTCCGGTTTTTGCCACATCATATTCGAGCGTATCGTTCCGCTGAAAAGCACGGACCTCTGGGGCACAACTCCGGCGTTTCCCCGCAGCTGAGAAAACGGATAGTCGCGCACGTCCCTGCCGTCTATCGTCACCCTGCCCGAGGTCGCGTCGTAGTAGCGCAGAATAAGGTTTAAAAGCGTGCTCTTTCCCGAGCCTGTTGTTCCGATTATTCCCGTGAAGGTGTTTTTTTCTATAGTAAAACTGATGTTTTCAAGCTCGTTGTCTCCGTCTCCGTAAGTAAAGTTAACGTCCGAAAATTCAATTTTCGGAGCGTTTTTATCGGGAATAACGGGCGTTGAGGAAAGCTCCGTCACGGACGGCTTAACCTCAAAAACCTCGTTAATTCGGACGGCTGATGCACTTCCCCGTGAAAGCAGAACCACAAGATTTGCGAACACAATCATCGCGAGCAAAATCTGCATCATATAGCTTGTCAGAGCAACCACATCGCCCGAAAGAAGCGAGCCGCCGTTCACCTGTTTTCCTCCGAAATAGAGTATAAGCGCGATTGCCGAGTAGGTCACAACATAGGTCGCAGGGTTCAAAAGCGCGGAGAGCCGCCCCACGCGTATCGAAGTTTTCGCAAGGCTCTCGCCCTCTCTGTCGAGAGCCTCCTGCTGTGCGCTCTGTTTAGAGAACGCGCGGATAACGCGGTTGCCCTCAAGGTTCTCGCGCGAAAGCAGGGAAATTCTGTCCACAAGGGACTGCACTTTTTTATAAAACGGCAGGGAGCGCGACATAACGAGGTAAAGTATCACCCCGATTACCGCAGACGCGCCGAAGAAAATCAGCGAGATTTTAAGGTCGATAAAGCACGCCATAACGAGCGCGCCGATAATCAGAAAAGGAGCGCGGAGCAAAAGCCGCATAGTCATCGCGATATTCGCCTGAACGGCGTTTATATCGCTCGTCATACGCGTTATAAGAGACGGAGTTCCCAACTCGTCAAGCTCGCGGTGCGAGAGCGTTCCGATATGCTCAAACAGCGCGTCCCGCATTTTCGTGCCCGCGCCCTGAGAGGTGTACGACGCCATATACTGGCACACGAGCGCGGAGGAAAGTCCCACGACGCCGAGCAGTACCAGCACGCCGCCCATACCGAGGATATAGCCGAGGTCGTTTCCGAGTATTCCGTTGTCAATCACAGCCGCCATAACGAGCGGTACGAACAGCTCAAGTATTGCCTCGAACAGCTTGCACAGCGGTCCGACTATAAGCTGAAGTTTATAATCGCGCAAAAATCGCCGTAGTTTAAACATCGCGTCTCCTTGTATTTTATTTAAAATTCACTCTTTATTTTATACCATAATCTGTAATTTAACAATAGATTATTGAGATATTAATTTTGAGTTGCAAAAATTTATTCCCAAAGCCTCAAAAACGCCGAAAACCGCCCCGAAAGGCGGTTTTCTGTCCGGGCTGTGCGACCGGCGCGTCTTATTTTTTACCAAAAGCTCTTAACTTCCTTATCCGACGCGGCGTCGGGAGCCTGTTTTATAAGCTTTTCAACGTAAGACGAGTTTACCGTGCCCTCAGCCGAGCCGTTCACGGTAACGGCATACTTCGTTGCGCTCTGCTTATAAAAAGCGAGTACGTCGGTTTTTCTTCCCTTTTCATAGGAATATTTTACGGTCAGAGCGGGCTTTCCGCTCGGCGCGTTTGCGCTTAAATCGAGCTTTGTAAGCATTGAAATATTGCGGTAGAAGGTCTCGAAGTTGCCCTGGTTTAGCTCGTTACCCATATATGTCGCGACTGTATTGGTGCTCTCCGTTTTATCGTCGTCGTCCGCCTTCGTCACGGTGGTAGTTACTTTAAAGTCGTAGCTCTTGCTTCCCGCCGCAACCTCAATACCGCTGAGCGAGCTGTATTTATTATAGAGAACGTACGGAGAAATAAGCTTTTCGTATTTTACCGTAACCCAGCCGAGGTTAGCGGACGCCATTTTGTAAACAATTTTTCCGCCGTTTTTCATAAGATACACGTTGCCCTCTCCGTCGGGCTTGCTCGCGATAAGGTTTTCAGTCGCGTCCTTGTACTTCGCGATAACCTGAGCGTACGGCGTGCCGAGTCCGAGCTTATTAAGCTGGGACGCGCTCGGGTTGACCATCTCTACGCTCTCGGCGTAGAGTCCGCGTATTGCTCCCGTAACGGAGGAAACCGCGCTGTCGTCGGCGTAGCTCGTCTCGGGCGAGGTGATTATGTGGGTGTTCTGGATATGGTCGGTGTCGGGGTTAGGCCTCAGTACGATTTCGCGGTCAAACGCCGTGCCCCTGAGCGTGATTTGCGACGCGTCTGTATCGCTCGTTTCACTCGCCGATTCGTTTATTGTGAGGCTCATCAGCTTATTGAGTGTGAACAAAAGCGGCTCTACCGTTTCCTTGTCGCAGAGATATACCGCGTTACCCGTTCCGAACATAACGTATGTTCCGAGTCCCTGGGGCGCGTCTGCTCCGACCTTTATAACCGACTTTGTTCCGTCGTCGTAGGTTACTGTCGCCGTACTTCTCGGCTCGTCCATGCCCCAGTCACTCAGTGATGAACTGCCGTCCGCAGTAGCTACGGAATTATATGAGAGAGTTGAGCACACATTCGCAATTTCGTCGGGAACGCCCGACTGCATCTCAAAGTCGTCATATCCGACAAGGGTATACACGGTCGCTAAGGTTTTATCAACCTTTTTTCCCGTTTCGGGGTCTGTTTCGTCGGATTTCTCAGTCGGGGTGTAGGACGTGATTTCGTAGGT
Organism: uncultured Clostridia bacterium; assembly: GCA_947625485.1. GTDB lineage: Bacteria > Bacillota > Clostridia > Oscillospirales > Acutalibacteraceae > Ruminococcoides. The sequence continues at coordinate 76,884 of CANQOP010000003.1, read as the reverse complement.
TCCGCCCCCGTTTTCCACCTTTATTTTCGATATATCGGCGGGAACGAGGTCGAGGAGGCTTCCGCCTGCTTCCTCATTATCCTTAGATGTCTCTTTGGGCGTGACCTGCCACATTTTATTTTCATCCAAGGACGGCTTAGCAGCCTCTTCAAAGTTGGTTTCGGGCGTATCTCCGCCCTTAGGCACGAATACAATTAAGCATATCACTCCGACGAGCGCCGCCGCGCCCGCTATTGCGGCGATAAGCGCCTTTATGTGTGAGTTTTTCTTTGCTTTCCTCTGTTTCTTCTGTGTCGGCTGTTCAAAATTATCGGGAAGAGCGTCTTTTTTCTCCTCTACGATAACCTCCGGCTCTTTAAAACTGTCGCTCATTATCTGTTCCTCCTGCGGATAAATACAACAAGTCCGATAAGCAGAACGATAATCGGAATCGCCGCGATAAATATAACTCCGAAGGTTACTATCGTGGTCGCGTTAGTTACGCCCAGCTCCTTGCTGTCAACGCTCGCGGAGTTGATTGTAATTCCCATATCTCCGCGGTCGGTGACGGTATTACAAAAGTTCACGATATAGTTGGCGTTGTTAAAAGAGGTTGTGCTCAGAAACTGCTCGCTGAACATATAGGGCGAGCCGAAAACAGCCACGTTGGAGCTTATACTGTCGGAATTGGTTTTTGAGCCGATAGCCGCGGGAGTGATACCTTCAGCTTTGTAATATTTTTTAAGGTCATTGTTCGACTCGAACTCGGAGGTATCGACGTCGAACGGAATAACGCCTACGGACGAGCTGTCAGTAAGCAGAGCATTCGCCTTGCTTCCGTCCGTAATTTCGATGTCGCGCGTGTAGTACACAATCGGACTTACTTTAGCGTTCTTGAGAGTAGCCGTATAGGTGGTGTCCTCTGCATAGTCCGCAAGGAACATATAAGGGTCGTTTATATAATAGTCGCTGCTCGTGCAGAAGCTGATTCCGTCGCTTACCTTCATACCGTATTCCTTCAGTATAGAGTCGATGTTCGGCGTTTTAACCTGTAAATCAATCGGAATATAGATTAGGGTTTTGCCGTTGTCTCCGTCGTTGTCGAGCCAGTCGTTGAGCTTTTTCGCCGCTTCCTCGGAGAGGTCAACGGACGGAGCGTACAGCACAGCTACTGAGCTTTCCTCGCGAAGCTTTGACGTGGTAAGGTTTACTTCCGTTACGGAATAGGCGTTCTGCTTTAAAAGACTCTTTAAAGCGGTGTAGCTGTCCTCGCTCTCGCCCGAGCCCGTGATAAAGTCCACTCCCACCTTCTGAGCGGTGGTGAGGTCGAGCACGCCCGTGATGATTGCCTGCTCAATTTTCGACGCTGTATATACGTAATAGCCGTAGTTTAAAGCCTCGCTGTCGTAGGTAAAGCAGTCCTCAAGCGAGAGTACTGTGTAGTCGTCGCCGGAATCAAGCAGGATAAGGTGAGACGCGGAGTCGCTGTTCCAGTCGATATTACCGTACTTCGCGGTAAACGTCGGGTTTTTCGCGAGGTCTACAAATTTCAGCGAGAGCGAGCTGTTCGCCGCCATTTTCTTTAAGAGCGAATACGCCTGAGTAAAATACTCGCCGCCCTGATACGCGTTAAGACCTGCTTTGAAAGTCTTTTCGCTCGTGAGGACATAAACGGTTATATCCTTATCGAGCTGAGAGAGATACTCGACCGTGTCGTCCTGAAGCCCAAAGGTTTTAGCCGCGGTCATATCTAGCTGTAAATTCGGGAAACGCTCAACCAGAAGTCCCGTCGCAATATTTACGAGCACAATTATGCAGATAAATACCGCGACTATCGCCGCCGCAACGCCGCCTCTCTTCGCTTTTCGTGATTTCAAAAACGCTTTGAGTCTGCCTTTTTTTGCTTTCTTCTCCGCTGTAGTTACAGGGGTTTCGCCTGTTTTTTTCTTAAACATTTTTTACCCTCCTCAGCTCCAGCGTTTTCTCTCGAACACGCGGATAGTGAAGAATATGAACAGCGCGATTACGCTTATAAAGAACACTATCCCCGTGGGGTCGAGTATGCCGTATGTGAAATTTGAATAGTAGTTTGTAAATGAAACGGCGCTCAGCGCGCTCGAAATCCATTCGACCTCTATCATAGATACAATCGTGCCCATCATATATGTGATAAGCCCTACCGCCATACCGACGATAGCCGCGATAACCTGGCTTTCCGTGAGCGCGCTCACAAAAATATCAATCGCAATAAGCGCTCCGCCCATAAGCAGGAGTCCTACAGTCGTACAGAGGATTACCGCCCAGTCGGGAGTGGTAAAGAACATAATTACCAAGCCGTAAACAAAGAAAATAAGGCAACAGATTGCGTAAAGGATAAACGCTCCCAGAAACTTTCCCATAACGATTTCAAAAAGACTCGCGGGTGAAGTCAGAAGCGCCTGGTCTGTGCGCTGGCGTTTTTCTTCGCTGAAGGTTTTCATCGCAATAATCGGAATAAGGAAAACGATGATAACGAACATATTGTTAAAGGTCGGGCTTAAAGACGAGGTGTTGCCGACAAAGCAGGTGCCTACAAAAAACCACCCCGAAAAGCCGAAGAACATCGCCATAACGATATACGCGACGGCGGAGTTAAAGTAGGAGCTAAGCTCCCTTTTCAGAATTGCTTTCATTTCCTCGCACCTCCTGCTGTGTTTCCTGTCTGGTCCTCGGCTGTAAGGCGCAGGAAGCTGTCCTCCAGAGTCTCGTTCGCGCTCTCCATATTAAGAATGACGCAGCCTGCGGACGCAATCGCGCGGAATACGTCGCGGCGAATGTCAATTCCCGTCTGGTACTCGACGATATATCTGCCTACTTCTCCCGAAAGCTCGCTTGTTTTGCGAATTTTCAGCACTCCGGGAATAACCTTGAGAGCGTTGAGGACTGTGCCCTGAGAGCCTTCGACGTCAAGACTCAGCTTCTGCTCGCCCGAAACAGCAGTCCCAAGCTCGTCTGTGCGCGCGTCCGCGACAATTTTACCGTTAGAGATAACGACTATTCTGTCGCAGGTCGCGGAAATTTCGGAGAGAACGTGGGACGAGAAAATGACCGTGTGCTTTTTTCCGAGACTTTTTATAAGGTTTCTGATTTCAATAATCTGCTGAGGGTCAAGGCCGACCGTAGGCTCGTCGAGGATAAGCACGGGCGGATTTCCCAGCAGAGCCTGAGCAAAACCCACGCGCTGGCGATAGCCCTTAGACAGGTGCTTGATTATTCTTTCGGATACGTCCGAAATTTTTACAAGCCGCATAACCTCGTCAATATGCTCCTTTTTCGGGAGCCTGACCTTTTTTAAATCAAACATAAATTCGAGATATTTCCTCACGGTCATATCCGCGTAAAGCGGCGGAATCTCGGGAAGATAGCCGATACAGCTCTTTACCTTTTTCGGGTCGTCGAGAATTTCGCTTCCGTCGACTGTGACTGTGCCGCTCGAAGAGGAGATATATCCCGTAATCATATTCATAGTAGTCGATTTGCCCGCGCCGTTCGGACCGAGAAAGCCGAGGACTTCCCCTGTCTCGACTGTGAAGCTGATGTTATCGACAACGGTGGTATCTCCGTAGCGCTTGGTAAGGTTTTTAACCTCAACCACGTTCATCACTCCTTCAAAATCGTTTTGCGCTGAAAAAAGGATTTTAAATGCCTTTAATCTTCATATCCCCCGCACGCGGACGTCAGCCGCTCCGCCGCCCGGGAAAATGCGCATAATCAGATAGTTTAATTATACAATAAAATTTAATGTTTGTGGAGAGAAATTTTAAAAAATTCAGTATGTTTTCACAAATTTTCATAATTTCGTCACATTCATAAACAAACAGAAGAAAGAAAACGCGCAAGGCAAAAATAAATGTATATTCCGATAATTTCCGCGAATAATAACCACAAAGAAATGTCCTCCGCCTCTAAGGCGGCTGTGGACGTCTTTGGTTCAGCAGGTGTCAATCCCCATTGAACCCGTTGTGCTGCGCACGACCTCTGTTTGTTAAAAGCAGCGCTTTGAACAGAAACAAATATGACAAAATTTGCCCACGGGAGCAAAAACTCAGTGGGCGGAAAGCTGTGATTTTTTATGCAATATGTATATGCTTTTCTGGCGGGCGGCGCAATCTGCGTTATAGGTCAGATACTTATAGACAAAACCGCGCTCACTCCCGCGAGAATACTCACGGGTTTTGTGGTCGCAGGCGTTGTTCTCACCGCAATCGGGGTTTATAAGCCCTTTGCGGAAGTCGCGGGAGCAGGGGCGACCGTCCCGATTTCAGGGTTCGGCTACCTTATGGCGAACGGAATGGCAGAGGCGATAAAGCAGGACGGCGCTCTCGGAATACTCACGGGCGCGCTCACCGCCTCAGCCGCGGGAATATCGGCGGCAATCGTTTTCTCTCTTCTTGCCGCAATATTCAGCAAACCGGGAGACAAGAGCTAACCGCCGAAAACAAACGAAAAGCCGGGCGTTACCTTTATAACACTCGGCTTTTTGTTATCGAAAACTGTGTTCCTATAAAACAATATTATATTTTCCGCGCAGATGCTCCTTCGGTTGCGCGAATATTTTTTATAGGGGTTTTTTATCCCAGCCAGTACTCCTTATAGTCCTGCAAATCCCACTCCTCCTCTATCGACGCGGAGGCAGGCATTGTACGGAAGAGCATAGTCCCGTCGCCGTCCTCGCTCTTGCCGTTGTCATAGAGATATATGCTGTTTCCGTACCAGAAGCAGTGCTCCTCGCTCTCGAATGTATCGACATACAGATTTCCGAAAAACGGTACGTCCTCTACTTCGTAGCCCCCCGCAACAGCGGCGATTATTCCGCATATGGTCATAACCTTTTGTTGATTATTTTCGCTCTCGTTAAAAAACTTCGTCTCGACTCCGCACCCCACGTTCGAGAGGTAAAGCGAATCCCTCTCTACGCTCGCGGTTAGGGTTATCTCTCCGCTGTCGAGATAGTAATAATCGTATTCGCCGTCGTTCTGACTGTCGGTTTTAGTCTTTTTCCACTTATTATACGAGTAGTCGCCGAGACTTCCGCCGAGACTTATATACATACTGTTAAATTCCGACGTGTACTGGTCGAGAGTCATTTTATAGCTCATTCCCGACTCCGTATCGCTCTCAACAAAATTCTCCTTCACGGGCGCAGGATAGTTCGCCTCGTCCTCGGTAGCGCCGCTTACGGCGGATACCGTCTCAGACTTTTTTTGAGAGCACGAGCAGAGTACGAGCGCAAGCGTGCAGAGCGTGCAGAGAAGAATTAAGCATATAGTTTTTTTCATATTATCCACCTGAATTTATTCCGCTAAAAATTTCTTAATCTGTCGGTTAAGCTCGGCGCACGGAAGTCCGACAACGTTATTGTAGTCGCCGGATATACCGCGTACAAAAAGATTCGCTTCTCCCTGTATTCCGTATGCTCCCGCCTTGTCCTTCCAGTCGTTAGTACTTATATATCTCTCAATTTCGCCGCCGCCGAGCGGGTAAAACTCAACCTCCGTAGTTACGGAAAATCTACGCTCTTTTCCGTCAAGACAGAGACAGCAGCCCGTAATAACCCTGTGCTTTCTGCCGCTCAGTAATTTCAACATACGCACCGCGTCCTCTCTGTCCGCAGGCTTTCCGAGCATAAGTCCGTCCGCTATTACCGCCGTATCACAGCCGATAACGAGACTTTTAGGATATTCTGCGGCTACGCTTTCCGCCTTGCGTGCCGCTATCAGCTCAGGGCGGCTGTCAACCGGAATTTCTCCGACGACTGTTTCGTCCGCGTCGGACGGAATTATTTTAAAATTCTCAAAAATATACTTTAAAAGCTCCTGTCTGCGCGGTGAGGCAGACGCCAAAATAACGTCAATTCTGCTCATTTTTTCTCCCTTTTTGTATTTTCTCAGGCAATAAACGATTGGGAGGGTTCAAAGACCCTCCCCTATTTCATTTGTTTTCAGCTTTTTTCGAGCTTATTCATCGGTCGGCTCTACCGCGTCGTCCGCTACCGTCTCGGTTTCGCCGTTGTCGGCGGGCTGTTCGGTTTCCTCGTCCTCGTGCGGAAGATGCGCAAAGGATACAACCTTGTTCCCCTCGTTTATTCGCATAAGCGTTACGCCTTTTGACGGTCTCGCGCATACACGCACGTCCGCCGCGTTTATACGGATAACAACGCCTTCCTCGCTTATGAGAATAATATCCTCGTCGGGTTTAATTACGCTTATTCCCGCGACCTTGCCGTATTTTTCCGTGTGGTAGTTGGTAAGACCCTTACCGCCTCTCGACTGAATGCGGTAGTTGTCGGGACTTGAAAGACGGCCGAAGCCTGTTTCGGAAACTGTGAGTACGAGAGCGTTTTCGTCAATAACGGACATTCCGACGATAGCGTCGCCGTCTTTAAGATTAATCGCCTTAACTCCGCGCGCCTGACGTCCCATAGGCCGCACGTCGGTTTCGTTAAAGCGTATAGCCATACCGTCGCGTGTAGCAACAATCACCTGATTGTCTCCGCTCGTCATTCTTACCCAAGCCAGCTCGTCGCCCTCGTTGAGCTCAAGCGCGATAAGTCCGCCCTTGCGCGCCGTGTTATAGGCGTTTAGAGCAATGCGCTTGATAATGCCCTGCCGCGTTACCATAATTAGGTACTTGTCCTCCTCAAATTCTCCGACCGGAATCATTGAGGTGACCTTTTCGTCTGTGCCAATCGGCAGGATATTCGCTATGTTCATACCCTTGCTCTGGCGGGCGCCTTCGGGAATGGTATAACATTTAATGCGGTAAACTCTGCCCTTATCTGTGAAGAAGAGGATATAATCGTGGGTGTTACAGATAAACATCTCGGTTGCGACGTCCTCCTCGCGCGTGGAGATACCCCTCACTCCGCGTCCTCCTCGGCGCTGGGTAGAATATTCGGACTGCTCTATGCGCTTTATATATCCGTAGCGCGTCATTGTAACAACGCAGTCCTCCACCGGAATAAGGTCCTCTATATCTACCTCGCCGCTTATCTGGCAAATTTCCGTGCGGCGCGGGTCGGCGTACTTATTTCTCAGCGCGACAGCCTCGTTTTTAACGGTTTCAAGGAGCAGGCGGTGACTTCCGAGCAGTTCTGTGTATTCCTTTATTTTTGCGAGAAGAGAAGCGATTTCGTCCTCAATTTTTCCGCGCTCCATATTCGTCAGCTGTCCGAGTCTCATCTGTACGATAGCCTGAGCCTGAATGTCGTCGAGTTCAAAACGCTCCATAAGATTTATTTTGGCGGTAGAGGTGTCCTTGCTGTTTCGGATAATACGGATAACCTCGTCTATGTTGTCTATAGCAATTTTCAGTCCCTCTAAAACGTGACATCTTTCCTCTGCCTTTTTGAGGTCGTACTCCGTTCTTCTCGTTACGATTTCAACCTGAAAATCTATGTAATACTGTAAGCACTCCTTGAGCGTAAGGATTTTCGGCTCGCCGTTTACGATAGCGAGCATAATTGCTCCGAATGTCGCCTGGAGCTGAGTGTAGGAGAAAAGCTGGTTTAGTACAATCTGAGGAGCCGAGTCGCGGCGTATATCAATTTCGATATGCATACCGTTGCGGTCGGAGTGGTCCTCGATATTCGTGATACCCTCGATTTTCTTTTCCTTTACAAGGTCCGCTATGTGCTCTATAAGGCGTGCTTTATTAACTCCGTACGGCAGCTCGGTAACAATAATCTTAAAGCGGTTGTTTTTAGCTTCAATTATTTCGGTTTTTGCGCGGACAACAATTTTGCCGCGCCCTGTGCTGTACGCCGCGCGGATTCCGCTTCTGCCCATAATAATACCGCCCGTCGGGAAGTCCGGACCGGGAATACACTCCATAATATCCGAAACTTCGGCGTCGGGATTTTCGATAAGCAGCTCGATAGCGTCAATTACCTCTCCCATATTGTGCGGCGGAATATTGGTAGCCATACCCACCGCGATACCGCTCGAGCCGTTCACGAGCAGGTTCGGGAATCGGCTCGGAAGTACTGTAGGCTCCTCAAGTCGGTCGTCGTAGTTCGGGGCGAAGTCAACGACTTTTTTCTCAATATCTGTGAGCATTTCCATAGAAATTTTGCTCATTCGAGCCTCTGTATATCGGTAAGCCGCAGGCGGGTCGCCGTCTACGGAGCCGAAGTTTCCGTGTCCGTCAACGAGCATATATCTCATAGAAAAATCCTGAGCAAGGCGCACAAGAGCGTCGTACACGGATGCGTCGCCGTGCGGATGGTACGAGCCGAGCACGTTACCTACCGTGTCGGCGCACTTATGGTACGGCTTGTTCGGCTCGAGTCCGTGGTCGTACATTGTGTATAAAATTCTTCTGTGAACAGGCTTCAGACCGTCTCTCACGTCGGGAAGAGCGCGGCTCACGATAACGGACATCGAATAGTCCAAAAAGCTCTGTTTCATTTCCTTTTCGACGTCGACGTCAATAATTTTTCCGCTCAGATTATTCATCTCATTCTCGTTACTCAATTTATTCACCTCTTACGGCAGCCTTTACTTTCTTGTAAAGCTCTGGCATACGCTTTTTCACATTGCACGGACGGAAAGTTTTGCTGTCGATAAAGCCGTGCTCGGTCGTACCGTAACCTATTTCCGTTTCTGTTCCGTCGTCGTTAATCTTCTTTACGGAATATGTGAACTCGATAGACGCGGCGCGCAGTCCTATAGCCCATGTGCGGACAATAATTTTATCTTCATAAACCGCGGGCTTTTTAAAGTTACAGTTAAGGTTTATAAGCGGCATCATTACGCCCGCCTTTTCCATATCGCTGTAAGTCACGCCGAATAATTTTATATAATCAGTCCGTCCGACCTCGTACCATATCGGGTAGTTCGAGTGATGTACGATACCCATTTTGTCGGTTTCGGCATAACGGACGGTCAAGTAAGATTTTGAATGCATAATTTTCTCCTGTTAAATCGGGTTTTATACGTCGAGATTCTGGACAAATCTCGCGTTAGTCTCTATAAATTCGCGGCGCGGCTCGACCTTATCTCCCATAAGTATACTGAACGTCTCGTCAGCCGCCTCGGCGTCTCTGAGATTTACTTTAAGCATAAGCCTGCTCTCAGGGTTCATAGTCGTCTCCCAAAGCTGTTCCGCGTCCATCTCGCCGAGACCCTTGTAGCGCTGGATTTCGGTTTTACCCTCCATACCTGCGAGTATTCTGTCGCGCTCAATATCCGAATAAGCGTAACTGTGTTCCTTGCCTTTTGTAATTCTGTAAAGAGGAGGCTGAGCGATGTAAATATGACCGTCCTCTATAAGAGGACGCATAAAGCGGAAGAAGAAAGTCAAAAGGAGCGTCCTGATGTGCTGACCGTCTACGTCTGCATCCGCCATTATTATTACCTTTCCGTAGCGCAGTTTTTCTATATCAAATTCCTCTCCTATACCCGTGCCGAGCGCGGTAATAACGGGAGTTAACTTATCGTTTCCGTAAACGCGGTCGAGTCTCGCCTTCTCGACATTGAGCATTTTACCCCAAAGCGGAAGAATAGCCTGTATGCGCCTGTCCCGTCCGCCCTTGGCTGAGCCGCCCGCGGAGTCTCCCTCGACGATAAATATTTCCGTCTCGGCGCTGTCCTTGGACTGGCAGTCGGCGAGCTTTCCCGGAAGCTGAGCGGACTCAAGAGCCGATTTTCTCCTCACGCTCTCCCGCGCTTTTCTTGCCGCCTCGCGCGCTCGCGCGGAAGCGAGGGCTTTCTCAAAAATTGCCCTTGCCACCTGAGGATTTTCCTCGAGGTACACGGAGAGCTTTTCGCTTAAGAGCTTGTCTACCATTGTTCTTACCTCGGTGTTTCCGAGTTTTCCCTTTGTTTGTCCCTCAAACTGAGCTTCTTTCAATTTTACGCTGATAATCGCGGTAAGCCCCTCTCGGACATCTTCGCCAGAAAGGTTCTTGTCGTTCTCCTTGAGCTTATTAAACTTGCGCGCGTAGTCGTTCATAACGCGTGTAAGCGCGCGCTTAAAGCCCTCCTCGTGAGTACCTCCGTCGACCGTGTTTATATTGTTCGCGAAAGAGAGCATAAACTCATTGTAGCTGTCCCCGTACTGCATAGCGACTTCGACCGAGATGGTGTCCTCGGGGTTTCTCGATGCGAAGTAAATAACCTCGGGGTGAATCGGGTCGACGTGTTTCTTTTTATTCAGGTATTCTACGAAGCTCGAGATACCGCCCTCGTAGTGGAAGTTTTTCTTTATGATATTTTCGCTGTCCCTCTCGTCGCGCAGCTCTATATGAATACCCGCATTTAAAAATGCCTGTTCTCTGAGGCGTTTTGCGAGCACATCGTATTCGTAAACAGTGGTTTCCTTAAAAATTTCGGGATCAGCCTTAAAGCGTACCTCCGTGCCTTTTACGTCGGATTTTCCGATTTTTTTAAGGTCGCACATTATTTTTCCGCGCTCATAGCGCTGGAAGTATACGTCCTCTCCGTCGCATACCTTAACCTCTACCCACTCGGAAAGAGCGTTAACTACCGACGCGCCTACTCCGTGCAGACCTCCCGAAACCTTATATCCGCCGCCGCCGAACTTACCTCCTGCGTGGAGCACGGTAAACACGACTGTAACAGCAGGCAGTCCCGTTTTTGCGTTAATACCTACGGGAATACCGCGTCCGTTGTCGCGCACGCAGATTATATCTCCCTGCTCAATTACTACGTCAATTTTCGTACAGTATCCCGCCAGAGCCTCGTCTATGGAGTTATCAACGATTTCGTATACGAGGTGATGAAGTCCGCGGGGACCTGTCGAGCCGATATACATACCGGGACGCTTACGGACAGCCTCCAGTCCTTCGAGGACCTGAATTTCGTCGGCTCCGTATTCGCCTTCGACCTTAGATACCTTTATTTCTTCATTTTCCACAATGATTACCTCCATTGAAGTCCTGTGACTTCATCTTTTACCGTTCGATTTATGTTTATCTTTATTTATCTCTTTTTTATATATTATAAAATATGGTGCAAATATAATTGCTAAAACAACTGCAATTACGCTCACTGACGATACGGTAACTATCGAGCCGCGAATATCGTCAGAGACGGACAAAACGACCGTATTTATAATTACTGCGGCAGCCGCAGCAACAGCAAAAAGGACAATAAAACCTTTTCTGCTCTGTATGAAATTCTTTTTACAATGGTAACACTGTATAACCTTTTTATCTTTGTTCTTCCTCACGTCTCCGTAGTGATAAACTGTATGACAGTGAGGACACACGGGCAGTCTGAACATACTCAGAGCTTCCTGTTAGCAGTATATCTCGTGCCGTCTGGCCGTTTCTGTTTAGGCACATAAGCGCGCACATCATCTTCATTATCTTCATTCGCGGGCGGTTCAGTTTCGGTTCTTTGCGGCTGTTTCTGAACCTTCTTTAAAGGCGCGTCCGAAGAAACGTGCGAGGAGCTAACGTCCTTAATAATCGGAACATACTGCTCGCTGTTTATTTCCTCGATAATCCTGTCCGCCTTATCTTCAGTATCTACCGGCTGATTTGCGGCGCGGCTTTTCTTTACTCTGTCAAATGCGTCACGGTTAAAATGAAAATTTTCCGTGTCCGCGATGTCAAAATCCTGATGTTCGTTCTCCTCGTGATGTCTGGTATATCTTTTAAGAGGCACGAAACGGATAAAAAGCGGTGTAGTGAAATAGAATATCATCAGCGCGAGAGTAACTATAACAACTCCGAGAAAGTTATTGTAATTTTGAGAACTGTTCCATAAAACTAAAAACAGTACGACCGCAAGACACATAGCGACAAACGCTAATATGAGCCTGAAATCTGTCTTAATTTTACTCTCTTTTTTGCACCTCGTACATGTATACAGACCGTGCTTTTTTTCGTGAAAGACCGTAAAATATGAAATACGTCTTCCGCAGTAAGGACATCTTTTACTTTTCATATACGTCATTCCTAAAGTTTATTTCTTCTTAACAGTGTCTGACTTGACAGCTGACTTATATATACCGTGGTATCTCCGTCCTCATCACACACAATAAAGGACCTGGGCAGCTCGTAGGAAACATTGATTACTCTCCCCTTTTTTTCGGCGTCCGAGAGAAACGTGCGCGTATTTCTATTCACGGTTGTATTGTCTAAATCAAATATTCCGACGATTGAACTCGTTTTTATAACTGTTTTTTCTCCCAAATGAAGATACATTACTATTTTACCTCGCCGTTTTGAATGAGAAATTTTTTTCCCTCTCTCAATAAATTATTAATTTCAAAATCACAGCAGGTTATAAAAACCTGATACCCTTTGATTTTATTAAGCAGAAAATCCTGTCTTTTTCTGTCCAGCTCAGATAGAACGTCGTCGAGCAGAATTACGGGATTTTCCCCGGTAAGCTCGCTCAAAACCCGCGCCTCCGCTAATTTAAGCGAAAGCACTGAACTGCGCTGCTGTCCCTGAGAAGCGAAAATCTTCGCCTTTCTGCCGTTTATTAATATATCAAAATCATCTCTGTGCGGACCGACGTTCGTATAACCTGAGCGGAAGTCCTCTTCTCTGGACTCATTCAGTCTATCTCTCATTTTCTGAAAAATTTTCTTTTTATTTTCCCCATATACAGCGTCGCATGTGGAAATATAAGAAATTTTGAGTTCTTCCGTATTATCGGAAATACCCAAATGATAATCGCAAGCGCTCTGACTTAGTTTTTCGATATAAGAAAGCCTTTGCAGAATTATGGAAGAGCCGAATTCGCACAACGTGTCGTCCCAGATTTCAAGCGTTTTTTTCAGCTCGGAGTGGTGGTAAATATCCTTTAAAAGCGCATTGCGCTGATTCAAAGTTTGGTTATACTTCGCAAGAAGTACCGCATTCTGAAATTTCTCGCGGCAAATTGCGCTGTCTATAAATCTTCTCCGCGATGACGGTCCTCTTTTTACGAGGGTGAGATCGTCAGGCGAAAAAATGACCGCGTTATATTTTCCGATAAGCGCTGAAGAAGACGATTTTCTGACTCCGTTTATTATAACATCCCTGCGACTGCCGCTAAAAACAAGCTCCGCCTCCTGTTCTCTTTCCTGCGAAAAAAATTTAACCTTCAGCTTAGAAAATTTTTCGCCAAATTTTATAAATTCATTTTCGCGTGACGCACGAAAGCTGTGTCCTCCGCAGAACAACCAAAGCGCCTCGAGAATATTGGTTTTGCCGTGTGCGTTGTTACCATAAATCACGTTTATCCCTTCGCAGGGATTTATACAGCCGTCACGAAGATTTCTGAAATTTTGAAACTTTAAATTTTCTATATACATCAGCCGTTAGTCCCTATTTGCTGTTTTTCTTACCTAATCACTTTTTACTAACCGCTATGTCATTATAACCTTAAACTTTTCTCCGTTATATTCAACCGTATCGCCCGTGCGAAGCTTCTTTCCCCGCATTGTGCATATTTGTGAATTTACCTTTACCTCTCCGTTCTGCACAACAAGCTTTGCATGACCGCCTGTTTCGCAGAGTCCGCTCAGTTTAAGAAGGTCCTGAAGCTTTATAAACTCACCCGTGGCTTTTATTATCCTCTCAGACATTTGACAACCTCATTGGAACGACAAGATTTATAAAGCTGTCTCCTTTAACAGGCATTATTACCATCGGGGAAAGTCCGCCGTTTAAGACCATTTTCAGCTCGTCGCTGTCTATATTCCTGATTGCGTCAAAAAGATAGCGGTTATTAAAGCCGATTTCGACCTCTTCACCCATTATCGGTGCTTCTATAATATCGTCGGCACTGTTGAGAGCCGAGGTACAGGAAAAGTGAATTTCGTCGTTTGAAAAGCTCAGTCTTACAGGACTTTGAATTTTATCTCCGTTTACAGGCATCATTCTGTCAACAGTTGCGATAAGCTTACGCGTATTAACAACAACTTCTGTTTTCTTATCCTTTGGTATCGTACTTTTATAATCAAGGAACGTACCCTCTATAAGACGCGAAATTACGGAATACTCCCCTATTTTAAAAACGATGTGTCTTTGTCCGATTCCTATTTTAATATTTTCTTCGGATTTGATTAATTTTACAACCTCGCTCTGAGTTTTCCCCGGGACAACGAACCTGCTCTCAATTTCGTCCTCAATAGGCTCCTGACGGATAGCCATACGATATCCGTCAACCGCAACAATCTTGAAATTTTTATCTTTAAGTTCAAAAAGCGATCCTGTATAAATCGGCTTTGCGTTATTATCGGACACGGCGTAAACCGTCTGATGAATCATATCGCTTAAAATATTTCCCTTAATTTCAAACCTCTCAGTCTCCTCAAAAACAGGAAGATCGGGATACTCAACTGAAGAAATTCCGACCAGTCTGTAGGAAGCTGAACCGCTTGTTATATAGGTTTTCATTCTCTCGTCCGTCTCTATGCATACAACCTCTTCGGGAAGCTTGCGTATAAATGCGTTAAAAGTCATCGCAGGAACGACAATTTCTCCCTCCTGCTGAATGGTTGCGTCTATGTTTGTTGTAATTCCTATTTCGAGATTATATCCCGAAACGGAAATAGTCTGTCCGTACGCCTTAATAAGAACTCCTTCCAGTGCAGGAATTGTCGCTTTACTTGAAACTGCTCTCGATACGTTTGAGACAGCCTCAACAAGGTCGGTTCTGAGAACGTTAAATTTCATAAGCTTCTCTCCTTTTTCGCTTTATAATATAAAGATAAGATAATATAGCTTAGTAGTAGTAGTAGAGTTTGCGGAAATGTTGAAATCTTTATTTTTTGGCTTATTTATCGAAAAAATAACGGTAAATTTTTCATTTTCACAATGTTTAAAATGTTGATAAAAATTTATATATTCGGGAGTTGTCCGCATTTTGTTGAAATGCGGGTGTTGAATGTTGATAAAAATGAGTAAAATTTTTCTTACTCGTTACTGCAGTTTTTGATTATATCATCAACGATTGAACGAAGCTTTGTGTCCTTGCTCATTTTCTTTTTAGTGGTATCAATCGCGTACTTTACTGTGGAATGGTCTCTTCCTCCAAATTCTCTGCCTATATTCTCCTGAGTGAGTGTTGTAAGCTCGTTTACGACGTAAATCGCTACCTGACGGGGACCGCTTATGTATGCGCTGCGGTTGTTGCTGCGGCGAAGGTCTTCCGCACTTACGTTAAAGGTACGCGATACTTCATCGACAATTTTTTCTACCGTAACCTCGGGAGGAGTGTCGTTGTTTAGAATATCCGCAATAATATTTTGTACAGATTTTATTGAGGGACGCTCGCCGTCAAGGTTGTTTTTAGCTTTAATTTTCTTTACGGTTCCCTCAAGCTGGCGGATATTTGATTTTACGTTGTTAGCAATATACTCGCATACGTCGTTCGGAATTTCTATGTTCATAAGCTCCGCTTTGCGCTTTATAATTGCTATTCTTGTTTCAATATCAGGAGGAAGAATATCGGCTATAAGTCCTCCTTCAAACCGTCCTCTCAGGCGGTCGTCAAGAGTTTTAATTTCTTTCGGCGGTCGGTCTGAGGTGAGTATAATCTGTTTGTTAGCAAGGTACAGAGTTTCAAAGGTGTGGAAGAACTCGAGCTGTGTGCTTTCCTTGCCGCCGATAAACTGAATATCGTCCACGAGGAGAATATCGGCATGACGGTATTTCTGCCTGAATTCGGTCATAGCGTTTCTGTGGAGCGACTCAATTAGGTCGTTTGTAAAATCGTCTCCCTTTACATAGCAGATGTTCTTTTTTGAATCGTTTTTCTTAATTTCGTTCCATATTGCGTAGAGAAGATGAGTTTTTCCGAGACCCGAGTTTCCGTAAAGCACGAGAGGGTTATAAGCTTTTGACGGATTCTGAGCAACAGCCAGGCAAGCTGCGTGGGCAAACTTATTGGAATTTCCGACGATAAAGGTCTCAAAGGTGTATTCATAACCTTTGTCGTTAATATCGTCGACAAGAATATTTTTCTTTTCTTCTTCTTCCGGAACAGTAAATTTTATTTCAAAATATGTGCCGAAA
Source organism: uncultured Clostridia bacterium (assembly GCA_947625485.1). Lineage (GTDB taxonomy): Bacteria > Bacillota > Clostridia > Oscillospirales > Acutalibacteraceae > Ruminococcoides. The sequence goes on along the minus strand of CANQOP010000003.1, from coordinate 60,884 downwards.
ACCGCCTCAAACGCATCGCTCAAAAGTGTTTTATAACAGCGTTCGAGCGTCTGGCGGTGAAAATCGTTAGGAACAAGGAGAGTAGCCTCGTTTTTATCGAAATTTAAGCTTAAAGGTTCTATTTTGCTTATCCATGTATTGTAGGCGACGTCGGTTATACTTCGTTTGCAATAACCGCATATTACGTCCCAGGCTTCGTTAAATTGTACCATAAGTTTATCCTTTCCTTTTTAAACCGCCTCCCTTACTAAGCGGTTACCAAAATTACTCCACTATAATCTGATTATATTATAGCAAGAAAAAGCCGAAAATGCAATTGCAGTTAAGAAATTGTAATATAAATTGTATATATTAATATAGATTTTTTAAAGTTTTAGTTGTCTGAAAAGTTACACCTACAATATCTTGTATATATAATTTTTTAATTATTATAAAAAATAATTTTTTGAAAAAAGTTGTTGACGATTTTTGACTTTTATACTATAATGATAAACTGCAAGTATATTGCAAGGTTATGTTTCCGAAAGGAGGTTCATAAGTTTATGAAGAGAACATATCAGCCTAAAAAGCTCCACAGAAAAAAGGAACACGGTTTTATGAAAAGAATGTCGACTGCAAACGGCAGAAAAGTTTTAGCAAGAAGAAGAGCTAAAGGAAGAAAAAAGTTGTCATATTAAAATAAGACCACTTTTTTTGGTGGTCTTTATTACTTTAGAGAAGTAAATTTTTTGTGTTCACACACGCTATGGGTAACGTCCCGGTATGCAGGTGGTTTTAATGAGTGAGAAAATCACTTTGAAAGATAATAAGGATTTTCAAAGGCTTTACCGAAAAGGAAAGAGCTTTGTCAGTCCTGTGCTTGTAACCTATGTTTTGAAAAATAAATCCGATAACCTTCGATATGGAATAACCACCGGCAAAAAAATCGGCAATGCCGTCAGGCGTTCGCGTTCGCGCAGAGTTATCAGAGCGGCTCTAGGGGAGCTTTTCCCGAATGTAAAGGGAGGCTTTGACATAGTTTTCGTCGCAAGAGGAAAAACATCTTACGTAAAGAGTTATGTCGTTAAAGAAGTTATGATCTCTCATTTTAAAAAGGCGGGAATTTTTAAGGAGAATAAAAGATGAAAATGCTCCTTATTAAATTAATCCGCTTTTATCAGAAAAATATCTCTGCTAATACTTCTCCTAAATGTAAGTATTATCCGACCTGCTCCAACTACGCGGTTGAAGCGATTGAGGTACACGGAGTATTAAAAGGGAGCGCGCTTGCGGTATGGCGATTTCTCAGATGTAACCCTTTTTCAAAGGGAGGGGTTGACCCTGTACCCGAGAAAAAAGGAAAAAAGAGAGGTAACTCTTAAATGATGCAAATTTTCGGTTTTTTTGGAAGTATCCTCGGATACTTGCTCTGGGGTCTGTTTTACGTATTTCAGAACTTCGGAGTATCAATTTTATTTTTTACGCTTATAGTCAGATTTATTTTATTTCCTTTTTCTGTCAAGCAACAGAAAAGTATGGCAAACACATCGAGATTGCAGAAAAAGCAGCAGGAAATAAGAGAAAAATACGCAAATAACAAGCAAAAAGCTAACGAAGAGATGCAGAAACTCTACGAAAAAGAGGGAGTAAGCCCGACAGGGGGCTGTCTCACAAGTCTCATTCCTCTTTTTATTATGCTCGGTATCTTTTACGCTGTTGCATATCCGCTTACAAATACGCTTCATATCGGCTCTGATATAGTGCAGAATGCTATGAATTTTATCAACACTGTTCCCGGTTTTTCGATTTCGGGCGGAGCAGCAGCGGGATCAGGCGGAGCGTATCAGGAAATTTCGCTTATAAGTACGCTTGCCGACTCAAGAGAGCTTATACCACAGCTCTTTACCTTAGGAAATGACGCGGTAAATATAGAAGAGTTTATAAACGGCTTTAATTTCGCAGGCTTTAATCTTCTCACAACTCCGAACAGTCAGGGATTATTCTCGCTGTATGTTCTGGTTCCTGTTCTTTGTTTCGTTTCTTCGGTTGCGGCTCAGCTCGTAACAATGAAGGTAAACGAAACTATGCAGAACCAGCAGGGTTGTATGAAGGTTATGATGATAGGAATGCCGCTGTTTACGGCGTGGATTGCTTATTCCGTTCCTGCCGCTGTGGGTTTCTACTGGATTGCATCATCGCTTTTCAGCCTTATTCAGTCGATTGTTATGGGAAAATTTTACAGTCCTGCGCAGCTTATCGCTAAAGGAGAGGCTCAGCACGTTGCTTTGCTTGAGCAGCAGGAAGCTCAGATTAAGTACGAATATGCTCCCGTAAGCTTTAATAATGCAAACAATAAAAACAAAAATAAAAAGAAGTAATCAGAAATCAGAGGGACCAAAATGATTAAAGAAGTTATTGGCACAGGTGAAACGGAGCTTGAGGCACTTGCAGACGCAAAGGCTCAGCTCGGACTCAGCGATGCAGACGAAGTAGAATTTGAGGTTATAAACAGAGCGGAGAAAAAGGTTCTCGGTCTTTTCGGCGGCAAGCCCGCAAAGGTTAAAGTTACCGTTAAAGGCAATCCTGCGGATATTGCCGAGAAGTTTTTAAAGGACGTTATCGGCGCAATGAACCTCAGCGACATAACTGTTAATGCGGAAAAAAACGAAGACAGCGCAACCTTTAATATTGAGGGAGAGGATGTTGGTTTCGTTATCGGAAGACGCGGCGAAACGCTGGACGCGCTTCAATACCTCACAAGTCTCGTTGCGAATCACGTGGATAACAGTTATTTTAAAATTACCGTTAATACGGGAAATTACAGGGAAAAACGCGAGAAAACTCTCGAAATTCTGGGCAGAAAGCTCGCTTTCAAGGCTGTTAAGACCGGAAGAAAAACCTCTCTTGAGCCGATGAATCCATATGAGAGAAGAATTATACATACCTCCGTACAGAAAGTAAACGGAGCGATTTCGTGGAGCGAGGGCGAAAACGCCTCGAGACACGTAGTCATAGGTCCTGACCCGAAGGACAGAAGAAACAGAAATTACAACAGGAGAGGACAGAGAAACGGAAGAAACACGAGACCTGCTCCCAATCCTGACCGCAAGCCGCTCGACGAAAGCAACGGCGCAGGTCTTTACGGTAGAATAGACTAATAGAAAAACGGAGCTGTCTAAGTAATTTGGCAGCTCCATTTTTGAATACGAAGTTCGGGTGATTAAAATGAGCAAATCAACCATAGCGGCGATTTCGACAGCTCAGGGCGAGGGCGGAATCGGAGTGATTCGCATAAGCGGCGTCGACGCGATTACAATTGCGGACAAGGTTTTCAGAGCGGCGAGAGGGAAAAAGCTCTCCGAAATGAAGGGATATACCGCAGCTTTCGGTCAAGTTGTAAGAGATAACGAAATAATTGACGAGGCTATCGCGACAGTTTTCCGCTCTCCAAACAGCTATACAGGGGAAAACGTGGTGGAGCTTTCGTGTCACGGAGGACTTTTTATAACGCGCGAAGTTCTCAGAAGCGTGCTCGAAGCAGGGGCTGTTCCTGCTTCGGCGGGAGAGTTTACAAAGCGCGCGTTTCTAAACGGTAAAATGGAGCTTACCGAGGCGGAAGCCGTTATAGATATTATCTCCGCAAAAAGCCGTATTGCGGCGCGCTCGGCGCTCAGCGCTAAAGAGGGCGCTTTATGGAAAAGAATAGAGGGCTTAAAAAACAGCCTTGTAAATACTGCGGCGCATTTCAGTGCGTGGGCGGATTATCCCGAAGAAGACATAGAGGAAGTTACAGGCGAAAATTTAAGGCAGAATTTTAGCGAATGGCTGAGTGAATTGGACAACCTTCTTAAAACCTACGACAAAGGGCGTACGTTCAGGGAAGGTATTGACACGGTAATCGCAGGAAAGCCGAACACCGGTAAAAGCACGCTTATGAACCTTCTTTCGGGGAGAGACAGAAGTATTGTCACGGATATCCCGGGTACAACGCGCGACATTATAGAAGAAACCGTGATTGTCGGCGATGTTATTCTCAGGCTGAGCGACACTGCGGGAATACACGAAACAGGGGATACCGTAGAAAAAATTGGAGTAGATATAGCGAAAAACAGGCTTAAAACCTGCGGTCTTGTGCTTTGTGTATTTGACGGAAGCCAAGCTCTTGACGAGGATGACAAAAAACTTATTGAAAGTATAAAGGGAGTACCGTCGGTCGGAATTGTCAACAAAACGGATTTAGGTGTTAAAATCGACCGAATTTATATAAAGGACAGGCTTGATTATGTGGTTGAAATTTCCGCGAAGAGCGGAGAAGGCTACGACAGGCTTTCAGAAATTATTTCAAAAGTCGCCGGAACGGAGGACTTTAATCCGAGCGAGGGTATTCTCGCGAATGAACGCCAGCGCAACGCGGTAATGAACGCAAAAAAGGCATTGATTGAGGCAAAAAATGCGCTTGATATAGGTATGACCTTTGACGCCGTGGAGGTTTTGCTGGAGGAAGCGATAGAAAATATTCTTGAACTTACGGGAGAACGCGTAAGCGAGGTCGTGGTGGATAATGTTTTCCACAATTTCTGCGTTGGCAAGTAAAAATTAAGAGGTCGTTTTATGAATTATAAAGCAGGGAAATATGATATAGCCGTAATCGGCGCGGGTCACGCGGGGATTGAGGCGGCGCTCGCCTCGGCTCGGCTCGGCTGCCGCACGGTTGTTTTTACAATAAACATGGACGCTGTAGGAAACTGCCCGTGCAATCCGTCTATCGGCGGAACGGCAAAGGGACATCTTGTGCGTGAAATAGACGCCCTCGGCGGCGAAATGGGCAAGACGGCGGACAAATGCTTTTTACAGAGCCGTATGCTCAACCGAGGAAAGGGACCTGCCGTTCATTCTCTGCGCGCGCAGATTGACCGCCGCAAATATTCTGACGTTATGAAGCACAAGCTCGAAACGCAGGAAAATCTTGAACTTCATCAGGCTGAAATTACGGATATAAAAAGGACAGACGACTGCTACACACTCACCACGAGAATGATGGCGGAGTACGAAGTTAAAGCTGTCATAATCGCAACAGGAACATATCTGGGCGGAAGGATTTTTGTAGGAGAGGTAAGCTACGAAAGCGGACCCGACGGTATTTTTGCGGCGAGCTTTCTTGGTCAAAGCCTAAAAAATTTAGGTTTACCGCTCAGACGCTTTAAAACGGGTACGCCTGCCCGCGTACTCAAAAGCAGTATAGATTTCTCAGAGCTTGAGGAACAGCACGGCGATGAGCCGCCGATACCGTTCTCTTACGATACGGACGATTTGGGAGAGAACAAGGTTATCTGTCATATCAGCTGGACTAATGAAAAAACAAAGGAGATAATTCTCAAAAATATTCACCGTTCGCCGCTTTACGGGGGGAAAATTGAAGGAGTCGGTCCGAGATACTGTCCGAGCCTGGAGGATAAAATCGTCCGATTCGGAGAGAAGAAAAGACACCAGCTTTTTATCGAGCCGTGCGGCGAGAACACGGAGGAAATGTATCTCCAGGGAATGAGCTCGTCTCTGCCCGAGGAGGTTCAGGTAAAGTTTTATCATACGATAAAGGGACTCGAAAACTGCGTGATTATGCGCCCTGCGTATGCGATTGAGTACGACTGCGTCGACCCGACGGAAATGAACGCCACTCTGGAATTTAAGAAATTCAACGGACTTTACGGCGCGGGACAGTTTAACGGAAGCTCAGGATATGAGGAGGCCGCGGCTCAGGGTCTTATAGCCGGAATAAACGCGGCATTAAAAATTAAAGGAAAAGAGCCGCTTGTTCTAGACCGCTCCACCTCCTACATAGGCACTCTTATCGACGATCTTGTGACAAAGGGGGCGAACGAGCCTTACAGAATGATGACATCGCGAAGTGAGTACAGGCTTGTTCTCAGGCAGGATAACGCCGATGTACGGCTCACGCCTATAGGCAGAAAAATCGGTTTAATTTCCGACAGCCGCTGGGAGAGGTTTAACCGCAAGCAGGAACTTAAAGCAGAAGAACTGAAGCGAATAAGCAAGGTCGTTGTTCCGCCTTCGGAGAAGATAAACGAGATACTTGTTTCACGTGAAACAACACCGCTCTCGACGGGAGCAAAGCTTATAGAGCTTTTGCGCAGGCCTCAGATTGACTACAAAGCGCTCGCGCCGATTGACGAAACCAGACCGAACCTCGACAGCAATATCTTTGAGCAGGTTGAAATTGAGGTAAAGTACGCGGGATATATTGAAAAACAGCTCAAGCAGGTTGAGCAGATGCAAAAGCTCGAGAAAAAACGCCTTCCCGAGGACTTTGATTACAGGGAACTGAAAGGACTCCGTTTAGAGGCTCAGGAAAAGCTGAACAAAATCAGACCTCTTAACATAGGTCAGGCGTCAAGAATTTCGGGCGTGTCTCCTGCGGATATAAACGTGCTGTTAATATGGTTATCACAGAGAAAATGAGTGTGCTTGCAGAATTTGATATAAAGGGAAAATCTGTTATGAAAAATTTGGTCAAAAAAGCATGCGGAAAAATCGGAATAGAGTTGACCGCCCTGCAGGCTGAACAATTTGAAAAATACTATAATCTCCTTATAGAGTGGAACGAAAAAGTAAACCTTACCCGAATAATTCAGCCCGAGGAAGTGGCGGTCAAGCATTTCGCGGACAGTCTTACGCTTTTGAATTATTATGATATTCCGAGAGACGCGAGAGTGATTGACGTGGGAACGGGAGCCGGATTTCCGGGCGTTCCGCTTAAAATCGCGCGCCCCGATATAAAGCTTACTCTGCTCGACAGCCTGAACAAGCGGCTTATATTCCTAAATGAGGTGTGCAAAGAAACAGGGATAGAAGCGAACACAGTCCATTTTCGCGCCGAGGACGGCGGACAGAACCCGCTTTACCGTGAGAAGTACGACGTCGCGGTGTCGCGTGCCGTAGCAAGACTGAACGTGCTTTGCGAATACTGCCTTCCTTATGTTAAAGTCGGAGGAAGCTTTATTTCAATGAAAGGACCGAAACTCAGCGAAGAGCTTAACGAAGCGAGAAATGCCGTCGAAACACTGGGGGGAAGGATTAAAAAGACGGCAGAATTTGAGCTAGGCGGAGCAGGCGAGAGAACAATTGTGGAAATTGAGAAAATTAAATCAACTCCGAAACTATATCCGCGAAATTCATTAAAAATTAAAAACAATTCTTTGTAGAGGACTGCCGAAGGGCAGTTTTCTTTTTTTATTTTTTTATTTAAAAGGAAAAAATAACCTAAAGTTTCAGTTTTCTACAAAACTTCCCATAAACATTTATAAAAATTGCTCAGGAAACGACACCAATCGCACGAACGAAGTGATATTATATAGTCACAGCGAAAGACAAGCAGTCAGCGAGGTGAGCGATTGAACTTCCTGTCAAAAAGCGAGAACAAAATTGTTGATATTCCTACTATTAAAATTCGCCCCAACAAAACACAGCCGCGAAAAATTTTCGACGACGACAAGCTGCGTGACTTGTCAAAGTCGATAGAGGAAAACGGCATTCTCCAACCGCTCACTGTCCGCAAGGTATCGCAGAGCGAGTACGAAATCATCGCAGGCGAGAGAAGACTGAGAGCCGCGGTGATGGCAGGTATGGCGCGCGTTCCCTGCATAGTAGTGAAGTGCAACGACCGCGAGAGCGCAATGCTCGCCCTGCTCGAAAACCTCCAGAGATGTGATTTAGGTCTCTTTGAGGAAGCTCGCGGTATCTCACGGCTCATCAGACGCTATGGCATAACACAGGAGCAGGCGGCGAAGAAGCTGGGCAAAAGCCAGAGTACAATCGCCAATAAGCTCCGTCTCCTCAACCTTTCCTATGACGAGCAGGACTGGATAGTGCAGGCGGGTCTGTCGGAAAGACACGCCCGCGCCCTGCTCAAAATCTATGACCAAGACCTAAGAAAAGAGGCTCTGTCGAAGATAATCGCTCAGAACTTAAACGTTGCACAAAGCGAGGAATTGATTGAGAGAATGCTCTATAATTCCTCGGTTCCCGAAAAAACGGAGAAGGGTACTCAGAAAATAGTCATAAAGGACATAAGAATTTTTATAAATACAATTAATAAAGCCGTCTCGACGATGAAGCTCGCGGGCATAGACGCCGTATGCAAGCACAAGGACAGCGGCGATTATATCGAGTACACCGTTAAAATACCTAAAGCAACTACAAATTAGTTTACATATGAATGCTTTTACGCATACTTAAAATACATAGTACGCAAAAAAGCATAAAACCGACCAACAGGTCATTAAACAGCTTTCCACGATGGATACTTTGTATCCACCACTCATACCCATTTCCTTATCTAAACCCCTTGCCAGCGCCACACAGTTTTCTGTGTGGCGTTTGGCATATGTGGAGCTTTGTTTCACGTGAAACATTTCGTATTATAAAAAACTAAATTTAGAAAAACACTTTTATTCCGCCGAGTTTTGTGGTACAATCTTTTTAAATCGTAGCAAAATCTGATAAGCAGGCTTATCGGACTTGCAACGATTGTAACCGTCGCGGGGAGTTTTTCTCCTCAGGTTTTCAGTAAGGGCGCTATTGACGCTGTTGAAAAACGGTGATGACTCTATTCGCCTAAAGAGTCGGGGGACATCTGCGACGAGGTTATATTAATAAATTTGTATAAAAGGTGATTTTTTGGCAAAAGTAATTGCAATCGCAAACCAGAAGGGCGGTGTGGGGAAGACCACAACGGCGGTCAATCTGGCGGCGTGCCTCGGAGCGATGGGTAAACGCACCCTGCTTATAGACGTTGACCCGCAGGGCAACGCGACGAGCGGTGTTGCGGTGGATAAGAGGCAGCTCACAAAGTCTACCTACAATATTCTTGTTGACGGGATACGGGCGGAGGAATGTCTGTTTTCGACGCAGTTTAAAAATCTTCACATTCTCCCCAGCTCTTTGGATTTGGCTGCCGCGGAGCTGGAAATAGCGGACAAGCCGCACAGGGAGGCTCTTCTCAAAAACGCCGTTCTCCCCATAAAATATAACTATGACTACATAATTATTGACTGTCCGCCGTCACTAGGGCTGATTACGGCGAACGCGCTCACCCTCGCGGACACGATTTTAGTGCCTATTCAGTGTGAATATTACGCTTTGGAGGGACTTTCACAGCTTATGAGCACAGTAAGGCGCGTTAAAAGACAGTATAACCCGAGTCTGGAACTCGAAGGAGTTTTGCTCACGATGTACGACGGCAGACTCAACCTCACCCAGCAGGTTGTCGAAGAGGTAAAAAAATTCTTTCCGCGCAAGGTTTTCAAAACCGCCGTTCCGCGCGGAGTGCGTCTTTCGGAGGCGCCGTCGTTCGGTATGCCCGTAATTTATTACGACAAAAACTGCAAGGGCTCGGCGGCGTATACAGCGCTTGCGAGAGAAATTGCGGAAAAGGAGAACTAAATGGCTAAGAAAATAGGAGGACTGGGCAAGGGTCTCGGGGCGATTTTTCTCGAGAACGAGACCGAGGACAAAAACGCCACAGTTACGCTTAAAATATCCGAAATAGAGCCTAACCGCAGTCAGCCGCGCCGCGACTTCGACGAGGAAGCGCTGAACCTTCTTGCGGACAGCATAAAACAGCACGGACTTATTCAGCCGATACTCGTGCGCCCCATTTTGGGAGGAGGATACCAAATAGTTGCGGGCGAACGCCGCTACAGAGCGTGTCAGATTGCAGGAGTGACGGAAATTCCCGTGATGATACGCGAGCTTACCGAAAGGGAAACGATGGAAATCGCGCTTATCGAGAATTTACAGCGCGAAAACCTCAATCCGATTGAAGAGGCTCTCGGTTACAAAAATCTTATGGACGAGTACAGCCTGAGCCAGGAGGATGTCGCGGCAGCGGTGGGCAAATCCAGGTCCGCCGTGGCTAACACACTGAGACTTTTAAATCTTCCCGAAGAGGTCTGCGATCTTTTAAAGGACGGAAAACTCAGTGCAGGTCACGCGAGAGCGCTCCTTTCCCTTGAAAGTAAAGAGGAAATGATAAGAATGGCAACGGAAATCGCCGAAAACGACCTTTCCGTTCGTCAGATTGAAAAACTGGTGAAAGCAAATCCGAAAAAATCCGAAAAAACTAAACCCGAAATAAAACCGAGCTACTACTCTATGGTGGAACAGTCCCTTTCGGAGTATCTCGGAAAAAAGGTAAAGGTGACGGCGCTAAAGGGCAAAAAAGGCGGAACTTTGCAAATAGAGTTTTACAGTGACGAGGATTTGAAGGATTTAGCCGCAAAATTAGGAGAATAGAAAACCGCAAACAGGGAAAGAGGAGATATATAAATGATAGACATTAAATTTCTAAGAGAAAATCCGGATGTCGTAAAAGAGAACATCAAAAATAAATTTCAGGACCAAAAACTTCACCTCGTAGACGAGGTAATTGAGCTTGACCGACAGAGCCGCGAGGCTAAGGGAAAGGCTGACGCACTGCGCGCTAACCGCAATAAGCTATCAAAGCAAATCGGGGCGCTTTACGGTCAGGGCAAGCGCGGGGAGGCTGACGCACTAAAAGCAGAGGTTGCTTCTCAGGGAGAGGAGCTTGCCGCTCTGGAAGCTCAGGAGGCGGAGCTTTCTGCGAAGGTTACGGAAATAATGATGGTAATTCCGAACATTATCGACCCTCAGGTCCCGATTGGTAAGGACGACAGCGAAAACGTAGAGGTAGAGCGGTTCGGAGAGCCTGTTGTACCCGATTTCGAGGTGCCGTACCACACGGATATTATGGAAAAATTCAACGGTATAGACCTCGACTCGGCGCGAAAGGTAGCGGGCAACGGTTTTTACTATCTTATGGGCGATATTGCGCGCCTTCACAGCGCGGTGATTTCCTATGCGCGCGACTTTATGATTAACCGCGGCTTCACCTACTGCGTGCCGCCGTTTATGATTCGCTCCAACGTCGTAACGGGCGTAATGAGTTTTGCCGAGATGGACGCGATGATGTATAAAATCGAAGGCGAGGACCTTTACCTTATCGGCACGTCCGAGCACAGTATGATTGGTAAATTTATCGACACAATGATTAAGGAGGAGGAGCTTCCTAAAACGCTCACCAGCTACTCGCCCTGTTTCAGAAAGGAAAAGGGAGCTCACGGGATTGAAGAGCGCGGCGTTTACAGAATACATCAGTTTGAAAAACAGGAAATGATTGTTGTGTGCAAGCCTGAGGACAGTAAAATGTGGTTTGATAAGCTCTGGCAGAACACGGTTGACCTTTTCCGCTCTCTTGATATACCCGTGCGCACGCTCGAGTGCTGTTCGGGAGACCTCGCCGACCTCAAGGTGCGCTCTGTCGACGTAGAGGCTTGGTCGCCGAGACAGAAGAAGTATTTCGAGGTAGGCTCCTGCTCGAACTTGGGAGACGCTCAGGCGCGCCGTCTCAAAATCCGAGTAAAAGGCGAAAACGGAAAATATTTCGCGCACACGCTCAACAACACGGTTGTCGCTCCGCCGAGAATGTTAATCGCATTTCTCGAAAATAACCTCAACGCCGACGGAACGGTAAATATTCCTAAAGCTTTACAGCCGTATATGGGCGGACAGGCAGTTATTAAGTAATAAACAGATACAAATCTGTTAATTAAAAATTAAGAAAGGAGGGAAACTATGAATAGTTTTAAAAAGTATCTTGCCGAATTTATCGGTACAGCAGTTCTCGTTATAGGAGGCTGCGGAACAGCGGTAGCAGTCAACGCCGTAACTCTTAGCAAGGGCGGAGCAGTTCCCACGGCGGCTACAATCGTTGCAATTGCATTGGCGTTCGGTCTTTCCATTGTGGCAATGGCTTATTCAATCGGTAACGTATCGGGATGCCACATCAATCCTGCCGTTTCACTCGGAGTTTTGATTAACGGAGGAATGAGCGTTAAGGATTTTATAGGCTATGTTATCGCTCAGCTTGCAGGCGCAACAGCAGGCGCAGGCGGACTCTGGATTGTGTTCGGAAGCAACGCTAATCTCGGAGCAAACGGCTACGGCGAGAACGTGAGCGCTTTAGGAATGAACGCTTTAAGAGCAGGAATGGTTGAAGTTGTTTTGACGTTCATATTTGTGCTTGCTGTTCTCGGGGTTACCTCAAAGGTCGAAAACGGAAAAATAGCAGGACTTGTAATCGGTCTTACGCTTACGTTCGTACACCTTATCGGAATCAGCTTTACGGGAACATCTGTAAATCCCGCGCGCAGCTTCGGTCCTGCAATTCTCCAGGGCGGTATGGCTTTAAGACAGCTTTACGTATTCATAATCGCACCGCTTGTCGGCGCAGCTATTGCGGCGCTGGTACATAGGTTTATACTTAAAGCTAAGGACTGATTAGCAATAAGTAAAAGTAAGGGAGGGCGAGACGCCCTCCCTTTGTTTCTGATTTAGAGGATATTTCGCGTAACCGTCGGCAAAACCCTGGGCGGTCAGACGACAGGAATAAAATAAACGGCAATAATTAAACCTCCTGCTTTAATATAAACAGGAGGTTTTTCTTATGTATCGTTGTCGCCGTCGCCAATAATAAACTGAGCGATTTTATATAATTCAAAGATATGCTCTTCTTCAGTTTCATCATATCCCCAAAAACAGCTTTTATCCGAGTTTTTAAAACCGCCAAGACCAAGGTTAAGCCTTTCTTTCTTTATATTTTGAGGGGTTACCTTATAGTAAAAAGATTCAAAATATCCTAATGATGAAAACCCATCGCCGTCGTCAGAATTGATGTAAAACGGCTTCTCTGCGTATGTAAAACCCAAATACATTTCGCCGTCGCAATCATGCACATTGACATTTATTAGAAATTCATCTGTATAATCGGATTTAATCACGCTTTTCTTTTCGGCAAATGTATATATTTTTTTGGCAAGCTTAATATCGCTTTCGGAATAATTCAATTCTTTTGATTGTGATTGGCAGGAACAAAGAAAATTAACATTTAATGCTAAAATCCCGACCAAAATAATACATATTATTTTTTTCATTTCGGTTTCTCCTCTCCGCAGCCGCAGGTTCCCACATATCCCGCATGACGCTTGCCGCAACTTGGGCAAATCCATTCAGATGAGCGTATGTTATTTGCAGCGCTTTTATTTAATGCTTGAGTTTGCGGCGATATTTCTTGTTCAGATAAGTATCTTTCATATTCAGACTGAGCTTCTCGGTCCTGAGCTTTGGCAGCAGCCAAAAAAAGAGAACCTACAATCCAGAGTACAGCAACAATAATAAAAGGAATCGCCGCGTCAAATTTGGAAGAATCAGAAGCGTATCTGCTCATTATTATCGAGATGTTATCAAGGTTCATAAAAATAATTATGGTTCCTATAAGCGTGGATATTATAGAACAAAATATCGCTGCATAATATCCGGAATGGGTTGAACGATAATCTCTTAAAAATTCCGCTTTTGTTTTTTTACGGGAGTAATTTCCTCCGCTTTGTCCCGCGCTGTTAAACGACGCGCCGCATTCAGGACAAAATTTAGAATTTGCCGGTATTATTTTGCCGCAATTTTTACAAAACATAATACAAACCTCGTTTCATTGATTTTAACTCGTAAAATCTTTATATTTTACAGCAATTATAACGCAGATTTTCACACTTGTCAACACAAATTCTAAGATTTCGCATAATTTTTATTGTATAATTAGTAAAATTCTTATAATAATATCATTCTCAAACGAGGTGATATTAATGATTGGAGAAAGATTACAGGAATTAAGAAAGGATAAAAATATTTCACAAGCTGAATTAGCAAAGCTGTTAGGGGTTTCCCACTATACAGTTTCCTCATACGAATGCAATCGAAGCGACCCCGACGATAACTCGAAAATAAAAATCGCAAAGCTGTTCAATATATCAATTGATTATCTTGTGGGGTTGATTGACGAGCCTTTATCTTATAACAGGGATAACCACGGAATAGTAATTAACGCTCTGCTTGATGAAACCGATATAGAAGATATTAAAAACTATATAGGTTACTTAACGTATAGAAAGACTTGCGATTTCAATAATAAAATCGACAGTTAAAAAATCGGTCGGATACGTACGTATCCGACCGACGCTGTCAGCAAAAAAAGCCGCCCGAAGGCGGCTTCAAATCATTCTATAGAGCAGTCGAGGTACTCCATAAGCTCCTCGTCATCTTTCTTTTTCTTATCTCTCACAATAAAGAATGCCGTAAGCGCCGCGGTAACGGCGGCAACAAATGAAATTGCGCCCAGAATAATAGCCAGTTTACTCTTTTTCATAAAGAAAACCTCCCGAATCTTTTTTGTTTCTATATTTATAATAACAGTTTTTACCGAAAAGTCAACATTATTATGTAATAAAAATGAAAAAGCAGAGCCAAAGCTCTGCCTTAGGTTTGCAATAATTTTAAGCGGAAGCGTTAAGACGCTTAGCGAGATTTGACTTGCTTCTTGCTGCTTTATTCTTATGAAGTATACCCTTAGCCGCAGCCTGGTCAATCTTCTTTACAGCAAAGCTAACTGCCTCAGCCTTATTGTCAGCGTTACTCTCAATAGCGATATAAGCCTTCTTGATAGCTGTTTTGAGAGCTGATTTAGTCTCTTTGTTCTGAGCTGTCTTTTTAGCAATAACCTTAACACGCTTCTTAGCTGATTTAATGTTAGGCATTGTCGCACCTCCTTAAAAAAGTAAATATCTTATTGATAACTGGTCACGTACAAATGATAATACCATTATTTATCGAAAATTTCAAGACTTTTTTTGAAGTTTTTGAAAAAATTTCTAAAAATAGTTGCTCTGAAAAATCCTACCGCAATATATTGTGTATATTAAATAAAAGACAATAAAACAATACTTAAAAAAGGTTATCGGCGGTTACTGGTTTGTGCCGCTTTTTTTAAAGCGAAAATAAAAGAGAAGAACAACGATAAGGAACACGCCTGCCACGCAACGGAATATAATTCCGTACATTCCCGAAAATAAATCAATCGGCAAAAGATAATTTACTAGATACCAGCCGAACATAAATAGGAAAAAAACGCCCAATATATATAGTATAGGACTGATTTTGTGAGCCGAGTATAAGCAGTAAGCGGCGCACAAACCCCATAATATAATGTATACAATCTGCATATTTAAGGCTCCTTTAACTGAGGTGTGTTTATTATAGAGGTTTAAGGGGTGATTGTCAAGCGAAACGTCGCTTAACTAGCAGTAAAACGCTTTGAACGCTGAGAAAACGGTAAACTCACTATACAAAATGGCAATAATGTCAATTTAAAGAAAAAATTTAAGGAATAGTATTGACTTTTCTTGACTTATGAGTAAAATAATAATCGTAGCGATTAGCACTCTAAGCCCAAGAGTGCTAATTGGGAATAACAGTCAGCAAGAAGGCGGGAAAATGAACATCGCTTTACGAAAGCAGAAAATTCTCGCTGCTGTTATAGAGAATTATATCGCGACAGGCGAGCCGATAGGCTCGAAAACTCTGCAAAACACAGAGGGTCTGAACGTAAGCTCCGCGACTATCCGCAACGAGCTTGCCGATTTAACGGTGAAAGGATTCCTGACGCAGCCGCACACCTCGGCGGGACGTGTTCCGACTGAAACGGGCTACCGCTACTACGTCGATAACCTTATGACTGTAGAGGAGCCGCAGGAACGCGTGCGGCGGTATATCGAGGCTCGGATAAACGGAGAGGGCGACGCTCCCGAGCATATACTCAGCGCCGCGGCGGATGTAATAAGCGAGCTGTGCGGTACGGCGGCCTTATCGTCAACTCCCTCGGGAGAGGACACGCGGGTTCACCGAATTCGGTTCGTTCAGACGGGACGTTACACCTCTATGGTGGTGCTTATCACCTCGACCGGAATGGTAAAGAGCAGGCTATTTCGATGTGACTTCAACATAACACCAGAAATGCTCAATGTATTCGACAGAGCGCTCAACGAAAAGCTCGCTGGTCAGCCGCTCAGTCTGGTAAACCAGCCGTTCGCTCAGTCCTTCGCCGCCTCGTTCGGCGAACTCGGACTGCTTATGCCTGATATGCTCATTTCGGTGCTCGGCGCGTGTAAGGAAGCTTCGGGCACGAACGTCTACGCGAGCGGCACGACTAAAATTCTCTACCGGTCGGATATGAGTCTCAGCTCCGCCAGAAGTGTGCTCGAGCTGCTCTCCGATAACAGCAGGAGGGAAAAGCTAATGCAAACCGTGCCCGACGGCACTAACATATATATAGGCAGGGAGAATGCCTCTCCGGAGCTAAGGCAAAGCGCCTTGGCGACGACCAGATATTATATCGAGGGTTCTCCTGCGGGCGCTTTAGCGCTTATCGGTACTCTCCGAACGGATTACCCGAACGCCGTCTCGATACTCGAGTACACGGCGAAGGTCGTCGGAGAGCAAATAGGTGAGCTAATCTCAACACGCCGGTAGAAAGGACTGAGAATATGAGTGAAGAAAAAACTCCCGAGACTCAGGAGGTTTCAGAAGAAGTAACCGCCGAAGAGCCGAAGAAGGAAGAAAAAAAGGCGAAGAAGCCTAAAAAGGACAAAAACGCCGAAAAAATCAAGGAGCTTGAGGACGCTCTAAGCGAGGAAAAGGACAAAAGGCTGAGACTCGCCGCAGAGTACGACAACTACCGCAAGCGCACGTCCTCGGAAAAGCTCGGCATATACGGCGACGCTACCGCGAAGGCAGTCGAGCAGATACTGCCCATAGCCGACAGTATCACAATGGCCTTACAAAATATGCAGGACGTTCCCGAGGAATATAAAAAGGGTATAGAGCTTGTGAGCAATCAGCTTAAAACCTCTCTCGAAAGGCTCAAGGTCGAGGAGTTCTGCGAAGTTGGCGACGATTTTGACCCCACTCTCCACAACGCTGTCGGTAAAATCGAAAGCGAGGACTTCGAGGAGAACAAAATCTCCGCAGTCTATCAGAAGGGCTACAAAATCGGCGATAAAATTATTCGTCACGCTATGGTCCAGGTCGCAAACTGCGATTAAAAAACAAACATAAATAAAAAATTTATATAAAACTTTTTACGGAGGTAATTATTATGGCAAAAACAATAGGTATAGATTTAGGTACAACGAACTCCTGCGTTGCGGTTATCGAGGGCGGCGAGCCGGTCGTAATCGCTAACGCAGAAGGCTCCAGAACAACCCCGTCCGTAGTAGCTTTTTCAAAGGACGGCGAGAGAATGGTAGGTCAGGTCGCTAAGCGCCAGGCTATTACAAACCCCGACAAAACCGTTTCCTCTATCAAGAGGGAAATGGGCTCATCCTACAAGGTTTCTATCGACGGCAAAAAGTACACGCCGCAGGAAATTTCCGCAATGATTCTCCAGAAGCTCAAGGCTGACGCGGAGGCATACCTCGGCGAAAAGGTTACTCAGGCTGTTATCACAGTTCCCGCTTATTTTACGGACTCACAGCGTCAGGCAACTAAGGACGCAGGCAAAATCGCAGGTCTCGACGTTAAGCGTATAATTAACGAGCCTACGGCGGCGGCTCTGTCCTACGGAGTAGACAAGGAAAACGACCAGAAGGTTATGGTTTACGACCTCGGCGGCGGTACCTTCGACGTAAGTATCATTGAAATGGGCGACGGCGTTCAGGAGGTTTTAGCAACAGCAGGTAACAACCGTCTCGGCGGCGACGACTTTGATAAGAGAATTATTGACTGGCTCGTTTCCGAGTTCAAGGCGTCCGACGGCGTTGATCTCTCGGGCGACAAGATGGCAATGCAGAGACTCAAGGACGCCGCCGAAAAGGCTAAAATCGAGCTTTCGGGCGTTACTTCAACAGCTATCAACCTCCCGTTTATCACAGCAGACGCGACAGGTCCTAAACACCTCGACCTCACGCTCACAAGAGCTAAGTTCGACGAGCTTACAGCGGATCTCGTAGAGGCTACAATGGGTCCCGTCCGCTCCGCTCTCTCCGACTCGGGTCTTAGCATAAGCGAAATCGACAAGGTTCTTATGGTCGGCGGTTCCTCCAGAATCCCCGCAGTTCAGGACGCTGTTAAGAAGCTTATAGGCAAAGAGCCTTTCAAGGGTATTAACCCCGACGAGTGCGTTGCTATCGGCGCCGCAATTCAGGCAGGCGTGCTCGGCGGCGAGGTAGACGGACTTCTTCTCCTCGACGTTACTCCGCTTTCACTCGGCGTTGAGACTATGGGCGGCGTTATGACAAAAATTATCGACAGAAATACAACGATTCCGACCAAGAAGAGCCAGATTTTCTCCACAGCAGCCGACAACCAGACTCAGGTTGAGATCAACGTTCTTCAGGGCGAGCGCGAGTTCGCGCGCGATAACAAGCAGCTCGGACTCTTCGCTCTCACGGGTATTGCTCCCGCTATGCGCGGCGTTCCGCAGATTGAGGTTACTTTCGATATTGACGCAAACGGTATCGTAAACGTATCCGCTAAGGACCTCGGAACAGGCAGAGAGCAGGCTATCACAATTTCTTCCTCCTCGAATATGAGCAAGGAGGACATTGACAAGGCAGTCAAGGAAGCCGAGCAGTATGCGGACGAGGATAAGAAGCGCCGAGAGGAAATCGACGCCAAGAACGAGGCAGAGAATATGGCATATCAGGCAGAAAAGCTCGTTAACGAGAACGGCGACAAGCTCGACCCTGCCGATAAGGACGCTCTTTCGAGCAAGGCTGCCGCACTTAAAGACGCAATCTCTAAGAGCGACAAGTCTATGATGGACGCGGCTAAGGAGGATTTACAGAAGACTCTTTATGAGGTCTCCGCAAAGCTCTATCAGCAGGCTAACCCTCAGGGCGCACAGGGTCAGCCGACTCCTGATATGGGTCAGCAGCCGACAGGCGGCGCGGACAATGTTTACGACGCGGACTTCACGGACGTAGACGGCGATAAATAATAAAATTTGTATTCCTTGCGTATCGGCGTATTAATCATACACGCCCGGGAAATATGAAAAAACTAACGCGCTTTCTTGAATAAAACACTTTACGGCTTAACGGAGCTGCCCTTAAAGGGGCGGCTCTGTTCGGGCGTTTTACAATAATTATCACAAAGCAAAAACTATGACATAAGTTATAAATTGGGAAATAACTTTCGGCATCAGGAGAATCCTATGGCAGACAAAAGAGATTATTACGAGGTCCTCGGCGTTCAGAAGGGCGCTACGGACGATGAAATAAAAAAGGCGTACAGAAAAAGCGCAAAGAAGTACCACCCCGACCTTCACCCCGGAGACAAGGTCGCCGAGGAGAAGTTCAAGGAGGTAAACGAGGCTTACGAGGTTCTCTCCGACCAGGAAAAGCGCGCGCGCTATGACCAGTTCGGCCACGCCGGCGTTGACCCGAATTTCGGCGCGGGCGGCGGAAGTCCGTTTGGTCAGGATATGGACATCGGGGATATTTTCAACAGCTTTTTCGGCGGTTTCGGAGGGTTCGGCGGCAACCGCCGCGCTAATCCTAACGCGCCGCGCAGAGGAAACGACGTTGAGGCTCAGGTCGTTATTACCTTCGAGGAGGCGGCAAAGGGTTGTAAGAAAACCGTTACCTATAACAACGTAGTTACCTGCGACGACTGTCACGGCACAGGCGCGCAGAAGGGAACTCAGGCAAAAACCTGCTCCGCGTGCTCGGGTACGGGGCGCGTAACAGTAAGCCAGCGTTCGCCGTTCGGCGTAGTACAGACCCAGCGCGCGTGCGACAAATGCGGCGGAAAAGGTAAGATTATCGAAACGCCGTGCCGCACCTGCAACGGCAGCGGACGCGTGCGCAAGCAAAAAAAAGTCGATATTACTATACCGGCAGGTATCTCGGACGAGCAGATTCTGAACGTCAACGGTCACGGAAACAGCGGAATTAACGGCGGTCCTGCGGGAGATTTGCGCGTTTATGTAAAGGTTCGTGCGCACGAAATTTTCGAGCGCAGGGGAGACGACGTGTGGTGCGAGATGCCTATTACGGTAGCTCAGGCTATGCTCGGGAGCGAGGTAATCGTCCCTACCCTGGACGGTAAGGTCAGCTACTCGATACACGAGGGCACTCAGCCCGGCGATGTTTTCAAGCTTAAGGGCAAGGGAATACCTCACTTGAACGGCAGAGGCAGAGGCGACCAGTATGTGAAGATGAATATTGAAATTCCACGCAACCTTAGCTCAAAGCAAAAAAAGGCAGTCACGGAGCTGGACGAGGCTCTCGGAGACAAAAACTATATGAAACAGAAATCCTTCCGCGAAAAGCTGAAGAAGCTGTTCGGAGACTGACGGTACATAATCGTCATTGTCGGTCTGAAGCCGCCTGAGGGCGGCTTTTTCTTTGTTTCAATATTTTCTTCTTGTAAAAGTTGCGGGCACGTTATATAATAGTTTTCAGAGATATTGGTGTAAAAATTCACACTAATAAAATTTGTATTGCCCGCTCAGTTTGTCCCCGCGGAACAACGAGCGATGGCTAAATCACCATACACGCCTTGTCTGCCCACAAATAAGGTTGTATGCAATTTTAATAATAATTTGTGGGCAGAAGGCTATGGTGATTAAAGTGAAAAAACTACTCAGCGCTTTTCTCTGCGCTTTAATTGCAGCAACTTCTCTCCTTGTCCCCTCGTCGGCGGACGCCCTCGGCATAAACGATACGAGCGAGGGTGATTTCCGCGACGGCGCAATGGTACAGTGCGGCAAATATATTTTGTCCGCAGTAAATAACGTGAAGAAAAATAAGCTCAGAATTTATCGAACAAATCTTAAAGGAAAGAAAAAGAAGCTAATAGAAACCACTCCGAATTACGCGGGCAACGCCCTGCTTACATATAAGGACAAGGTTTACTATCGGAAGGGCACGAATGTTATGGCATACGAGCCTAAGACGGACAGGAAAAGCAAAATGTTCGATATGGCTCTCACCGCTCAACAGAACGGTTCCCAAAAGTCCAAAATTTCTATGCTTGCTGTCTGCCCGAGGGGAATAATTTACCGGGATAGTTTCAACGAGATTTGTGTTTATTCCTTTGACGGCGCAAACAGCGTCATCGCAAACGGCACAGCGAGCAAATGTAAGGCATACACCGCTTTTCTCGGCGCGACCGACGAGTATATTTTCTGCTACCGAACCGAAAAAAAGAGCGGCGGCAGATATATCCAGCAGATGTACCGCTATACATACGGCGAAATAAAGGCGAAGAAAATCGGAACATTTAAATCTGTGAAAAAGCCTTATACAATTCCCGACGACGGCACGTTTCACGTTTTTAAGAAGAAAATCATCTTTACTGTCGGCGGAAGTGATAAGGACGGACTTTTCGAGGGCGTGCTCTGCTCGATGAACAGAGACGGCTCGGGGATAAAAACCCTGAAGGACGGCTCTGTCGGCGCGGTGATTTTCCCTGCGAAGAGCGGCGCGTATATAACGTCGACCGATAAAAAGGGCAATACCGTTCTTAATAAAATCAGCACGAGCGGAAAGCTGTCTCAGACTGTAAAATATACCGACATAAAGTACCCGATAATTTCCTACACGACTTCAGGAGGCTGCGCGGTTGGCATAAACGTAGCCAAAACGGAGTTTGGGTATGACCTCTATGCCCTCGGAAAGGTTAAAAAGACAACAGGCAAAAGGGTAATAAAGGCGAGTTCCCTGCTCAAAAAGTCGGACTACGGATATGTTCTGGTTTCTCCCTTGATCTGCGGCAGCGTCGGAGACCTTGTTCTCGTGACTTACGGCGTTTACCGATACGATAACAAGGGCTATTTTGAAAAGGTTTATCGCTGTAAAAGCTATATTGTAAACGCAAAAACGGGCAAGAAAACATTAATTGATGAGTAAAGGAAAAAGCTATGGCGGAATGGACGGAAATTAAAATTTCAATAAACGCTCGGGACACAGACAAGGCGAGCGATATAGCGAATATGGTAGTACCCTACGGAATTTATATCGAGGACTACTCCGCTCTCGAAGAGCAGGTTCGGGAAATAGCGCATATTGACCTTATCGACGAGGATTTGCTCGCAAAGGACAGGAGCAAGGCGCTTATTCACATATACCTTGAGCCTGACGTAAATCCCGCGGAGGCGCTTGCGTTCCTTTCCGAGCGCTACACTTCTGAGGGTATTCAGCACAAAATAGAGACTGACCGCACCCTCGAGGAGGACTGGCGCAACAACTGGAAGCAGTTTTTCCACCCTATGCCTGTCGGCGAAAAGCTTCTTATCCGTCCTACGTGGCGCGACGATTATAACGCGGAAGGCAGAGTTGTTCTGAATATTGACCCCGGACTAGCTTTTGGAACGGGCAGTCACGAAACGACGCGGCTCTGTCTCGAAACGATTGAAAAGTATCTCAGGGACGGCGATACCGTTCTCGATGTTGGCTGCGGAAGCGGTATTCTCGCTATCGCAGCTCTCCTGCTCGGAGCGAAAAGCGCTGTCGGCGTGGATATTGACGCGGTCGCGGTTAAGACCGCAGAGGAAAACGCCGAGCTCAACGGTGTAGCCGACCGTTTTACGGCTGTTACGGGCGACCTTACGGAAAAGGTGAGCGGAAAATACAATTTAATTGTTGCAAATATCGTGGCAGATGCTATAATAAGTTTATCAAAGGGAGTAAGCGAGTTTATGAGAGCTGACTCCGTGTATATAATGAGCGGAATTATTGACGCCCGCGCTGACGAGGTGGTCGGTGCGGTGAGCCGCGATTTCGATATTATAGGGAGATTTGAAAACGGCGGCTGGGTAACGCTCGCGGCTAGAACAAAGCGCAGCTTGTAATGCCCGACAATCAATAAATAATTACGCGCTATATATAACAATTGTGCGTGGTAAATATTAACCCCTAAGGAGGTCATTATGAAAAAGAAAAACACAATGAGAGATAACGTAAATCTCTTCTTCTCCGCATTTCTGATTATCGCTTACATAGTCTGCGGCTACTTTTTCTCCAGCTTTGCGGGAACTCTCGCGGGCGAGACGGCTCAGAACGCAGTTGCCGCCGCTATTGTTGCGGTATTCGGACTCCTCGTTTTCTATGCTACGAGAGTAGGAGAGGGTAAAACCGTAAAAAGACTGAGTATAGTTACGCTCGTTCTTCTTGATTTGCCGACTCTCTATATAATTCTTGCGTTTGTGATTTCGTCACTTCCGTTCCACAACGAAATCGCGGAAGCTCCTCTTGTTGCGTATATGGCGGCTCTCGCGTTCGGCTATGGCGTGCCTTATACGTTTATCAGCGGCTTTGAAACCGTTTTGGAAGAGGAAACAAAGCTCGCCGCAGAAGAAAAGCCGACCGCTGTCGAGGGCGGAATTGAGGAGGAAATAAACGAGACTCAGCCGACCGTTTCGGAGCAGTCCTACGAGCCTGCCGCCGACGAAATCGTGGTAGACGGAACAGCAGTTATCGAGAATATTGAGGAATACGTTTCCGAGGACAATAATAAAGAAGAAAAATAAACCGTTACAGTCGGGCGGATAGTCTGCACAGCGCAGAGCTATCCGCCCGATTTTTGACGTTCTTTAAACGCTTGACAAAACCTGTTCAAAGTTTTATCATTAAACTTAATAAACACCGAATATCGGAGGTATGAAAATGCCCGACAGAAGAAATCCTGACAGCCGCAGAACAGACGGGAAACGCAGTCCGCGCGCAGTACGAGAGGATTACGGCGACGGCTTCGGAGTTCAGGACGAGGAAATTGTTCCCCGGTTTTCGGACGGAGAAAAAAATCCCCGAAAATCTGACGACACAAAAGGACAAAACGATAAGAAAAAATCGGCTATAATTATAGCGGCGTCGGTTATCGCCGTCCTTTTAATCATAGCGGCGACGGTTTTCGCAACAGTAGGCTGTCCGGGAGCGGACAAGCCCTCAGAGACTACCGAAAGTTCAGAGACCGCCGAAGATACCGAGGAGTACTCGACCCACGCAGAGGCGACAGCGGCTGTCCCGACGCAGACACAGGCGCCGAAGACAGTCCCGCCTACAGAAAAGGCGGTTGAAACCACAGTTCCCACGACTTTAAAACCCGAAACTGCCCCGCCCGAAACAAAGCCGCCGACTCAGGCGACGACTAAGGCGACCAAGCCTGCTCCCACAGAACCGCCGACTCAGGCGACGACCGAGGCTTTCGCGCCTTCCGAACAGGATATAGAGTAAATAATAAGGATAAAGGTGATAGAATATGTCTGAAGAAAAAAGACGGTGCCCTAACTGCGGCGCGTATTTGAAAAAAGAAGATAACGAGTGCTATGTGTGCGGCGAAATACTTGAGCCTGCGGGAGAGAATTTTTCAGAGCCAAAAAAGAAAGAAAAGCCCGCGGACGCGAACGTGTACTACCCGACTCAAAATCTTGAGGAAAGGAACGGCGAGGAGCGTTATAACCTTTCTGAACA
The DNA here is from genome assembly GCA_947625485.1 of uncultured Clostridia bacterium. Lineage (GTDB taxonomy): Bacteria > Bacillota > Clostridia > Oscillospirales > Acutalibacteraceae > Ruminococcoides. The sequence goes on along the minus strand of CANQOP010000003.1, from coordinate 36,507 downwards.
GGAGACGGAAAGTATTTCTGAGAACGAATTTTCGCGCGGAGACATAGAGTATTCCGACCCTTACAATGACGAAGAGGATTACGACAGACCGCGCAAAAAAAGCGGCTCGAAGAAGGTCGCGATAATTTGCGGAATTTGCGTGGGTGTTGTGGCTATAGTGGCGGCGATAGTGTGCGTGTGCTGGTTTAACGGAGTTTTCGGCGGAAACAACGACGAAAAGTACACAGTTTACTTTGACAAACCTTCAGTAAATCTTAACCTTATGGACGAAAACGGTGAAGTATACAACTGGGGCGCGGACGTTGAACTTTCCTACACTGATAAAAAGGGTGAGGAACAGACCGTAGTGTGCAGTCCCGTGCTCGAGTACGATAATCTCTGGAGCGGCGAGGTTCCCGCAGACGCTGAGCAGGTTTATTTTTACGCGAGCGGCGATGTTAAGCTGAAAACACAGGTTCTCCCCGAGCTTCTGGACAAGCAGGTCTATTACGTTACCCAGATACTATGCAACTCGGAGCTTGAGTTCCCTGTTGCGAGCTGTTCTCTTAATGAGTTCGATAACTTTGGCGTTAACGCAACCGAGGAGACGGGTCTTGAGGCGACGACCGAGGAAACGACCGAACAGCCGACAAAGAAGGAAACTGAGCCTGAATCGACCAAGGAGGAAACCACTGAGCCTACGACTGCTCCCACGACCTCAGCCGACTCGGGACAGGACAGATATACCATCTCCGTGCCGAGCGCGTGGACGAGCGGCGCAACGGTTATAGAAAAAGGAAACTGCACCACTTACTACGAAAGCTATAACTACAAGAATTATCAGAGCGGTATGTTACTCTCAATATATGTATACGACGCCAATGACAATTCCTACGGAGATATGAACGTCAAGAAGGTAATGACTACCTCCGACGGCAAAAAACAGATAGTTGTCGTTACCCCGAGCGACGTGGAGTTTAACGACTCGGACGAAACCGCCGCGGAGAACTATATCGCGCTATCCAACCTGTCAAATCAGGTTATTTCATCAATTAAGGCAAAATGATTCAGAAAAGAAAAGGAATGATAATTTATGGGTTGTGACAACAACTGTTCCTCCTGCTCGGAGAACTGTTCAAGCAGGACTTCTCCTCAGGATTTACACGAAAATCTTCATCCTCTAAGCTCCGTAAAAAAAGTTATCGGAGTTATCTCGGGAAAGGGAGGCGTCGGCAAAAGCCTTGTCACCTCGACGCTTGCGGTTACAATGAACCGCCGCGGAAAAAAGACAGCTATACTCGACGCGGATATAACGGGTCCGTCTATTCCGAAAGCGTTTAATATCCACGAGCGCGCTAAGGGAAGCGACGAAGGTATATTCCCGGTTACGACCGAAACGGGTATAGACATTATGTCGATAAATCTTCTGCTTGAGAATGAGACTGACCCCGTAATCTGGCGCGGCGCGCTTATTTCGGGCACGGTAAAGCAGTTCTGGACGGATGTAATATGGCACAACGAGGACTATATGTTCGTCGATATGCCCCCAGGAACGGGCGACGTTGCGCTTACAGTTTTTCAAAGTATTCCTCTTGACGGCATTATTATCGTAACATCTCCTCAGGATTTGGTTTCTATGATAGTCGAGAAAGCGGTAAAAATGGCGAAGATGATGAATGTACCGATTCTCGGTATCGTAGAGAATATGAGCTACTTTATGTGTCCCGACTGCGGAAGCAAGCACTATATCTACGGAGAGAGCAGAGTTGAGGAAATCGCAGAGCAGTTCGAAACGAAGGTGCTCGCCCGACTGCCGATAAATCCTGACCTGGCGAAATATGTGGACGAAGGAAAAGTAGAAATGTTCGAGGGAGACTATATGGCGGAAGCCGCGGACGAGCTCGAAAAAATGTTAAAATAAATCCTATAAAGAGTAAAGCCTTGCGTGCAGAACGCAAGGCTTTCGTGTATGTTTATAAAGTTTTATCAGCAGAAATAAAGGGGGTCTGTTTTACAGCTTTCTATTTATTTTCGTCATTTTTAAGACCTGCGAGATAGTCCAAAGAAACTCCGTAGAATTTGGCAATTTTAATTGCAACCTCCAGGGGCAGGTCCCGCTTGCCCTGCTCGTAGTTTGTATAGGTGGTTTTATGCATATTTAATTTTTCTACCAGCTGCGACTGGGTTAAATCGTGGTCCTCGCGCAAATCACGAAGTCTGCGGTAATACGGCATATTTTTCATCCTGTTATTTATTCTTTATTATTGACATAATACATCAAATGTTGTATAATTTTTTAAAAATACAACAAATGATGTATTTAAAACATATATAATAATAAAACACTTGACAACAACAAACAAATGTTCTATAGTATAATGGTAAGACGCGTTATGTAACGCGATATGAGCTCAAAGAAAGTTTATGGACTAAAAAATGTGAAAAATTTTAAGGACTTAAAAAATTACTTGAATTTCAGAGGGCTCGCAACTATAATAAAAGATACCTTTTACCGAGTGCCGATTTAAAAATTCGGTGTTTGGTATTCCGTTAAAGGTAGGGCAGATATGCCCTCGTGTGACAGGTTTCGTGTCTATCTGTCATCGACTTTATTTAATTTAAAGGAGATGAAAACTTGATTTACGTTGAAAACTTGAAAAAGGAATTTAAAAAATCAATCAAGGAGCCGGGGTTAAAAGGAAGTATAAAATCTTTTTTTAAACCCGACAACGAAATTATCACAGCAGTTGACGACATTTCTTTTCACGTTCCGCGCGGCGAGGTGCTCGGCTTTATAGGTCCGAACGGCGCGGGAAAATCTACCGTAATTAAAATGCTGACGGGCATTTTAACTCCAACCTCCGGAAGATGTGAGATAAACGGTCAAATCCCCTATAAGAACCGCAAGAATTACGTCAAGGAAATCGGCGTTGTTTTCGGACAGCGCACACAGCTCTGGTGGGACCTCGCCCTAAGAGAAACCTACACCGTACTGAAGGAAATCTACGAGGTGGACGACGTTCAGTACAAAAAAAGAATGGCATTTTTAAACGAAGTGCTCGAGCTCGACAGCTTTATCACAAGCCCCGTCCGCACGCTTTCCCTCGGACAGCGTATGAGGGCGGACATAGCCGCGAGCCTTTTGCACAGCCCGAAGGTACTGTTTCTCGACGAGCCGACTATCGGTCTCGACGTTGTTGTCAAGGACAATATCCGCAAGGCTATTAAGGCTATTAATCAGAACGAAAACACAACGGTAATCTTAACTACCCACGATTTGCAGGACGTCGAGAACCTTTGCAGCCGGATAGTTATGATTGACAAGGGCAGAAAGGTGTTCGACGGAGATATTTCCGAGCTGAAAAAGAAGTTCGGACAGTCGAGGGAAATGAAGTTTGTGCCTGTTGACTTTAACGTCGTCGAAAGTCTTAATTACGCGAAAACCTTTAATTTATCAGACGACGATGTTCAGGTCGAAAGCGACGGGCACAAGGTAAACGTGAGGTTTAACAGCGATAAGGTTTCCGTCGAAAAAATGTTAAACTACACCTTATCCGAAATCCACGTCAAGGATATAAGCGTAAGCGACGCGGATATTGAGGAGATAATCAAGGGTATCTACCGCAGCGAGGTAGAAGTATGAAAAAGAAATTTCGTATATACAAGCCCTTTATGATTGCGGGTATGCAGGAAACGACCACCTACAGGGCGAACTGGATATTCTATATGCTCGGTAATGTTCTCGGCTGCTTCGTATCCTATTTTGTGTGGAAAGCTGTGTTTCTTTCCGACCCCGACAGCTCGCTCAACGGATTTACAATGCCGCAGATGGTCGTTTATATCTTCCTGATGTTCTTAACGTCTACAATTATTTCGAGCGGAGGTACATACGACATCGGCGAGGAGATTCGCGACGGTACAATCTCTATGCGAATGATAAAGCCCATAAGCTACAACGCGACCTTTCTTTTTCAGGAGCTGGGCAATAAGATTATGACGGTTTTTCTGCTTGTCATTCCTCTTGTTGTGGGCGTTGAAATCTGCAGGACCGTACTTCTGGGAGCGTTGCAGTTTAATATCGCTTTATTTTTGCTCTATGTTCTCAGCTGTGTATTTGCGTACCTTATAAATTTCTTTTTTAATATATGCTTCGGTTTTATCGCGTTTATTATTAAGTATTTATGGGGAGCAAATATGATGAAAAACTGCATTATCGGGTTTTTGTCCGGCTCGGTAATCCCTCTCGCGTTTTTACCCGATATTGTTCAGAAGATTCTTCTGATTCTTCCTTTTGCTTCCCTAAACTACACACCCGTAATGATTTATATGGGAATGTATCAGGGAACGCAGATACTGTACTATATCGGATTGCAGGTTTTCTGGGTTCTCTTCTTCTGGGGACTGTCTAAGCTGTTGTGGGCTGTTTCCACCAAGCACCTTTCGGTACAGGGGGGTTGAGAATGAAAAATATTAAACGGGCATTAAGAATGCACAGAATATTCGTGACTCAGGAATTAAAAAGAATGATGGAGTACAAGGGTGATTTCATAGTAGGGATAATAGGTTTTCTGCTCGGGCAGTTTTTTAACATTATGTTTCTCTGGATTATCTTTTCTCAGATACCGAGCCTTATGGGCTGGACTTTGAATCAGATTGTATTTATTTACGGTTTTTCCCTTATACCCAAAGGACTTGACCATTTACTGTTTGATAACCTTTGGTCGATCGGTCATTTTACCGTTGCAAAGGGCGACTTTGACAAATATCTGACGAGGCCTATCGACACACTGTTCCACGTAATGGTAGAGAAATTGCAGATAGACGCTTTGGGCGAGCTTTTGATGGGAATTGCGCTGATTTGCGTGACCCTGCCTCAGCTCGCGATAGAGTGGGGAATAGTAAAGATATTGCTCGCCCTGCTCGTAATTCCTTTTGCAACGCTTATTTACACGGGTATTAAAATAGCTACCGCCGCAATCGCTTTCTGGACAAAGCGCAGCGGAAACATTACATATATGTTTTATATGGTAAACGATTTCGCGAAGTACCCTTCCACGATTTATAACAGAGGCGTTCGTGCGATAATTACCTATGTAATACCATTTGCATTTACAGCGTTTTACCCTGCAAATTACATACTTACAGGAGAAAATCCGTGGTTTAACATCGGACTTACGGTACTGATTTCCTTAATAATTATGGTGATAGGCATTTGCATATGGAATATAGGGATTAAAGCCTACGAATCCGCGGGCAGCTGATTTCGGAAAACAAGAGGAAAGCAATAGTTTTAAGAAGTCATAAAAAGTCAAATGTACCCCTTTCGGGATGCATTTGGCTTTTTCTTTTTATGGTGAATGAAATTTCCTTAAAAAATAACAAAATTTGTGTCGATTTACAAGATTTTTATCGTTAATTTACTTTACTTTTCAGGGTAAAAGTGATATGATTTAGGGTGATATAATGTCAATGAAACATTATTGCTAATTAAATAAGGAGGACAAATCCAATGGCAAGAAAAATGAAAACCATGGATGGTAACACAGCAGTCGCTCACGCTTCGTATGCGTTTACAGACGTTGCTGCTATCTATCCTATCACACCTTCTTCCGTTATGGCTGACGTTACAGATAACGAATCCGCTAACGGCAAGAAAAACCTGTTCGGACGTACTGTTCAGGTAACAGAGATGCAGTCTGAGGGCGGAGCCGCAGGCGCGGTTCACGGTTCGCTCGCAGCAGGCGCTCTCACAACTACATACACAGCATCACAGGGTCTTCTTCTTATGATACCTAATATGTATAAGATTGCCGGTGAGTTGCTGCCGGGCGTTATCCACGTTTCCGCCCGTGCTCTTACCTCACACGCTCTCTCCATATTCGGCGACCATTCCGATATTTATGCCTGTCGTCAGACCGGCTTCGCAATGCTTTGCTCCAACAACCCGCAGGAGTGTATGGACCTCGCGGCTGTAGCTCATCTCTCAGCTATCAAGGGCAGAGTTCCTTTCCTCCACTTCTTCGACGGTTTCCGTACTTCCCACGAGATACAGAAAATTGGGGTATGGGATTATAAGGATCTTGAAGATATGCTCGACAAGGACGCAGTCGAGGCGTTCCGCCGCCGTTCGCTCAACCCTGAGCACCCTGTAACACGCGGTACTGCTCAGAACGACGATATCTTCTTCCAGGCAAGAGAAGCCTGCAACAAGTACTACGACGCAGTTCCAGAGGTTGTAGTAGAGTATATGAACAAGGTTAATGCTAAGGTCGGCACTAACTACAAGCCGTTTAACTACTACGGAGCAGAGGACGCCGAGCACGTTATCGTTGCTATGGGCTCTGTATGCGACTGTATAGAAGAGGTTGTAGACTACCTCAACGCGGCAGGCGAGAAGGTCGGTCTCTTAAAGGTTCGCCTTTACAGACCTTTTGTTGCAGATTATATGCTCTCCGAGCTTCCTAAGACAGTTAAGACTATTTCTGTTCTTGACAGAACAAAGGAGCCCGGCTCTATCGGCGAGCCGCTCTACCTCGACGTTCTCGCAGCTATCAACGGCTCCGACTTCTCCGATGTTAAGGTGTTTACAGGCCGTTACGGTCTCGGCTCCAAGGACACAACTCCTGCCGATATGATTGCTGTATACCGCAATGCCGAGTCTGCTTCTCCTAAGAAGAGATTCACGGTAGGTATCGTGGACGACGTTACTAACCTTTCGCTCCCGCGTGTTGAGAATCCCGACACAACTCCCGAGGGTACAACCTCCTGTAAGTTCTGGGGTCTCGGCGCTGACGGTACCGTAGGAGCTAACAAGAACTCCATTAAGATTATCGGCGATAACACGGATATGTACGCTCAGGGATACTTCGCTTACGACTCCAAGAAGTCGGGCGGTCTGACGGTATCTCACCTGCGCTTCGGCAACAAGCCGATTAAGTCCACTTACTATGTAAGCAAGGCTGACTTCGTTGCCTGCCATAACCCGTCTTATGTTGACAAATACGAAATTGTTGAGGACCTTAAGGAAGGCGGTTCATTCCTTCTCAACTGCGCGTGGGACGTTGACGAGCTGTCAAAGCGTCTGCCCGGCAGTATGAAAAAGATTCTCGCTGAGAGAAAGATTAACTTCTATACGGTTGACGCTATCGCAATCGGTAAGGAAATCGGTCTTGGCAACCGCGTAAATACTATTCTTCAGTCCGCATTCTTCAAAATCGCAGACATCATTCCCGCTGAGCGCGCTAAGGAGCTTATGAAGGAAGCTGCTAAGAAGTCCTATATGAAGAAGGGTCAGGCTATCGTAGATATGAACTACGCGGCTATTGACGCAGGTATGGAAAATCTCAAGAAAATCGACGTTCCCGCAGAGTGGGCTAACGCAGTTGATGAAGCTGTTGCCGACAAGGCTGACGGCGACGGCGCTCTTGTAGAATATGTAAACAAGGTGCTCAAGCCCGTAAACGCTTATAAGGGTAACAAGCTTCCTGTTTCCACATTTATGGATTATGTTGACGGTACATGCCCGCAGGGTTCCGCTGCTTACGAGAAGCGCGGTATCGCTGTTGACGTTCCCGAGTGGCAGCCCGAAAACTGTATCCAGTGTAACAAATGCTCAATCGTTTGTCCTCACGCTGTTATCCGTCCCGTTATTATGACGGACGCTGAGGTTGACGCCGCTCCCGTTGACGCAAAGGCAATTCCTGCTACGGGTATGAAGGAATATAAATTCACGATGACCGTTTCTACACTCGACTGCACAGGCTGCGGCGCTTGCGCTCAGGTATGCCCGGGCAAGAAGGGTGAGAAGGCTCTCGTTATGAAGCCGATTGATACACAGAGAAAGTATCAGGCTGTATTTGATTACGGCGTAAGCCTCGATCCTAAGCCTGAGGTTGAAGAGAAGTTCAAGATTGGCACAGTTAAGGGCAGTCAGTTCAAACAGCCGCTGCTCGAGTTCTCGGGCGCGTGCGCAGGCTGCGGCGAGACTCCTTACGCTAAGCTCGTAACTCAGCTCTTCGGCGACAGAATGTTTATCGCTAACGCTACAGGCTGTTCTTCAATCTGGGGCGGCTCGGCTCCCGCTACACCTTACACGGTTAATAAGGAAGGCAGAGGTCCTGCATGGCAGAATTCCCTCTTCGAGGACAACGCCGAGTTCGGTCTCGGTATGGCTCTCGGTCAGAAGGCTATCAGAGAGAGACTTGCCGAGTATGTAGAGCAGATTAAGGCTGACACAACTAAACAGTCCCTCAAGGACGCTTGCCAGACCTACCTTGATACATTCAAGGATTCACTCGCTTCCCGCGCCGCTACAGACGCTCTCATCGCTGAGCTTGAGCAGGCTGACGACGCAGTTAAGGAGCTCGCTCAGAAGACGCTTGTTGACAAGGACGAGCTCGCTAAGAAGTCTATGTGGATATTCGGCGGAGACGGCTGGGCTTACGATATAGGCTTCGGCGGTCTTGACCACGTAATCGCTTCGGGCGAAAACGTCAATATCCTCGTATTTGATACTGAGGTTTACTCCAATACAGGCGGTCAGGCTTCCAAGGCTACTCCTGTAGGTTCCGTTGCTCAGTTTGCCGCCGCAGGTAAGTCCGTTAAGAAGAAGGACCTCGCAGCTATCGCAATGAGCTACGGCTATGTATACGTTGCTCAGGTTGCTATGGGCGCTAACAATAATCAGGTGCTCAAGGCTATGATTGAAGCTGAAAGCTACGACGGTCCGTCCATCATCATCGCTTACGCTCCGTGTATCAACCACGGAATCAAGGGAGGTATGGGCATCGCTCAGCTCGAGGAGCAGAAAGCTGTTGAGGCAGGCTACTGGAACATCTTCCGTTACGACCCGCGCCTCGCAGATGAGGGCAAGAATCCGTTCATTCTCGACTGCAAGCCTCCTGTAGCTTCTTACCGCGACTTCATTATGGGCGAAGTTCGTTACAACGCTCTGTCGCGTAAATTCCCCGAGAGAGCAGAAAAACTCTTCGCAGAGGCTGAGACAGTTGCTGAGAAGAAGTACGCTCACCTCGAGAAGCTCGCAAGCTTCGAGGACGCTACCTGATAAGCGGTTAAAACTCACAGGCTGTTAATAAAGCATTTAAGGGCTGCCCTCGGGCAGCCCTTTTCTTAAAAATTTTTTGAAAAAGGAACGAAAGAAAACTATCTTCCTCTCGTTAAGATAATTATACAATAAATTTTTTGTTAAGGAAACCTACGCATAGTAGAGTTTTTTGTTTAAAACAAATACGAAAGCCTGCGCGGCAAGCGCAGGCTTTCTTGTTAAAGGAGAATATCTGATGCCAAGATTTTAGCAGAATCAGCGAATCGTTACGCTCTTTGTGCCGCTCCACGAGGAACAGCCTGCTGTGTTGCAGGAGCGAACTCTTACGTAGTAGGTTTTGCCCGATTTAAGTCCGCTCACCTTGAGAGAGGTTTTGGAGGAGCTGACAGTTTTGCAAATTTTGCTTTTTGTAAAACTCTTGTTTAAGGCGCAGCAGAGCTTGTAGCTTGTCGCCGAGTTTGACTTGCTCCACTTAGCCGTAAAGCACTTCTTGCAGGCGGCAACAGATTTGAGCGACGGTGCGGACGGTTTACTAACCTTTGATTCCGAAGGCTCAACGTATTTATTGCTGCTGTTACCCGAGTTATTTGTGAAGTTGCAGTTACCGTTTGGGCAGAGCTTAGAAAGAAGGTCTTTTGCCGAGCTGTTGCAGTTGCCGTTCGGGCAAAGCTTGGAAAGAAGGTCTTTTGCCGAGCTGTTGCAGTTGCCGTTCGGGCAAAGCTTGGAAAGAAGGTCTTTTGTCGAGCTGTTGCAATTACCGTTCGGGCAAAGCTTGGAAAGAAGGTCTTTTGTCGAGCTGTCGCAGTTACCGTTCGGGCAAAGCTTGGAAAGAAGGTCTTTTGCCGAGCTGTTGCAGTTGCCGTTCGGGCAGAGCTTGGAAAGAAGGTCACTCAGCGAATTATTGCAATTTCCGTTTGGGCAGGAATTGCCGTTCTGGGTGTTATTATTTTTCTTAGATGTAGTCGGCTGTGTAGCTTTCTGCTTTGTGGTCGGCTGAGTTGCAGAGGTCGGCTTCTGCGTTTCGGCGGGAGTTGTCTTGTCCACCTTTGACTGGCTGTTTGACGAGAGGCTTACCTCTACTGTCGCGCTTTCGCTTCCGCTGCGGCTGTACGTTTTGCTGACTGCGCCGCCGCTAAACTCCTGCGTCCAGTAGATTGTGCCGTTCTGCGCTACAAAGCAGCCTATGCCAATCTTCTTAAAGCCTTGCTTGAGAATATTCTCGCGGTGTCCCTGAGAATTCATCCAGCCGTTCATAACCTGCTGCGGTGTGCGTTGACCGTAGGCAATATTTTCGCCTACCGTGTTCTGCCATTCAAACGCCGTAAAGCAGCTTGTGCCGTTCGGGCGTGTGTGCGAAAAGCTGACTGTGCACTCGGCAGCGCGGATATTTGCGCCGTCTACGAGCTTGTCGTCCATGGAGAGGGAGTTAAGCCCTTGCTTAGCGCGCTCTGAATTTACGAGCGATAGCACCTGATTTGCGTAGTCGTAATTGAATTTACCGCTGACTGTCCTTGTTCCTGACGCAGCGGAAATTCCTGTCGCTGTGAGCGTCAGTGCCAGAACTGCGACCGCTAAAAATACGGTCACTGTCCTTTTAAATAATTTCATTTTGATCACCTCGTGACGCATAATAACACTAAAAAAAGCGGATTACAAGGTGTTTCGGACAATTACCGGAGTTTTACTAACACACTCTACTAAAATGAGGAAAATATGGAAAAAACAACATTTCAGAGAGGAAAAATTTTTAAAAACAGGAAAAAAATAAAAAAACAAAAATACGCTTTTGCGCACGGGAAAAAATGAAAAAACCGCCGTCAGGGCGGTTTAACTTCAGAAATGTTTATAAATTTTTAAAATATTACCGCAGACTATGCCCAAGCCGAAAAACGTATCTTTCCTGTCCTTTACGCGGTAAATCTCACCGTCGGCAGGGTTCAGCCCCGATAGAGATGTGCGGGCTGTATCAAGCGCGCCTCCGTTGTAAAAGCGTTTCGCCTGCGCGTCGCTTACGACAATTTCGCGGTACGCCGAAAATAAACTCTCTGTGCTCATCAATTTACTTTCAAGCGCGCCGTTTTCCGCTAACTTTTTCAACTTATCCAGGGTAAGGCTGTCGTCCTTTGTATAGCCGCAGGCTGAAACGCGGTCGAGCGCAGTCATTACCGCGCCCACACCCAGACGTGTTCCTATATCGTCAATAATTGTGCGGATATAAGTACCTTTCGAGCAGCTAACGGATAATACGCCGCGCTGGGAGGCTTCGTCAAAGTCAACAAGATTCAGCTCGTAGACGGTGACCTTTCGGGGCTTACGTTCAACCTCTATGCCCTGACGCGCAAGGTCGTAAAGACGTTTGCCGTTGTGATATACAGCAGAGTACATAGGAGGAAGCTGTTCTATCCTGCCCGAAAAATCGGGGATAACCTCCTTGAGCTGCTCTCGTGAAATACGGCTTTCACACACATTTTTTACCTCTCCCCATATGTCGAGGGTGTCTGTGGTCATACCGAGCTTAAACTCTGCTATGTACGCTTTGTCGCAGTTGGGAATAATGTCCTGCGCCTTCGTTGCGTTGCCGAGCAAAAGCGGCAGAACGCCCGTAGCGTTTGGGTCGAGAGTGCCCGTGTGACCGATTTTTTTTTGACCCGTCAGACCGCGCACAACCGCCACAACGTCAAAAGACGTGAAATTCTTCGGTTTATCTACTATCAGAACGCCGTTCATAAAATTTTTTGGGCAGCCGTTTTAAGCGTATCGAGAGTGGTTTCGAGAGAGCCTTTTATGGTACAGCCTGCCGCCGCGGCGTGACCGCCGCCGCCGAACTGTCGGCAGAATTCGCACGCGTCAACGTCGCCGTTTGTGCGCACGGAAATCTTAAACGTGCCGTCCGCTTTTTCGCGTGCGGTGATACCCATTCTCACTCCCTCAATCTGGCGCGGAATGGATGCGATACCCTCGGTCTCGTCGTCGGTAAAGCCTTCGACCATTTTAAGCGTGGTATAAATTATCGCGCATTGGTCGTTTGCGCAGAAAATCATTTTATCGAGGATTTCGCGCTCAAGCTGAACGTAACGCTTAGACTTTGTCTCGAACATAACCTTGTTGATGTACGAGCTGTCGCAGCCCAGCTCCATAAGGTCGGCGGCAATACGCATAGTGCGCGGAGTAGTGTTCGGGTAACAGAAACAGCCCGTGTCGGTTGAAACACCCGTATAGAGACTGTTTACTATATCGTGCGAAAGCTCCGCTCCGAGAGCCTTTACGACCTCGTAAATTATCTCGCACGCCGCCGCCGCGTCGGCGTCAATGTACTTGTGCGGCGCGTCGATACAATTCGACTTGTGGTGGTCGATAACGAGAAAGCTTTTGCCCGCGTACTTCTCCTGATTACAGCCGAGCAGCTTTTCGTCGGCTACGTCTACGGATACTACGTACTCTGCGTCGAAATCCTGCTCCTTAACATTTTCAGCGAGAAACTCAAAGCGTTCGGGCAGGTCGGTGTTTATGACCCGCGCGTTTTTTCCGAGCTGCTGTAATGCAAGGCAGAGAGCGTAACCGCACCCGAGGCAGTCGCCGTCGGGATAGTGGTGGGTAATTATTTCATAATTATCGTGTTTGAGCAGCAGCGCTGCAACTTCATTAATTGTCATAATTCTGTCCTCAGATTTTTTCAGGGGTGTTCCCCGCGTTATTTTAAATCGTTTAAAATTCGCGCTATATTGGCGCTGTACTCGATACTGTCGGTCGCGTTGAAAATCAGTTCGGGCACGTGGCGCAGCTTTAGCCTGTGACCCAGCTCGCGGCGGATAAAGCCCGACGCGGAGTCGAGACCCTTGCACGCTTGTTTGCACCTGTCCAGACCCTCTATCGCGCTGACGTAAACAGTGCAGTAGGAGAGGTCGTTCGTGACTTCAACGCGGATTATCGAAATGAACGCGTCGCGCACGCGCGGGTCCTTTAGCTCGCGCAAAATCGCCGTAAGCTCGCGCTTTATATCTTCGGTTATTCTTTCAATTTTGTGTCCTGACATATGAAACTCCACTGCGGCGGCAGGGGTTAGGAAAATGTTTGCCGCCCGCCAATTAATTATTAATCTCTGTATTCTTCGATTTCATAAACCTCGAAGATGTCGCCCTCTTTGATGTCACTGAACTTCTCGAGGCAGATACCGCACTCGTAGCCCTCTGCTACCTCCTTAACGCTGTCCTTAAAGCGCTGGAGAGAGCCGATTTTGTCATCTGCTATAATGATACCGTCGCGGACTACGCGCACAAGGCCGTCGCGGCTGATTTTGCCTTTCGTGACGTAGGAGCCTGCGACTGTGCCGACGCTTTTGATTTTGATAACGTTGCGAACCTCAGCCGTACCGAGGTCAACCTCGCGAGTCTTGGGAGCTAGCATACCCTTCATAGCGGACTCGATTTCCTCAATGCAGTCGTAGATTACGCGGTAAAGCCGCATATCTACGCCGTCGCGCTCGGCGTTGTTGGCCGCGCTTGCCTCGGGACGAACGTTAAAGCCTACGATAATGGCGTTAGAGGCGTTCGCTAGCATTACGTCGCTCTCGTTGACAGCGCCGACAGCGCCGTGGATAACGTTAACGCGTACTTCGTCGTTTGTGAGCTTTTCAAGGCTCTGGCGAACAGCCTCAACCGAGCCCTGAACGTCAGCCTTGACGATGATTTTCAGTTCCTTCATTTCGCCCTGCTTCATCTGGTCGAAGAGGTTGTCTAGGGTAACCTTGGTCTGGGACTGGAAGATTTCCTCCTTGCGCTCGTTCTTGCGCTGGTTGACAAGCTGGCGCGCGAGGTGTTCGTTCGTTACGGAGTTAAACGTGTCGCCGCCTACGGGAACCTCGTCGAGACCGATAATTTCAACCGGTACGGACGGGCCTGCGTCCTTAACGTTCTCGCCTTTGTCGTTCGTCATAGCGCGCACGCGTCCGAGACAGGTGCCCGCAACAACTATATCGCCCGTGTGGAGAGTACCGTTCTGCACGAGAACAGTAGCTATCGGACCTCTTCCCTTGTCAAGTCTCGCCTCGATTACGATACCCTTAGCCGCGCGGTCGGGATTCGCTTTCAGTTCTTTCATTTCCGCAACGAGCAGAACGCTCTCGAGAAGGTCGTCGAGACCCATCTTGGTTTTTGCGGAAACAGGCACGCATATTACATCGCCGCCCCATTCCTCGGGAACAAGCTCATATTCTGTGAGCTGCTGTTTAACTTGTTCGGGATTAGCGCCCTCTTTATCCATTTTATTTATCGCTACGATTACCGTAACGCCCGCCGCCTTGGCGTGGTTTATAGCCTCAACTGTCTGCGGCATAATACCGTCGTCAGCCGCGACTACGAGGATTGCAATATCGGTAGCCTGGGCTCCGCGCGCGCGCATAGTGGTGAACGCTTCGTGACCCGGCGTGTCGAGAAAGGTTATAGGCTGACCGTTTACCATTGTGCGGTACGCGCCTATGTGCTGAGTGATACCGCCTGCTTCGCCTTCGGTTACGTTAGCGTGGCGGATAGCGTCGAGGATAGAGGTCTTGCCGTGGTCAACGTGACCCATAACAACGACTACGGGAGCTCTGCCTACGAGGTTCTTGTCGTCGTCCTCGCTGTCGTCGATAATTTGCTCCTCAATAGTAACTACGACCTCTTTCTCAACCTTTGCGTTGAACTCCATAGCGAGAAGCTCCGCAGTATCAAAGTCAATAGTATCGTTTGCGGTTATCATCGAGCCCATTAAAAACGCCTTTTTTACTACCTCTGCTACTGTAGCCTTTAGGCGCGAGGCAAGCTCGGAAACAACGATTTCCTCGGGAATCGTTATGGTAAGTACGCGCTCCTTGCGCTGCTTTTCGATACGCGCAAGACGCTGGGATTCGGTCTCGCGCTTGCCGCCGCGGCGCGCCTTCTGCTTGCGTGCGCGGTTTGAGAATTTTTCTTTCTTTGATGTATCCTGATTGCGGCGGAGCTTGTCGTTCGCCATATCGTCGTATTTCTGGTTATAACGCTCGACGTCAACGACCGACTGGCGCGTGTCGATTACGCGTCGGTTGGAACGGTGGTCGGAACGCTCCTCCTCAATAGTATTGACAGGCTCTGTGTTCTGAGGTTTGTTTTTTGCGGGTCTTTTGTCGGATGTTTTTTTGCTCTTTTCGGGCTTTTTCTCCGCTTTTTCAACGGGAATAGCCTTTCTTGTTGATTTTTTCTCTTCTTTTTCGAGCTTTTCCGCCTCAGCCGCCTGCTTTTCGTACTCCTCGACAGCCTTGTCGCGCACTGCGAAATAGGCGGAGAAGTTCTCGACGGCGTTTTCCTGAGTCATAACGTCAAAAATAACGTTCAGCTCGTCAGTCTCGAGAGCGGTCATAGATTTCTTATTTACACCGCATTTATCTGATAAAATCGTCGTAATTACTTTGCTTTTTACGTCAAAATCGTCCGCAACTTCTTTTACCTTGTATTTAATCATAGACATTTTCCTCCTTATTCTCATTAGTGATTAATTCATAGAGCTTTTTCGCGAAGCCTTCGTCGCATACTGCGACAACCGCGCTGAACCTGCCGGTTGCCAAGCTTAGTTCGTCTTTCGGGCGGTTGAGCTTTACAATCCTTGTTTCAAAACTGCGGCAGGCGCTTTCAAGCTTTTTCTCAGTGTTCTTCGAAATGTCAGAAGCGACAACCACGAGACTTGCGCGATGATTTTTAATGTCGTCGATTACGGCATCGTTTCCCGGTGTGAGCTTGCCCGCCCGTCTGCAAAGACCGAGCAGACTGAGGGTTCTGTCATTCACGACCGATTTCCTCCCTCATACCGTCGTATATTTGTGAGGGGATTGCGCAGGAGAACGCGCGCTCGAAGCGTTTTGCCTTAATAGCCTTTTCGAGGCAATCCTTATTATTGCACACATACGCTCCTCTGCCGGGCTTCTTGCCCGTGAGGTCGAGGCTTACTTCGCCTTTTGCGATTATATTGCCCTCGCCGTCCTTTTCGTCGGGAGCCTTTACGACTCTGACGAGCTCGCGCTTGGGCTTCATTTCGCCGCAGCCCGTGCACTTGCGCATCGGTACTTTCTTCTGCTTCAATGCAATTCCTCCGTATATATCTTTATTCTTCCGTTGTTTCAGCCGAAGGCTCGTCGTCCTCGTCCTCGCCGTAGAAGCCCGACTCGGGACGAATGTCTATCTTCCAGCCTGTGAGACGGGCGGCAAGACGGGCGTTCTGACCCTTGTTGCCGATAGCGAGCGAGAGCTGACCGTCGGGAACGGTAACCTTGCAGCTTTTTGCGCTCTCGTCAATGATGTCAACCTTGAGAACAGTTGCGGGCGATAGAGCGGCGCCGATATACTTCTCCGGCTCGTCGCTGTACTCGATAATGTCGATTTTCTCGCCGCCGAGCTCCGCAACAATCACGTTTACGCGGTCGCCGCGCGTACCTATACAGGAGCCGATTGCGTCGATGTTCTCGTCGTTGGAGAATACCGCCATTTTTGTGCGGCTGCCTGCCTCGCGCGCAACCGCCTTAATCTCAACGATACCGTCGTAAATTTCGGGAACCTCCTGCTCGAACAGGCGCTTGACAAGCTCGGGACTTGTGCGGCTAATCATAGCGCGCGAGCCGCGCTCGTTGGTTTTGATTTCCGCTACGAGGACTTTGATTTGGTCGCCCTCGCGCAGGACTCTGTCGCCGACCTGCTCGGTCTTGGGCAGGGTTGCGACAGCCTTGCCGATTTTGATGGTAGCCATTCCGTTTACGGGGTCAACACGCTCGACGGTAGCCGTAACAAGCTCGCCGAGACGGCTCTGGAATTCCCTGAGCATCTGTCCCTTCTCGCCGTCGCGGATACCCTGGCGAACGATGTCGCGCGCGGTCTTTACCGCAATACGACTGAGGTCTTTTGGGTTGAGAGCAACCTCGTACTCGTCGCCGAGCGCAACTTTCTTGCGCTTTTTCTGAGCCTCCTCGAGGGAGATTTCAAAGCAGTCGTCCTCGACCTCTTCAACGACGGTCTTAATAAGCTTTACGTCAAATATGTTTTTTTCGGGATTAATTTTGAACACAACATTGTCGTTTTCATTGTAAGCCTTTTTGCACGCAACCTTAATAGCGCGCTCAAGCTGTTCAATCATATAATCCATCGGTATGCCCTTCTCCTTTTCAAGAAGGGTGAGAGCTGTGAATAATTCCTTGTTGTTCATTTTTCCTGACCATTCCTTTCTGTGCTTCGATACATTTATATTAAGTATATTATTATGTTAATCAAAATCGTCCAGTTTAATCCACGCCGCGTCCTTTGCGTTGATTACCACCCGATTTGAGCCGCTGTGGTCGGTGACGGTGACCTTTCCGCCGTCATATGCTGTGAGGACGCCCTTGAACTCCTTGCCGATACCATCAATCGGCCTTATCATTTTGACCATTATGTCGGCGCCGATAAATTTCTCAAAGTGCTCGTCGCGCACAAGAGGTCTCTCGAGACCTGGCGAGCAAACCTCAAGGGTGTACGCCTGCTCAATAGGGTCTTCGTCGTCGAGAGGCTTGTCGACAGCGCGCGATACAGCCTCGCAGTCGTTGATATTCACGCCGTTTTCGCTGTCGATAAAAACGCGAAGAAACCAGTCCGCGCCCTCTTTGACAAAACGAACGTCCCAAAGCTCCAGTCCGAGCTTTGTGACTATCGGCTCGACAACGCTCCATACACGCTGCACGGTGTTTCCGTTTTTCTTTGGCATAAACGCACCTCCAAATCAGAGCTTTTTGAAATTAGTCAAACAGAAAGGAGCAAGCTGTTCGCTCACTCCTTCATTTTGATTATTCAACGATAGAATTATAGCACTAAGTTTGTAAAATTGCAAGTGTTTTTTGAAAATTTTTCCGTGCCGTGCCTGCGTATATTAAAGCTTGAGTATATTAGGCTCTGCTTTTAACAATCAGAGGACGTGCGCAGAGCAACGGGTTTAACGGGGATATTGATTTTGCGCTGAATTAAAGCTGTTTACCGCCGGCTTAGAGGCGGGGGACACTCTTTGTGGTTATAAGTAATGCGCTCTTAGCTCGTCTCCGCTCTTTTGCGAGAGGTACGCGGGAGCTATATCGAACACGGTTTTAGCGCCGTTTGCGCTCTCGGCGTTCATTCTGTATGCCGCGCGTGCATAAGCCGCCAGTACCGCGCCCGTAAACTCGGGGTTGGAGTCAAGGTTGAGGCTGTACTCGATAACGTGCCTGTTGTTTTCGCCCGTTGTTCCCGAGTAAATTACCGAGCCGCCGTGAGGAAGTCCGCTGTGGTCGCGCGCCATTTCCTCGGCTGTGACGAACGTTACCGTGGTGTCATAGTCGGAAAAATAGTTGGGCATTGTCTTAATTTTCCTCTCTATCTCCGCCTTATCGGCGCCCTCCTCCGCAACAACGTAGCAGTCGCGCGTGTGCTTCTGCCGTGTGGTTAGCTCTGGGTTTTTTCCGCCGCGTACCGCGTCCAAAGCCTCGGGTACGGGGATGGTGTACTGACGGGCGTCTGCTACGCCCTCAATACGGCGGATAGCGTCCGAGTGACCCTGACTCACGCCCTTGCCCCAAAAGGTGTAGTCCCTGCCCTCGGGGAGTATCGAGACAGCGTAAAGGCGGTTAAGCGAGAACATACCCGGATCCCAGCCGCAGGAAATAATTCCTACTGTGCCGTTTTCCTTAGCCGCTCTGTCAACGTTTGCAAAATGCTCGGGGATTTTAGCGTGGGTGTCAAAGCTGTCGATAACGTTGTAGAGAGACGCGTACTTCGGGGTCATCTCGGGCAGGTCGGTCGCGCTGCCGCCGCATATGATGAGTACGTCGATGTCGCCGCGCTTTGGCTCAAGCTCGGATGTATGGCGGACGGCGACTCCCTCAGTCTTTATTTTCAGGTCAGAGGGGCTTCTGCGTGTATAAACACCCGTAAGGACCATATCGGGATTCTGCTTTATAGCCGCCTCAACGCCTCTTCCGAGATTCCCGTATCCTAAAATACCGATTTTAATAGACATAGTATTGCTCCTTTATATTAATTTTAATGTAATTATAGTAATTATATCATATTAATATTGTTGGTTTCAACAAGAAAGTGTGTACTGCACGCTCTTCTTTACTCCTCGCACGTTGCTGCGCAGCAAACTGTGCGTAGAATACAAATATTTTTTACAGGAAACGCAGTTTCCTATAAAAAAGTGCACGCCGCAAAAACCAATAATTTCATACTCGGCAAAATTATTAACCTTTGAAAATTTACCCTAATAAAATTAACTTAAAATTAACATATACTCACTTTTGCAGTTAACATTCAAAATTATATAATGTACTCGCACAAAAAAACAAAGGAGTGTGTATGTTATGAAAAAAGTTATTAGTTTTGCAGTTGCTTTTGCGATGCTTGTAGGGGCATTGACCGGATGCGGAGCAGAAACTTCCTCCGGCGAAAACAGCACGAGCAGCAAAAAAGCAGAAAGTTCACAAACCGTATCGACGGACGGTTCCACTTCAATGGAAAAGGTTATCGGATTTTTGAGCGAGGCTTATATGGACGAAAATGAGGACACAAAGGTTACATATAATCCGACAGGCTCAAGCTCCGGCATAGAGGCGGTGTCTGCAGGAAGATGCGACATCGGACTTGCAAGCCGCGACCTCAAGGATGAGGAGAAGACAGATTTAACCGGCACGGTTATTGCCATTGACGGTATCGGAATTATTATTAATCCCGAAAACACGGTTTCCGATTTGAGCGTAGAACAGGTCGGAAAAATTTATACAGGCGAAATCGACAACTGGAAGGACGTCGGAGGAAAGGACGCACCGATTGTTTGCATAGGGCGTGAAGCGGCATCCGGTACGAGAGACGGTTTTGAGGAAGTTACAGGAACAAAGGATAATTGCAAATATTCTCAGGAGCTTACCTCAACAGGCGACGTAGTACAAACGGTATCAGGTAATCCGAACGCCATCGGCTATGCTTCGGTTGCCGCCGTAAACGACAGCGTCAAGGCAATCAGCATCGAGGGCGTGGCGCCGACGACTGATACGATTCAAAGCGGAGAGTACAAAATCCAGAGAAACTTTGTATTCGTGACAAGAAAAGACGAGACGCTTTCAAAAGCGGCACAGGGTTTCTTCGATTTTGCTACAAGCGAGAAGGCGAACGACTTAATTACTAAGGCCGGAGCAGTGCCGGTAAAACGATAAGAGACACAAACAGTTTTTAGTATGGAGGCTGTTATGGAAAGAATTAAAAAAACGGCAAAGCTGATGGAAAAAGCTATGAATCTCTTATTCCTAGCATGCGGCTCGCTTACGATACTGTTTGTCATACTAATTACTATATTTCTCGTAATCAGCGGCATTCCTGCAATAAAGGAGATCGGAATTTTCAATTTCCTGTTCGGAGATACTTGGGCGTCAACCGCAGCCGAAGCCTCCTACGGCATCCTGCCATTTATTCTGACTTCGGTATACGGAACGTGCGGGGCAATTATTATAGGCGTACCTATCGGACTTTTATGCGCCGTATTTCTTGCGAAGATGTCTTCGCAAAAGGTAGGCAGCTTTGTTAGGAATATAGTAGATTTGCTTGCGGGAATCCCCTCCGTAGTTTACGGCCTTGTGGGTATGATAATAATTGTACCGTGCGTGCGTTCCGTATTTAATCTTCCGGACGGAGCAAGTCTGTTTTCAGCAATCATTGTTCTTGCGGTTATGATTCTGCCTTCGGTAATATCCGTTTCCGAAACAGCAATTAAGGCAGTTCCGAAGGAATATGAGGAGGCATCTCTCGCGCTTGGCGCAACAAGGACGGAGACAGTTTTCAAGGTGGTTATACCGGCGGCAAAAAGCGGTATTATCACAGCAGTTGTACTTGGTATAGGAAGGGCGATCGGTGAGGCGATGGCTGTAATGATGGTTTCGGGAAATGTCGCCAATATGCCGAGCCTTTTCGGAAGCGTCCGTTTTCTTACGACGGCTGTGGCAAGTGAGATGTCTTATTCTTCGGGTTTACAGCGGCAGGCGCTGTTCTCTATCGCTCTTGTACTGTTTTTGTTTATTATGATTATCAATTTCATATTGAATATGATTGTGAAAAGAGGAAAACAGGGTGATTAATACAATATCCAAAGCAAGAAAAATTAAGGGATTATTTCTGAATATACTGATATATCTTGCGGCAGGTTTTATCTGTATTCTTCTGTTTGGTCTGATAGGATATATACTATATCGCGGAGTTCCCAATATAACATGGGAGCTTGTCTCCACAAAACCCAGCCTGCTTCAGGGAACGGTCGGGATTTTGCCGAATATTCTGAATACGCTGTATATTATCATAATGACGCTTATCGTTGTTTTGCCGCTGGGTGTGGGCGCAGCTATCTATCTCAATGAATATGCGAAAAACAAAAGGCTCGTAAAAGTCATTGAGCTGGCAACGGAAACGCTCGCGGGTATACCGTCCATAATATACGGACTGGTCGGAATGTTGGTATTTGTTCAGTTTTTCTCGTTGGGGACGAGCCTGCTTGCAGGAGCGCTTACCTTGGTTATTATGACTCTCCCCACAATTATCCGAACTACAGAAGAAAGTCTGAAAACGGTACCAATGGCCTACAGAGAGGGATCGCTCGGATTGGGAGCCGGAAAATGGCATATGATCCGCACGGTTGTACTTCCCTGTGTAATTGACGGAATTGTGACCGGGTGTATCCTGTCCGTAGGAAGAGTAGTCGGCGAGAGTGCGGCGCTGCTTTTTACCGCGGGAATGGCAAACGAGATGTTGAACGTGATGAACGCAGTACAGCCCGGAAATGCAGGATCTTCCTTGACCGTAGCGCTTTATATGTATGCAAAAGAGAGAGGACAGTTTGATGTCGCTTTCGCTATTGCCGTAATACTGCTTGTGCTGGCATTCATTATAAATTTGTCGGCAAAAATTGCAGCGAGCGTGTTAAAAAGGAAAAGAGGTTAAATTATGGGTTATATTATAACAACAAAAAACCTGAATTTATGGTATGGAACTAATCATGCACTGAAAAACATCAGTATATCCCTTCCCGAAAAGGAAATTACTGCTCTTATCGGACCCTCCGGCTGCGGTAAATCCACTTACTTAAAAACATTGAACCGAATGAATGATTTGGTTGATAACTGTCGTATTGAAGGAGAAATAAAACTGTCAGGAATTGATGTTTACAAAGATATTGACGTTAATATTTTGAGAAAACGTGTCGGAATGGTTTTTCAAAAGCCGAATCCGTTTGCTATGAGCATTTATGATAATGTTGCCTACGGCCCGAGAATACACGGAATCAGATCAAGAGTGAAGCTTGATGAAATTGTTGAACGCTCCCTGATGCAGGCAGCCATTTGGGATGAGTGCAAGGACAGGCTAAAAAAGAGCGCGCTTGGTATGAGCGGCGGTCAGCAGCAGCGTCTCTGTATTGCAAGGGCGCTGGCTGTCGAACCGGAGGTCCTTCTTATGGACGAACCGACGTCGGCGCTCGATCCTATTTCTACTTCAAAAATTGAAGATTTAGCGATGGAACTGAAACAGAAATATACAATCGTTATGGTGACTCATAATATGCAGCAGGCTGTACGAATTGCGGATAAAACTGCGTTTTTCCTGTTAGGAGAGGTAGTGGAATACGGAGATACCGAGAAAATGTTCTCCTCTCCTAACGACAAAAGGACAGAGGATTACATTACAGGGAGGTTCGGATAATGCGCAACAAATTTGATAAACAGTTATCACAGCTTAACACGGAACTTATAACTATGGGCGCGCTATGCGAGGAGGCTATTATAAATGCCGTAAAATATCTTACTGATAGTGACGAAGACAGTAAAAACGCCTGCATTGCCTCCGACAGGCAAATTGATAAAAAAGAGCGCGATATTGAGACTCTCTGTATCAAGTTGATTTTACAGCAACAGCCTGTGGCAAAAGATTTGAGAACGGTTTCCGCCGCGCTTAAAATGATTTCCGATATGGAGAGAATCGGCGACCAGGCGTCCGATATTGTTGAAATAGCGCCGTATGTTGCCGAAAGCGAGATTGAGAGCAGAACGCATATAAAAGATATGGCGGATGCCACTATTAAAATGGTTTCGGAGAGTATTGAATCTTTTGTTAAAAAGGATAAAGATATTGCGTATACGGTGATTGAACATGATAATCTTGTAGACGAATTATTTGACAGGGTAAAGGACGAGATGATAAAATCAATAGCAGGCGGATGCAATGATGCAGAGGCGCTTATTGATTTGGTTATGATTGCAAAGTACTTTGAACGCATAGGCGACCACGCGGAAAATATTGCCGAATGGGTAATTTATTCTGTTACGGGAAAACACCGCAAACCATCTCACATCAAGGAGGAAGACCTATGATATGTCTTGTAGAGGATGACGACAGCATCAGAAAACTGGTAAGTTATGCTCTGTCAAAAGAAGGATTTGAAGTAAAAGGATACTCTTCCCCAAAAGAGTTTTGGGGGGAATTGAGCTTCGGGATGCCGGAGCTTATTCTGCTGGACATTATGCTTCCTGAGGAAGACGGCTTATCAATTTTGGAAAAGTTAAAGGAAAATGCACAGACAAAGCATATTCCCGTGATTATGCTTACGGCAAAGGGCAGCGAATTTGACAAAGTAACAGGTCTTGATATGGGAGCAGATGATTATGTTTCTAAGCCCTTTGGAATTATGGAGCTTATTTCGAGAATACGTGCGGTGCTCCGACGTTATGATAAAGGTGATAAAAAGAAGGTGTATCAGGTAGGAGAACTGTATGTAGACCCTGCAAAACATATTATTTCCGTATCGGGAAAGGAAGTACCGCTTTCTTATAAGGAGTATTTGCTGCTGCTTGTTCTTCTCGAAGCGGAGGGTAATGTTGTAGAGCGTGATACTCTGCTTTCTAAGGTGTGGGGAGAGTATTACGGCGAGTCAAGAACACTGGATGTTCATATCCGAAAGCTTAGAGTAAAACTGGGCGATGCCGGCAGAATGATTCAGACGGTAAAAGGTATCGGTTATAAAATAGGAGGTACGGAGGATGAATAAAAAAATATTTCGTTCTTCTTTCCTTACTGCTTTTCTTGTTCTTATTACGACGATTATTCTGATTTTAGGAATTTTATTTCAATTTTTTGAGCAACAAATACAGACGGAGCTGGAAAGCGAGGCAAATTATCTTTTACAAGCTGTTGAAAAGGTAGGAATAGATTTTTTTAAGGGCTTCGACAGCCATAATAACCGTGTGACATTTGTTCGTTCGGACGGAAAAGTAATATTTGACAGTGAAGCTGACACAAATAATCTTGACAATCATGCTGAACGAGAAGAAATAAAGGAAGCTATGGAGAACGGCAAAGGAATGAGTATAAGGTATTCCACGACTCTGACGGAAAAAACGGTTAATTATGCCGTACGACTTTCAGATAACAGCGTTCTTCGTATTTCCAGAAATCAATATACTGTTGTCACGATTTTAATAGGAATGCTGCAGCCGGTCTTAATAGTTATCTTGATAGCGTTGGTTTTGACTCTGATACTTTCGTCGAGGGTATCAAAATCTATCATAGAACCGATAAACAAAATTGATTTGACGAATCCCGAGAATAATGATACTTATAAGGAGCTGTCACCTCTGCTGAAAAAAATTTCGGAGCAAAAGAAAACAATTGAGGAACAGTTGACAGACGCGCACAAAAAACAGGTTGAATTTAACTTGATTACAGAGAATATGAGCGAGGGGTTTCTGGTCATAGATCGTGATGCAAATCTTTTGACATATAACTCCGCCGCGCTGAGACTGCTCGACATTACACCGCCTGCCGACGGCAATGTACTTGTATTTTGCCGCACAAAGGAGTTTCGTGATGTAATATCAAAGGGGCTTTTCGGAGTTAAAGCAGAAAGCGCTATGATTCGAGGCGAGCGTATTTACAGCCTGATTGCGAATCCCGTATTTGAAAATGAAAAAGTCATAGGAGCTGTCGTTATTATTCTTGATATTACAGAGAGAGAAAAGAGGGAGACGCTGCGCCGTGAATTTACCGCCAATGTTTCTCATGAGCTAAAAACACCGCTCACCTCGATTTCCGGTTTTGCAGAGCTTATGAAAGAGGGAGATGTTTCTGAAGAAACGGTGGTTGATTTTTCCGAATCAATTTATAATGAAGCACAAAGATTGATTACACTGGTAAACGATATTATTGAGATTTCAAAGCTGGATGGAAGAAAAGTTAACTTTAAAAAGGAGACCGTCAATTTATACGAGCTGGCACAAGAAATAATCAGCCGCCTTAAGGATCAGGCGGCGAAAAAAAATATTAGCCTCAATTTGGTCGGCGAGAACACGGAAGTTATCGGTGTGCGCAAAATTCTTGACGATATGCTTTTTAATCTCTGCGACAATGCAATTAAGTACAATAAAGAAAACGGAACCGTAGATATAATTATAAATGATACGGAAACCGGTGTAAGCGTTATCGTGAGAGATTCAGGCATAGGTATTCCCGCTGAACATCAGGATAGAGTTTTTGAGCGCTTTTACAGGGTAGATAAAAGTCATTCAAAGAAAGTCGGCGGAACAGGTCTGGGACTCGCTATCGTAAAACACGGAGCTATTTACCACAATGCCAAAATTAGTCTTGAGAGCACAGAGGGAAAAGGAACGACCGTGACGATTCATTTTGATAAAAGCAAAGAGAAGAAGTAGTGCCTCTGCCGCACAATCCCGAAGCGTTTACAGAACTGAGAAAATTAAATAAAAAATTAAATAAATAAGTTTAATTTCATAAAAAACCGCATTGTAAAATACCGAAAAACGGCTTTACAATGCGGTTTTTTTGTGGAGCTGATAGGCAGGCTCGAACTGCCGACCTCATCCTTACCAAGGATGCGCTCTGCCGCCTGAGCTATACCAGCGCGACATACGGAGCAAGTCCGTATGATATAATAACACATTTAATTTCTTATTTCAATAGTTTTTTTTCAATAGTTTTTTTAATTTCGCTCATACCCTCTTAATGGTCGAGACTGTAGGCTATACCCGTGACAATATTGTTCTCGTAGGTAAACGTGAGCGTCTTTGTTCCGCCTCCGAAAACGTATTCCGTTTTTGTGAACTTATCGGCGTCTCCGTATATGCGGCGCAGCCGGGACGCGTACATTCCGATTTTTGCGCCCTTTGCAGTCGAGTAGTTTTCGTCGATTACTGTAATTTTATCAACGCGCTCGACTCCGTCCTCAACGTAGGAGCAAAGCTCAAAGTCGTCGAAATCGTAGATATTCCTTTTTTTATCGGGTTCCTCATAGCTGTCGTCGCCCAGCTTAGTAAATACGTCTTCGACTTTTTCGTTTAGCCTGATTGTTTCGCTTCCGTATATAAAGTCGAGGTCCGAGGACGAAAAACTGCCCTTGACGGTTGTTACGACGATATTCCTGCCCGCTTTCGTTGCGCCCTGGGTGGGGGGCATAGTGGTTGGGACTGTGGTCTCTGTAGCCTCGGTAGCCTTAGGTTTATGGCTTTTTTTCTTAACAGCTTTGGTCTTTTTGATTGTTTCCGTTTTAACGTTAACTTCACTGCTTGCTCTGTTTTTTTTCTTTGTCGTTGTTTGAGTATCGCTTTCTGTCGCTTTTGTCTTTGAAGAGGGTTGTTCGGGTTGTGGGGACGGAGCGTTACAGGCAGAAAGGAACAGTACGGCTAAAGCCGCGCCTGCTGCAAAAATTTTTTTCATATTTCTCCTCCTGTGGGGACTATTGTAGCATATTGCCGAGAGGATTTCAACGTCCGTTGGGTCGGTTGACGACGTTTTTCGGCGTTCCGTTTATAAACGACCTGAGATTGCCGCAAACTACGCTCATAAGCCTTTCTCTCGTCTCCATCGGCGCCCACGCTATGTGCGGCGTAATGATACAGTTCGGCGCGCCGCAGAGAACGCAGTCCTCAGCCATAGGTTCCTCCTCGAGCACGTCGATAGCGGCGTAGAGGAGCTTTCCGCTTTTCAGAGCGCCGAGAACGGCGTTTTCGTCCATAATCGCGCCTCTGGCTGTGTTCACAAAAATTGATTTGTCTTTCATTCTTTTGAAAGCGTTTTCGTCGAACATTCTGTAAGAATCGCTGTTTAAAGGACAGTGAACGGTAACAATATCGCTGTTTTTCAGAAGCTCGTCAAGGCTCACAAATTTGACGTCCGCGTTTTTTTCGGGGGTGCGCTTATATGCGAGCACGTCCATCCCGAAAGCTTTCGCGACTTTTCCGACCGCTTCTCCGATTTTTCCGTAACCGACGATACCGAGGGTTTTGCCTGCAATTTCGCTGAGCGGAAACTCGAACGGCGAGAATGTCTTGCTGTTTTTCCAGTTACCCTCTGAAACAAAGCGGTTGTAGTCGCCCACACGGTTTAGACATTCTAAAATGAGAGCGAAGGTGTGCTGGCACACGGCGTTCGTGCTGTACGAGCCTGCGTTGCAGACGGTAATACCGCGCTTTGAGCAGTAGTCCGTGTCTATGTTGTTGTAGCCCGTCGCGAAAAGACCGATATATTTCAGGTGACCCGCAAGGCGGAGAGTGTCGGAATTGAGCGGGGTTTTGTTGCAGATTATCGCGTCCGCGTCTTTTACGGTTTCGGCAATTTCTTCATAAGGGGTTAAGAGATTTACCTCTATTTCACCGAACTCCCTAAGCGGCTCGAGAGAGAGGTCTCCCTGCGTGACAGTCTGTGCGTCTGTGAGCACAATTTTCATAAGTATTCACCCCAAAAATTTTTTCTCTGATTATTATATTATATAATTGAAATTCTTGCAAACTGTATTTTGTTGGAGTATAATGGGGATTAGCAAAATAAAAAGTCGATAAGGCGCGGCGGCGCAACAAATATAAAAGGTGATAACATGATAAAATACATATTTTTTGATTTGGACGGAACTATGCTCCCAATGGATCAGGAAGAATTCGTGAAAATATATTTTACGGAGCTGAGCAAGCGATTCTGTCCGGTACTTAAAATAGACGAAAAAACGCTCGTAAAATCCGTATGGAAGGCGACGGGCGCGATGATGAAAAACAACGGCGACGAGCTTAATATCAACGTTTTCTGGAAGGTTTTCGCAAAGCTCTGCGGAACAGGCGTTCTCGACTATATTAAGGATTTCGACAATTTCTACACAAACGAATTTAACGAGTGCAAGCGCGTATGCAAGTATAACCCGAATGTTCCCGAGGTTATTAAGGTGCTTAAAAGCAAGGGCTACCGCCTTGTCGCGGCGACTAATCCGGTGTTTCCGGCTGTGGCGACTAATAACCGCCTCACGTGGGCGGGAGTGGGCAAGGACGATTTTGTACTTGTTACAACATATGAAAATTCCGGTACGTGTAAGCCTAATCCCTCATATTTTAAGGAAATTATGGACACGCTAAAGGTAGAGCCGGATGAATGTATGATGGTCGGCAACGACGTCGACGAGGACGTCATCGCGAGCGGCGCTGTAGGAATTTCGAGCTATCTCGTAACCGACTGTCTTATCAACAGAGAGGAGAAAGACATTTCCGCTTATCGGAGCGGTTCTCTGCGCGACCTGCTCGCCTTTGCACGAAGGATGCCCGACGTTAAATAGGAGATATTTTTCAATGAAAAAATTAGCAAAGCGTTACTTACCGTTCGCTCTTATTACAGCGGCGATTTACCTCATTATGCCGGTTTTCTTTCAGGGCGAAAACTACAGATACGACGCGGTAGAGTACCAGTTTCTTTTTCCGGCGACCGCCCTCGTGTCGGGTCTTGTGTACTCCTGGAGACACGGGGTCGACTTTACCTTTCCGCTTATTGCGCCGATAATTTACATCGGCAGTGTGCTTATATACAGCCACTTTTACCATTGGATAATTTACGTTTTTATATACCTTATAGTAGGTATGCTCGGATGTTTTATCGGAGATATGGTTTATAAGAGCAATATTGAGGAAGAGCGCGCCCGAGAGAGGGAACAGAGGGACAGCGAGTATAAAATTAAAATAAGTAACTTTACTGTAGAAAAAAATGACGAGGAATGAAAGCCGCTTTTGCGGCTTATTTCTGTTAAAAAGGGTTTAAATAAACAGAAAACAAATCCCTTGCCACCTTGTACCAAATTGTGATATACTATGGGATAAGCAAATTACGCAATGAATTGAGTGGTTTTATGGTAATCAAAACAGTACGAACACGCTAC
This sequence comes from uncultured Clostridia bacterium, assembly GCA_947625485.1. Classification (GTDB taxonomy): domain Bacteria; phylum Bacillota; class Clostridia; order Oscillospirales; family Acutalibacteraceae; genus Ruminococcoides. The sequence continues at coordinate 7,232 of CANQOP010000003.1, read as the reverse complement.
GCTCCGTCGCCGACGGGTTTTATGCACGTCGGAAATCTTAGGACGGCGCTCTACGAATATCTTATAGCGAAGTCTCAGGGAGGTACTTTTGTGCTCCGAATAGAGGATACCGACCGTGAGCGCTACGTCGAGGGCGCGGTTGACGTGATTTACAACACGCTAAAAACGGCGGGGATTATCCACGACGAGGGACCCGACAAGGGCGGAGACTTCGGACCTTACGTTCAAAGCGAGCGCAGGGATATGTACCTTCCTTACGCCCAACGGCTTATAAAGGAAGGAAAGGCGTACCGGTGCTTCTGCTCCAAGGAGCGCCTGGATAAGCTCTCCGAAAGCTCGGCGTTCGGAGGTTATGACCGCCGGTGCCGCGACCTTCCGCAGGAGGAAATCGACAGGAACCTAAGAAACGGTACGCCCTACGTTATACGCCAGAAAATGCCCCTTGAGGGAAAGACGACCTTTAAGGACGCTGTTTTCGGGGAAATTACGGTTGATAACAGCGAGCTACAGGACCAGATTCTTATAAAGACGGACGGATACCCGACCTATAATTTCGCGAACGTAATCGACGACCATACTATGGGGATTACCCACGTTGTACGCGGAAGCGAGTACCTCAGCTCCACGCCGAAGTACAACCTGCTATACGATGCGTTCGGCTGGGAAATACCTGTTTACGTTCACCTGCCGCTTATTATGGGAAAGAACGAGGACGGCTCGGTTTCAAAGCTCAGCAAGCGCCACGGCTCGACCGGCTTTGAGGATTTAGTTAAGGAGGGTTATCTGCCCGAGGCGATTATAAATTATATCGCGCTTTTGGGCTGGTGTCCTAAGGATAATCGGGAAATCTTTTCTATGAGGGAATTAGAGCAAAATTTCTTTATCGAAGGAATTTCCAAATCCCCCGCGGTTTTTGACTACGATAAGCTGTTGTGGTTTAACGCCGAGTACATCAAAGCGATGTCCGACGACGAGTTCACAGAGCACGCTATGCCATATTATAAGGAAGTGTTCGGCGATAAAAAAGTAGATTTCACAAAGCTTACGGGCATATTAAAGCAGAGAACCGAGAAATTCACCGATATTCCCGAAAAAATCCGTTTTTTGGCGGAGATACCGGAGTATAATACGGATTTATTCATAAATAAGAAAAGCAAAACCAACCTCGAAAATTCTCCCGCGCTTTTAAAAGAGGCTTACGAGAGATTAAAGGCTCTGCCCGAGTGGACGGCGGACGCTGTTCACGACTGCCTTATTAATATGGCGGTCGAAAAAGAGCTTAAAAACGGCACGGTAATGTGGGGCGTTCGTATCGCGGCGGCAGGTCAGAAGGTGACTCCCGGAGGCGCGATTGAAATTCTCGATATACTCGGCAGGGACGAGGCTCTCAGAAGAATTGAAGCAGGACTTATAAAACTGAACGCGTAAGTTTACGCGCGGAAGTAACAAATAACAGAAGGTATTTTTATGGCAGAAGAAAACAGAAGTGAAAATTTTATACACCGATTTATCGACGAGGACATAGCCGAGGGCGGCGGATTTTACGGCGAAAGAGTGCACACGCGCTTTCCACCCGAGCCGAACGGCTACCTCCATATCGGCCACGCAAAGGCTGTTTGCGTGAACTTCGGCACGGCGGAGAAGTATAACGGTCTGTGCAATCTGCGTATGGACGACACTAACCCGACCAAGGAGGACGTCGAGTACGTCGACGCTATCAAGGAGGACGTTAAGTGGCTCGGCTTTGACTGGGACGACAGATTTTACTATGCGTCCGAGTATTTTCCGCAGATGTACGACTTCGCCGTCGAGCTTATCGAAAAGGGACTTGCGTATGTATGCGAGCTTTCGGGCGAGCAGATGCGCGAGTACCGCGGCGACCTCTCGACTCCCGCTAAGTCGCCGTACCGCGACCGACCGATTGAGGAGAGTCTCGACCTCTTCCGCCGTATGCGCGAGGGCGAGTTTGAGGACGGAAAAATGACCTTGCGCGCGAAAATCGACCTTGCGTCGGGCAACTTCAATATGCGCGACCCCGTAATTTACAGAATTAATCATATGCGTCATCACAGAACGGGCGGAGAGTGGTGCATCTATCCTATGTACGACTTTGCCCACCCGATAGAGGACGCGCTCGAGGGCATCACGCACTCGCTTTGCACCCTTGAATTCGAGGCTCACAGACCGCTTTACGACTGGGTTGTGGCGAATATCTCCGCGCCGTGTAAGCCGAGACAGATTGAGTTTTCGCGCCTCGGAATCAACAACACAGTGATGAGCAAGCGCAAGCTTCGCCGTCTTGTCGAGGAAAACTATGTAAGCGGCTGGGACGACCCGCGTATGCCGACTATCTGCGGACTGCGCCGCCGTGGCTACACGCCCGAGGCTATCCGCGGCTTTATCGACCAGATAGGCGTGTCCAAGGTTAACTCCACCGTCGAGTACAGCTTTCTCGAGCACTGTCTGCGCGACGACCTCAACGAAAGAGCAATACGCGCTATGGCTGTTCTGGAGCCTGTTAAGCTCATAATTACAAACTATTCCGAGGGCAAGACCGAGCAGTTCGAGGTTGAAAATCATCCCAACCACCCCGAGATGGAAACGCGCACGGTGACCTTTTCGAACGAGCTTTATATCGAGTCTTCGGACTTTATGGAAGAGCCGATAAAGAAGTATCAGCGCCTTTACCCGGGCAACGAGGTACGCATTAAGGGCGCGTATATCGTTAAATGTACGGGCTGCAAAAAGGACGAAAACGGCAATATTTCAGAAGTTTACGCCGAGTACGACCCCGAAACGCGCGGAGGAAATACCCCCGACGGCAGGAAGGTGCGCGGTACTATCCACTGGGTAAACGCCAAGGATTGTCTTGACGCTGAGGTTCGCCTCTACGACAACCTTTTTACCGTTTCGGATCCCGATTTGGGAGAAGGAAACTTCCTTGATTTTATTAATCCCAAGTCGCTCGTAGTGCTAAAGAACTGCAAGGTCGAAAAATCTCTAGAAAATGCTGAGAGCAGCGACCGCTTCCAGTTTATGCGTCAGGGATATTTTTGCGCGGACAGCAAGGACAGCTCTCCCGAGCACCTCGTGTTCAACAGAAGCGTAGGTCTAAAGGACGGCTTTAAGAAAAAATAGCATATAATAAAAAACTGCGGCTGAAAATTTCTGATTTTCAGCCGCTTTTAAATTTACGTACTCTAAACGTTCAAGCGCGATTCAGCGGATATTTTAAATTAGTGAAAAATTTTTGAGGAAATTGCATAGTACTATGCAATTTCTTTTCCTTTTTAACGGTAGATAGGAGGCGAAAAAATGATTACTATAAAAAAGAACGGAAAATTTATTATTCCTGAAAAAGAGGTGTTTATCGGTTACGCAGGCGACAACCTCCACGCAACGAAGGAGTTTTTTGTCGAGGGAGTAACCGACGTAAGCCTTATCTACAGAATGTATTTGCAGTTTGACGACGGCTCAACAAATTTCTTCCTGCTCGACAGCAAACCCGCCGAAAGCGGAACAAAACTGACGTGGAATGTCACGAGCGAGCAGATTTACAAGAGCGGAATCCTCAAAATGCAGATTAAAGCAAGCAACAGCAGCGGGATTGTGTTCCACAGCGCCGTCACGTCGCTTTTGGTGCACACGTCAATCGAATTCGGCGAAGCATATAAAAACAAGGAAAACTCCGAGTTTTTGCAGCACGAGGAATATCTCAACGGTCTGTTAGATAAAGAGCGGGCGGCTCTGGAGGACATTAACGAGAGGATTGCCGCTATAACGGAAGGCACTCTTCTCGACGCCGAGCCTGTAGAGAACAGCAATAAAGCGGTAAAAAGCGGCGGAATTTATAACGCGCTGAAAAAGAAGCTGAACGACACAGACGGCGCGGTCAAGTTAAGCAACCTCTCCGAAGAGGTTAAATCAAAAATATCTGCCGCTATCTTATATGCGGGTACGGGCGCCCCTATGTATCTTAATGAGCTTGACAAAATTAACCTTGAAAACAGGAAAATTTATATTGCTCTTTTAACTACGAACCAGCTTTTTCTCGGTTCGGAAACGCAGTACTGTTACATAGTTAAGCCGAGCGACAGACGCCAAATTATTCTGGGAGAAATCGACGGACTCTTTTTCCGACGAGGCTCTGACGAGGGCTGGAGCACGCCCGAGCGTTATTATTATCCTACGCAAAAGGTAAACCAATTTCTTGACCTTTTGGAGGAGAGTTTCGACGAGAACATTCAGAATTTACAAAACGGTAAACTGGATAACGCCCCAAATTCTGTATCGTACGATAACTTAAATTCCGATTTGCGAACACTATTAAGCGACTTACAGAATCAGGGCGGCGGCGAAGCTGTATCCGGACTGTCGGTTTATGCGGAGAGCATATCAAAGTCATATAGCGGAACGTATATGCCAATAACATTAAATGAATTGGATTATGTCGCCAATGAAAAATATAGCAAAAGCTATGATAGTTCGACTGTAGGCGGGTCCGGTTACGGTTTTGAATATATAAACATTGACGACCTACAGATTTCCGCTGATACAAAATACAGATTAACGGTAACACGAACAGGCGGAACGCGTGAAGTGCACATAAAATTTATGAGCAGTACTAACAGCAGCAATTCTGAGTATATCGTTAAGCAATTCTCTGCATTTACTGATAGCAAATGGACTGATACTGTAGAATTTAGTTTATCGTCCGAAGAATTTTCTAAAATTAAAACGATGTTAATTAACACGGCGACTAACGAAGAAGGTACATATGCGAAAATTAATATCCAAATAGACGAAATATCCCCGAGAGAGTGGCAGAGCAGAAAAATATATTCCGCTACTATGGACAAATCGGTATTTAATACCGAAAATCCGTACCGTATTTTAATATTTAATTTACCGAATCGAAACGGAAGGAATCAGGGCGTATACAATCAAGTCGCTATAGGTCAGGACGGCGTTGTCTGGCACAGAAATCGCGAAGAGAGCGATTTTGCCGATTGGAGCGCGTTCACGTCTGAAAATATTGTAGATGAATTTAAGGGCAACGCCCAGCCGAGCAATTTTTCGGGTAAATATGAGCTGTCGGCGAACAAGGTAACTGTTTACGGCAGTATAACAATTTCAGATACATACAATTCCGATAGAATAACGTTTTCATCAGGATACATTCCAACCCACCCTGCATATGTTATCGGCGGCGGGTTAAGTAGTGCAAACAAAAAACATTATATCGTAGAGATAATAAGCAGTGCTCCGTATATGGAATTTAAAGTTCTTAATATGGACGGGACTAAGCCGACGGGAAGCGACACAATTCAATTTACCGCTACTGTTTTAAGGCAATAATTTCTTAACAACATAGTTAAGACAGAATTTTGCGCTGAAACAAACAAAAGCGGCGAAACCAAATTGATATAATTAAATATGAAACAGGCTGTCTCAGCGTTCAGCTGGACAGCCTGTTTTTGCGAAGCAGCAGGGATTTTATGACTTGCTTTTTAACTGCTGCGATAATTACGGCTTTTCCTTTGTAAGGTATTCTATGTTGCGCTCGATAACGTCCTTGCTTTTCTTGAAGTCGCCCCCGCGGTTGCGGTAGTCGAACATCGAACAGAAGTAGCTCGTGTCCTCCTTGAGTGAAAGGAGGTAGTTTTTCGTCAGGGCGTAGGTGTCTGAGTGAAAGTCGGGCATATATTTTGAGCCTATGCCGCGCTTTCCCATAGCGCCGCGCATAATCAGAGCGTAGTGATTGAGACAGATAAACGGCTGTTCGCGATAAAGAGAGCGAAACTCCTCCGACTTTTGGTATTCTGAAAACACAGTCGCGAGCAGGTGATGAATATCCGTCTCAATTCTGTCGCAGACGTAGCAGGTTTTGTCAAGCTCTTCGATTTTTTCGAGGGATTTTTTGTCGGGTCTTGGGCCCGCCTTTTTCGGGAGAATTTCGTCTATAATTTCCTGTAAGTGCGACTCCATTATCAGCGCGTTAGGGAGCTTCTGACCTGCCCTGAACATTTTGGAAAAATGCCTGTGACAAAAGCCTTTTCGGTTAGTCTCGATGCGTATATTCGGCTCCATCATCGCGTCCCCGACGACAAAGTCCACGTAGGTCTCTTCTAGCATTTCTTCCATTCGGCAAATCGGACAGCCGTTTTTCGGCTTAAAAAGGTCGTTAATCGGTATTGTGCATATGTTCTCTTTCATAAGATTACCTCGTGAATTGTAATAATTTAATTGTATCATATTTGAAAAAAATATGATATACTTATTTTAAAATAAACCGACTGCCATTTTATAAAATAGGAGTATTATATGAAATGTTTTAAAACCGAGACGGGCGTAAAAATAACGGGCGTTTCTGATCTTGACCTCGCCCAGACTCTCGACTGCGGACAAAGCTTTCGCTGGGCGGAGTGTTCGGGCGGCTTTCGCGGTATTGCGTTCGGTCGCGAGGTAACTATGCGCCGTGACGGCGACGTTCTATACATAGATAATTGTGACGAAAATGATTTTGAAAAAATATGGAAGCCGTACCTCGATTTGGACCTCGATTACAAAGCCGTGCGCGAGAGCATAAGCGCTCTTCATCCGATATTAAGCGAGGCGGCGCAGTACGCTTCAGGCATTCGTATCCTTCGCCAGGAGCCGTGGGAGGCGCTGTGCACCTTTATTATTTCGCAGAACAACAATATAAAACGTATTAAAGGCATAGTCGCGCGTCTGTGCGAAACCTTCGGGGAGCCTGTCGGCTCGGGCTACGGATTTCCGACTGCGGAGAGATTAGCCGTCTTAGAGCCCGACGACCTTGCGCCTCTCAGGGCGGGCTTTCGAAACAAATACATAATTGACGGAGCACGTAAGGTCGCGTCAAGGGAGGTGCGGCTCGAGAACTGCCGCACTCTGCCCTATGACGAAGCGCGCGCCGAGCTTATGAAAATCAAGGGTGTTGGAGTAAAGGTTGCCGACTGCGCGCTCTTATACGGGTTGCACAGAATAGAGGCGTTTCCCGTCGACGTGTGGATGAAGCGCGCTATGGAAAGGCTTTTCCCCGATATGACGCCCTCGGATTTCGGCGTGTACGCGGGTATCGCGCAGCAGTATATTTTCCACTACAGTCGTATGCACCCACAACTTTTTAAATAATGTAGGTTTGTCAATGATGTGTTACAAAATTAGAAAACTTCACCGGTAGAAAGGAAAGAATTAATGTAATCGGCAGG
>CANQOP010000002.1 GCA_947625485.1 uncultured Clostridia bacterium | reverse complement strand
TTTATACGAAAAAACACACCTGCTTATCGCAAGTGTGTTTCTTTCTTCTCCCTTGGCAAATTATCTTAATGATATTGTCCAAATGGGTGCCTTGTTTTTATAATAAAAAAGTACCCTAATGTGCCCATCTTAATGATATCGACCAACGGATGCTTTTATTTTTTTCTTAATGTTTTAATGAATTAATAATAGGCGTGAGTTAAGATGCGTACGGGTTTTAAATTCTTTCTTTTGTCAAAAGCTACAATAATTTACATCAATTGACTGTATTTTTAAATAACTATATAAAAGTATATAAAAATAAATTTTAATTCTTTAAAATAATTGTCTGCACAATACTTTTGTTATATAATGATATACAGATAGTTTTTTTGTTTTTAAAAAACTTTAGGATTTATAAAGAATTTTGGAGGAATTAAAGATGGAAAAAAGAGAACAGATGTATGAAGGTAAAGCTAAAAAGGTTTTTGCTACAGATAACGATGACTATTGCATCGTTTCTTATAAGGACGACGCGACAGCGTTTAACGGCGAGAAAAAAGGTACTATTTTAGGCAAGGGCGTAGTAAACAACCGTATGAGCAACTTTATGTTCAAGCTTCTTGAGACTAAGGGTATCCCGACCGACTATGTTGAGGAGCTTAGCGACAGAGAGACTGTTCTCAAAAAGGTTAATATTGTTCCTCTTGAGGTAATTATCCGCAATAAGGCGGCAGGCTCATTCTCAAAGCGTTTCGGAATTCCGGAGGGCACAGACTTTAACGAGCCTACCCTCGAATTCTGCCTTAAAGACGACTCGCTAGGCGACCCTATGATAAACGAAAGCCAGATTTATGCTATCGGCGCTGCTACTAAAGAGGAAATTGCCAGGATTTCCGAGTACGCATACAAAATTAACGAGGTTATGGTAGAATTTTTCAAGTCCGTAAATGTTGACCTTATAGACTTCAAAATAGAGTTCGGACGTTTCCACGGTGAGATTTTACTTGCCGATGAAATTTCCCCTGATACCTGCCGCTTCTGGGACGTTAATACTCAGGAAAAGCTCGACAAGGATCGTTTCCGCCGCGATATGGGCGGCGTAGAGGACGCTTACGCTGAGATGATGAAACGCGTAGGTCTCGCAGACTGATAAGGACGAATAAATTTTACGGAGCGTGAACCCCCTTGAATTTTAGTTTTGATAATATTCCTATGGAGGGACTCCACGAGGAATGCGGAGTTTTCGGTATTTATAGCGACGGCACTGTTAATCCTGCCTACGCGTGCTATAACGGTCTTTTAGCCCTACAGCACCGCGGACAGGAGAGCTGCGGCATAGCTGTATCCGACGAAGGAGTTATGAACTACCATAAGGATATGGGGCTTGTTTCCGAGGTTTTTAACAATTCCATACTCGAATCACTAAGCGGACAGATGGCAGTTTCCCACGTCCGTTATTCCACAGCAGGCGGCTCTGTGCTTGAAAATGCACAGCCGCTTGTTATGCGTTATGTAAAGGGTACTCTCGCGGTTGCTCATAACGGAAATCTAACAAATGCTGTCGAAATACGCAAGGAGCTTGAACAGCGCGGAGCGATTTTCCAGACGACTATAGACTCAGAAGTAATATGCTATGTTATTGCGAGAGAAAGACTTCACAGCGACTCTGTCGAAAATGCGGTAGTAGAGGGTGTCAAAAAGCTTGAGGGCGCTTATTCTTTGCTCGTAATGAGCCCGAGAAAGCTGATTGCCGCACGTGACCCACACGGATTCCGTCCGCTTTGTATGGGAAAAATCAACAATTCCTATGTGTTTGCAAGCGAATCTTCTGCACTTGATGCGTGCGGAGCCGAGTTTATTAGAGATGTAGAGCCTGGGGAAATAGTTATTGTCGACAAGGACGGCGTAAGAAGTATTATGCCGGAGAAAAAGTGCAATAAATCGCTTTGTGTGTTTGAATATATTTACTTTGCACGAACTGACAGTATGATTGACGGTATAAGCGTTTATGAGGCGAGAAAGCAGGCAGGTCGTATACTTGCAAGGGAGTTTCCCGTTGACGCCGATATAGTAATAGGCGTTCCCGAGTCAGGTATAGATGCCGCTATAGGCTACAGCGAGGAGTCGGGTATTCCTTACGAAAAGGGTATCGTGAAAAACAGCTACATTGGAAGAACGTTCATAAAGCCCAGCCAGAGCGAGCGTATGAACGCGGTTAAAATCAAGCTCAATCCGATTATTGATATGATAAAGGGAAAGAGGGTAGTGGTAATCGACGACAGTATTGTCAGGGGTACTACTATAGACCGCATTACGAATATGCTTAGGGGTGCGGGCGCTAAGGAGGTTCATATGCGCATAAGTTCACCGCCTTTTATGTGGCCCTGCTATTACGGTACGGATATTCCGTCACGGGGAGAGCTTATCGCAGTTAATCATACAATTGATGAAATTTGTAAGCTCAGCGGCGCCGACACGCTCGGTTATCTGCCACCAGACTCGCTTGACGAAATGCTCGGCGGCAGGTGCTCGGGCTATTGTGACGCCTGTTTCTCAGGTAATTATCCCGCGGCGGTTACCAGGCTTACCTTAAAAGGCAAGGAACGCGGCGGTATGAACTTTGATAATAAAGAAAAATGTGCCTCAAAGGAGGAAGAGTAATGAATAAAAGTGTTTACGAAAGCCCGCTTTCCGCTCGTTATTCCAGCAAGGAGATGAAGTATATTTTCTCTCCTGATATGAAATTTAAAACGTGGAGAAAGCTTTGGATTGCTCTTGCCGAGTCCGAAATGGAGCTTGGTCTGCCGATTACGCAGGAGCAGATTGATGAGATGAAAGCTCATGCTGACGATATTAACTATGAGGTCGCGCAGGAACGTGAAAAGCTTGTCCGCCATGATGTTATGAGTCATGTTTACGCTTACGGCCAGCAGTGCCCTAACGCTAAAGGTATTATTCATCTCGGCGCTACTTCGTGCTATGTAGGCGATAACACTGACCTTATTATTATGACAGAGGCTTTAAAGTTAGTCCGTAATAAAATAATTACCGTTATACGCAATCTTTCTAAATTTGCCGACGAGTACAAGGCTTTGCCTACGCTCGCTTTTACGCATTTTCAGCCTGCTCAGCCGACAACAGTAGGTAAGAGGGCGACTCTTTGGATTCAGGATCTTCTTTTAGATTTGGAGGATGTTGAATATCAGCTTTCTAAGGCAAAGCTGCTCGGCTCAAAGGGTACGACGGGTACTCAGGCGAGCTTTTTGGAGTTGTTTGAGGGCGATCATGAGAAGTGCAAGGCTCTCGACCAAAAGATTGCCGAGAAAATGGGCTTTAAGGGTTGCTATGCTGTTTCTGGTCAGACCTACTCTCGTAAGGTTGACTCGCAGTTTCTTAATGTCCTTGCGGGAATTGCACAGTCAGCTGCGAAATTTTCTAACGATATTCGTTTGCTTCAGCACCTCAAGGAGGTTGAGGAGCCTTTTGAAAAGAACCAGATCGGTTCTTCCGCAATGGCATATAAGCGCAACCCGATGCGCAGTGAGAGAATTGGTTCACTCTCGCGCTATGTAATGGCAGATGTTCTAAACGGATACTTCACAACCGCTACACAATGGTTCGAACGCACGCTTGACGACAGCGCTAACAAGCGCCTCAGTGTTCCCGAGGCATTCCTCGCTATTGACGGTATACTTGACCTTTACGCAAACGTTGCGGACGGTCTTGTTGTTTATCCGAAAGTTATCGAGTCACGCCTGCGCAAGGAACTTCCGTTTATGGCTACCGAAAATATTATGATGGACGCTGTAAAGCTGCGCGGCGCGGATCGTCAGGAGCTTCACGAGAAAATCCGTCAGCATTCTATGGCAGCCTCGAGAGTTGTCAAGGAAGAGGGCGGAGAAAACGACCTCCTCGAGCGTATTGCCGCTGACGAGGCGTTTGGCGTAACCATAGAGGAGCTTGAGAATCTTCTCCGACCCGAAAAGTATACGGGCAGAGCAAAGGAACAGACTATCGACTTCCTTAATGACGAGGTTAAGCCCGTGCTTGAAAAATACAGCGAGATTAAGGACGAAAAGCCCGAAATCAATGTGTAAGATAAGGAGTAGATACGAATGGTTAAAGCTATAGTAGGCGCTAACTGGGGCGACGAAGGTAAGGGTAAAATCACCGATGTTCTTGCAAACAACAGCGATGTCGTTATCCGCTTTCAGGGAGGCGCAAACGCAGGTCATACTATCATAAATAATTACGGAAAATTCGCGCTGCATCAGCTCCCGTCCGGTGTGTTTCATCAGAATATTACTAATATTATCGGTAACGGAGTTGCATTTAGCGTAGAAAATTTTGTAAAGGAAATGAAAGAGCTTGAGGACCGCGGAGTGCCTAAGCCCAATGTGCTTATATCAGACAGAGCGCAGATTGTTATGCCTTATCATGTAGCCTTTGACTGCTACGAGGAAGAACGTCTCGGAAAGAATTCCTTCGGCTCTACAAAGAGCGGAATTGCTCCGTTCTATTCAGATAAATACAGTAAAATAGGCTTTCAAATTAACGAGTTGTACGACGATATGGACAGTCTGAAAGAAAAGATTGCTCACGCTGTCGAGATTAAGAACGCCACTCTCAGAAATCTTTACAACAAGGAAGAGATAACCGTTGACGAGGTTTTCGATAAGTTAATGGAGTACAAGGAGCTTTTAGAACCATATGTAGGCGATGCTTTCAGGTTTATTCGCAAGGCTTTAAGAGAGGGGAAAAATATTCTTCTCGAAGGTCAGCTCGGTTCTTTAAAGGATACGGACTTCGGTATCTATCCTATGGTAACTTCTTCCAATACTATTGCGGGCTACGGTGCGGTAGGCGCAGGTATTCCGCCGTATGAGATTAAAGAGGTTGTAACCGTTGTAAAGGCGTATTCAAGCGCAGTAGGCGCAGGTGAGTTCGTTTCCGAAATTTTCGGTGAGGAGGCAGAAAAGCTCCGTAACCGCGGCGGTGACGGAGGCGAATACGGCGCAACCACAGGCAGACCAAGACGTATGGGCTGGCTTGACCTCGTTGCCAGCCGCTACGGCTGTCAGGTGCAGGGTGCTACGACAGTTGCTTTCACGGTTATTGACGCGCTCGGATATCTTGACGAGATTCCCGTATGCGTTGCGTATGAGCTTGACGGTGAAGTTATAGACTATTTCCCGAGCACAACCAAACTCAAAAGATGTAAGCCCGTACTCAAAACCTTAAAGGGCTGGAAGTGCGATGTAAGCGGAATTAAGAAGTATGAGGATCTGCCTAAGGAGTGCCGTGAGTACATAGAATTTGCCGAAAAGGAAATCGGTGTTCATATCGGTATGATAAGCAACGGACCTTCGAGAGACGATATAATTTACAGATAAATTTTTATACACGCCTTTTCTGATATGAAAAGGCTTGTGTTTTCTGATAAAGGAAAGGATGCGAAAATATGAGCACTGTTAAGGAAAAAATTCTTGTTCTTGACTTTGGCGGTCAGTACAACCAGCTTATTGCACGCAGAGTCCGCGACCATAATGTTTATGCCGAAATTAAACCTTATACTGCAAATCTCGATGAGATAAAAGCAGAAAATTATAAGGGTATTATATTTACGGGCGGCCCCAACTCCGTATATGATATGGAGTCTCCTCACTACGACAAAGCTATTTTGAAGCTTGGCATTCCCGTGCTCGGCATCTGCTACGGCAGCCAGCTTATTACCTGGATGCGTGACGGCAAGGTTGAGACTGCCGACAAGCCTGAATACGGTAAAATCGAAATGACTGTTGATAAGAAAAACAGCGCGCTCTTCAAAAATGTTCCCGATAGTGTTGTGTGGATGAGCCACACGGACTACATCAGTGTAGTTCCAAGCGGCTTTAAAATAACGGCTCACAGCGATAACTGCCCTTGCGCGGCTATGGAAAACGCCGATGAAAAGATTTATGCCGTTCAGTTTCACCCCGAGGTAACTCATACCGAATACGGAAAGCAGATTTTAAAGAATTTTATTTTTGACGTCTGCGGCTGTTCTGGTGACTGGAAAATGGAGGGCTTTATTGAAGCAACAACAAAGGCTCTTCGCGAGAAAATCGGAGACAAAAAAGTCGTGTTGGGTCTCTCGGGCGGCGTAGATTCCTCTGTTGCCGCAGCTCTTTTAAGTAAAGCTGTAGGAAATCAGCTAACTTGTGTGTTTGTCGACCAAGGACTTATGCGCAAGGACGAGGGCGATTTTGTAGAGAAAACCTTTACCTCGCTTTTTGATATGAAATTTGTGCGCGTCAACTGCGGCGAGGAGTTTGTTAAAAAGCTTAAAGGGATAACAGATCCCGAAGAAAAACGCAAAATTATCGGTACGGAGTTCTATAACGTATTTTGGAACAAAATCAGGGAAGAGGCAGAGGGCGGATTTTTTGCCCAGGGCACAATCTACCCTGACTGTATTGAAAGCGGAAAGGGCGACGCCGACAAGATTAAAACACATCACAATAAGGTTAAAATGCCCGATGATATTAAGTTTGACGATGTTGTCGAGCCGCTTTGCGACCTCTTTAAGGATGAGGTCCGCAAGGTGGGCGAGCTGCTCGGTATTCCGAAGGAACTCGTCTGGAGACAGCCGTTCCCGGGTCCCGGACTCGGCGTTCGCATAATCGGCGAAATTACAATGGAGAAAATAAGGGTACTCCAGGACGCCGACGCTGTGTTCCGCGATGAAATCTCAAAGAGCGGTATTGAGCACGAGCTCAGCCAGTTTTTCGCTGTTCTTCCCGATGTTAAAACTGTAGGAGTAATGGGTGACCACAGAACCTACGACCACCTTATCGCAATCCGCGCCGTAACCACCGACGACTTTATGACCGCCGACTTTGCTCGTATTCCTTATGATATTCTCTCGCGAGTTGCAAGCCGTATCATAAACGAATGCCAAAACGTCAACCGCGTTGTGTATGATATTACCTCAAAGCCTCCCGGAACAATTGAGTGGGAATGAAGTCCTTTGGCTATGATGATATAATGCAATTTAGGCGTATTATTACATTAACCCAAAAGGAGTAGTTATGACCAGACAAAAGAACTAAAAAAGCTCTTGTAGCCTTCTATTTCGGCTTTGTCACCCAAGCTATATCTGCTAACTTCACACGCTCTTATTTTTAACATTTAGGAATACTTATGGAATTGGGTTTGAAAAGATTACGCTGATTCCATTTACGTTCTATTTAACACAATTACTGATTGATTTTGCGGCACTAAATTTGTCGATAAAATATGATACTGCATTTTTGCAGTATCATATCAGGTGCTGTTTGCGGCAGGACTTGCTTTAATGGCGGTTCTGCCGCAGTTTCTTCCCGTCCCGTTTTTGGGAATTATGATTGCAGTAGTACTCTATGCTATGGGAAGCGGTCTTGTTGAGGTATTAATAAGTCCTATTGTTAAAGCCTGCCCCATTGAAAATAAAGACGGTATGATGAGCTTGTTGCACTCTTTTTACTGTTGGACGCAGTCGGTGTGATTTTGGACTCGACGCTCTTTTTCGGTATTTGGCGTAGCAAACTGGAAGATGCTTACACTGATTTGGGCGGTGGCGGTTGAGATTGTGAACGCAGAAATCATCTTTGCATAAGACACAGGTGGGCGGTCACTAGATCGCTCACCTGATTTATACTTGTCAGAGGGTAATTCGGATGGTATAATAGTTGGTAAATAATATCAATCGCCACAGAATCGTGACTAAAAAGCGAAAAAAGTATCCGTCGAGAGGTGTGACATGGAAGAAAAAGTACGGCTTTCAGATATTGCTTCGGAGCTGGGACTCAGTACGGCGGCGGTGTCGTATGTGCTCCACGGAAAGACCGGCATGGTGTCGGAGCGAACGGCTGTCAGGGTGCGCCGCACCCTGGAGGAGCGAGGGTATCTGCCCCGGGCGGCGGAGGTGCTGCTGGCGGAGAATCCGGCGAAAATCGTGGGGGTGGTCATTAATGCCCACGAGAAATATGAGGCTCACGTCCTGGAGGACGCCTTTATCGCCTCCGCACTCAACGCACTGATCGCGGAGACGACCAGACGCGGATTTCAGATGATGGTGAGAACCGTGAACGACCTAGACGAGATTGTCTCATTCGCCACCATGTGGAACCTGGAGGGGCTGGTGCTGATCGGCTTTTGCAGTGCAGATTACAAGCACCTGCGGGAAAGTGTCCGCATACCCTTTGCGGTCTATGATGCTTGCGGCGTCACAGCGGAGCGCGTTTGCGCCGTGAACATTGACGACTGGCACGGGGGATTTCAGGTGGGCGAATATTTCCGCCTTTGCGGGCATCAGCGCGCCCTTTGCCTCTCGGATAACGATATCGACATGGATTTAGAACGCTGGAAGGGTTTTCGTGAGGGCTTCGGATGCGGCGCGGAGTTTATGATGATCCCAATGATCAAGGCGGAGCGGATGGATTTTTACCGAGAGAAGCTGCTGCAGATCAGGAGCTTCTCTGCTGTTTTTGCCGTATCGGACTATTACGCCGTTGATCTCATCCATTTTTTGCAAAGCAGCGGTGTCGATATACCAGGAGAGATCTCCGTTGCCGGATTTGATGATACTCCCCTTTGCGGTATGGTTTACCCGTCTCTGACCTCTGTCCGTCAAGACAACGCGGAACGTGCCAGGGCAGCACTGGACGCAATCGCAAAAATGCGGGTCGGTGAGTCGGTGGAACCGGTCATTATCCTCTCCACGTCCCTCGTGATTCGAGGCAGCACAAGGAACCGCTAAAGTTATCTCTGTGACATTTTGCATAAAAACAGCATTCCATTTTTGTCACAACTTACGGATTTAAGTTTTGAAAAAACTTCTCCGTCAGTTTATACTGAACTTATGGAGAAATTTTTACAAACACGGAGGTTGAAATGGAACGAAAAATCGTACTCAAAAAAGATCTTCTTGACACATTTAAAGCAATAGGGGCTTTCGAGGCGAGCTGTCCTGTCGCCAAAGCCGCTTTGGGAAACGAGACAGTGACCCTTATGCGCCAAAGGCAGCTGATGGATTTTGAAGTCAGATGGATCGAGGAGAACAGAAAATGATAAAGTCAAAAGAGCAATCTTTTTTTCATTCTGTATGTGCTCTGGCTATTCCCGTTGCACTGCAATCCATGCTCCAGGCGTCCTTCGGCGTGGTGGATCAGGTCATGATCGGCCAGCTTGGGGGTGTGGAGGTGGCTGCGGTGGGACTAGCGGGGAAATTCACGGGGATATTTAATGTCGTCGTATCCGCTGTGGGCGCTGTGACGGGGATCATGATTTCCCAGTACATGGGTCAGAAAAGTACCGCAGAGACCCGCCGAAGCATGATCCTCAATCTGCGGGTGTGCCTTATCCTTGCCGCGCTGTTCACCATGGCCGGCGTCGCTGCTCCAAAGCAGATCATGGGTCTTTATATCGATGACATAGGAACTGTGAAAGTGGCTGGGCGGTATCTGTTTATCGTGTCCGGCACCTTCTTTCCAGCGGCGGGGATCACCATTCTGTCCACCCACCTTCGGTGCATGGAAAAAGCGTCTCTTCCGCTCTACGCCGGGATCGCATCGGCGGCTGCTAACACTGGACTGAACTGGATACTGATCTTTGGGCGATTTGGCATGCCGGCTCTCGGCGTAACCGGTGCGGCGCTGGCGACGCTGATCTCTCAGCTTGTATATTTTGTGATTATCCTTGTGATGTATTTGAAATACCGGGAGAGAGCGGAGAACGCCACAGCGGGCTCCTTTGCCTGGGGTCAGTATCTTTCCATGCTGCTGCCGCTCCTGGTCAGTGAATTTATGTGGGTTCTGGGTGAAAACGTGTACGCGGGCATTTACGGGCACCTGGGCATCGACGCCAGCGCCGCCATGACGCTGACGAATCCCGTGCAGTCCCTGGCAATCGGGGCTTTGTGCGGTCTGAGCCAAGCTGCGGCAATCCTCATCGGCAAACGCCTTGGCGACGGGGACATGGAGATGGCCTACCGGGAGGCAAAAATGCTCCTTCTCTATGGCTTGGTGGGCTCCCTGCTGCTGTCTGTGGTGATTTTCTTTATAAGCCCTTGGTATGTGTGCATTTTCATGGTGGAGGCTGGCATCAGGAAAATGACGATTCAGATCCTCACCGCCTACGCCGCGGTCATGCCATTCAAGGTGCTTAACATGATCATCGGCAGCGGTATCCTGCGCAGCGGCGGAAAAACAACATACGTCATGTCAATCGACCTTATGGGCACCTGGCTTTTCGGTGTCCCCTTGGGTCTTCTCACAGCTATTGTGCTCCACTGGCCCATACCCATGGTCTATCTCACTTTGTCCCTGGAGGAGTGCATACGCTTTGCCGTTTCCCTCGTCGTTTTTAAACGCCGCGGATGGATGAACCAGCTGAAAGCGTGAGGCAAGGAGTATCAGAAAACCATATAAGAAAGCTTTAGGACAATAGATTTCTGACAACAAAAGTTTTAATAGTTTATATAATATATGGATAGTCTGAATAATCACGATACTCTGAGCAAAATGACTCATACAAAATTGTTTAAGTCACGCTTTTAGGGAGCGAGTGGGAATAAGATATATTAATATTATTTGAATATGTATAAACAACAGATTTTGGATGTTTATTGATTTAAAATCTGTAGGTAGATTATTAGACTTGACAGAATGGGATTGTTTGTATAAATATGGCTTAATGATTCGCTATTACAGAGATGTGTTGGGTTTTGAAATATTGTAAAATGGAAACATACTAAACGTATATTTGTTCAAAGTCGAAACATTGTTAATTCTATATGAAAGATATAATTTCGAGAAAATGACAAGTCGAAAATACGAGCACATAAAGGATTAAACGGACTTTTTTAATTGATCTTTATGTTGATACATATGATGAGGTTGATAAGTAATACTAAAATGCAATAGGCAAGGGTGAAACGTCCGCTTTAGAACCGACTACGGAACTTTGGGGCAAAGAACTTTGCTATATTGTTGACCCGGAGGAAAATTTGATTGAAATCGGTTCGTTTAATATACCTTTTGATACGTAAATTTTATGATAGTTGAATCCTAAGTATTAGGTGAATTATACATATTGTATATTGTAAAAATAAATCGTCGGCAGGGAGAAATTCCTGCCGCGTTTTTTATAAATAAACAAATGTTTTGTAATTCTTAATTCTATATTAGAAAGTTAGATTACAGTTGTGTTGTATTTCTTTACAACCCACAAAATATTGTGATATATTTTAAAAGTAAAATTATAAGTATGTCTATGGAGGTAGAGTTATGGAAAAGTACAAACAGAAATTTATCGAGTTTATGGTGGATTGTCAGGTATTAAAATTCGGTGACTTTGTTACAAAAAGCGGCAGAAAGACTCCGTTTTTCGTTAATACAGGGTTTTACCGCACAGGTTCTCAGCTTAAACGACTCGGAGAGTACTATGCTGAGGCAATAAACAACAAGTTCGGGCTTGATTTTGATGTTCTTTTCGGACCTGCGTACAAGGGTATTCCGCTTTCCGTAACCGCCTCTATTGCTATAGCCGATAAATACGGCAAAGATATAAAATACTGCTCAAACCGTAAGGAAGTTAAGGATCACGGCGATAAAGGTATACTTCTTGGCAGTCCGATTTCAGACGGCGATAGGGTCGTGATTATTGAGGACGTTACAACCGCAGGCACTTCCATTCAGGAAACGCTCCCTATTATCAAGGCTCAGGGTAATGTTAATCCTATAGGTCTTGTAGTTTCTGTCGACCGTATGGAGAGAGGTCAGGGCGAAAAATCCGCGCTTGCTGAGATTGAGGAAAATTACGGATTAAAGACTACCGCTATCGTAACAATGGCTGAGGTAGTTGAGCATTTGTATAATAAAGAATACAACGGAAAGGTTATTATTGACGATAAGCTCAAGACTGCTATAGACGCATATTATGTGCAGTACGGTGTAAAGGGATAATTTATTTCAGGTATTTCAGGGTGAATCGCTATGTCTGACAATGTTCACAAGGGTCACAGGGAAAGGCTTAGAAAAAAGTTTATAGATGAGGGACTTGACGCCCTTAACGACCATCAGGCGCTTGAGTACATTTTGTTCTACGCAATTCCGTATAAGGATACAAATCCTTTGGCACATAAGCTTTTGGAAGAGTACGGCTCGCTTTCCGCTGTGTTTGATGCAAAACCGCAGATACTAAGAGCCTCCGGATATTCCGACAATGTAATCGGACTTATAAAGCTTATTCCGGAGTTTTCTCGGCGCTATCATATAGACAAAACAGAAAATAAATCGAAAGTTATTGATATAAACAAGCTATGCGAGTATTTTGAGCCGAGGTTTATAGGAAAAACGAACGAGGTTTTGTATCTTCTTTTGCTCGACAGTAAGAGTAAAGAGGTTTTCTCGGGAATAATATCGCAGGGGACAGTTAAGGAAAGCAACGTTCCCGTAAGGAAAATTATCCAGCTCGCTATGACCTACGACGCCACGTTCGCTGTAATTGCACACAATCATCCCGGCGGACTTTCGCTTCCGTCACTTGACGATGTGAGAGCGACGAAGATTGTCACAAATGCGTTGAGCGTAGTAGGTGTTGAGCTTATTGACCATATTATTGTTTCAGACGACGATTCTGTCTCGCTGCGACAGAGCAGATGGGCGAAGCAGGGCATATTTATAGCAGATTCCGAATTGTAATTATAGGAGATTATATGGGAGAATTTAAATTACATTCTTCTTATAAACCAACGGGCGACCAGCCCGAAGCGATAGATAAGATAGTAGAAAGCATAAAAAAAGGAAACCGCGAGCAGACTCTTTTAGGCGTAACGGGTTCGGGTAAAACATTTACAATGGCAAATGTCATCGAGAGGGTACAGAAGCCTACCCTTGTCCTTGCTCACAATAAAACTCTCGCGGCTCAGCTCTGCTCTGAGTTTCAGTCGTTTTTCCCTGAAAACGCTGTTGAGTATTTTGTTTCATATTACGACTATTATCAGCCCGAGGCTTATGTTCCGACGACTGATACCTATATTGAAAAAGACAGCTCTATAAATGATGAAATCGACAAGCTCCGACATAGCGCAACTCTTGCGCTTTCGGAGCGTCGTGATGTTATTATCGTGGCGTCCGTTTCGTGTATATACAGTCTCGGTGACCCTATAGATTACCGCAATATGGTAATTTCCCTGCGCCCGGGTATGGAGAAAAGCCGCAATGATCTGGTACGCAAGCTCGTTGAGCTGCAGTACGAGCGTAATGATGAGAATTTTATCCGTAACAAATTCCGCGTCAGGGGAGATACTCTTGAGATTTTCCCTGCGGCATCCAGCGACAGAATTATAAGAGTGGAATTTTTCGGAGATGAAATTGACAGGATTTCCGAGATTAATCCGCTTACGGGCGAATTGCTCGGAACTCTCCGTCACGCGGCAATTTATCCCGCGTCCCACTACATTGTAGGAAGAGACAAGCTGCTCGAGGCTGTTGAGGAAATACGCAGAGAGCTTGCGGAGAGGATACAGTATTTTCAGTCAAAGGGCAAGCTGCTTGAAGCTCAACGCATTGAACAACGCACAAATTACGATATAGATATGCTTCTGGAAACGGGATTTTGCAGCGGTATTGAAAACTACTCGAGAATTATGTCGGGAAGAAAACCCGGCTCGGCTCCTTATACGCTTTTAAATTATTTTCCCGACGATTTTCTTCTCTTTGTTGATGAGTCGCACGTTACTCTTCCGCAGGTTCGCGGTATGTACGCAGGTGACCACGCGCGCAAAAAAAGTCTCATCGACTACGGTTTCAGACTTCCGTCAGCATACGACAATCGTCCGCTTAATTTTGATGAATTTTATGATAGAATAAATCAGGTTTGCTTTGTTTCTGCAACCCCGGGCGATATAGAAAAGGAAAAGAGCGCGGTAATTGCGGAGCAGATTATCCGTCCGACAGGGCTTTTAGACCCTGAGATTTCAGTTCGTCCGACGGAAGGTCAGCTTGACGACCTGATTTCAGAGATAAATACGCGTGTGGCAAAGGGACAGCGCACCCTCATTACAACCCTTACAAAGAAAATGGCGGAGGACCTTACAAACTATTTTCTTGAAATGGGTATCAGGGTTAAATATATGCACCACGATATTGATACTGTTGAGCGTATGGAGATTATCCGCGACCTGCGGCTCGGAGAGTTCGACGTGCTTGTAGGTATTAACTTACTCAGAGAGGGTCTTGATATTCCCGAGGTTTCGCTCGTCGCTATTCTCGACGCGGACAAGGAGGGCTTTCTAAGAAGCGAGCGCAGTCTTATACAGATAGTCGGACGCGCAGCTCGTAACGCCGAGGGTATGGTAATTATGTACGCCGACAGCGTTACTCCGTCTATGAAGAATGCAATTACGGAGACCACAAGACGCAGAGAAATACAGCAGAAATACAATACCGAACATAACATAACTCCGAAAACAATAGTTAAAAAGGTCAGCGAAATTCTCGAAATTTCTACCCATAAAGACGAAGAATTTAAGAATATGCGTCAGATGTCGCGCCAGCAGCGCGAGGAGCTTATCAAGAGCCTTTCGCGCGAGATGCGCGCGGCGGCAAAGCTGCTTGAATTTGAGCACGCGGCATATCTGAGAGATAAAATCAAAAAGCTACGAGGTGAAAAGTAGTGCCAAAGAAGAAAGTAAACGAATATAACGACGACAGTATCTCGTCCCTTAGCGGAGCCGACCGAGTTCGTAAAAGACCTGCGGTTATATTCGGCTCGGACGGTATAGAGGGCTGCCAGCACTCGGTTTTTGAAATTCTTTCCAATTCCATTGACGAGGCGAGAGAGGGATTTGGCAGGCTTATCCAGGTTACACGATACTCCGACGGCTCGTTTGAAGTCGAGGACCACGGAAGAGGAATTCCTGTAGGATACAATAAAAACGAGGACAGAATGAACTGGGAGCTGCTGTTCTGTGAGATGTACGCGGGCGGTAAGTATAATAATAACAGCGGAGAAAACTATGAGTTTTCGCTTGGTCTGAACGGTCTCGGACTTTGCTCGACTCAATACGCGTCTGAGTATATGGATGTTGAGATTAAGCGCGACGGCTATAAGTATTCGCTGCACTTTGAGCACGGAGAGAATATCGGCGGTCTTCAAAAGGAAGATTATAACCGTAAGGATACCGGCACAAAGATTCACTGGAAGCCGGATATTGAGGTTTTCACAGATATTGATGTCAGTCCTGAGTATTTCCTGGATATTATGAAACGTCAGGCTATCGTCAATGCGGGAGTAGAGTTTATTTTCAGAAACCAGAACGGCAGGAGCTTTGACGTTACAAGCTTTAACTACGAAAACGGCATTGAGGATCACGTCAAAGAGGTAGTAGGTGACGACGGACTTTCCGCCGTTCAGTATTGGGAAACCGAGCGAAAGGTTCGTGACCGAGCGGACAAGGACGAGTATAAATGCAAGATTTGTGTTTCACTCGCATTTTCCAATAAAATAGCTCAGGAGGAATACTATCATAATTCGAGTTGGCTCGAGTACGGCGGAGCGCCCGAAAAAGCCGTGCGTAACGCGTTTGTATATATGATAGATAACTATCTTAAAACCAATAACAAATACAATAAAACCGAAAGTAAGGTCAAGTTTGACGATGTAAAGGACTGCCTTGTAATTTGTATTTCCTCGTTCTCGAGCGTTACCTCGTATGAAAACCAGACTAAGAAGGCGATTACGAATAAGGGTATTCAGGAGGCTATGACTGAGTTTTTGCGCCACAGCCTCGAGGTTTATTTTATAGAAAATCCGCTGGAAGCGGAGAAAATTGCTAATCAGGTGCTTATAAATAAGCGCAGCAGAGAAAGTGCTGAAAAAACGAGACTTAACCTGAAAAACAATCTTACAGGCAAAATAGATATAACAAACAGAATCGCGAAATTTGTAGACTGCCGAAGTAAAGACGTCAACGAACGAGAGGTGTTTATCGTTGAGGGCGACTCCGCTCTCGGCGCCTGCAAGCAGGCGAGAGACCCTGATTTTCAGGCAATAATTCCGATTCGAGGAAAAATTCTTAACTGTCTTAAAGCCGATTATGAAAAGATTTTTAAAAGCGAAATCATCACAGACCTTTTGAAGGTTCTCGGCTGCGGAGTTGAGGTAAAGGCGAAAGCAAATAAAAATCTCTCGAATTTTGACATTAATAACCTGCGTTGGAATAAGGTAATTATATGCACAGACGCGGATGTTGACGGTTTCCACATCAGAACGCTTATTTTGACAATGCTTTACCGCCTTACTCCTACGCTTATTAAGGAGGGCAAAGTATTTATTGCCGAGTCTCCTCTGTACGAGATAACGACAAAAGATAAGGTATACTTTGCCTATGACGAGCTAGAAAAAGACAGATATATTAAAGAAATAGGCGACAGTAAATTCACCATACAGCGCAGTAAGGGGCTTGGTGAGAACGAGCCCGAGATGATGAGCTTTACGACGATGAATCCTGCAACGCGCAGACTCATTAAGGTTATGCCCGACTCTGTAGAGCAGACCTCCGCGATATTCGATACTCTGCTGGGCGATGACCTGCAGGGAAGAAAAGATTTTATTGTTGACCACGGAGCCGACTATATTGATCAGCTCGACGTTAGTTAATCAATTTAAAGTTACCCCGATTTGGAAGGTGATTATTTGGCTAAGAAAAAGACAACCCCGAAAACCTCAAAAGCAGTTGCGGTAAACGGCGTAATAGAGGGTGCGGGAGAGGTAGCGGAGCAGCACATTGTCTCGACCGTACAAGAAAACTTTATGCCGTATGCTATGAGTTTAATTATGTCGCGCGCTATTCCCGAAATTGACGGATTTAAGCCCAGTCACAGAAAACTCCTTTATACTATGTATAAAATGGGACTTCTGACAGGATCGCGCACAAAATCGGCGAATATTGTCGGCGCGACTATGAAACTCAATCCGCACGGAGACGCGGCAATTTACGATACAATGGTACGCTTGTCGCGCGGATATGAGGCGCTTTTGTACCCCTATGTTGACTCTAAGGGTAACTTCGGTAAGTTCTACAGCCGTGATATGGCGTGGGCGGCATCAAGATATACAGAGGCTAAGCTCGATAAGCTCTGCACGGAGCTTTTTAAGGATATAGATAAAGACACGGTTGACTTCGTAGACAACTACGATAACACTATGAAAGAGCCGACGCTTCTGCCCGCAACTTTCCCGTCCGTTCTCATAAACTCTAACACGGGTATCGCCGTAGGTATGGCTTCAAATATCTGTCCTTTTAACCTGAGAGAGGTGTGCGAGACGACCGCGGCTCTCATTCGTGACCCTGACCACGACGTTATGTCCACAATGCCCGCTCCGGATTTTCCCGGCGGTTCATATATAATCTTTGACGAAGAGGTTATGAGAAAGGTCTACGAGACTGGACGCGGCAGTATAAAGCTCCGCTCGACTTATAAATATGATAAGTCAGCTAACTGTATAGATATATACAGTATTCCGTACTCCACGAACAGCGAGTCGATTATCGACAAAATAATCGACCTTGTAAAGAGCGGTAAGGTAAAGGAAATTTCCGACATAAGAGATGAAACGGGTCTTGACGGACTGAAAATTACTATAGACCTAAAACGCGGAACAGACCCGGACAAGCTGATGAAGAAGCTTTACAAAATGACTCCGCTTGAGGATAGCTACGCATGCAACTTCAATGTGCTTATCGGCGGTGTTCCGATGGTGCTCGGAGTAAAAGAGCTTTTAAACGAGTGGATTGCGTTTCGCATTGAATGTGTGCGCCGCAGGACTTATTTTGACCTGAACAAAAAGAAAGAAAGACTTCATCTTCTAAAAGGTCTTGAGAAAATTCTGCTTGATATTGATAAAGCTATCAAAATTATTCGCGAAACTGACGAAGAGGCTGAGGTCGTGCCTAATCTTATGATAGGCTTCGGCATTGACGAAATTCAGGCTGAGTATGTTGCAGAAATTAAACTGCGCCACCTCAACCGCGAGTATATTTTAAAGCGCACAAAGGATATTGAAGAGCTTGAAAAGGATATTAAGGAACTAGAGTTAATTCTCAGCAGCAAGGCGAGAGTAAAGACAATAATCGTTAAGGAGTTAAAGGAGGTTGCCGATAAGTACGGTCAGCCCCGCAGGTGCGAGATTATTTATAACGATGAAATTGAAGATTTTGAGGAAGTAGAGGAAATTCCCGATTATCCTGTTCATCTTTTCTTTACTAAGGAAGGCTATTTCAAGAAAATCACGCCACAGTCGCTCCGTATGAGCGGCGAGCATAAGCTCAAGGAGGGTGATGAAATAGCTGAATCTATTGAGATAACGAATAACTGTGACCTTCTGTTTTTTACTAATAAATGTCAGTGCTATAAGTCCAAGGCATATGAGTTTAAGGACACCAAGGCGAGCGTGCTCGGTGATTATATCCCCGCGAAGCTGCAAATGGACGAGGGAGAGGTAGCGGTCAAGATGGTTGCTACAAAGGACTATAAGGGATTTGTGCTTTTTGGCTTTGAAAACGGAAAAATTGCGAAGGTACCGCTTGAATCCTACGCCACTAAGACAAACCGAAAAAAGCTTGCTAACGCGTATTGCGACAAGTTCCCGCTTAGCGATATTGCATTCTCTTCCGAAGATAAGGAGTTTATTGTAAGCTCTTCGTCGGGCAGGATGTTACTTTTGCACACTGGAGTATTAAATCTTAAAACTTCGCGCTCAACGCAGGGGGTCAGTGTGCTGAAACTAAAGAAAGGTCACATTCTTTATTCTATAAAAGAATATAAAGAGGGAACCTTCAGTAAACCCTCACGCTACAGGACAAAAAGTCTGCCGTCACTCGGTGCTTTACCGTCACCGGAGGACACAAGCGAGCAGTTAAGTATTATTTAACAGGATTTTAGAAATGCTTGCCCTGCACGCTCTTCTATACTCATCGCACTTTGCTCTGAACACAAACTGTGCGGAGAATATAAATATTTTTTACTTTATAGGAAACTGCGTTTCCTATAAAGTAAAAAAAGACTTGCAAAATGGTAATTTATGTGTTATGATAATATGGCTATTGAAATCTGATGCAGAAATGCATATCGAAAGGACGATATAAATGGGAGTATTCGAAATTATTTTAGGCGCATTATTAATTCTTATGTCAATCGCTATCATTGTTGTTATTATTCTTCAGGAAGGCAACCAGCAGGGAGTAGGCGTTGTAACAGGCGGTGCGGATACATTCTTCTCAAAGAATAAGGCTCGTTCGATTGACGCGTTCCTGGCGCGTTGGACGAAAGTTTTCGCAGCTGTGTTTGTTCTGGTAGTTATCGGGCTGAATGTTATCGCATTCTTTAAGTAATTGTTCTAAAATATCAATATCGGACATAGTTATAGACCGTAGGCAAGTCCTACGGTCTATTTTATTTTAAACAGGAAGTGTTCGTAATGGAATGGTATCATATCGCAGGCATTTTTTTAGGGTCGTTTATCATATTTATTATTATTCACAAAATCGGTAAACAAAAAAGGCCCGTAAGACGAGCCTTTCTGTCATTTTTATCGGGTTTTCTAACGCTTCTGGCAGTTGAATTTACGAGCGGTTTTACAGGAGTGTTTCTGCCTTTCAGTCTTCTGACGGTAATGGTCTCTGCAATAGGAGGAATACCGGGAGTTACGGCTCTGCTCACCTTAAATCTCTTTTTTTAGTGACCTCTTCTTATCTCTTCAAGACACTCCGCGACCATTCGCTTGTCCTTGGTCATAGTACCCATAATAACCTTATACAGCAGTTCCGGGTTTTTGTGGAAATTTTTTTTAATAATTTTAGCTTGCTTGTTGTCGGGTGCGTATATGTCTATTGATACCAAATCGACGTCTCCTCCCGATATTCGGCAGTTAACGTTAAAGCCTTTATCGGTTTTTGTTATTGCGACAGCGTTTTCCTTCTCAATCCGTCTCTGCTCAAGCAGAGCAAGAGCGCAGGTGTACGCTTTATCCTTGACGGAGCTTGCAAGCGTGGTCTCAAGCTGTTCTGCAACCATTTTTCCGTTAGGAGTTACAAAGTAAAGCTTTTTATCCTCGTCTACAAGTTCTATGTTATTATGTAAAATAAGGTCGTCAAAACACGCGCTCGTTTCAAAATAGTTTGCAAGTCCGCGCGTCTGGATTATTTCAACAACAGTTTCCTTGTCCATCGGCTTGTTTACAGACGAGTACAGATAGCATATAAGAGTTCGTATCTCATTTTTGGAGCGTACTCCGCCGTAAATTATACCCTCGTCAAATGTATTTATAAGTTCATCATTGTCGTACATAATCTCACGTCCTCTTTTATATTTTAGCATAAAAAAAACAAAATGTATAGCGTTTATGCAACTTTTTCCGTATTGACTTAGCTTCGTTAAAGTGCTATCATATTCTATGTTGATAAGGAGGGTATTATGGAAGACTATATTATATTTGTATGGCTGATTTTCGCCGTATTTATGCTTATTTGCGAAGGACTGACGAGCCAGCTTGTGTCGATTTGGTTTGTAATAGGCGGCGCTTGCGCTGCTGTTACCTGCTTCTTTACCGACAGTATTCTTATTCAGTCAGTCGTATTTATAGCAGTGTCGCTTATATGCCTTATCGCAACGCGCCCGCTTGTAAAAAAATATGTCAACAATAAAAAGGAGCCTACTAACTCCGATCGCCTTATCGGCCGAGTAGGAATTGTTACTTCGGATATACTAAATCATACCGGAGTCGGACAGGTTAATGTTGACGGTAAAATCTGGAGCGCGAAGAGCGTTGACGGAAACGAAATTAAGGTAGGAGCTAATGTAAAAGTGTGCTCTATTGAGGGTGTAAAGCTTTTAGTCAAAGTAATTTAAGGAGGAGTTAATATGCCGGATATTCCGATTGGTTTTATTTCATTAATTATAATTGCTGTTATTGTTTTAATAATTATTGTTAGAAATATCAAAATTGTTCCGCAGGCTCATGCGTTTGTTATTGAGCGTCTCGGAGCTTATTATTCTACTTGGGGTACGGGTTTGCATTTAAAGATGCCTTTTATTGACCGTATTTCAAAAAAAGTATCGCTTAAAGAACAAGTTGTTGATTTCCCGCCTCAGCCTGTCATCACGCGAGACAACGTTACAATGCAGATTGACACTGTTGTTTACTTTGAAATTACCGACCCGAAGCTCTATACTTACGGTGTAGAGAATCCGCTTTCGGCTATTGAAAATCTTACAGCGACTACTCTGCGTAACATTATAGGAGACCTCGAGCTTGACTCGACTCTCACGTCTCGAGATACTATCAATGATAAAATCCGTATAATTCTTGACGAGGCTACGGATGCGTGGGGTATTAAGGTTATCCGCGTAGAGCTTAAAAATATTCTGCCTCCGCGCGAGATTCAGGACGCTATGGAAAAGCAGATGAAAGCAGAGCGCGAGAGACGTGCCCGCATACTTGACGCCGAGGGTGAAAAGAGGAGCCAGATACTCGTTGCAGAGGGTATGAAGGAATCCGCAATTTTAAAGGCTGACGCCGTAAGAGAGCAGAAAATCCGCGAAGCAGCAGGTGAAGCAGAGGCTATTTTAGCGGTTCAGAAAGCTAACGCAGACGCTATCAGAATGCTTAACGAAGCCGCGCCTTCTGACCCTGTAGTTGCGCTCAAGAGCTTAGAGGCGTTCGCTAAGGCTGCCGACGGTAAGGCTACCAAGATTATCGTTCCTTCAGATATTCAGAATATGGCGGGTTATGTGACATCTCTTAAGGCTCTTTGGCAGGACGACAATAAAACAGACAGCAAATAATATATGACCGACTGTATTTTACAGTCGGTTATTTATTTGTCTTCTTTTTGATACCGGCTTTCTTGTCAAAGTTTTACAAAATTCTTTAAGAAAATGCTTTTTAATCACACTATATAATGAAATCTCGAAATAAAGCGCTTTTCTATTGAATATTTTATGTTTTTTCAGTATAATAAAGGAGTAATTTTATAACATAAAGGAGAATTCCAATGAAAAAAGTTGCAGTAATTATGGGTTCTGACAGCGATTTCAAGGTTGTACAGAAGGCTGTGCTTAAATTAAAGGAGTTTGACGTACCGTATGAGGTGCACGTTATGAGCGCTCATCGCACTCCTGATGCTGCCGCTGAGTTTTCCAAGAATGCAAAGGCTAACGGTTTCGGCGTTATTATTGCGGCGGCGGGTATGGCTGCTCACCTTGCGGGCGTTCTCGCTGCACACACGACACTGCCGGTTATCGGTATTCCAATTAAATCCGCGGCATTTGACGGTATGGACGCTCTCCTTGCGACTGTTATGATGCCGACGGGTATACCTGTTTCTACAGTAGCTGTTGACGGCGCGGGAAACGCGGCGATTTTGGCAATTCAAATGCTCGCTCTTTCCGATGAAACTCTCGACAAAAAACTCGAGGCTATGAAAACTGAAATGGCGGAGGGTGTAGCAAAAAAAGACGCTGATATTCAGAGAAAGGCTGCTGAGCTTTGAAAAGTGTAGTTATCGACAAACGTCTGGATAAAGTGAATGAGGAGTGCGGAGTATTCGGAATATATCGCAATGACGATATAGATATTGTATCCGTAACTCACGACGGACTCTACGGACTTCAACACAGAGGTCAGGAGAGCGTCGGAATAACGGTTATAAAGGACGAGGAGCCTTATACACTAAAGGATTTGGGAATCGTTTCGACCGTGCTTACCGAGAAAGCATTAAAAAAGCTTCCTCAGGGAGAAATGGCTGTCGGTCACGTTCGTTATACATCGACCTCATATCTGGACAGAGCGGCTACTCAACCGCTCGTTATGCGTTACATATGCGGCTCGCTTGCTATAGCGAATAACGGCGCAATCACTAATTTTGCAGAAATACGCAACGAGCTTGAGCACGGAGGCGCTATATTTCAGTCCAACTCTCACGCCGAGATAATCGGCTATATGATAGCTACCAGAAGAATTGAGTGCGATACTATTGAGCAGGCGATTCTTAAAACTATGGAAGTTCTCAAGGGCGCTTACTCAATTGTTATAGGCGCACCAAAAAAGCTTATCGGCGTGCGCGATCCCCACGGCTTTAAGCCGCTGTGCATAGGAAAGCTTAACAACAGCTATGTACTCGCTTCAGAGAGTTGTGCTATTGATTCCATAGGCGGTGAGTTTATTCGAGACGTTGAGCCGGGAGAGGTCGTTGTTATAGACGATAAAGGCTTCCACAGCTACCACAGCGATAAGAAGAAAACAAGTTCTCTTTGTCTCTTTGAGTACGTTTATTTTGCTCGCCCCGATTCGGTAGTCGACGGAGTGAATGTAAATATAGCAAGGCGAAGAGCGGGGAAGCTACTTTATGAAGAAAATCCCGTGGAAGCGGATATTGTCTGCGGCGTGCCTGATTCGGGACTTGACGCTGCTCAGGGATATGCCGAGGCGTCGGGAATCACATATGCTACAGCATTTATTAAGAATAAATATATAGGCAGAACCGCCGACGCAGGAGGTAATGATAAGAAGAAAAAGCTCCTGAAAATGCGGCTTAATGTCCTTAAAAACATTGTTGAGGGCAAAAGAATTGTAATTATAGACGACTCAATCGTGCGAGGAAATACCTCGGCACATATCGTAAAGCTGCTTAGAGACGCTGGAGCGAAGGAAATTCATATGCGCATAAGTTCGCCTGAATTTGTTTATCCCTGCTATTTTGGAATTGACCTTCCTTCTCCGGAAAATATGATTTCCAACAGATTTTCGGTAGATGAGCTGAGAAATGAAATCGGCGCGGATTCGCTCAGCTTTCTGAGTATTAAGGGTCTCCACAGTATAGCCGAGGGGTGTAATATCGGTCTTTGCGACGGTTGTTTCAGCGGTCATTACAACGCTGATGTACCTAAGATTATATATGAAGATAAATTTGCAGTAAAAATCAAAAAAGTTTAACGGGGGTAAGAATGAAGAGTTTCAGTGAAAGTTATAAGGCGGCAGGCGTTGATGTAACCGCAGGTTATAAGGCGGTTGAGCTTATGAAGAGCCACGTTGCGAGAACGAAGATTGACGGCGTTGTGTCGGGTATAGGCGGTTTCGGCGGACTTTTTGCGCCGAATCTAAGCGGTATGAAGGAGCCTGTGCTCGTTTCGGGCACAGACGGCGTGGGAACAAAGCTCAAGCTTGCTTTCCTTTTGGATAAACATAATACAATCGGAATTGACGCCGTTGCAATGTGCGTAAACGATGTTGTGTGCGGAGGCGCTCAGCCTTTATTCTTCCTTGATTATATTGCGTGCGGCAAGAACGTACCAGAAAAAATTGCCGACATCGTTTCGGGAATTGCTGACGGCTGTATTCAGTCGGGCTGTGCTCTTGTAGGCGGCGAAACTGCCGAAATGCCGGGCTTTTATCCGACAGACGAGTACGACGTTGCGGGTTTTTGCGTTGGTATAGTGGACAAGCCGAGTATTATAGACGGAAGTAAACTGTGCGATGGCGATGTGCTTATCGGATTACGCTCATCGGGAGTTCACTCAAACGGCTTTTCTCTCGTGAGGAAGGTTTTCGGTATCGACGAAAATACGATTAACAATACATATCCCGAGCTTGACAGACCGCTCGGAGAAACTCTGTTGACTCCGACAAAGATATATGTAAAGCCAATCCTTGCTCTCATTAAAGAGGTTGAAGTCAAGGCTGTTTCTCATATCACGGGTGGCGGTTTTTATGAAAATATTCCGCGTATGATGAAAGACGGTCTTACCGCTAAAATTGATAAGAGCGCTGTTCCCGTGTTGCCGATTTTCAAAGTTTTGCAGAGAGTCGGAGATATATCCGAGCACGATATGTTCAACACCTTTAATATGGGAATTGGTATGATTGCCGCTGTAGATAAAAACTGTGTTGACAAGGCGCTTGACGTGCTCAGGGCTAACGGCGAAGATGCAGTAGTTATCGGCGAAGTGGTCAAGGGTGACGAAGGAGTAATCATAGAATGATGAAAAATATCGTTGTTCTCGTATCGGGCGGAGGTACAAATCTTCAGGCTCTTATCGACGCTCAAAAATCGGGAATAATAAAAAACGGCAAAATTAACTGCGTAATATCAAGTAACCCGAATGCTTACGCTCTCACACGCGCAGCCGCTAACGGCATAGATACCGCCGTTATCCGCCGCAGGGATTTTAATGAGTTTGACGAATATGACGAGGCTTTAACCAAACTATTAGAGAGTAAAAATGCAGATTTAGTCGTACTCGCGGGATTTATGACTATTCTGGGACATAAGGTTATCTCCGCTTTTGAAAATAAAATCATTAATATTCACCCCGCGCTTATTCCGAGCTTTTGCGGCGAGGGATTTTACGGACTTCGGGTTCATGAGGCGGCGCTTGCAAAGGGCGTGAAAATCAGCGGCGCAACAGCTCACTTCGTGAATGAAGAGTGCGACGGCGGACCGATTATAATTCAAAAGCCCGTAGAGGTGAAATACGGGGATACACCGGAAACACTTCAAAAAAGGATTATGGAGCAGGCGGAATGGAAGATACTGCCCGAGGCAGTGTCGCTGTTCTGCGAGGATAAAATAAGTGTTAAAGGCAATATCGCTGTTATAAGCGAGTAAGAAAGGACGGTAAAAATGAAACCTGTATCACTTGAAAAGGAAATTTCTTCTACAAGCTACCCCGGAAGAGGGATAGTTCTGGGAAGAACGGCCGACGGTACAAACGCTGTTATAGCTTATTTCATTATGGGGCGCAGCAGCAACAGCCGTAACCGTGTTTTTGTAGAAGACGGCGACGGCATACGAACTAAAGCGTTTGACGAAAGTAAGCTCGAAGACCCGAGCCTTATAATTTATTCTCCTGTGAGAACACTCGCTGAGAGCACAATTGTAACAAACGGCGACCAGACCGATACTATCCACTCGCTTATGTCATGCGGCAAAACCTTCGAGCAGAGTCTAAGCGCGCGTGAGTTCGAGCCTGACGCTCCTAACTATACGCCACGTATCAGCGGTATCGTAAACTGCCGCACCGAGAAAGACGCAAGAGGAGAAAAGGTTTCTTATACTTTGTCAATTCTAAAGAGCGCTAACGGCAATCCTAAATGCTGTCAGAGATTCACATTTGACTATGCTCACCCGATTCAGGGTGAGGGCCATTATATTCATACATATATGGAGGACGGAAATCCGCTGCCGAGCTTTGAGGGTGAACCTACTCTGGTAGAGATAGGAAACGACGACATTGATACGTTTGCAGAGAAAATATGGAACGCGCTTGATTGTGATAACAAGGTAAGCCTTTTTGTCAGATATATCGATATTGCTACAAACAAAGCGACTTCAAGAATTATTAACAAAAATAAATAATCGGAGGTAATATTATGAACGAACTAGCTTTAAAATACGGTTGTAACCCTAATCAGAAACCGTCAAGAGTTTTTATGAAAGACGGTTCGGATTTACCTATTGAAGTTCTCAACGGTAAACCCGGTTATATAAACTTCCTGGACGCATTTAATTCATGGCAGCTTGTTTGTGAGCTGAAAGCCGCTACGGGACTTCCTGCCGCCGCGTCATTCAAGCACGTAAGCCCTGCGGGCGCCGCTGTTGCGACAGAGCTTTCCGATACACTTAAAAAAATATACTTTGTTGACGATTTAAAGCTTTCTCCGATTGCAAGCGCATACGCTAAGGCGAGAGGCGCCGACAGAATGTCCTCATACGGAGACTGGGTTGCGCTCTCGGACACTTGTGACGTTCAAACTGCTAAACTTTTACAGAGAGAAGTAAGCGACGGTATTATCGCCCCCGATTACACTCCTGAGGCTCTTGAAGTTCTAAAGACGAAGCGCAAGGGCACTTATAATGTAGTAAAAATTGACCCTGACTATGTTCCTGCTCCGATCGAGCACAAGGACGTTTTCGGTATCACATTTGAGCAGGGAAGAAATGAACTCAAAATTGACGAGGAAATGATTACTTCAAACATTCCTACAGCTAATAAAGAACTTCCTGAGGAAGCTAAGCGCGATCTTCTTATCGCTCTTATCACTCTTAAATACACTCAGTCCAACTCCGTTTGTTACGCTAAGGACGGACAGGCTATCGGCGTAGGCGCAGGTCAGCAGTCGCGCGTTCACTGCACAAGACTTGCAGGCAATAAGGCTGACATCTGGTGGCTCAGACAGCACCCGAAGGTGCTCGGACTGCAGTTTGTTGATAATATCCGCCGTCCCGACCGTGACAACACGATTGACGTATATATTTCCGACGAATATGATGATGTCCTAAGAGACGGCACTTGGCAAAATCTCTTTAAGGTTAAGCCCGAGCCCCTCACCGCAGAGGAAAAGAAGGAATGGATTGCCAAGAACAGCGGCGTGAGCCTCGGCTCAGACGCGTTCTTCCCGTTCGGCGACAACATTGAGCGCGCAAAGAAATCGGGCGTTCAATACGTTGCTCAGCCCGGCGGCTCAATTCGGGACGACAATGTAATTGAAACCTGCGATAAGTACAATATGACAATGGCGTTCACGGGAATAAGACTTTTCCATCACTAATTTAATACAGAGGTACAATATGAAAATATTAATGGTTGGCTCAGGCGGCAGAGAACACGCTTTGATAAAAAAGCTCAAAGAGTCGCCTAAGTGCACAAAGCTCTACTGCGCACCAGGTAACGGCGGTATTTCCAGAGATGCCGAAACTGTAAATATCGGCGCGATGGACATAGAAAATATGGTTAAGTTTGCAAAGGACAAGGCTATTGACCTCGTGTTCGTAGCTCCCGATGATCCGCTTGCCGCGGGTATGGTAGACGCTATGAACGATGCGGGAATACGCGCTTTTGGTCCTAATGAGAACGCGGCTATAATCGAGGCTTCAAAGGTCTTTTCAAAGAATCTTATGAAAAAATACAACATTCCCACAGCGAAGTATGAGGTTTTTGACGACGCTAAGAAGGCTATGGAGTATGTTGAAAAAGAAAATACCGTTCCCGTTGTTGTAAAAGCTGACGGTCTGGCACTCGGAAAGGGTGTAATAATTGCTCAGACAATAGACGAAGCAAAGGCGGCTATCAAGTCCATTATGGAGGACAAGCAGTTTGGCGATTCCGGTAATAACATTGTAATTGAGGAGTTCCTCACAGGACCCGAGGTCAGTGTTCTCGCGTTTACCGACGGCAAGGTTGTCAAGCCTATGGTGAGCTCAAAGGACCATAAACGTGCCTACGATAACGACGAGGGTCTGAATACGGGCGGTATGGGTACGGTAAGTCCTAATCCGTACTATTCAGATGAAATTGCCAAGGAGTGTTACGACACGATTTTTGTTCCGACGATTGAGGCTATGAGCAAGGAAGGCAGACCTTTTAAGGGTTGTCTCTACTTCGGACTTATGATTACTCCGAACGGACCGAAGGTAATCGAATATAACGCACGCTTCGGCGACCCGGAGGCTCAGGTAGTTCTTCCGCGGCTTAAGACTGATTTGGTCGATATATGCGAGGCTGTTATTGACGAGAAACTTGCCGATATTGACGTCGAGTGGTATGACGGAGCTACTGCCTGTATTGTTATGGCGAGCGGCGGATACCCGCTTGCGTATAAGAAAGGTATCGAGATCAGCGGTCTTGATAAGAACGGTTCTGTAAGCGGCGCTGTTGTATATCACGCAGGCACAAAGCTCGAGAACGGTAAGTTCCTCACGAACGGCGGTCGGGTACTTGGTGTTACTGCTAAAGCCGATACACTCGACGAAGCTTTGAAAAAGGCTTATGCTGCAGTTGATAAAATTCATTTTGACGGAGCCCACTTCCGCAAGGATATAGGCAGAACAAAATAATATGATAAAAAGGTTGTCTCGTTGAGGCAGCCTTTTTGACATTAAATGAACCATTTATTATTTTTATTGTCTTTTTATATGAACGCGTATAAGGAGGTTCATTATGAGAGACAAAACGCCTCAATTTAAAATTAACAACAATAAACTTGCAAGAAATGTTTTAAAGGCTCAGAATGGTGACAAAAAAGCACTAGAATACATTGTCAGCGAAACGGGAAATTATGTGTATTATTACTGCCTGAGTATGCTTTGTAATGAAGAAAAGGCTAAAGATGCGGTTCAAGATATTTATGTTAAGGTTTTAAGCAATCTCAGGTCTGTTGAATATCCGAAGGCTTTTCTCGGATGGATTAAGACCGTAACAGCAAATTACTGTAGAAATATACTTGCTGATAAACGTGAGAATGAAGAATTGACCGATAAATTTGAAGAAAATGATATTCAGATTATCCCGGAGAAATGTGTTGAAACTGAGGAAGTGTGCGAAATACTTCGTAACGCTGTCAGCAAGCTCCCCGAAATTCAAAGAGAATGTGTACTTATGTACTATTATCAGCAGCTAAGCGTTAAGGAAATCTCATCTGTACTTGAAGTAAAGGAAGGAACGGTCAAAAGCCGCTTATACACAGCGCGCAAAGCGATTAAAAATGAACTCGAAAAGTACGGGAAAGCAAATCTTCTTGGAGGGGCGGCGCCGCTGTCATATATATCGTACACGCTTATAAATGACGCGGAAAAGAGTAAATTTACAATCTCCGAAAAATCTGTATTTGCTCTTAAAACTCAGGTCGAAAAAGGTATTGTTACTGCCTCTAAGGCGGCAGTAAACGCGGTTAAGTACGCAGCGCTCGTAAAAACAGTCGCGGTAAGCAGTGCGTTTGTCGTAGCGGCGGGCGGAATTACTTATTTTCTAACGCAAAATACTAAGAATAACCATACCGTAGCGGTGAAACATACGACGGCAAATAAAGCTTCGGAAACGATTCAGAAGATTGACGCTTTGAAAATGTTTTATTCCAATGGATTTTATGATAAAGATAAGAGGAAAGAGGTATCTTTTAATCCCGATAAAGACTTAAACTCAAAATCAAATAAAATGTATATACTTGACCGAATTTACAACTCCCTCGACTACTTTAAAACTATTCAGTCAACATTCTATTTATATGATATTTCATCAGGTTTGGAAGAGGGAGAATATGTTACATACTGCGCTGATACGGACAAGCACAGAGCCAAGGAAATTATCTTCGACAGTAACGGAACGCCGTTCTCATACACTCTCCTGAAAAATGAAATGCACTACAACTGTGATTTCGGAGACCGAGCAGATAACAAAAAAAGTAAAGGCGATAAGAAAATTTTAGCAAAAGCGCAGAAACAAAGATATAAAACATTGCTTTTAAAGCTCTACGAAAACGAATTTGTTCAAATAACAAAATTTGGCAGAGAGCATCAGAAACTTGATTTTGTTAAATTTATCGACCCGATGAGAAGATATAAGTACGATAAAGATGCAGAAGAGTATGTGCAGTACAGCAGATGTGATATATTTAATTTATACAGCGCTCCGTCACAGTATAAGTCCGAGATGTTTGCTATATCACATAAAATGACGTATATTGATAATTGGACGGTTGAGAAGATAGTTTATAAATTCGACAGAGAATGCTTTTTTATAAAGGGGACGTCAAACGGCTTTAATCATATATATAACTACAAAGCGTTGGTCGATAAGGAGAACGGTATCTTTTTATCTCTGGACGCGTATGGTAAAAACGGAGAGCTCATACGCCGAATCCAGCCATATGAATATAGGATCAATGAAGATATAGACAACAGTGTTTTTGATAAAAATACTGATAAAATTAAACAATTACCATATGGGGGACTAAATGACATAAAAAAAGAAAATTAAAGATATTGTGGGTAACAGAATGTATTATTTTCATATAAAGAAAAAGGGCAGTTTTAAGTGAACTGCCCTTTGCATTTTGTGTTTTTCGCGCGGTATTGCGCTAAGAGTACGAATACGCAATAAGATTTTAAAAGCGTGTTCACTCTTTCTTATTGAATCTCCGTTACTTTATATCCTGCGTCCGAAATTGCTTTACGGATTGCGTCGTCCGCAACCGAGTCGTCAATCGTCGCATTATTTTTTTCAAGGTCAACGCTGACGGGTTTATCTGTCAGTGCTTCAAGTGCGGACTTTACGCTTGACTTGCAGTGCTCGCACATCATACCTTCTATTGAAACAGTTTTCATATTAAACACCTCCTTTTCAAGTACAATAGTCTCATAGTCTGTTATTTGTTTTGCATAGGATGTTACCGATTTCGGCTTGAACCGTCTCAGCCTAAGGGCGTTGGATACTACGCAGATTGAGCTTAAGCTCATTGCGATTGTGCCAAACATCGGCTCGAGCTGCCACCCGAGCAGGTGGTAGAAAGCTCCCGCGGCGAGCGGAATACAGATAATATTGTAAATAAACGCCCAGAATAAGTTTTCTTTAATATTTTTCAGTACCGCGCGGCTGAGCTGGATAGTCGTAACAATATCAAGCGGATCGCTTTTCATAAGGACAATATCGGCGGAGTCGATAGCAATATCCGTTCCGGCGCCGATTGCGATTCCAACGTCAGCCGTCACAAGGGCAGGGGAGTCGTTTACTCCGTCTCCTACCATAGCAACCGCGCCATCATTTTTATATTGACGTACAACCTGTTCTTTTTGCTGCGGCAGAACCTGAGCATAAGCAGTCTTTATGCCGGCAAGCCTTTGGATAGAATTTGCGGTTTGTCTGTTATCGCCAGTGAGCATAACAGTTTCAACACCAATACCGTTAAGGGCGGAAATCGCCTTTTTGCTCGTCTCTTTTATTGTATCAGCTACAGCGATAACTCCTATTACTTTGTCATTATCAGCAAAAATTAACGGAGTTTTACCGTCGCTATATAATTCTGATAAAGAATTATTATCAAAATTTATTCCAAGACTTTCAATAAAGCTATAGTTACCCGAGTAATAAACAGTATGGTTTATTTCCGCGGAAATACCCGAGCCCGTATAGGACTTAAAATTTTCTGCCTTTAAAAGTTCAATGCTTTTGCTTTTTGCAAAGTCTACCACGGCTTTGGCGAGTGGGTGTTCTGAGTTATTCTCAATTGAATATGCGATTGAGAGCAGCTCATTTTCGTCAGTATAGGGGAGGACGTCCGTGACCTGCGGAGTACCCTTTGTTATTGTTCCCGTTTTATCGAGCACAACCGTTTTTACCTTGTTGGCAGTTTCAAGTGCCAAAGCGGACTTAATAAGAATTCCGTACTGCGCCGCTTTGCCCGTGCCTACCATAATCGCTGTAGGAGTTGCTAGACCGAGAGCGCAGGGACAGGAGATAACAAGAACGGCTATTCCGAAGGAGATAGCCTTACCGACATCCGCCCCAACAATAAGCCATATAATGGTTGTCAGAACGGCAATACCTATCACAGCAGGGACAAACACGGACGCAACCTTGTCTGCAATTCTTGCAATAGGAGCTTTGGACGAGGTAGCGTTTTCGACGAGCTTTATAATTTTTGACAGAGTGGTGTCGTCGCCTGTATTAACCGCTTCTATTTTAATATATCCCGAGGTAATAACCGTGCCGCCCGTTACATTATCGCCGTTATGCTTATCAACGGGAATACTTTCACCCGTGATTGCCGACTCGTCAATACTGCAATTTCCGTCAATGATACGCCCGTCCACAGGAATGCTCATACCGTTTTTGCATATAACTGTGTCGCCTGCAACGATTTTGTTAGTGTCTGTCTCTACTTCAATTCCGTCTTTTTCAATAATAGCGGTTTTCGGTGTTAGTTTCACGAGGTTACTGATAGCGGACGAAGTTTTACTCTTGCTCTTGCTTTCGAGAAATTTACCTATAGAAATAAATGTGAGTATCATTCCCGCCGACTCAAAGTAGTAGTGAACGCCCATATGCATAGCGTGCATTACAGACATTTGATTTATCGCGGCAATAATAAAATTGTATAGGCTGTAGAGAACAGAAATTCCCGCTCCCAGCGCAATAAGCGCGTCCATATTGGGATTGAGCTTAAAAAGCGATTTAAAACCGTTTATAAAGTATTTTCGGTTCAGTATGATGATAGGAATTAAAAAAACAAGCTGACAAATACCCAGAACCGTCATATTCTCCAGCAGTTCTATGTGCAGACCAATCATATGCCCCATAGCAACAATCATAAGAGGAATGAGAAAAATAACTGACCATATTAGCTGTTTCTTAGCAGTATTCGCAGGTTCATCATAACTTTCGGCTTCACGCGAAAACTCCTTCGCTCCGTAGCCTGCGGCTTTCACGGCGTTTATTATATCCTTTGTATTGAGTTTGCTTTCGTCAAAGATGACGTCCATTGTATTCGCGAGGAGATTGACGTTTGCTGACTCTATTCCGTTGAGTTTTTTAACAGCGTTTTCAACGTGCATCTGACAGGCGGAGCATGTCATCCCGGTTATTTTGAATTTTTGTTCCTTCATAACAACCACCTTGGTTAGTATTAGCTAACAAAATTTTAACATAACAGGAAAAAATAGTCAATAAAAATAAAGAACGGTCTGCAATAAACAGACCGTTCTTTTAGCTTGCGTTTCTAAGCTGTAATCTCAGTTTGTCGGAAATCATTGCGATAAACTCGCTGTTTGTCGGCTTACCGCGACCGTTGTGAATAGTATAACCGAAGTAAGAATTGAGCACATCTACGTCGCCGCGATCCCACGCGACCTCAATGGCGTGTCTAATTGCTCTCTCAACACGCGACGAAGTTGTTTCGTATTTCTTTGCAACGTTAGGGTAGAGTTGTTTTGTAACCGCGTTTATAATATCCGGCTTTTCTATAGACATAATAATAGAGTCTCTCAGATAGTTATAACCCTTTATATGAGCAGGAACGCCGATTTCGTGCAAAATTTCAGTAACTCTTACTTCGATACCAATACTGTTATAAGGGTTATATGTATTGCCTCCCGATTTTCCCTTGCGTACAAGAGAGACAATATCCTCGCATATTGATGTGATGTTGTAGGGCTTTAATGCGTAATAACTTGCCCCGTTGCTCATAATCTCACGCTCAAGAGCAGGACTGTTAAACGACGCCGTTACAATTATAGTAGGTTCTTTTATGCCGTTTTTCTTGATTGAGCGCATAACGCCGAGTGAGTCAAGCCTCGTCATAAATAAATCCATCAGTACTACGTCGGGGTTCTGATTTGAGATTTTGAGCAGCAGTTCTTCGCCGTCCTTGTTGCAAAACTCAGGTTCAATATTATAACTGTCGAATATTTTAAGGTCATCTGTGCTGAATCCTGACGCATCTTCTGTTATCAACAGTTTTATTGCTTCGTTCATTTGTATTCCTCCATAAGATTAATTTGTGAAAATATTTTACCATAAAGTGGTAAAATTGGCAATAGTTTCCAAAAAAGTTTTTTAAATTTTAATTAAAATATTTTTTTGTGTTTTCATTTTTCTAAAAATTACCACAATATATTGTATATTGCATTAATATACGACACAAAATATCGACTTTATTTGCAGAAGTATGTAACCCTACCGAAGTCGGTAGGGCAAATTTAGTCTGAAATTATATTTTCGGCGAGTATTCCGTAGCCCTCGGTACAATTTTCCAGAAAGACGTGAGTCAAAGCACCCACAAACTTTTCGTTTTGTA
This sequence comes from uncultured Clostridia bacterium, assembly GCA_947625485.1. Taxonomy (GTDB): domain Bacteria; phylum Bacillota; class Clostridia; order Oscillospirales; family Acutalibacteraceae; genus Ruminococcoides. The sequence goes on along the minus strand of CANQOP010000002.1, from coordinate 110,636 downwards.
CTATAGGACTGCCGCTCATACCTTGAACAATACCTCCTGTTTTTTCAAGAAGGTTTTTGTCTGTTACCTTAATTATAAAATTTCTGTTTGTGTTACTGTTGTTATTGCATATACTTATAATTTCTACTTCAAATTTTTGGGGTGTTGTACCGTCAAGAGTTGAGTACATATATGCTTTTCCGGTTCTGAGTTCATTGCTTTCGGCGACGTCATACATTTTTCCGCTTTCAGGAATTGCATTTAATTTTCCGTGAATACCGAGAGGTGTGTTGTCGGTTATTGTGCCTATACTGTCGTCGGTAAAATAGCCGTTGAGTGTTCCTATACTGTTATCTTTCGACTTTGTAATGCTTGTAATAGACGCGCTCAATATTTCGCCGCTGTCCGTAGTCATCAGACTTCCTGTATCTACATCACAGATTCCGTGACCTAGTGCTCCGTAGGTTTTGGTTTCTGCGTCGTAGTAGCTTATTGTGCCGATTCCTGCGCAGCTGTCGCGCACCCACATTCCTGCGTAATACTCACCTTGATCATTAAGCTCAGGAATTATTTCGATATTAAGCTTACCTTCGTTTCTTAATATACTTAGCCTGAGCTTATTGCCTTCGCAATTTTTGATAATGTTGTTTACCTGTTCGTTGCTCTTTACTTTTGTGTTGTTTATGCTTGTAATTATATCTCCCTTTTCTACTCCAGCCTTTTTCGCGGGGCATACATAAGCATTTCCGCATTCAAAGCTTTCAAGCCGCGTTACCATTACGCCCCTGCAATAAAGTTTAAGACCGAAGGATTCACCGCCAATAATTACCTTATCAGTTTTAGCTTGTGCGGGAATTATTGCTGTAAATAAGAAGAAAATAAAAACAAGCACCACAGAAATTAGTTTTAATTTTTTTTTGGATACATTTTTTGCCATTTGTTCACCACCTTTCATTTTGCTCTATTATTTTTTGACAAGGTGGTGTATAATAGTATGGAAACAAATCGTACTGCAAAATATTTTGCTAAGAATATTTTATTTAACCGAAATACTTTGTTGATTTTTTCAAAATTTTTCAATAAAGACATTTATTGAGGTAGCTATGAAAAAAAATAAGGTAATAAGTCTCGGACTTTCGGACTCTGAGGTTAAGGATAGAGTCGAAAAGGGACTTGTCAACAAAAATTCTCAATCGAAATCTAAATCAATTAAACGAATTATTTTTGACAACACAATAACGCTTTTTAATCTTTTAAATCTTTTTCTTATGTTACTGCTTCTTATTGTAGGTTCGCACAAGAATATGCTCTTTATGGGAGTCGTTTTTTGCAATACTATCGTCGGTATTGTTCAAGAAATCCGTTCCAAGCGCGCCGTGGACAAGCTCTCAATCGTCGTATCAAGCAATGTTAACGTTGTTAGAAACAGAGAAATTCAAAATATTTCTATTGACAATATTGTTATTGACGATATTATTATTCTTCGTTCCGGAATGCAAATTCCCTGCGATTGCGAGATAATCGACGGATTTTGCTATGCAAATGAAAGTTTGTTGACGGGAGAAAGCGACCTGATAGAAAAAAATATTGGGGACAATCTAATGTCGGGCAGTTTTGTCTCCTCGGGAGAAGTGTATGTCAAGGTTATACATATAGGAAAGGATAACTACGCGACAAAACTTCATCAGGAGGCGTCTTATTCCAAGAAAATTAATTCCGAAATAATGAATACTCTCGGAAAGATAATCACATTTTGTTCTATTGCGATTTTCCCGATGGGTATTGCTCTATTTGTTAATCAGCACTTCTTTAATCATATAAGCGTTTATGACGCGGTTGTAAGTACCGTAGCCGCGCTTATAGGTATGATACCCGAGGGATTGATTTTACTTACAAGTACGGTGCTCGCTGTATCTGTAATAAGGCTTGCACGGCACAAAGTTCTTGTCCAACAGTTGTTCTGTATTGAGACTCTCGCGAGGGTGGATGTACTCTGTCTGGATAAAACCGGAACGATAACAACAGGCGAGCTCGAGGTTGTCGATATTGATTATCTTGATAACGATACCGATTATGTTGACGAGGTTCTGAAATCATTGGCAGAGAGTTCAATGGATAATAACTCGACAATTGCCGCGATTGACAGTTACATAAATTGCGGTGCGTTAAAGGCTGAAATGGTAATTCCGTTCTCATCGGAAAAGAAATGGTCAGGCGCTGAGCTTGAGGATAGCAGAGCTTATGTGCTTGGAGCTGCGGAATGTATTTTTGATAATTCTTTTACAGAAATATTTAAAAAAATTAAGAGAATTCCCGATGAGTTCAGAGTGGTTACACTTGCAGTAAGCGATGAAAAATTTAAGAATAACAATACCTTACCCGAAAATCTAAAGCCCTTAGCCCTTATTAAAATAAAGGATAAAATCAGAGATAACGCCGAAAAAACCATTAACTTTTTTAAGGAGCAGGGCGTTCAGTTAAAGGTCATTTCCGGAGACAATAATAAAACGGCTGAGAGGATTGCGGCTTCCGTAGGAATACCGAATACCGATAAATCCGTAGACGCTGCTACACTCGATACTGACGAAAAATTAAAAGAAGCTATTGAAGAAAATACTGTTTTCGGCAGGGTTACGCCTCAGCAGAAACGTTCCTTTGTTCAGGCGCTTAAAGCTAACGGTCATACCGTAGCTATGACAGGAGACGGAGTGAACGATGTACTCGCGCTTAAAGAGGCGGATTGCAGTATTGCAATCGCGTCGGGTTCAGACGCAGCTAAGAATATTTCTCAGCTTGTCCTGATTGATAACAATTTCGGTTCTATGCCGAAGGTCGTGGCAGAGGGGAGACGCTCCATAAATAATATACAGCGCAGTGCTTCACTTTTTATTGTAAAGACATTGTACTCGATTATTCTTGCATTTATATTCATATTTGTTAATATAAATTATCCTTTTCAGCCGTTACAGCTTTCTCTTATAAGCGCGTTTACTATCGGACTTCCGTCCTTTGTGCTTGCTTTGCAGCCTAACAAAAACAGGATTCAGGGTAAGTTTATAAAAAATGTAATTCTTCGGGCGTGGAGCGCCGCGCTTATGGTTGTGGTAAATATAGTGACTCTTCTATTCTTTATGAAAAACTTTAGTTACGAAGAGTTTTCCACAATGGCTGTTATTCTTACTTCTCTTATAGGCGTTATGATGGTAATTAGACTGTCAATTCCAATAAACCTACTCAGAGGCGCGCTTATTGCGGTCGTTATAGGCGGTCTGTCTGTAGGTATACTTGTTTTCGGCGAGTTGTTCAATATCGTTTCGTTATCGCCTTATGCTCTGATTTTACTTTCAATACTGTCAGGAATTTCAATTATTGCTTATAACATTTTATACACTGTAAGCAGCAGATATATTAAATCGTAAGGAGAACAATAATGATTTTTAACCTTAAAACGGACGGCGCAAGAGAGATTGTTAAAAATGATATAAATAAAAAATATCTCAAAAGCGGATTTCGTCTCGGCGGCAGTATAAAAGGAAATAAGCTTAACTTATACATTGAGGACGACTTTGGAAAGCACTCGGGATTTATGTCAGAATGCTTTTACGGAAATTTTGAAGGCGGAAGGATATGCGGCTCTTTCAGAATGTCTAACTATGTATTTGTACTGTTGTTAATATTGTTTTTAATTGCGGTTGAAAGCATAGTTATGGCAGTTATAAACGGTTCTTTTAGCTCAGCTATCACGCCCATATTAATTGTCGCTGCAGAAATACTGTATATTTTTGTCTTAAAAAGACAGTCAAAGGGAAATAACGGTTTAATTTCAGAATATTTGTCGAATTTATAAGAGACCGGCATTGCCAACCGCTTGTTTTTAATGTTATAATCAATATAATATATAATTCTGTGTCGGAGAAAACTATGGAAATTACAATCCCGAAAAACGTAAATTATATTATAAATAAGCTTGAAAGCAACGGTTGTGAGGCTTTCGTTGTCGGCGGCTGTGTGCGTGACAGCTTACTTGAAATTGAGCCTAAGGATTGGGATATAACAACCTCTGCTAAATCCGACGAGATTAAAAGGTGTTTTGAAGGCTTTCAGCTCGTTACTATAGGCGAAAAGCACGGAACTGTCGGAGTAGTAATAGATGATGAAACATACGAAATTACTACCTACAGAATTGACGGCGAATATTGCGACAGCCGTCACCCAGATAATGTTACCTTTACGGACAGAATTGAGCTAGACCTCTCCAGACGTGATTTTACCGTTAACGCTATGGCGTATAACGATAAAAGAGGTCTTATAGATCCTTTTAACGGCGCAACTGATTTAAAGTATAAGGCGCTTAGATGTGTGGGTAACGCTGATGTGAGGTTTTCAGAGGACGCGCTCAGAATACTTAGAGCGCTTAGGTTTGCGTCCATGTACAGCTTTAGCATAGAAAATAAGACATCAGCTTCGATTTTAAAAAATAAATTAGGACTTAGTAAAATTTCTGTCGAGAGAATATCAAGCGAATTTCTTAAATTTCTGTGCGGAGATAATGTGAACTTTCTGCTCAGAAGATACAGAGATGTTATCGCCGTTTTTCTTCCTGAAATTGTCGCAACATTTGACTGTGAGCAAAATACCCCGCACCACAACCGTACTGTGTGGAAGCACACCACCGCGGCTGTAGCGGCAATTGAGCCAGAACCGCTTTTGAGAACAGTAATGCTATTGCATGATATAGGGAAACCCTTGGCGCTCAGGACGGACAGAAATGGTCGCGACCACTTTAAAGGGCATAATCATTTCAGTGCTGTGCTTGCCAAAAATGTGCTCGAGAGATTAAAGCTCCCCGCTAAATTTATCGAGGATGCCGTGACGCTTATAGAGTATCACGACGTGAGGTTTACAGATAATAAAAAACAAATTAAGCATGTTCTCAACAGTATAGGTGAGGATAACTTCAGAAAGCTGATAAAGGTACAATATGCCGATATTGCCGCTCAGTCCAGATACAAGAGAGAAAGTAAGCTGTATAATATGAGGCTGTGCGAAAAAACCTTTGATGAAATTATACGAAACGGAGAATGTTACACGCTTTGCGACTTGAAAATAAACGGTTCTGACCTTATTCATTTAAATATAACGGACGGTAAGATAATCGGACGAATCCTGAGACTTTTACTCGATAATGTTATTGACGAGGAAATTACCAATGAATCTGTTACACTAAGAAAAAGAGCTTTGGAAATATACAATACCGAGTTTTAAATACGGGTGTTAAATCAAAAATGCCGGCAAGCTGTTACTTGCCGGCATTACGCATTTCTTTAAAAAATTTTTTAATTAATTCACTGCATTCTTCTTCCAGTATTCCTCCCGAAAATTCGGGACGGAAATTATTTAGCATATTAAATAAATTTAAGTTTGAACTGCACGCTCCGTTTTTTTTATCATATGCTCCGAAATAAACTTTCGGAATCCTCGCATTTACTATCGCACCCGCACACATTGGGCACGGCTCTAGGGTAACATACAGCTCGCACTCCCATAATCTCCAGCCGCCCAAATTTTTACATGCCTTGTATATCGCTTCGGTTTCTGCGTGATAAAGAGCGTTTTTTCCTGTTTCGCGTCTGTTGTACGCAGCGGAAACGACCTCGCCGTTTTTCACAACTACAGCCCCGATAGGCACTTCTTTTAGGTTGTAAGCAATCTCAGCTTGCTCAAGGGCAAGTCTCATAAATTTTTCATTCATAATGTGTTTACTACAGTCAATAAAATCAAAGATATGCCTGAAAATATTATTCCCACCGAGCTGAAACACGCTCCCATACACTCTTTGAATTTATATTCATTTGACTTTATATTGAAAAAATCTTTTCTTTCGCTTAAAAAGAAGGCTGACATAATACCGCCCAGAACGATAACAAAAAGCAGTATAAAGTAAAAAGTATTTTGAATACCTGAGGATACCCCGTAATAGTCTGCTGTGTCTAATAATACGCTTACCAGGTTTATGAAGAAATGAGCAATAATTGACGGCAGGAGGGAATGGGTCTTTACCACACTGAATGCCATCGCAAGCGCGCCTAAAAACGCAAACGGTATCTGAATGATGTTTCCGTGGAGCAGTGCAAAGAGTATTGACGAAACAAAAATTGCGAATGTACTGCCGTAAGGAAGCAGTTTATGTAATATAATGCCTCTGAATAAAAATTCTTCTACGAGAGGAGGAACAATTGTAACGCTTATTATTTGCAGTATAAAAATGTAGCCGTTACTGAAATCGCTATTTAATGAGGACTTGTCGGTTATACCTATAAATGATAGATTGTTAAGCAAAATATCTGTCATATAGCTCGAAACAAACGAGACAGTAAGAATTATAAGAATTAGAGGAACCAGAAGTCCCATACGCACACGTGAGACTGGCACGAGCTTTGTCATATCTGATGAGGATAATTTGCAGTATAACATTCCTACTATAAATATGCTTACAATAGAAGCGGTAGAGCTTATTATAGGCTCAAGCGTAGCACTAAGCGGATTCATATTAAAAGCATTTGAGATTATGCTCATAAAAATGGATGTTATATAGAGCAGAGCCGCAGCTGCAAACACCGCAAATCCAATACCGCTGCAGGTTCTTCTTAGATTTTTTTTCTCAGTTAAATTCATCAAATCACTTCCTGTTAAATTTTATCATAAAGTAAGTGTCAATGCAACTTTAAGCACATATTTAAAAATATTACAGTCTTTTTACAAAAATTGACAGTATTAATATTAAAGTTTATACTTATTATGAAAATTTGCGTAAATAATAAAGAGGAAGTGTGTCCCAAATTGACTTTACGCTATAGTTATGTTAAAATACATTGATATTCAATATTCACGGAGGTGCGTATGAATACTGCTGTTATCCTTGCAGGCGGAGTAGGCTCTCGTATGGGTGTAGACCGCCCGAAGCAGTACCTTGTTGTTAATGAAAAACCGATTATTGTGTACTGCCTTGAAATCTTCCAAAAGCATAAGAACATTGATAAGATAGTTATTGTTGTTAGTGATGAATGGAAGTCATATGTTGAGGAAAACGTAGGGAAGTACGGTATTGACAAGGTTTGCGGTTACGCTCCTTCGGGAAGAACACGACAGCATTCTATCTATAACGGTTTGCTCTGTGCTGAAGAAAACGCACCTGATACAAAGGTTTGTATAATTCACGATGCGGCCCGCCCTTTGGTGTCCGACAAAATTATTGTCGATTGTATTGTCGGCGCTTCGGAGGACGACGGAGCTATGCCGGTTATATCCGTTAAGGATACTATTTATCAGAGTTCAAACGGAAGAAATATAGAAAAACTTTTAAAACGTTCAGAGCTTTTTGCAGGACAAGCTCCCGAAAGCTTTGATTTCAGAAAATATCTTGATATACATAACTCTGCCTCTGACGAGGAAATTGCCAATACCGCAGGAAGCAGTGAAATTGCATACCGCCACGGTATGAAAATCAGACTTGTCGAGGGCAGTGAAAGAAATTTTAAAATTACAACAATAGAGGATTTAGATACGTTTAAGACGATAGTCGAAAGCGACTGACTGGAGGTTTTATTGTGAATACAATGAAAGCACGCGTTTTACACGCGGTGGGCGATTTAAAATATGAAGATTATCCGATACCGGAGCTTAAAGACGACGAAGTTCTTCTTGAGGTGAAGGCGTGCGGTATCTGCGGCTCGGATATACCAAGGATTTTTGTAAACGGAACATACCATTTTCCAACTATTCCCGGTCACGAATTTTCAGGTAAGGTAGTTGCTGCTGCAAACAAGGAAAACGAGCGTCTTATCGGTACGCGTGCGGCGGTTTTCCCACTGATTCCCTGCAGAAAATGCACAAGCTGTAATAAGGGTGTGTTTGAGACCTGCAAGAGCTACGATTATCTCGGCTCACGTTCGGACGGCGCGTTTGCAGAATATGTAAGAGTTCCGGTATGGAATCTCGTACCTATTGCCGATAATGTGTCCTATGAGGAGGCCGCTATGGCAGAGCCTACGGCGGTTGCCCTTCACGCGTTAAGACGCGCAAATATAGAAATCGGCGATACAGTTGTTATATACGGTCCCGGTACTATCGGTATGCTTATAGCTCAGTGGGCGAGAGCGTGGGGCGCTAAAAAGGTGCTTCTCGTGGGTACTGACCTTAATAATTATGAATTTATCGAAAACTTAGGGTTTCACGATTATTTTAACGCCTCAAAAGGCGATCCTGTAAAATGGGTTATGGAGCAGACAGGAGGAAACGGCGCAGATGTCGCAATTGAAGCTGTCGGTATTGCTGTGACAGCAGGAAACTGTCTTGACAGTTGCGCGTCGGGCGGTAAGGTTGTGTTTGTAGGCAATCCCCACGGAGATTTTACTTTCCCCCAGAACACCTACTGGCAGATTCTAAGGAAACAGCTTTCTGTATACGGAACATGGAATTCCCGCTATGACAACACTCCGAAGAGCGACTGGAGCATTGTTGTTGACGCTATGGCGTCGGGCGCTGTTAAGGTTGCTCCGCTTATCACTCATAAATTTACCCTTGAAAATATGGACGAGGGTCTTGAAATAATGAAAAATAACACGGAATTTTACAGTAAGGTAATGGTCGTAAACGACTGATTGAGGTAACTATGAGGGGTTTATTATCACCTTCCGTAATGTGTGCCGATTTGCTGCACCTTGCGGACGAAATTGAAAAACTCGACAAGCTCGGAGTCGAATATCTGCACATAGATTTTATGGACAACAAATTTGTGCCCAATATAACATTCGATACCAATATGATAAGGAATTTTAAAAAGCCGATGAAAAATATCAGGCGAGATATTCATATCATGGCGTTTGAACCTCAGCAGTATTTTGACGCTATGGAGATCGACGATGGCGATATGGTGTCAGTTCATTACGAGGCTTGTGATGATACACACTTGGTTTTAAAAAATATCAGAGAAAGAGGAGCTAATCCCTGTATTGCAATAAGTCCCGACACACCTGTTGATACTGTTAAAGAATACCTTTCAGAGGTAGACGCCGTTCTTCTTATGACTGTTTATCCCGGTTTTGCGGGTCAGCCTATGGCTCCGAACAGTATGGAAAGACTTTCAAAGCTGAAAAAAATAATTGATGAATCCTGTATGGATATTAAAATTGAGGTTGACGGTCACGTCAGTTGGGATCACTGCGGTGAAATGCGTGAAAGAGGCGCCGATATTTTTGTTGCAGGCTCATCTTCTGTTTACGGCAGAGATTATCCGCTTGAAGAAGCCGTAGAAAGATTTTATACCTTAGTTAAATAGTGGGGGATAAGGATTGCAATATAGTATAAATGTGAACAGTATTGTAGTGGAAAAGCAAAAAATGACGATCAGTATTTCAGGCGAATTTATTGATTCTTCAATTAATCCCAAATTTTTTTCCACACCAAAGGTTATACTGTATTTTGAAAACGGCAGGGAAGACAGACGTATTCCGCTCGTTATAAAATCGCGTGATTTGACGTATATTGACGGAAGATGTCTGTTTTCGGGTACTTATACCTACCGTCTCGATTATGTTTTTTGGAAAACAAGAGGAGACGCGCTTCCGTTTAATATGTATTTAAACCTTAGCTTTGCGGATTTTTACGAGGAAAAGATTCCTGCGGATATTACTCCGTCTGAGGCTGAGCAGGACGAGAAGTTTTTTGAATTGAAGTTTAGGGGTAATCACTATGTTATCACCTCTAAACCCGAGAAGCTTGCGGGCGAGAATAGAAAAAGGGCTTTTGTTCAGCTTTTAAACAGTGTTCTCAAATTTTTTGCCTGCGTATTTTCTGTGCTTTTAATACCGCTATTTGTGTTGGAAGGTCTTTTGACTTTTACCGGATATACGTCTATGCCGGATAAAATACAGGCGGAAAACAAACTTATACGACTTGTCTCATATGTCGTCCATCGTATGTCTGTGGTATCCAAAGAAAGCTTTACGATGGAGAGATATAAGAGGAACCTTATTCGTAAAAAATATAAACATAAGAGACGACACAAGGTTCAGCCCAACAAGATTACATTTTTCTCAACGCGCCGAGAGGAGCTTTCGGGAAATTTTGAGTTTGTGTACAATAAAATCAAGGACGATAAGAACCTTGACATACATTTTATGTTCAATACAAAAACTTTCAGGCAAATGACCAGAAAGGATATTGACGAATTTGCCGAGATGTGCGCTACAAGTAAGGTAATTATTCTTGACGAGTACACGCCGCAGATACACTTAATCGACCTTAAGCCCGAAACTAAGCTTATCCAACTCTGGCACGCGTGCGGAGCATTTAAGACGTTCGGATTTTCTCGCCTAGGTAAGCCGAAGGGTTCTCCTCAGGCGACAAGAATGCACCGTAATTATGACTATGTTACGGTAAGCTCCGAATATTGTAAAAAGTGCCATTCTGAGGGATTCGGTATAGCAACCGATAATATTGTTCCGACGGGTATCGCAAGAACGGATATTTTCTTTGACGATGCGTACCGAGAGAAAGTCACAAAAGAATTTTACAACAGTTATCCTAACTTAAAGGATAAAAAGATTATTCTTTTTGCTCCGACATTTCGGGGCGACCTTAAATCGAGTGCAAGATACCCTATGGATTTGTTTGATGTTCGTGAGGTCTGCGAAACACTCGGAGAGGAATATGCCGTAATTATCAAGCACCACCCGTTTATAACGGAAAAGCATCCTATCCCCGAGGAGTTCAGCGATAGAGTTATCGACCTCTCGGAGAGTACGGAAATTAACGATTTGCTCTTTGTTTCGGATATTGTTATAAGCGACTATTCATCGCTCGTGTTCGAGGCATCTCTTCTTAATATTCCTATGCTGTTCTATGCTTATGATTTGCAGTCATATATAAAGTCCCGCGACTTCTATTTCGATTTTAAGCTTTATATTCCCGGTAAGATATGCACATCTCTTTATGCTTTGCTTGAGGCTATAAAGAACGAGGATTTTGAAACTGAGAAGATTGAGCGGTTCAGAAATATGTTTTTTGACGACCTTGACGGTAGGTCGACCGAGAGAATAGCTGAATTAATTTACAAATGTTTAGAATAAATACTTGACAAAATTATTTTGTCGGTATATAATCAACTGGTAAAATAAAGTAAAGCAGAAATGCTTTCACCTGTGGGGTGTCGTCTGCACGGGTCAATACTCAAGGCTTTTTAGTTATTTTGTATTGTAATGCGGACGGATTTCTGTCCGCATTTATTTTCATAATTATATGGAGGTGCTTTGTTATCAGTAAGCAAGACATTCAGATCAACGACGATATCCGGGACAGCGAACTGCGCGTAATAAGCGCGAGTGGTGAACAGCTCGGTATTATGTCGGCTAAAGAGGCGCTTGATCTGGCGGCTAAGGACGATCTTGATCTCGTTAAGGTTGCCCCGCAGGCTAAACCGCCTGTGTGCAAAATTATGGATTACGGTAAATACAGATTTGAGCAGGCTAAGCGTGAAAAAGAAGCCCGCAAGAATCAGAAGATTGTCGACACAAAGGAAGTTCGTCTTTCCCTTAATATCGACACTCACGACTTTAACACCAAGCTTAATAACGCTATTAAGTTCATTAAGCACGGCGATAAGGTAAAAGTATCTATCCGTTTCCGCGGACGTGAGATGGGTCATTCTGAGTTCGGTTACGATATTATGAAGCGTTTTTCCGACGAATGTGCGGAGTATGCTGTAATTTCCAAACCTGCAAAGCTCGAAGGCCGCAATATGCTTATGTTTCTTGCACCTAAACCAAACAAGTAAAAAAGTTAAGGAGGATAAATATTATGCCAAAAATTAAGACACACAGCGGAGCTAAAAAGCGTTTTAAGCTCACAAAGAACGGTAAGGTTGTTCGCGCGCACGCTAACAAATCCCACATTCTTAACAAAAAGACAAGAAAACGCAAAAGAGGTCTCCGCCAGACAACTTGTGCTGATAAGACCAACGTGGCACAGATCAAGAGACTTATCCCTTACAAATAATCTTACTTTGATATTGAATTAACGGAGGTATTTAAAAATGGCACGAGTTAAAGGTGCGATGGCTACTCGCAAGAGAAGAAAAAAGGTTTTAAAAGCCGCTAAGGGCTATTTCGGTTCTAAATCAAGACATTTTAAAATGGCTAAACAGGCCGTTATGAAGTCAGGTAACTATGCATATATCGGCCGTAAACAGAAGAAAAGAGATTTCCGTCGTCTCTGGATTACGCGTATTTCTGCTGCCTGCAAAACTAATGGTGTAAACTATTCTACATTTATGAACGGACTCAAGAAGGCAGGAGTAACACTTAACCGCAAGATGTTATCCGAGATTGCTATTTCCGACCCTGCCGCTTTTACTGCTCTTGTAGAACAGGCAAAGGCTGCAAAATAATTAAAATGTAATTGCGTTTGGGATAACCCAAACGCATTTGCTATTTCTGTCGGTGGTATTATGATTAAAATTACTGCAAAAGATAATCCTTTTATAAAACACCTAAAAAAACTTTTGAAAAACTCGAAATACCGCAGAGAACGCGGAGAGTTTGTCGCTGAGGGACTTAGACTGTGCGAAGACGCTTTTTTATCTGAAGCCGAAATTACCGCCTTGGTTGTAAACGAAAACGCACTTGAAAAACATTGTGATATAATTAATAAAATCAGTAAAAATATAAATAGTTTCTATGTGGTTTCCGACTCGCTTTTCTGTTATATATCAGATACGAAGTCTCCGCAGGGTATGCTTTGCGTTATAAAAACTCTTGACAAAAGCACTCTATTTGATAAAATAAAAGACAACAGTAAATTTTTAGCTCTTGATAACGTTCAGGACCCGTCTAACCTCGGAACGATTCTAAGAACCGCCGAGGCAGTCGGGATTGATGGTATTGTTATGTCCAAGGATTGCTGTGATATATATTCTCCGAAGGTTGTAAGGGGAAGTATGGGAGCAGTCTTCAGACTGGAGTATATTATTACTGAGTCAATTGAAGAGTTTATTAAGTCGCATAAAGAGCTGACATCATATGCGTCTGTCATTGACAGAAATGCCGATCATATAACGGATATTACATTTAAAACTCCGTGTATCGTAGCTGTCGGAAACGAAGGCAACGGACTGAAAAAGTCTACGGTCGAGGCTTGTGACTCTTTGATTACCATACCGATGAAGGGCAGAGCCGAGTCTCTGAATGCGGCTGTTGCCGCGAGCATAATAATTTGGGAACTTGTAAAATGAAGAACATAGAGTACTGGATTTGGTTTACTCAGGCAATCGGATATTGTACGCCGGCTGCAAAACAGCTGACTCAGATTTATGACAGTATAAAAGATTTTTATTACGGAGGTGAATCTGAGTGGATTCTGTCGGGACTTTTCAACAATAATGAGATTGAAAAGCTTGGTAAAACCCCTCTTTCAGTATCAGATGAAATTATCCGTAAGTGTAGTCATTACTGTTATGAAATGATTACAATAGAGGACAGCTTGTATCCAAAGTGTCTGTACTCTATAGACGATCCTCCTGCCGTTTTGTATGTTTCGGGATTTATGCCGGACATAGATGAAAGAATGTCCGTAGGTATTGTCGGAACGAGACGTGCGTCTGTATATGGAATGAACGCCGCGTATGACTTCGCGAAAAATCTTGCAAAGCACGGAGTTACAATTATAAGCGGCGGCGCTCGGGGCATAGATACGTCATCGCACGTCGGCGCGCTTGCCGCTGACGGGGTGACAATTTGCGTCCTGGGGTGCGGAATTAATTACGATTACTTAAGAGAAAACGAGCGCATACGCAGAGATATAACGTTTAAGGGCGCTGTTATCTCGGAGTATCCGCCCGATACTGAGCCGTTTCCGTTTCATTTTCCGCAGAGAAACAGGATTATCTCCGCACTTTCGGACGGTATTCTTGTTATTGAGGCAGGGAAAAAGAGCGGCTCGCTGATTACGGTCGAATGTGGACTGGAGCAAGATATTAATAAGAAGATATTCGCTCTTGCAGGTTCTATAGATTCGCGTTTTGACGGTACAAATAAGCTGATAAAAGATAGGATTGCAGAGCTTGTCACTGATTATAAGGATATATTGGACGCATATGATAACATCTACGCGACGAGTGAAATATCCTCGGATTCCGTTCCGTATGACGATTACGTTGAGGTAGTACCCGTGAAGGGAAAAGCACCAATTGATGTTTACGGTATACGTTCAAAGGACATCACGGAAGCACCCGTTCATAAAGAAAATCTTAATTTGACTAAAGAGCAAAGCGATATTTATTATGCGATTGGCAATAAGCCTGTGTATATTGACGAAATATCTGAAATAACCAAATTACCTGTAAATGAAATTCTGCCTGTACTTACAGTACTGGAACTCAAAAAGCTAATTAAATCGGTTCAGGGCAGAGGCTATGTTTTAGTCTGATTACGCGAACCTTATTTGTCCACGGTAAGGTTTCAGTAACTATAAATGTATAATGTGGACGGAAAGGTTATGAAAAAATAATGTCAAATCTTGTTATTGTTGAGTCGCCTGCAAAGGCTAAGACAATTAAAAAATATTTAGGAAAAGACTACGATGTTATTGCATCGATGGGTCATGTACGTGATCTTCCGAATGCAAGACTTAGTGTTGATATAAAAAATAACTACGAGCCGAACTATACAATAATTAAGGGCAAGGAGTCGCTCGTAAAGGATATAAAGAAGCATGCTGAAAACTCGGATAAAGTTTTCCTCGCGACCGACCCTGACCGTGAGGGCGAGGCTATTTCCTGGCATTTAGCGTATATTCTCGGTTTAAGTCTTGACGATGCGAACCGAGTAGAGTTTACCGAAATAACAAAAACAGGCGTCAGTAACGGTATGAGCTCGCCAAGAAGTATAAACACAAATCTCGTAAATGCCCAACAGGCTCGCCGTGTGCTCGACAGACTTGTAGGTTATAAGCTAAGTCCTTTTGTTTCACAGAAAATCAGGCGCGGTATGTCGGCGGGCAGAGTTCAGTCCGTTGCGGTCAGGATTATCGTGGACAGGGAGGAGGAGATAAGAGCCTTTAAGCCTGAAGAATACTGGAGCATTGACGCAAAATTTATTCCTAAGGGCTCAAGAAAAGCTTTTCATGCTACCTTGTATTTAGGAAAGGATAAAATAAGCAACCAAGAAGAAGCGGAAAAAATTCTTAAAGAGCTTGAAAATGCGGAGTATACAGTAACGAGCGTAAAGAACGGTACTAGAAAAAAATCTCCCGCACCTCCGTTTATTACGTCTACATTACAACAGGAGGCGTCAAGAAAACTCGGATTCCAGTCGAGGCGTACTATGCGCGTTGCACAGGAACTGTATGAAGGAATTGAAATTGACGGAATGGGAGCGACAGGTCTTATAACTTATATGCGTACTGATTCTCTCAGAATATCCAACCAAGCTATTGAGGAAGTTACCGAATATATAGGCAGGACTTTCGGCGGAAAGTATCTGCCTGCTAAGCCGAGATATTTTAAATCGCGTTCCAATGCTCAGGACGGACACGAGGCTATACGTCCGTCTATGCCGTCATTAGAGCCTGACAGTATAAAGCACAACCTTACAAGCGACCAGTATAAGCTCTACAACCTTATTTGGAAGCGTTTTGTCGCGTCACAGATGTCCGAGTGCGTTCAGAAAACTACGCGTGCAGACATTGAAGGTAACGGCTACGTTTTTAAAGCTTCCGGATACAGGGTATCATTCGACGGATTTACTTCACTTTATGTGGAAAGTAAAGACGTTGAGGAGGAGAAAACTACTGAACTGCCTGAGCTTGAAAAGGGTATGCCGGTGCGCAAAAAGGAAATAGTTCCTAATCAACACTTTACCCAAGCGCCTCCGCGCTATACAGAAGCTTCGCTTATCAGAGCGCTCGAGGAGCACGGTATAGGCAGACCTTCAACATATGCCGCTACAATTTCGACAATTACTAACCGCGAGTACGTCAAGCGAGAGAGCAAAACTCTTGTTCCAACCGAGCTTGGAGAGGCTATGGTAAAGCTGATGAAGGAGCGTTTTCCGAAAATTGTAAACGTTAAGTTTACCGCTCAGATGGAGCAGGATTTGGATACGGTTGAACACGGCGACGTTGAGTGGAAAACTCTCATTGACGATTTCTATAAAGATTTTGACAAAACTCTCTCCAAGGCCAAAAACGAAATGGATGGAGTAAAAATTCAGCTTGAAGAGGATAAAACTGATATAATCTGCGAAAACTGCGGAAGAAATATGGTTATAAAAGTCGGCAGGTTCGGTAAGTTTATTGCCTGCCCCGGCTATCCTGAGTGTAAAAATGTAAAAAAGTATTTTCAGAAGGTCGGCGTTAAGTGCCCTAAATGTTCCGACGGCGATGTTATAGTTAAAACTACAAAGAGAAAAACTGTGTTTTACGGTTGCAGTAATTATCCCAAGTGCGACTTTGTTTCGTGGTATGAGCCTGTAAACGAGTATTGCCCGCAGTGCGGTGAAATTTTGTTCAAGAAGAAGGGTAAAAAACAGGTGCTATTCTGTCAGAATAAGGATTGCGGCTATGAAAAGACAGTTAAAAGCTAATGCATATTAATGTTATAGGCGCGGGTCTCGCAGGCTGCGAGACTGCGTATCAGATTGCTAAGCGTGGAATAAGAGTAAAGCTTTATGAGATGAAGCCCCAAAAAAAGAGTCCAGCACATAAATCGGATTTATTTTGCGAGCTTGTGTGCTCCAATTCTTTTAAAGCGGATAGAGTGAGCTCAGCCGCCGGACTCTTGAAAGAGGAAATGCGAAGGCTCGACTCATTACTCCTTAAAGCCGCGGATAAAGCGAGAGTACCCGCGGGAGGCGCGCTCGCTGTAGACAGAGAGATTTTCTCGAAATATGTAACCGATGTCATAAGAAATAATGAAAATATAGATATAATAAGCGAAGAAGTCACCGAAATTCCTGAAGATGGGATTACTGTAATCGCTACAGGACCGCTTACTTCCGACAGTTTTGCCGAGAAGATATATGATAGGTTCGGAAGCGCAATGTCTTTCTATGACGCGGCCGCTCCGATTGTTACACTGGACAGCGTTGATTTGGACATAGCCTTTTTTGAGTCCCGTTACGGCAAGGGCGATGGGACAGATTATCTCAACTGTCCTATGAACAAGGAAGAATACGAGATTTTCTATGAAGCTCTTGTAAATGCAGAACGAGCTCCCGTGCACGATTTTGATGTTCGTGACCCGAGAGTGTACGAGGGCTGTATGCCTATCGAGATTATGGCGCAGAGAGGTCACGACACTATTCGTTTCGGACCTATGAAGCCTGTAGGACTCACAGACCCGCGCACAGGTCACAGACCTTGGGCGGTATTACAGCTTCGCAAAGAGAACTCGCAGGGGACTATGTTTAATCTTGTCGGATTTCAGACTAACCTGAAGTTTGGAGAGCAAAAGCGCGTTTTCAGTCTCATTCCTGCACTCAAAAACGCTGAATTTGTGCGTTACGGAGTAATGCACAGAAATACATTTCTCAATTCGCCGAAGGTTTTAAACAGCGATTTTAGTACAAAAATCAATGGTAATATTTTTTTCGCAGGACAAATCACGGGAGTTGAGGGATATATGGAGTCCGCCTCGTCGGGAATAATCGCGGGAATAAACGCGCAAAGAGCATTAAAAGGCGAGAATACCGTACTTTTGCCCGATACTACAGTTATCGGCAGTCTCAGCAGATATATCGCGGACGAGAAGGTGAAAGATTTTCAGCCGATGGGAGCTAATTTCGGAATACTTCCCGAGCTTGAAAACAGACCGAGAGACAAAAAACTGCGCGGAGAGGCTTATGCTGACAGGGCGCTTGCTGATTTGGATAAATACTTAGAGGACGTGATGCTGTGAGAATAATTGTAGACGCAATGGGCGGAGACAACGCGCCGCTTGAAATAATAAAAGGGTGCGAAGAGGCCAGGCAGGAATACGGACTCGATATTATTCTTGTCGGCAGTGAGAATATTGTAAAAAAGTCGGCTGAGGAAAACGGCGTAGATATTTCAAAAATGCTGCTTATAAATACTACCGAGGTTATTTCGGCTGACGACGACCCGCAGTCCGTTCTTAAAAGCAAGCCAGACAGCTCTATGACTGTAGCTATGAAAATGCTCGCTGACGGCGAAGGAGACGCGTTTGTGAGCGCCGGCAACAGCGGCGCGCTGTGTGTGGGCGGAACTTTGCTCGTTAAAAGAATCAAGGGCGTTAAACGTCCCGGATTTGCGCCTGTTTTGCCACATTTTAACGGCGGTTGCTTTATGCTTGTAGATGCGGGAGCTAATCTGGAGTCGCGCCCTGAAATGCTTTTGCAGTATGCTATAATGGGTTCGGCTTATATGGAAAAGGTTATGGGAATAAATAACCCGAGAGTAGGACTTGCGAATGTAGGAACCGAGGAACACAAGGGACTTGAACTACAGCATAAAGCGTATGAACTCCTTAAAGATTCTCAGCTCAATTTTGTTGGAAATGTAGAAGCGCGGGACCTGCCGTACGGTGCGTGCGATGTTTTTGTGTCTGACGGTTTTACGGGTAATATGGTTCTCAAGACCTATGAGGGAGTTGCGAAAGCTCTTATGGGTAAGGTTAAGGAACTGCTTTCAAAGAGCGCTAAAAATAAGCTGGCTGCTGCTTTAATTATTAGCGATTTAAAGACATTAGTTAAAGAGTTTGATTACAACGAATACGGCGGTGCTCCGATTATGGGTACTGCAAAACCTGTTTTTAAGGCGCACGGCAGCGCGAAAGCAAGAACCTTTAAAAATGCTTTGAGACTGACAAAAAACTATGTTGACGCAAATGTTGTCGAGGAAATAGCTAAGGCAGTGAAATAAATGAAAGATTTTGAAAATATTATTAACTATAGATTTAAAAAAAAGGCTTTATTGCAGGAGGCTCTTACTCACTCCTCCTACGCTAACGAGCATAGGGATAAGAATATAAAATGCAACGAGAGACTTGAATTTTTGGGAGACGCTGTGCTTTCTATCGTTGTAGCTGATTATATTTTTGAGAGCCTGCCTGAATTACCCGAGGGTGAACTTACAAAGCTAAGAGCCTCCCTCGTGTGTGAAAAAGCACTATATAAATTTGCAAAACAAATTAATCTCGGCGATTACCTGTATCTTAGCAAGGGTGAGAAAAACGGCGGCGGCGCAGACCGTCCTTCTATACTTTCGGACGCTTTCGAGGCGGTTATCGCGGCGATATACTTAGACGGCGGAATAGAACACGCGGCAACTCATATTCTCAGATTTATCGTTCCCGAACTTAAAAGCAAGAGCAAAAAGCCGTTTAAGGATTATAAGACTACTTTGCAGGAGATTGTTCAGAAAAATCCCGGAGAAAAGCTCTACTACAACCTCGTGTCCGAGAGTGGACCCGACCATGATAAGCACTTTGTTTTTGAGGTGCGCCTTAACAGCAATGTTATAGGAAAAGGCGGCGGCAGGAGCAAAAAAGAGGCTGAGCAAAATGCTGCAAGAGAGGCTTTGGAGTTGATGGGTTATTAAGCACAATAACGTTGCTGTTTTTATTCCGCACAACGGCTGTCCTCATCAATGTTCTTTCTGCAATCAGAAAGAGATAACAGGACAGGCTTATCAGCCGACGGCAGAAGATGTAAAGGAAACCATTGAAAATGCAATAAATAATCTGGGTGAAAATACATATAATTCCGAGATTGCTTTTTTTGGCGGCAGCTTTACAGCAATTGACAGAGGGTATATGCTCTCCCTGCTTAATGCTGCAACGTCTTATATAGACAAATTTATGGGCATACGAATATCTACGCGTCCCGATTATATTGATGATGAGGTTTTAAATCTTTTAAAGAATTATAAAGTAACTACCATTGAGCTTGGCGCGCAGTCTATGAGCGATGAAGTGCTAAAAGCGAATAATCGCGGACATTCCTCCGATGATGTGAGAAACGCCGCAAAGACAATAAAAAAACACGGATTTAATTTAGGCTTGCAGATGATGACCGGATTATATAAAGCAACCGCCGAAAGCGATATGAAAACTGCCTTGGAGTTTGTTAAGCTAAAGCCGGAGTGCGTTAGAATTTATCCGACAGTGGTAATGAAAAATACGGAGCTTGCGGATTTATATTTGAGAGGTGCTTATAAGACTTATACCTTAGAGCAGTCAGTCAGACTTTGCGCCGATATTATGACGTTGTTTGAAAAAAACGGAATAAACGTGATACGAGTCGGTCTCCACTACAGTAACGACCTCATAAAAAATCAGATTTCGTGTGGTTATCACCCCGCTTTTAAGGAATTGTGTGAGACTGAAATTTTTTATAGAAATATTAAAAACAAGCTGACTGATAATAAAAATATTGTAATATGTGTAAGTCCTAAATCTG
This sequence comes from uncultured Clostridia bacterium, assembly GCA_947625485.1. Lineage (GTDB taxonomy): Bacteria > Bacillota > Clostridia > Oscillospirales > Acutalibacteraceae > Ruminococcoides. The sequence continues at coordinate 90,186 of CANQOP010000002.1, read as the reverse complement.
TATCAAAATTAATAGGGCAGAATAAGACAAATATCCGAAGACTAAATAGTCTTGGGTATAACGTAACTATCGAAAAGGACGAAACACTCGGAAAATATGAGGTTGAAATTAAGGACAAGGGTGATTAAATGCTGTTAAAATCCCTCGAAATTCAGGGCTTTAAAACATTTCCCGATAAAACTAAATTAACATTTGACACAGGTATGACCACTGTAGTAGGACCTAACGGATCGGGTAAGAGCAATATCACAGATGCTATACGCTGGGTTCTCGGTGAGCAGTCTCCGAAAACGCTCAGATGCTCTCGTATGGAGGACGTGGTTTTTAACGGTACAGACGACAGAAAAGCTCTCGGTTATGCAGAGGTAACTATGAACATTGAAAACCATGATAGGTTTTTGCCTTTCGACGGCGATGATGTCTCTGTAACGAGAAGATACTATCGAAGCGGAGAGAGCGAGTATCTTATAAACGGCAGTCAGGTTCGGCTCAAGGATATAAATGAACTGTTTATGGACACAGGTCTCGGACGTGACGGTTATTCGATGATAAGTCAGGGCAAGATTGACAGTATTGTTTCCTCAAAAAGTGAGGACAGGAGAGAAATATTTGAGGAAGCCGCCGGTATCTCGCGCTACAGATACAAAAAACTTGAGTCGGAACGACAGTTAAAGCATACGGAGGACAATCTTCTCAGACTTCGTGATATTGTCACAGAGTTGGAGGAACGTGTGGGTCCTCTTAAAAAGCAGTCCGAAAAAGCTGAAAAATTTCTCGAATATTCTGAGGAAAAGAAAGATATAGAAATTGCTCTTTGGGTTAATACGCTAAATAACAGCAATAAAGTATTAAAAGAAGAAGAGGATAAAATTTCGATTTCCCGCTTACAGCACGACGAGGCAGATAAGGCGCTCAACGATATTCAGGCGGAAATCGAGAGTATTTACGCAAAAAACGGCGAATACTCTGCCGATATAGAGAGCATCAGAAGCAATATTAACGATATAATTGCCGAGATAAGCTCTAAGAAAAGCTCCGTGTCGGTTGCGGAAAACGATATTCTTCACAATAGAGAAAATATAACACGTCTTGAGGAAGAGATTCAAAAGGTTGATACAGACGCCGAGGACGCTCTGACAAGTATTGAGGAAAAGCATGCTAAAATAAAAGAACTCAAGGCTGTTATTGAGGAAAAACAAGAGCTTTATAACGAAACTTCTGAAAAGCTGAATATTGTAAACATTGACTCCAGCAGGAGCGGAGACAAAATCCAGACTCTTAGCGCGAAGCTTTCGGAGCTTACCTCTCAGTCAGCCGACGCGAGAGTTACACAAATGACGAGCGTGACCTCCGTTACGGAGCTACAGGCGAGAATAGAGAGCATTTTAAGCACGAATTCCCAGCGGCTTGAGCAGTATAACACAACTCTCGAGATGTCAGAAAAATATAAAAAGCAGATTGATAAATGTAACGAAGAGGTCGAATCTCTGTCAAATTCTATAAAGGGACTGGAGTTAAAGCTAAGCGCCAGACAAAAAAAACGCGATGACCTTAAGACTCAGGCAGATAATCTTATGCTGGATACGCAAGAGGTTTTGAGGAAAGTTAAGCTGCTTGAGGATCTGGAGAGAAATCTTGAGGGCTTTTCCTACTCGGTTAAGAACGTGGTGCAAGCTGCTAATAGAGGACAGCTTAAAGGTATCCACGGACCCGTCTCAAGGATTATCAATGTTCCTGCCGAGTATACTGTTGCGATAGAAATTGCCCTCGGCTCGGCGATGCAGAATATTGTCACGTCTACCGAGCAGGACGCAAAGAGCGCTATTGCATTTCTTAAAAAGAAAGACGGCGGTCGGGCAACTTTCCTGCCTATGAATACTATTCGTCCAAAGTCGCTTAATGAAAACGGTCTTGACGATTGTTACGGATTTATAGGAATAGCTTCCGATTTGTGCGACTGCAAACCTGAATATGAAAGCATACTCAAGTCTCTTTTGGGAAGAATTGTTGTTGCGGAGGATTTAAATGCCGCTACTGTAATTGCTAAAAAATACGGATACCGATTTAAGGTTGTTACTCTCGACGGTCAGGTAGTAAACGCAGGAGGCTCGCTTACGGGCGGTTCATTCGGGAAAAAATCTGGTCTTCTTTCAAGAGCGTCTGAAATAGCTAAAAACAAGGCTAAAGCTGAAGAATTAAATAAAAAAGCTGAGGACGCAGCCGTAGAGTATGATAAAGCTGTAACGGAGTATGCTTCTGTTGAGGGAGAGATACTCGGCACAAGAGCCGACCTTTCAAAAGCACAGCAGGAGCGGGTCAGAGTCCTGACCGAATCAAAAGCTCTCGAAAATGATTTAAATTCGCAGAAGCAGGCTATAGACGGTGCAGAGAAAGAAGTTAAGAATTGTAAGGAGAGAATAGAACAGTATAAGATTGATGAGAAGCGTGCCAAGGAGCAGCTTGATGATATTAACTGGTCTATCTCACAGTATGAGGCTCAGCTTGAAGAGATAACCGGAAACCGCTCAAAGCTCACCGCAAGGCGCGAGGAAATGTCCGAGCAGTTGCAAAATATCAGGTTGGAAATTGTTACCGCTAAAAAGGATATTGAAACCTATAATTCTGAAATAGCTTATGCTGTTTCGACCGAAGAGGGCAGAGATAACCGAAAGTCTCAGTTAAATAATGAAATTGAGGGTTTTAACGATATTATCAGTAACACAAAGACGAGAATCTCAGAACTCCAAAAGGATATTGATGTTCTTAATTCTAAGGTTAATTCATTAAACAAAGAAATTGAAGATTTAAATTTAAAAAAGGATTCTTTTGAGAAACGCAGCGCAGAGCTAAGAAATCTCGAACGTGAAAAAAATAACGAAAGAGAAATTTCCGGCAGAGAGCTTGCCAGACTCGAGGAGCGCAGAATTAACCTAAAGAAGGAGTATGATAACATCATCTCAAAGCTGTGGGAGGAATATCAGCTCACAAAAAAAGAAGCGGAAGAGAGTGCTGTCAGGTTAGAAAGCATTTCCGAGGCTCAAAGCAGACTTAACGCTTTGAAGGGAAAAATAAGGGCGCTCGGCACGGTCAATGTAAGCGCTATTGAAGAATACAAGGAAGTTTCCGAAAGATACGAATTTATCAGCGCTCAGGTTGATGATGTCGAGAAATCAAAGAAAGAAATTGAAAAGCTCATCAAAGGCCTTACAAAGCAGATGCAGGAAGAGTTTATCGTTAGCTTTGAGCAGATTAACCGCAATTTTACATACACCTTTAAGGAGCTTTTCGGAGGCGGTACAGCGTCGCTCGCTCTTACAGACCCGGAGGATATACTAACAAGCGGAATTGATATTATCGTTCACCCGCCGGGCAAAATCGTAGTTCATCTTGAAGCTCTTTCGGGAGGCGAGAAAGCGCTTGTCGCGATTGCTCTCTACTTTGCGATTATGAAGGTAAGACCTGCTCCGTTCTGCGTGATGGACGAGATTGAGGCGGCGCTTGACGAGGTGAATGTAGACAGGTTTGCTCAGTATGTGCGCAATCTTACTCAAAAAACTCAGTTCATACTTATAACGCACAGACGCGGAACAATGGAAGAGGCTGACGTGCTCTACGGCGTTACTATGCAGGACGAGGGCGTTTCCAAATTGCTCGAGCTTAGAGCAAGCGAGGTTTCGGAGAAACTCGGATTATAAAAAGGAATGATTTAAATGGGATTATTCAGTAAAATAAAACAAGGCTTAAAGAAAACAAGAGAAAGTGTTATCGGACAGATTGACTCAATGCTCAAATCTTTTACTAAGATTGACGAGGAGCTTTTTGAGGAGCTTGAGGAGCTTCTTGTAATGGGTGATGTCGGAATGACAACCGCCGAGGAAATCTGCGACAAGCTTAGGAAAAGAGTTAAAGAAACAGGCACAACCGACCCCGAACAGATACGCGTTCTTCTCGAAGAAGTAGTAAGCGAAATGCTCAAAGGCGGACAGGAGCTTAACCTCAATACTAAGCCGTCCGTTATTCTTGTTATCGGCGTTAACGGAGTCGGTAAAACTACTACAATTGGTAAAATGGCGAACCGTTTTAAAAACGAAGGCAAAAAGGTTCTTCTCGCCGCTGCCGACACATTCCGTGCCGCCGCTATAGACCAACTGAATATTTGGGCTGAAAGAAGCGGTTGTGAAATCATAAAGCAGAATGAAGGCTCGGACCCTGCGGCTGTTGTATTCGACGCAATTTCCGCCGCAAAAGCGAGGGGAGCGGACATCATTATAGCTGACACCGCAGGCAGACTTCACAACAAAAAGCATCTTATGGACGAGCTTGCAAAGATTAACAGAATTATTGACCGCGAGCTGCCTGACGCGGATAAAGAAATCCTGCTTGTTCTCGACGCTACAACGGGACAGAATGCTGTATCGCAGGTTGAGCATTTTAAAGAGGCAACAGGTATAACAGGCATAGTGCTTACAAAGCTTGACGGTACTGCTAAGGGCGGTATCGTACTTGCTATAAAGAATTCTCTTGATGTGCCCGTTAAGTTTATAGGTGTAGGCGAGCAGATTGACGACTTACAGCCATTTGACCCTGACGATTTCTCCAAAGCCTTATTTGATTTCAGTTGATAAAAAAGAGGTTATTATGAAGTTCATAATTGCTACTAATAATCCCAAAAAATTGATAGAGCTTGAGCGTATTCTTAAACCTCTGGGCATAGAGGCGGTTACCGCTAAGCAAGAGGGTATAATTCTCGACGACGTCGAAGAAAACGGCACTACTTTTACTGAAAACTCTTTTCTTAAAGCTGACGCAGCCTGCCGAAAAACGGGACTGCCTGCAATTGCGGACGATTCGGGAATTTGCATAGATGCTCTTAACGGCGCACCGGGAATATATTCCGCTCGTTTTGCAGGAGAGAGTTCAACAGACGAAGAAAAAAACGCTCTTATTCTCGAAAAACTCAGAGATGTTGAGCGGGAAAAACGCGGAGCTCACTATGTTTCGGCTATCACCTGTGTTTTCCCGAACGGTGATAAAATTCAGGTCGAGGGAAAATGCTTTGGAGAAATTGCGCTTGAACCATCGGGAAACGGCGGTTTCGGGTACGACCCGATTTTTCTCTATGAAGGACGGTCGTTCGGAGATTTCACGCCTGAGGAAAAGGATAAAGTAAGCCACCGCGGAAATTCGCTTAGAATGTTGCAGTCAGAGCTTACAAAGTATTTGGAGGAAAATAATGCTTACAAGTAAACAGAGAGCTTTTTTAAGAGGTATTGCAAATACTATAGATACGATAGTCTACATCGGTAAGGGCGGAATGTCGAACGAAATTATAAAACAGGCTGACGACGCGCTCACAGCACGAGAGATTATAAAAGGCAAATGCCTTGAGAGCAGTCCGATTACTCCTCGAGAGGCTTCAAACGAAATTGCGGACAGCATAAACGCGGATGTAGTTCAGGTAATCGGCTCTAAATTTGTTTTATATCGACCTAATCCCGATGAGCCGGTTATTAAGCTGCCTAAAACAAAGAAATGAGAATAGCTCTTTTCGGCGGCAGCTTTAACCCTGTCCATCTGGGACACGTCAAGCTCGTAAGCGATGTTATAAATGAGTTTAAGCTTGACAAGGTTATAATAATGCCTACTTATCAAACTCCGCTTAAGGATAATTCGGAGTTCGCAGATTCTGAACACAGATTTGAGATGTGCAGGCTGTCCTTTGAAAATACGGATAATATACAAGTATCCGATATGGAGATTAAAAGAAAAGGCGATAGTTACACATATTTAACTTTAAATTCTCTTAAAGAAATATATCCTAATGATCAATTGTTTATGATTGTCGGAGAGGATATGTTTCTTACACTTCAAAACTGGAAAAATCCTCAGGATATTTTTGAATCCGCGTCGGTTATCGTTGTTCCGAGAGACTGCGAAAGAAATGACATTTCGGTTCATTGTGAAAATTTAAAGAAAATAGGCTGTAACTGTTTTGTTATGTCTCATAAGGTTATGGAAGTTAGCTCTACACTGATAAGAAGAAGGCTTAAAAATAAAGAAACAGTTGACAATCTTCTTGCTCCAAAGGTTATTGAATATATTAAAAACTGTCATTTATATGGGACGTGATTTTTTTGGATAAGAGTGAGTATCTCTCGCTTATAAAGGGTAGAATGGGTGAGAGACGCTATATACACAGCGTAAACGTATCAGAGTCCGCGGTAAGGCTTGCTAAGGTTTACGGCGCAGACGAAGAAAAGGCTAAAATTGCAGGTATATTGCACGACTGTTGCAAGGAAATTGAAAAAGATGAAATGTTGCAAATTATAGCAGACGGTGGTATAATACTTGACGCCGTTGAGCAAAATTCTTCAAAGCTTTGGCACGCGATAGCAGGCAGCGTCTATATTCAAAACGAACTCGGTATTGACGACGAAGATATTATTAATTCCGTGAGGTACCACACCACGGGTCGCGCGGGAATGTCGCTTCTTGAAAAGGTAATTTTCACTGCCGACTTTATCAGCGCGGAGCGTGATTATCCCGATGTAGATGTTATGCGAAAAAAGGCGTTTGAGGATTTGAATAGCGCAATGCTTTATGCGCTTAAATTTACGATAAAAGATTTGAGCAGAAGAGAACTTCCGATACATAGCAACGCAGTTGATTGCTATAATGATATATTGATTAATTTAAAGAAAAAGGGAAATTAAAATATGACAACTTACGAACAGGCTATTAAAATTGCGCAGGTGCTAAGCGACAAACTGGCGCAGGATATAAAAGTGATTGAGATTAATGATGTAACCGTGCTTGCGGATTATATGGTTATCGCTACAGGCCGCAGCAGTACACAGGTTAAAGCTCTCGCCGACGAGGTGGAGTATCAGCTTGACCAAATCGGTATTCCCGTGCATCATATTGAGGGACATCGTTCCGACAGTTGGATTTTGCTTGATTACGTTGATATAATTGTAAACGTTTTTAATGATGAAGCGAGAAATTTCTATGACCTTGAACGACTATGGCAGGACGGCAGGGAAATAGATTTGACCGATATAGTAGATTAACGGAGGTTATGATTTTGAGGTACGACCACAAAAAAGTTGAAGCTAAATGGCAGAAAATATGGGAGGATAAAGGGGTGTTCCACGCAAGCGAGGACACTGCAAAAGAGAAGTTCTACGCTCTTATTGAGTTTCCTTATCCGTCAGGTCAGGGTCTGCACGTCGGACATCCCCGACCTTATACAGCCCTTGATACGGTAGCACGCAAGAGGAGACTACAGGGGTACAATGTTCTTTATCCTATCGGATGGGACGCCTTCGGTTTGCCGACAGAAAACTATGCTATAAAAAATCATATTCACCCTGAAATTGTTACAAAGCAAAATATTGAGCGTTTTAAAAAGCAAATTCAGTCTCTCGGCATTTCGTTTGATTGGAGCAGGGAAATAAATACGACTGACCCCGATTACTACAAGTGGACCCAGTGGATTTTCCTTCAGCTTTTCAAGAAGGGTCTGGCTTATAAGAAAGAAATGAATGTTAACTGGTGCACCTCCTGTAAATGCGTACTCGCTAACGAAGAAGTTGTAAACGGAGTTTGCGAGCGGTGCGGAAGCGAGGTTATCCACAAGGTTAAGTCGCAGTGGATGCTTAAAATCACGGCTTATGCAGACAGACTTATAAACGACCTTGATTTAGTTAATTATCCGCCCAGAGTAAAAGCTCAGCAGAAAAACTGGATAGGACGTTCAACTGGCGCGGAGGTAGATTTTACCGCTACAACTGGCGATAAACTCACCGTTTACACAACACGCTGTGACACTCTTTTCGGCGCTACATATATGGTTATTTCTCCTGAGCATCCGCTCATTGAGAAATGGTCGGATAAGCTTGAAAACATTGAAGAAGTAAGGGCTTATCAGATTGAGGCGTCAAAAAAGTCAGACTTTGAGCGGACGGAAGTCGCTAAGGATAAAACGGGTATCCGTTTAAATGGCGTTGAGGCGATAAACCCTGTAAATAATACTAAAATCCCGATTTTTGTATCCGACTATGTACTCGTTTCTTACGGTACGGGCGCAATTATGGCTGTTCCTGCTCACGATACGCGTGACTGGGAATTCGCCAAAAAATTTAATCTTCCAATTATCGAGGTAGTAAAAGGCGGAAAAGATGCCCAGAAAGAGGCGTTTACGGACTGCGCTTCGGGTATACTTACAAATTCAGGCTTCCTTAACGGTCTGTCCGTAGAGGACGCTAAGGCTAAAATGATTGAGTGGCTTACCGAGCAGGGTATAGGCAGAGCAAAGGTGAACTATAAGCTGCGCGACTGGGTTTTCTCGCGCCAGCGCTACTGGGGCGAACCTATCCCAATTGTTCACTGCGAGAAATGCGGTTTTGTTCCGATTCCCGAAAGCGAGCTTCCCCTCAAGCTTCCTATGGTTGATTCTTACGAGCCTACCGATACGGGCGAATCTCCGCTCGCTAAAATGACCGACTGGATAAATACTACTTGTCCGTGCTGCGGCGGAAAGGCTTTAAGAGAGACGGACACAATGCCGCAGTGGGCAGGCTCCTCGTGGTATTTCCTCAGATATATGGACCCGCATAACAACGAGGCTTTAGCCTCAAAAGAGGCTCTCGAATACTGGTCTCCCGTTGATTGGTATAACGGCGGTATGGAGCACACGACGCTTCACTTGCTCTACAGCCGATTCTGGCATAAGTTCTTGTATGATTTAGGAGTTGTTCCTACCCCTGAGCCGTACGCAAAACGCACAAGTCACGGTATGATTCTCGGCGAAAACGGCGAAAAAATGTCCAAGTCCCGAGGTAATGTCGTTAATCCCGACGATATTGTCGAAGAGTACGGCGCAGATACTATGCGGCTTTATGAAATGTTCATCGGCGACTTTGAAAAAGCGGCTCCGTGGAGTCCTTCAAGCATAAGAGGATGCCGAAGATTTGTTGAGCGTTTTTGGAATTTACAAAATATTCTTGTTGACGGTGAAAAGATACGCCCTGAGCTTGAAGGAGCGTTCAATAAGGCTATAAAGAAGGTCGGCGATGACATAGAAAATATCAAGTTTAACACCGCTATAGCCGCACTAATGGCTCTTATTAATGATGTTACGGCTTTCGGCTCAATTAATAAGAAAGAGCTTGGAATTTTTGCAATTCTTCTAAATCCGTTTGCTCCTCATATTACGGAGGAAATCTTTGAGATTTGCTCTTTAGGAGACGGAATTGTCGCAGAGCAGAAATGGCCCGAATATGACGAGAGCAAGTGCGTAGATGAAACTACCGAGATTGCCGTACAGGTAAACGGAAAAATTAAGGCTAAGATAAATGTTGCAGTTGACGCACAGCAGGACGAGGTTTTTAAGCTTGCTAAATCCGACGATAACGTAGCAAAAGCAATCGACGGAATGAATATTGTCAAAGAAATTTATGTTAAGGGTAGAATTGTAAATATAGTTGTAAAACCATAAAATACGTATTTTTTTGGTATAATTAAAACTATTTAGTATTTTTTTACTAATTTTTTGATAACCCTTGACAAATTATGTGAAGATATTGTATAATACTACTCGCAGTATTTTGCAGATTACCCATGCCGATTGGCAGATGGGAGGGAAATAGAAATGTCAGAGGTAAGACTTAAAGAAAATGAATCTCTTGAAAGTGCTTTAAGAAGATTTAAAAAACAGTGTGCCAGAGCCGGCGTTATTGCTGAGGTACGCAAGAGAGAGGCTTATGAAAAGCCGTCTGTAAAGCGTAAGAAAAAGTCCGAAGCAGCACGTAAACGCAAGTATAGGTAAATAATAAAGCGGACAGAATAATTCTGTTCGCTTATTTATTTTTATGGAATGCTTTTTTAACTTAAAAGGAGTACATTATGAAAAAAGTTCTTGTATTACTCGGGCCAAACCTAAATATGGTAGGAATAAGAGAAAAAGGAATCTACGGAAACGAGAGTAGCGAAAGCATATCGGACCAGATTATTGAATACGGTAAAACAAATGGATTTGATGTGGGAATTTATCAGTCGAACCACGAGGGCAACCTTATTGATAAAATACACGCTGCACGCGATAACTTTGACGGTGTTGTGATTAATGCGGGCGCTCTCACTCATTACAGCTATGCTCTCAGAGACGCAATCGCTTGTGTAAATATTCCTTTTGTCGAGGTACATATGTCTAACATTCACGCGCGTGAGGAGTTCAGACATACCTCGGTAATTGCACCCGTCTGCGCGGGTCAGATTGCCGGCTTCGGCAAATTCAGCTATTTGCTCGCAATGAATGCTTTAAAGGAAATGATGTAAATGTCCGTCCAAAAACGAAGGACAAATGATTTAAGAAAAATAATAGACGATAGCTCCGTTGCACTGCTGATAACCAACGAGAATAATATTTATTATTTATCGGGCTTTCAGAAAAGCGAAGGAGCTATGCTTATCACCGGAGACGAAAGCTATCTTCTCGTCGATTTCAGATACTATGAAGCAGCGTTAAAGAACGCTAAGGACTGTAGTGTTATAGAGTTTAAATCCCTTGTGGATGAAGTAAAAGCCTTACTTACAAAGCACAGCGTTAATACTCTTATATTAGAATCTGACGTTGTTACCGTAAGCACTTATAATAAATACGTTCGCGCTTTTAACGAGGTAGGAGTATCAATTATCTCCGATGACACACTAAGCAAAGCAATTTCAAATCTCCGTATTATTAAAAGTGAGGGCGAGATTCAGTATATCTCTGAGGCTCAGAAAATTACCGAGAAAGCATATACGGAGGTTTTAAACTTCGTTAAACCCGAGGTAAGCGAGAGAGCGATTGCTAACGAGCTTGAGTATCTTATGAAAAAGTACGGAGCTGAAAACGTCTCCTTCGACCTTATTACGATTACGGGTAAAAAGACTTCTTTGCCGCACGGTGTTCCGTCCGATGATGTAATTAAAGAGGGCGACTTCTTTACAATGGACATAGGAGCTCTTTATAACGGCTATCACAGTGATATGACCCGCACGGTGGCGGTTAAAAAATGCAGTGATAAGCAAAAAGAGATTTATGATATTGTATTGAGAGCGCAGCTTTCGTCGCTTAATGCGGTAAAGTCGGGAGTCAAGGCGTGCGACATAGATAAAATAGCGCGTGATATAATTACAGACTCGGGTTACGGACGAAATTTCGGACATTCCACAGGTCACGGAGTGGGACTTGATATACACGAACTTCCGTATGTTTCTCCTAAAGGAGAGACGATTTTGTCGGAAAATATGGTTATTACAGTTGAACCGGGTATTTACCTCGATAACAGATTCGGTGTTCGTATTGAGGATATGGTTTTGGTAAAAGACAACGGATTTAAAAACTTCGCAACGCTCAGTAAAGAACTAATTATCGTTTAACTCTTGCAATTTTTGCGCTTTTTATGTATAATAACTCTTGATAATATATGGTAAGAATATATTTACGCAAATTTAGGAGGTAAATTTATGATTTCAGCAGGTGATTTCAGAAACGGCGTTACGTTTGAAATGGACGGTCAGGTAGTTTCTATCATTGAGTTTCAGCACGTTAAGCCGGGTAAAGGTGCGGCTTTTGTAAGAACAAAGATTAGAAACGTTATTACAGGTGCTGTAGTAGAAAAAACATTCAATCCTAATGATAAATATCCAAAGGCTTTTGTTGACAGAAAGGATATGGAGTACAGCTACAACGATGGCGAGCTCTATTACTTTATGGATACGGAAACATGGGAGCAGCTTCCAATAAACGCTTCCGTTCTCGGCGACAATTTCAAGTTTGTTAAGGAGAATATGGTATGCAAAATTCTGTCCTATAAGGGTACTGTATTCGGTGTTGAACCGCCGAACTTTGTGGAACTTGAGGTTACTAAGACCGACCCCGGATTTGCAGGGAACACGGCTACGAACGCAACTAAGCCCGCTACTGTTGAGACGGGTGCTGAGGTAAAGGTTCCCCTGTTTATAAACGAAGGCGAAATTATCCAGATTGATACACGTACAGGGGAGTATCTCGGCAGAGCATAAGGAGTAAATTATGACCTTAAACGAAAGAGCAGCTTATATCAAAGGACTTGCAGACGGTCTTGATCTCGACGAAAGCAAGCCTGAGGTAAAGGTTATTAAAGAAATGCTTGAGCTTATCTATGACCTTACGGACGAGCTAAGTCTAACGCAGGACGAGATAGATGATGTTTGCGACGTAATTGACGACCTTCGTGACGAAGTGGGAGAGCTTGAGGAAGATTTCGATGATCTCACCGACTTCCTTGCCGAGGACGATTACGATGACGACTTAGAGGATGACGAAGATAATTTCGACTATGAAGTAAAGTGCCCCGACTGCGGCGCGGAGATTGTGGTTGATGAAGATACCCTTATCGAGGGCGAAATTTCCTGTCCCAACTGCGGCAATGAACTCGAATTTGATTTCTCAAGTCTCTTTTCTGACGAAAATGATGAAAATAAAGAAGATAACTGCCCGATTGACGTGGATTGAATTTTTTTCTGATTTTTCTCACAAATTTACACCTCTCGTGTATTATAACGAGGGGTGTTTTTTTGATATGTAAACCTAAAAAGTCAAAACGGTTTAAAAAAATACGACGTATAGTTATCATCTTTTTGATAATAACAGTTATAATTTTTGTTTTTTTTGAAAAGAACGCGGCTGATTTTTCAAAAAAGTATGTAAAAAAACAGTCAAAATCAATTTCGGGAGCAATAGTAGCCAACACGGTAAATGATGTTTTGGAGAAATTCGATTTTACTTATGATGATATTGCTGTCATAAATTATTCCGATAGCGGTGAAGTACGGTCTATTTCGGAGAATAGCGTTAAGGTAAATAAAATAAAGTCAGAGGTAATAAAAAAAATTCAGAAAAAGCTTGATAAAGAAGATTTATACACTTTCCATCTGCCTATGGGAGCTTTTACAAACATAACGCTTATTAACGTCGTAGGACCCGATCTTGACATAAGCTTTAAGCTTACGGGTTCCGTTAATTGCAAACTAAAAAGTACATTTGAAAGTGCCGGTGTAAATCAGACGCTTCACAAAATCTCTCTCGAAGTAACGACCGATATAATTTCCGTGAGCACAGATTTCAGCGAGGAATATAAATATAAAACAGATTACGAAATTGCCCAGACCGTTATAGTCGGAGGTATTCCGTCTGCTTATGCAGATATTGTGAAGTAAAAAAAGATAAGCACCAAATATAGATATTTTTAGCACAAAATCTATTGTATTAATATAGATTTTGTGCTATAATTTTACAGATATGAAATTAGATTGGGGCAATTTGTCTTGATAGAAAAATACAGTACCGTAAACGACTTTGACGAGGCGCAGAACGAGTACCTTGATCTTATATACGAGATAATGCAGGGACGTAAGCGCGGCAAAAAGCCCATAGCTTTTATACATACCTACGGCTGTCAGCAGAACGTCGCCGACGGCGAGCGAATTAAGGGCATGCTTTCAAAAGCCGGGTTTGAATTTGAGGACGAGCCTGACAATGCCGATTTTATTCTTTTTAACACCTGCGCTGTTCGCGAGCACGCGGAGGACAGGGTGTTCGGAAATGTCGGCGCACTTAAAAATCTTAAGCGTAAATTTCCCGATACGCTCATAGCTCTTTGCGGCTGTATGATGGAACAGAAACACATAGCGGACAGAATTTACCAAAGTTTTCCGTATGTCGGTCTGGTATTCGGTACGCACTCGCTCCACCAATTTCCCGAACTTATGTATAAGGCGCTTGTTACGGGCAAAAGGGTTTATGCTCTCGATAATGATGATAATCTTGTGCATGAGGGTATACCGATAAAGCGTGACGGCAGCTTTAAAGGCTGGTTGCCTATTATGTACGGATGCAATAATTTCTGTACCTACTGTATTGTTCCGCACGTCAGAGGCAGAGAACGAAGCAGAGAGAAAGATATAATTATATCCGAAGCAAAGGAAATGATAGAGAGCGGATATAAGGATATAACCTTACTCGGTCAGAATGTTAATTCTTACGGTAAAAATATAAAAGACGGCGTGAGTTTTTCAGAGCTTTTAAGCGAAATTGATTCTATAAACGGAGACTACTGGCTCAGATTTATGACTTCTCACCCAAAGGATTGTACGCGAGAGCTGATTGACACAATTGCCGCATCAAAACACGTCAGTAAGCATTTGCATCTGCCTTTTCAGTCTGGCTCAAGCAGAATATTAAAGCTAATGAACCGTCATTATGACCGAAAAAAGTATTTAGATATTGTAAACTACGCTAAAAGTAAAATACCGGATGTAAGCCTTACGAGCGATGTTATTGTCGGCTTTCCGGGAGAAACATATGAGGATTTTAAAGAAACTCTCTCTCTCATACGCGAGGTAGAGTTTACCTCACTTTTCACATTTATTTTCTCTCCCCGTGTGGGTACGCCGGCTGCGGAAATGGACGACCCGATTCCTTCATCAGAAAAATCAAAGTGGTTTAAGGAATTATTGTACGTTCAGGAGGAAATCGCTGCAAAGCGCTGCAGCTCAATGATAGGCACGACTCAAAGAGTGCTTATCGAGAGCGAAAAAGGTAAAGACGGAATATTAAACGCACGCACTTCGGGCAATATAATTGTAGAAACAGAAGCCCCCAAAGAGCTTATCGGAACATTCCAAAATGTTGCGGTCACCTCTGCGGGCAGATGGATTTTAAGAGGAAAAATAATTTAACGGAGGATAACTATGGATATTATAGAAATGACTAGAGAGCTCGGAAAGCTTATTCAGCAGGAAGAGGCGTACAAAAAACTTCATAACGCGGAGTACAACGCTGATAACGACAGCGAATTGCAGGAGTTAATTAAGGAATTTAACCTTAAAAGACTTCAAATAAACACGGAAACTCAGAAAACCGATAAGGACAGCGAGAAAATTCAAAAGCTAAACTCCGAAATGCAGAAGGTTTATTCAAGCATTATGTCTAATCAAAATATGATTGATTACAATTCCGCTAAGCAGGAATTCGACCAAATCACTACGCGTATTATGACAATTCTTCAGAACTGCGCTCAGGGTGAGGACCCGGAGACTACTGATTACACACCGTCATGTTCGGGAAGCTGTTCGACCTGCGGCGGCTGCGGTTAATAAGCGGATAAACTTGGAAAGGGGTGAGTGATATGGCTGAAATGTCGCCGATGATGCAGCAGTATCTTAAAATCAAAGAAGAAAATAAGGACGCAATCCTCTTTTTCAGACTCGGTGATTTCTACGAAATGTTTTTTGACGACGCTAAGCTGGCGTCGAAGGAGCTTGAACTCACTCTTACTGGCAGAGATTGCGGTCTGGAGGAACGCGCCCCGATGTGCGGGGTGCCGTTTCATAGCTGTGAGGGATATATTGCGAGACTCGTACAGAAGGGTTATAAGGTTGCTATATGCGAGCAGATGGAGGACCCTTCAAAAGCCAAGAAAATAGTTAAACGAGATATAGTCCGTGTAGTAACGCCGGGTACTGTTATTGAGAGCAGTATGCTCGACGAAAGCAGAAACAACTATATTTCCTGCATATACGCTGAGGGGAAGAACGTCGGTATCTGCTTCTGCGATATTTCTACAGGAGAATTATATGTTACGGATATTGTTTGTAAATATAGCATTGAAAAGATAAAGAGCCAGCTTACAAGCTATAATCCCAGGGAGATACTCCTCGGCGGAGACATTATAAAGTTAAAGGAGCTTGCTCCGTTCATAAAAGAAAAGCTCTCCACATCTGTCGATATGCTTCCCGACGAAAATTTTGCTTTTTTGGCGTGCTGTGATATTGTAAAAGCGCAGTTCGGAGACGAGTACTCAATAATTGAGGACAAGCCGGTTATTGTTTCAGCTTTAGGCGCGCTCATAAATTATCTGCGGGATACTCAGAAGAACGGACTTGAAAGAATCGGTCATATCAGCATTTTTTCCGAAAATCAGTTTATGAGGCTTGATTTTAACACTCAGAGAAACCTGGAGCTTACCCAGACTATGCTTAATAAAGAAAAGAGGGGTTCGCTTCTGTGGGTGCTTGACCGCACAAAAACCTCTATGGGAAAGCGGCTTCTCAGAAGCTGGGTGGAAAAGCCGCTCTTAAACGTAACCAAAATTATAAACCGCCAGAGCGCTGTCGAGGAGCTTGTGAACGATACCGTTCTAAGACTTGACCTTACTGCGGCAATGGCAGGCGTATTTGATATTGAACGTTTAATGACTAAAATTGTTTACGGTTCGGCTAACGGTCGGGAACTGCGTTCGCTCGCAGGCGCTGTCGAAAAATTACCGCAAATTAAGTCGCTTCTGAGCGAGTGCAGCTCATCAATGCTCAGAAATATATATCAGAATTTAGATACTCTTGAAGATATTTACACTATGATTGACGAAGCCATCGTCGAGGAACCGCCGTTTTCTGTAAAAGAGGGCGGAATAATAAAAACAGGGTATAATACTGAACTGGACGAAGTCAGCTCGGATATGAACGATTCAACGAGTATTCTTGCTAAGATAGAAGAGGAGCAAAGAAGCCTTACGGGTATTCCTAAGCTCAGAGTGGGATACAACCGTGTTTTCGGATATTACATAGAGGTTACCAATTCCTACAAGAATATGGTTCCCGATACATATATCCGTAAACAAACACTAACTAACTGCGAACGTTACATAACCCAGGACTTAAAAGCTGTCGAAGGGCGTATACTCGGTGCTAAGGATAAGGCGGTTGCGCTTGAGTATCAGTTGTTTGACGATATAAGAAAAAAGGTCGCGTCTCAGCTTGAGCGTATTCAGAAAACCGCGTCAGCCGTCGCTACCCTCGATGTTTTAAATTCACTCGCAAATGTTGCGTCAGATAACCGATATACGCGCCCAGAGGTCAATCTCAGCGATAATATAATTTTAAAGGACAGCCGACACCCTGTTGTGGAACTGCTTTTAAAGGGTGCTCCTTTTGTTCCGAATGATGTGTACCTTAATTGTAACGCAAATCGCGTAGCGATTATAACAGGACCTAATATGGCGGGTAAGTCAACATATATGCGCCAGGTTGCGCTTATTGTGCTTATGACGCAAATAGGCAGCTTTGTTCCTGCGTCTTCTGCGGAAATTGGTGTTGTGGACAGTATTTTCACACGCGTCGGGGCTTCAGACGACCTCGCATCGGGTCAGTCCACTTTTATGGTAGAAATGAGCGAGGTCGCAAACATTGTTACGAATGCAACGGGAAAGTCTTTGTTAATCCTGGATGAAATCGGCCGAGGCACTTCCACGTTCGATGGTATGAGTATCGCAAGGGCGGTACTCGAGTATGTAGTAGATAAAAGTAAGCTCGGCGCAAAAACTCTGTTTGCAACTCATTATCACGAGCTTACCGTTATGGATAAGGTTATTGAGGGCGTTAATAACTACAATATTGCTGTAAAAAAACACGGAGACGATATAACCTTTTTGAGAAGAATTGTCCCCGGAGGAGCTGACGACAGTTACGGCATTGAGGTAGCCAAGCTCGCAGGTCTGCCTGAGGTTATAATCAGCAGAGCAAAGGAAATACTCGCGGATTTGGAGAGCGGTAAAAACTCGGATATTCCCGTAAAAGACACAGAGCAGGAAACCGATAGCGAACAGCTCACTCTTTTGCCGAGTACGGACAATATGATAACCGAAAGACTTGAAAAGTTGGATTTGAATACTCTCACACCTATTGAGGCTATGAATTTGCTCTATGAATTAAAGGGTATGATATAATTTTAAGAAAAGTAGTGAAATAAATGGGCGTCATTAATGTGCTTGACAAGCACGTAGCTGAGCTTATCGCCGCAGGCGAGGTCGTAGAAAGACCTGCATCCGCGATAAAGGAGCTTATTGAAAATTCAATAGACGCAGGCTCGACGGACATAACCGTCGAAATCCAGTGCGGCGGCATAACATTTATGCGCGTCACAGACAACGGATGCGGAATTATGCGCGAGGACGTAAAGCTTGCGTTTCTTCCGCACGCAACAAGTAAGATAAAGCTTGAAAACGACCTCGACAAAATTTCTACTCTGGGCTTTCGCGGTGAGGCTCTTTCATCAATTTCGTCCGTATCAAAGCTTCTTCTTCTCACAAGACATAGGAGCGAGGAGACAGGCACGTCCTACGAGATAAACGGCGGAGAAGAAATTTCGCTTAATGACGCAGGCTGTCCTGTAGGGACAACTATGATTATTAAAGATTTGTTCTATAATATTCCCGCAAGAATGAAGTTTTTAAAAAAAGACAGAGCCGAGGGAAACGCAGTCGCGAATGTAATAGATAAGGCCGCACTCTCGCACCCCGAGGTTGCTTTTACATTTATCCGAGACGGACGTCAGGTACTTAAAACATCGGGAGACGGTAAGATAAAATCAGCAATTTATTCCGTATACGGCAGGGATTTTGCAAACGGACTTCTTCCTGTAAATTATGAGCTGGACGGAATTAAAATTCAGGGATATATTTCAAAGCCCGTCAACGCGCGTCCGAACCGCGGAATGCAGAATTTCTTTATAAACGGACGGTATGTTAAATCTGTCACAGCTATGGCGGCTATTGAAGAGGCGTGCAAAGGTAGTGTGATGGTAGGCAAATATCCCGCTTGTGTGCTGCATCTTGATATTCCGTTTGAGGCGATTGACGTCAATGTCCACCCTTCAAAAATTGAGGTCAGGTTCATAAACGAAAGACCTGTGTTTGACGCTGTTTATCACGCTATAAAAACCTGCCTCAGCAATAACGATAGACGTAAGGAAGTTACATTCAGCGGACAGGCGAGAAACGACGCTTTTTCTGATATACGAAAGCCTAAGCCTTTCACACTCTCGGGTTTTAAACCGGGAGACGAGTCTAAAAAAAATACACAAAATCCTTTTAATGAGCTTGATAATGTATTCGGGTCGGGAAAATCTATAATTTCAAAAGCTGTAAATGTCAGCAGTCCGGCAAATCTTTCAGATATTTATCCAAAAGAGTCCGCAAGACGGCAGGAAAATCTTAATAAAAAGATTGAGCAGATTAAAGAACGAAGAGAAACTGAAGATACCGAAATTGTCTATGACAGTAAGCCGATTGTTTCAAAAAACGAGGTTTTAAAATCAGAAAACATAATTCCCGATTTACCCCAAATTACTGTAGAAGATACTTTAAAGAGCAATGATTTGGTATCTGATGAAGAGCCTGAGACGCTTTACGAGAAACCTGAAAATAAGCTCAGACTTGTCGGTGAGGCATTTAAAACATATATATTTGTTGAGAAAAATGAAAGAGAAATTATTATTATAGACAAGCACGCCGCTCACGAGCGTATGATTTACGAACGCCTTAAAAAGGAGAGAGGAGCAGGATTTTCGCAAATGCTGTTAAAGCCTGTTACCGTTCTTCTAAACAAAACAGATTACGATGCGGCGATAAATAACCTTGATATGTTTAAAGAGTGTGCGTTTGATGTTGAGGACTTCGGAAACGGAACGCTTATTGTGAGAAGCGCGCCGCAGTATCTTGATATTAACGATGTTGAAAGCTCTGTAATCGAGATGGCGGGTTACATAGCGCAGAATAAGAACGATATACGCAGTGAGAAAATGGACTGGATATACCATAATGTCGCATGCCGCGCGGCTATAAAAGGAGGAAACATAAGTACCGACGAGGAACTTATGGATATAGCTAACAAGCTGGACGACGACCCCTCCCTCCGCTACTGTCCGCACGGTCGTCCTGTGTGTGTTGTTATGAGCAGATATGAGCTCGAAAAACAGTTTGGCAGGACATGATGAAAACGAAAATATTAGCTGTTGTCGGACCTACTGCAAGCGGCAAAACCGGACTTTCCGTTGCTTTGGCAAAAAAGTATAACGGCGAGGTTATATCAGCCGACAGTATGCAGATTTACAAAGGTATGCAGATTGCTACCGCAAAGCCTACAGAGGAAGAAATGCAGGGCATTAAACACTATTTGATTGACTTCCTTGAAACTAATATATCGTATTCGGTGGGGCAATACGTTTTAGATGCGCGCAAAGCTGTAAACTCCGTAATAGCTCGCGGAAAGCTTCCTATATTATGCGGCGGAACAGGACTGTATGTTGATTCTTTCCTGAACGGTATCGGGTTCGTTGATAGCAGCAGCGACGAAAGTATCCGTAAGGAGCTTTCTGTGATCGGACAGGAAAGGGGAGCCGAGTATCTTCTTGATATTCTGAGTAAATTTGACCCCGAATCTGCAAAGCGTCTGGGCAAAGAAATAAACGTCAAAAGAATTGTTCGCGCTATAGAGTTTTATCTGGTCACTGGAAAAACTATAACCGATCAGAACGAGGAGAGCAGATTGAGTGGAAGCGACTTCGACAGCCTTATAATCGGTCTTACGGCTAAAAACAGGCAGTATATTTACGACAGGATAAACCGTCGTGTAGATATTATGCTTGAGTGCGGATTGCTTGACGAGGCTCGAAATGTTTTGAGTTCAGATTTAAGCGAAACGTCGTCAAAAGCAATTGGATATAAACAGCTCCTGCCGTATTTTAATGGGGAGCAGACGCTCGATGAATGTGTTGACAGACTTAAAACCGAAACGCGGCGTTATGCTAAACGTCAGCTAACGTGGTTTAGGCGAAACGAAAATATAAATTGGATAAACATTGATGAATTCAAAAGTACAGACGAGCAGGCACAAGAAGCCGCCCGTATTATTGATGAAAAGGGATTTATAGATGGATAGATTATTATTTAAAAGAATTATAATTGCTCTTTTATCGGTTTTAATACTTTCATATCTCATTTATCTTTTTGCGAGCGCTAATTTCTCAGGGGCTGTAGAGACCGAGGAAGCAGTGTATAACAATGTGTCTAACGTTATATACTCCAATGCGTATCTTATAAGAAATGAGGAGTACATTACTAATAACAACAGCGGTGTGCTTAGCTTTAACGTAAGCAACGGAAACAATATCAATGCCGGTCAGAATATAGCGGATATATACAGAAATGAAACTGACGCTGTTTACAGACAGCAGATAAAAAACGTGGATAATCAAATAAAGAGCCTGCGCACCCTAGGCGAGTCATATTATAAGGATAGTATCAGTATAGATTCTATAAGCACTCAGATAAACAACAATATTTACACCATTCTCAAAAATGTAAACAGCGGAAAGCTATCCGATGCTAAGACCTGCAACAACAATTTATTGCTTTCCATCTGTGCAAGGCAGATGATTACAGGTGAGGCTAAGGATTTTACGGGAAAAATCAGAGAGCTCGAGAATGTAAAAGAAAATCTTGAAGCAAATTGTTCCCCGAAAATCGGTTCGCTGTCTTCTGACAAGGCGGGGTATTTCATTTCGGGCACGGACGGATACGAGAAATCTTTTAACATAAAAAAGCTTAACAAACTTACGGTAAAATCGCTTAAAAACGTTAGAAAAATTAAACCTGCCTCTGATGTAATCGGCAAGGTTGTTACCGATCCGGAGTGGTATATAGCGTGTAGAATAAGCGCAGACGATTCTGTTACTCTCTCTAAGCTGCAGAATATGGGCGAGACTATATATGTTATGATGCCTACGATAACGAATGAAAAAATTCCTGTTTCTATTTATTCAATAAACCAACGTTCAAAAAAAGAAGGCGGCGTTTTGGTTCTCGCCTGCGACTATATGAATAACTATATAGCGGACGCGAGGCACGAGGATATTGAAATAACAGCCATCACATACAGTGGATTGAAGATTTCAAAGCGTGCTATTCACGAGGACTATGTTTATAAAGAGGTTACAGATAGTAAAGGCAATACCAAAACTCTGAAGAAGAAGGTTCAGGGAGTTTATGTGCTCCATGGTTCAAAACTTCAATTTAAGCAAATTTCAATTACATATTCGGGCAGTGACTATGTTCTCTGTAATCCAAAACCTGAGGACGGCGTCCTGTTCAATTCAAATACGCTTGAGTTATATGATCAGGTTGTTATAAAAGGAGATAGTTTATACGATGGAAAAGTTATTTCGTGACATTGAATACAATTATAATCTCATTGAGGAGAGAATATCAGAGGCAGCTTTGAAAGCAGGAAAGAAAAGAGAGGATATAACATTCCTTGCCGCTACGAAGACTGTTGATGTTGAAGTAATTAATTATGCCATTTCGCTCGGACTTAAATATATAGGTGAAAATAAGGTGCAGGAGTTACTTTCAAAATACGATAACTATAACCTTAGCGACGCCTCCCTGCATTTTATCGGGCATCTTCAGAGCAATAAGGTAAGACAGATTGTCGGAAAAGTTGACCTTATCCAGTCAGTTGACTCTGTAAAGCTTGCGAAAGAGATTTCAAGACAGTCTCTAAAGAATAATGTAAACACTGATATACTTGTCGAGGTAAATATCGGGGAAGAGGAAAGCAAGAGCGGTGTTAAAGCCGAGATGGTTTATGAACTGCTTGACGAAATAAAGAATTTTGATAACATTTCAGTCAAGGGTCTTATGTGTATACCTCCTATTTGTAATTGTCCACAAAAAAATTTAAAATTTTTCACTAAAATGAACAATATATTTATTGACATATCGAGTAAAAAATTAGATAATATATCTATGGATATACTTTCAATGGGTATGTCTGCCGATTATTACGAGGCAATTTTATCAGGTGCCAATATGGTGAGAGTGGGTTCTTCGCTTTTTGGCGCGCGTAATTATTAAATTTAATTTTTGGAGGAAGTTAAAATGTCTAGTTTTGTGGATAAGTTCAAGCGTATGTGGGACGCACCAGACGAAGATTACGATAACGGCTATGATGAATATGGCTATGCCGAAAATGAAGAGGAAGAGTATGAAGATGTTTCTACATATGCACCGTCATCAGGCTATAGAAAGAATAATGTTGTGAATATAAGTGCCACTGCAAAACTCAAGGTAGCTATTTTCAGACCGGAAGGATTCGGCGAGGAAACCAGAGCTATTGCGGACGAGCTTATGAAGACCCATACGATTGTTCTTAACCTCGAGCAGACTAAAAAGGATGTTTCCAGACGAATTGTTGATTTCCTAAGCGGTGTTGCTTACGCGAACCGCGGAAAGATAAAGAGAGTAGCGTCCAGTACATTTATTATTATTCCGAATAACTTTGACTTTACGGGAGATGATCTCCTCGACGAACTCGAGCAAAGTGGCGTATACTTCTGATAAAGAGGATAAAGGGCTTTATTCAAGGGCTGACGACGCTTTAAGACTTTCTTCACTGAGAAAAAAACCTTTTTTTCTCGGCTTTCTCAATGAGCGCGAGCAGTTTATGCTCAAAAACTATATTTCTCAGTTCGACTGTTTCTGCCGGTTTTACGGCGGTTATGACGGAGCTGTGCGTAATATACTTTCGGTAAGCGTGTATGAGATAGATGATAATATTTTCCCTATAGATGTTGTATACTTTAAGTACAGAAAGTCGGACGCACTCAGTCACCGCGATTTTCTGGGGGCGCTTATGAACCTGGGTATTGAAAGGAGCAGCATCGGAGATATTATTGTTAACGAAGGCTGCGCTGTGTGCTATGTCAGACAGGAAATAGGAGATTATGTAAGGTCTCAGATTTCCAAAATAGGCAGAGTCGGAGTGAAAATTGTAAGCGGTAATGAGTGTAATATTACTACAGGCTGTAATATCGAGAGTCTTAGCTTTATTGTAAACTCTATGCGCCTTGACGTTATTGTCGCGGCAATTACGGGGTTATCCAGGGAAAAAACTGCCGCCTTGATTCTGGCAGGAAAGACTTTTGTAAATTATACCGAAAACAAAAATGTCAGTCATATTTTAAAAGAAGATGATATTCTTACCATTCGGGGAAATGGAAAGTTTATTATAAAAGAGCAAGCGGGCGTTACAAAAAAAGGACGTTTGAAGCTTATTATTGAACATTACAGATAGGAGTGTTAATGATGTTAACTATCGATGAGATTAAGGATATTTCCTTTAGAAAGGGCAGAGGCTACAGAGGAGAAGACGTAGATGCGTTTATTGATGAGATAATCGTTTCTTTTGAGCAGTTAAAGAAAGAAAAGTCCGATTTAATCAGGAAAATGGATATTTTGGCTACCAGAGTAGAGCAGTACCGTGCTGACGAGGAGACGGTAAGAAATGCGCTTCTTTCTTCTCAGAGAGTCGCGGACACTTCCATTAAAGAGGCAAACGCAAAGGCTTCTAAAATCGTTGCTGACGCTGAGTCTAAGGCTCAGGCTATTCTTAAGGAGACAAATGCCTTAACAGCAAAGCAAAAGGAAATCTATCTCAAGCTGAAGAGCGATTCAGTTACCCTGCGCAATGAGCTCGAGAATCTTTATAACAGACACATCAAGGCGCTTGACAGCTTTCCCACAGATGCGGCAATAGCCAGAAAAAAGGAAGAGTTTGACAAAGCTTATCCAACTACTCCCGTAGAGGAGGAAAAGAGCGTTTCTCCGGAGCCGGAGAAAGAACCAGCTCCCGTAGCTGCTCCTTCTGTTGACACTTATGAGCCTGCGACGTCGGAAACGGTCGAGTATGTAAAAAATGATGATTCTAAGTTCAGTGATCTGAAGTTTGGCGATAACTACGATGTAGACGCTGACTGATACATATTCCAAGTTTATAATCGGTGTAGACGTGTGTTACACCGATTTTTCTTTGAGGTGTTCCAATTGCCATATATTATAATCCTTTTATCAATACTTCTAGCAGGATTTGACCAACTGATAAAATATTTTGTAATAGAAAATTTAAAACCGGTTTCATCCATTACAGTAATTCCGGGATTGTTTTCTTTCACATACGTAGAAAACAGAGGAGCAGCGTTTGGCATGCTCTCCGACGCAAGGTGGATTTTTATACTATTCACTCTAATTATCATTGCGCTAATTATATTTGTACTTTTTAAGTACAGAGTGAGAAGTAAACTGTTCAATATTTCTGTTATTTTAATCGTTGGCGGCGGTATAGGTAACCTTATTGACAGAATATTTTACGGTTTCGTCGTTGATTATCTTAGCGTTAGTTTTTTCCCTCCTGTATGCAATTTTGCTGACTACTGTATTACAGTAGGCGCGGCGCTTATGGTTATTTATCTTATGTTTTTCTCAAGCCGATTTAATAAGGATAGGAACAAGGATACTGAAAATGGATAGATTCTGTTTTAAAGCTGACAGTGAAAATGTCGGTATGAGAATAGATAAATATCTTGCTGTTTCGATTAAAGAAATCACGCGTTCAGCTATAGTCGGTTTAATAGACAGCGAAAATATTACTGTAAACGGAAATTCGGTTACGAAAAATTATAAACTGAAACACGGAGATAATATCGAAGTTACTGTTCCCGACCCTGTGAAATACGAGGCTAAGGCAGAAAACATTCCGCTCGATATAATCTATGAGGACGATGATTTGCTCATTGTAAACAAGCCAAAGGGTATGGTTGTTCACCCCGCACCCGGAAATTACGAGGGCACGCTTGTTAATGCGCTTATGTATCATTGCCGTAATAATTTGTCGGGTATAAACGGAGTTTTACGCCCGGGTATTGTCCATAGAATAGATAAGGAAACAAGCGGACTGCTTATAGTTGCTAAAAACGACAAGGCTCACAAGCATCTTGCTGAGCAGATAAAGCGTCACACTTTTACGCGTGAATACGAGGCTGTCGTAGTCGGCAATATAAAGGACGATAAAGGCACGGTAGACGCTCCTATAGGACGACACCGTATAGACCGAAAGAAAATGACCGTGACGGACAGAAACTCAAAAAATGCAGTTACTCACTATGAGGTTATAGCAAGGTATAGAGGCTATACACACATTAAATGTATCCTGGAGACAGGCAGAACTCATCAGATAAGGGTTCATATGGCATATATCGGTCATCCTGTATCGGGCGATACCGTGTACGGAAACAAGAAGGAAAAGGTGAACTTTGAAGGACAGTGCCTTCACGCACGAAAAATCGGATTTATTCATCCGTCCAAAGAAGAATATATGGAATTCACTTCAGAACTGCCGGAGTATTTTAAAAAATTTCTTTTAAAACTGGAAAATACGGGTAAATAATTTTCCTTTTTGAGAAAAAACACTTGCAATTTATAGTTTTATATGATATGATATTTAGGCATTTGGATACCGTTACTTGTGTGATGGGGTTCAAGGACGGCTTAATTGCCGTATTCTGAAGCGGATAGTCCTCTGCATTTTTAGATGTACGAATATCTGAATTTTATAGGAGGTTCAAAATGGACGCATTAAAAACAATTGCTGCCGATTCTGTAAAGGCAGAGGCTCCTCAGTTTAATATCGGTGATACCGTAAAGGTTTCCGTAAACATTCGCGAGGGTCAGAGAGAGAGAATCCAGATGTTTGAGGGCACGGTTATTGCCAGAAGAGGTTCAGGCGTAGCCGAGACTTTTACTGTAAGACGTGTTGCTTACGGCGTTGGTGTTGAGAGAGTTTTTCCCGTTCATTCACCGAACGTTAAGAAGGTAGAAGTTGTACGTCATGGTAAAGTCAGAAGAGCTAAGCTCTATTATCTGCGCAACCGCGTTGGTAAGGCTGCCAAGGTTAAAGAACTCATCTAAAGTAATCAAGGGGACTTTTCAGTCCCTTTTTTACTTTAAATCTCTTAACAGGTGTAACTATGGATACTTTAAGATTAAATAAAACAGAAAATGAAAAACAAAGAAATATTGAAACGAGGACTATTCATCTAAAGAAGTCCGAGGGCGCGGCAAGTATTTACGAGTGGGTACATTCACTCGTATTTGCGGTTGCTATCGTGGTTATTATACTTACGTTTTTCCTCAGACTGGTTGATGTGAGCGGACCTTCTATGCTTGATACTCTTAAGAGCGGTGATAAGGTAGTTATAACAAATTTCTTATACACTCCTAAGGACGGAGATATTGTTGTTATCAGCCACGGGGCGGTTTACTCCGAACCAATTATAAAGAGAGTTATAGCTACCGAGGGCGAAAGTCTTGATATTGATTTCGAGACAGGTGTTGTTAAAGTGAACGGAAAAGTCGTTGACGAACCCTACATTAAAAGTAAAACACTTGCCGGTGATAACGAAATCCCGTCAGTAGTTCCTAAGGGAAAAGTTTTCGTAATGGGTGATAATCGAGGACTGTCAATGGATAGCCGTTCTAAGAAAATCGGTCTTATTGACATCAATAATGTAATTGGTAAAGCGAGATGTGTCGTATTTCCGTTCTCAGATATGAAATTTCTCGGATAATTTTTAAATATTCAATTGTTAAAAACTCACATCTGTTTTATAATAGATGTGAGTTTTCTTATGAAATGCGGTGATTTTATGAGTGAAAAACAGTATATACAATGGTTTCCGGGTCATATGACCAAGACCAGACGACAAATTCAGGCGAGTCTAAAATTAATTGATCTTGTTGTTGAAATAATAGACGCGAGGATACCTTTAAGCAGCAGTAATCCCGATTTATCTGAGCTTATCCAAAGTAAGCCGAGGCTTATTTTATTAAATAAATGTGATAAGGCAAACAGAGAAGCAACTAAAAAATGGATTGACTTTTATAATATGCAGGGCATACTTGCCCTGCCGGTAGACTGCAAAAGCGGAAGAGGACTGAATCAGTTCATACCTTCTGTGCGAAAAATTTTAGAGGATAAATTTAAGACGCAGAAGGCAAAAGGTATAAAAAATCCAATATTAAGAATTATGATAGTAGGTATACCGAACGTTGGCAAATCCTCATTTATTAACAGAATTTCAAAGCAAACGCGCGCCAAGGTTGAAGACAGACCGGGCGTTACTCGCGGCAATCAATGGTATACTATTTCCAAGGACCTCGAAATGCTTGATACACCGGGTGTTTTATGGCCTAAATTTGATGACCAGACTGTTGGAGAGCATTTAGCTTTTACGGGTGCGATAAAGGACAATATTCTTGATATAGAGCTTCTCGCCGTTAATTTTCTTGAGCTTATTAAGGATAATCCAACGCCTGAATTTCTAAGCAGATTTAAGCTAAGTGAAAGCGATATTTCAGATAAGGACGGATATGAGATCTTGAATCTCATTGGAAGAAAGAGAGGAATGCTCATATCAGGCGGAGAAATAGACGCCGAAAGAGCGGCAAACCTCGTTATGGACGAATACCGTGACGGAAAATTCGGAAATATTACTCTTGAATACCCGGAGGTGTAATTATGAATTGGTTACAGTATGAAAACGAAGTCAGAAACAAGGGATTTAAATTTATATGCGGAGTAGACGAGGCAGGACGCGGACCGCTCGCAGGACCCGTATGTGCCGCCGCGGTAATACTTCACGATAATCAAATTATTGAGGGCGTTAATGACTCAAAAAAGCTTAGCGAAAAAAAGCGCGAGGCCTTGTATGATTTGATAAAAGAGCAGGCTTTAGCTTATTCGGTTGCGTTTGCTGCAGTTGAGGAGATTGAAGAAATGAATATCCTTAACGCTACAATGCTTGCTATGAAACGCGCGGTTGAGGGACTGAAAATAAAAGCGGATTACGCGCTCATAGACGGAAACAAGGTGCCGCCTGTCAATATTCCGTGCGAGTATGTGATAAAAGGTGATGCGAAATCAATGTCAATTGCAGCAGCTTCGATACTCGCAAAGGTAAGCCGAGACAGACTTTGCTATGAGTATGCAAAAAAATATCCTCAGTACGGTTTTGACAAACACAAGGGATACGGTACAAAACTTCATAGGGAAGCATTATTAAAATACGGGCCCTGCGAAATTCACCGTATGAGTTTTCTCGGAAAAATTTTAAACAAGTAATATGAATTATGAAAGAATTAAAGGCGATAAAGGCGAGGATTTTGCTGTTAAATTTCTAAAAAGGAATAAATATAAGATAGTAGAGCGTAATTTTTACTGTAAATTCGGTGAAATTGATATTATTGCAGAGAACAATAAATTTATACTTTTTATTGAGGTTAAAACGAGACAGGAAGGGCAGATGCTTGAGCCTAGATATTCAGTAGACACAAAGAAACAGCAGAGGCTTTTTAAAACAGCAAGTTTTTATATTAATTTCCATAAAACTAAAAAGCAGCCTCGTTTTGATATAGCCGAAGTAATTGTTAACAATAATGGAGAGATGAGCATAAACTACCTAAAAAATGCTTTTTGGCAGGAGGGTGATTATGCAGCTTTTTGATTTGCATTGCGACACAATTTACGAGTCGTTAGTGAAAGGTACTGATATTGACAATTCAAGTTTTCATATTACTCCGTATAAAGCGAGAAATATTGCGCCGTATATTCAATGCTATGCAATATGCGTACCCGAGGAAATAAGTGGTGACAAAGCGACTGATATGTTTATTAAAGCTTACCATCGCCTTGTCGAGCAGAGCAGGAAGTTTAATATAAAGGTTATAAAATCCTCCGCCGATTTAAATAAAGTCATCAAAAATAATGAAAAAGGCGCGATTTTTACTGTTGAAAATGCGTCCGTACTCGCAGGAAAACTGAGTAATATTGAATTGTTTAAGGAATTTGGCGTTAAATTCGTTACACTTACATGGAACGGCAGGAATGAACTCGGCGCCGGAGCAATGGTTTCGCACTCAAACGGTATTACAAAGTTCGGTATTGACGTTATAAAAGAGCTTGAAAAAAACCGTATTACAGTTGACGTATCTCACGCAAGCGACAGACTTTTCTACGACGTTATAAATCACTCTTCGAGACCTATCGTTGCGACTCATTCAAATTCGCGGGCAATTACTAACGTGAAGCGCAATCTGACTGACGATCAGTTTAAAGCTATTGTAAGAAGAGAAGGTATTGTAGGACTGAATCTGCATAAAACTTTTCTTAATAACGACGAGGACAAAGCAAACAGATACGATATTCTGAATCACGCCGAACATTTTCTTTCTTTGGGCGGAGAAAATTCTTTGTCGATAGGCGCGGATTTTGATGGGTGCGTTCTTCCCGATGATATAAAAGGAATTGACACCATGTGTGAAATTTATGAACTGTTTCTTAAAGAAAACTACAAGGAAACGCTTGTAAAAAAAATATTCTTTGAAAATGCACGTAAATTTTGTGAAAACTTTGACAAATAGTGTATTTTCAAGTATAATGTAAAATCGTGATAGTAACTGAAAGGGTGATTTTATGTTGTATAACAGTACGGAAAATAAGAATGAGGTTGTATCCGCATCTCAGGCAATCGCTCAGGGAATTTCAAGAGACGGAGGA
The DNA here is from genome assembly GCA_947625485.1 of uncultured Clostridia bacterium. GTDB lineage: Bacteria > Bacillota > Clostridia > Oscillospirales > Acutalibacteraceae > Ruminococcoides. The sequence continues at coordinate 59,874 of CANQOP010000002.1, read as the reverse complement.
CTTTTTGTTCCGCAGGAGCTTCCTAATTATGACCTTAAAACCTTGAAAAGCCTTCTTGCACTTGATTACAAGGGTATAGCTAAGAAAGTTTTCAGCGATTTTCTTTCGGATTTTACCAAAGAAGAAATTGACGAGTGTGTTGAAAAGGCATACACTGTAGAAAAATTCGGAGGTAAAAATCCTGCGCCGATTGCATACAAAAAATACAACGGTAAAGATGTCAACATTCTTGAGCTATGGCACGGTCCTACCTGCGCTTTTAAGGATATGGCTCTTCAAATTTTACCTCATCTTTTAACAAAATCACTCAAAAAAACTAATGACGGAAAAGACGCCGTAATTCTTGTCGCGACCTCAGGCGATACGGGTAAGGCAGCGCTTGAGGGCTTTAAGGACGTAGAGCACACAAAAATAATCGTATTCTATCCGGTTGACGGTGTAAGCCCTATGCAAAAACACCAGATGAACACACAGGAAGGCTCAAACGTCAAGGTTTGTGCTATCGAGGGTAATTTTGACGACGCTCAGACAGGAGTAAAAAAGATATTTACTACAAAAGAGATTACAGATAAGCTTAACTCGAACAATATGATGTTCAGTTCAGCAAATTCCATTAACTGGGGAAGACTTTTACCGCAAATTGTTTATTATATTTCCTCCTATTGCGGGCTTGTAAACGCAGGCAAAATCAAACTCGGCGATAAAATAAATGTTGTGGTTCCTACGGGTAACTTTGGTAATATTTTAGCATCATATTATGCTTGCTGTATGGGACTTCCTATTAACAGGTTTATATGCGCATCAAACTCGAATAACGTATTAACCGATTTTATCAACACAGGCGTTTACGATAGAAACCGCAAGTTCTACACAACGATTTCACCGTCTATGGATATCCTCGTATCATCTAATCTTGAGAGACTTCTCTATAAGCTCTCCGGCGATAGCGATGTTACGACAAAAGAGTGGATGGCGGCTCTCAAAACCGACGGAAAATATGAAGTTACACCCGAGGTTAAGGCTCAAATCAAGTCTGTATTTTACGGCGGTTTCTGCGACGATGAGCAGACTAAAGCTACTATCGCAAAAATGTATAAGGAGCAAAACTATCTTTGCGATACTCACACGGCTGTTGCGATTAACGTGTACGGTCAGTATGTTTCCGAAACAGGCGACGAGACACCTGCATTGATTGCGTCTACGGCAAGTCCGTATAAATTTTCAAAATCGGTGCTCACCGCTGTTAATGACTGCGAAGAAATGCCCGACAGCGAGTTTGATATGGTTGACCTTCTTAATGAAGTAACGGGCGTTGACATTCCGACGCCGCTCGCATCGCTAAAGAACAAAAAGGTTAAATTTACAGATACCGTAAGGGTTGACGAAATGCCCGAATATGTTTTATCCGCTTTAGGAGTTGATTGATGTCGCTTTTTACGATAGCGGATTTGCATCTTTCACTCGGCGAAGACAAGCCTATGGATATTTTTAAGGGCTGGGACAATTATACAAAACGCCTTGCGGACAATTGGAGAAAACTGATTACCGATAATGATACGGTAGTGATTGCGGGAGATATTTCCTGGGCAATGAAACTAAGTGAAACCTACGAGGATTTTAAATATATAAATTTTCTGCCGGGGAAAAAAATCCTGCTTAAGGGTAACCACGATTATTGGTGGGATACCTACAGCAAAATAAACCGTACTCTTGGGGAATATGGATTTAACACAATTAAGATTTTGTTTAATAACAGTTATGAAACTGACGAATACGCGATTTGCGGTACGAGAGGATGGATTCTCGAAGCGACGAGCGATGAGGATATACAGATTCTCAGGCGCGAGTGCGGAAGACTGAGAATGTCCTTGGACTCTGCTAAAAAAATCGGCAAAGAGCCTGTAGTTTTTCTCCACTATCCGCCGCTTTACGGAAATACAGTGTGCGATGATATTATTAATATTCTCGCAGAATATAATGTAAAAAAATGCTACTACGGTCATATTCACGGCAGAAATATGATAAACGGTGCTTTTAACGGTGAATATAACGGGATACAGTTCAGGCTGATTTCCTGCGACGCTGTTTCATTTATGCCCGTACTTGTACGATAGTCAAATATTAAGAAATATATATTGCCAAATATTTAAAAAAATGCTATAATAACCCTGTTTTAATGGGTACAAAGAATAATTAGAGAAAATTTTACGGAGGAATCAAAATGCTTAATAATTCTACTAAACTTGAAGACGCTAACAAATTTGAACTTGAGGTAGCCGTTGATAAGGAAACTTTCGCAGCCGCTACCACAAAAGCTTACAAAAAACAGGTTAAATCCATCAACATTCCCGGTTTTAGAAAAGGAAAGGCGCCTAAGCATATTATCGAGAGAATGTACGGCAAGGGCGTATTTTATGATGACGCTATTCAGGATACATATCCCGCTGCTCTCGGGGAAGCTGCCGCCGAGGCTAAGCTAAATGTTGTTGCTGTTGAAGATATTGATATTAAAGAGGTTTCCGACGACGGTTACTCTTTTACTGCTAAAGTCATAGTTGCACCTGAGCTCACGGTGGACAGCTATAAGGGTATTGAAGTCGAGAAGAAGTCCACGGAGGTTACTGACGAACAGGTTGAAGAAGAACTCCAGGCAGTCAGAGAAAGAAACGGCAGAATGGTTACAGTTGAGGACAGAGCCGCTGCTAACGGTGATACAGCCGTAATTGATTTTGAGGGATTTGTTGACGGAGAAGCTTTTGAAGGCGGAAAGGCTGAAAATTATAACCTCCGACTCGGCGACGGAAACTTTATTCCGGGTTTTGAGGAGGCTATCGTTGGTCACGAGACAGGGGAAGAGTTTACGATTGACGTAACATTCCCAGAGGATTATAACGCCGAGAACCTTGCGGGTAAAGCTGCTCAGTTTAAGATTAAGCTTCACGAAATTAAAACTAAGGAGCTTCCTGAGGTTGACGACGAGTTTGTTAAGGATGTCTCCGAGAAGGATACTCTAGAGGAGTATAAGGAAGAACTAAAAGAGAAGGTCGCTAAGCGTCTTGAGGAAGAAGCTGAGAAGGATTTTGACAATCAGCTTACAGATAAGCTCACAGAGCTTGCCACGGAAGAAATCCCAGATGCTATGTATACAAACGAGGTTAACGATATGATCAACCAGTTTGATATGCAGCTGCGCTCACAGGGTATGAACCTCGACACATACTGCAAGTACACGGGTATGGATAGGGGTGTCATCGAGACTACATATAAGCCGCAGGCTGAAAAGAGAGTTAAGCTTAGATTGGTTTTGGAGGCTATTGCACGTCAGGAAGCTATAGAAGTAGACGATTCCGCCATTGAAGAAGAATACAACAGACTAGCCGAGTCATATAATATGAAGGCTGACGAGGTTAAGAACTTTATTACTGAGGATGCTTTGGCGCAGGATCTCAAGGTTGATAAAGCTATGCAGCTAGTAAGAGATAATGCAAAAGCTAAGTGATTGAATAATATTTAAATTATTGCCAATCATTAATAGAAGAAAGGATGACTATAAATGGCATTAGTACCTTATGTAGTTGAACAGACAAACCGCGGAGAACGCTCGTATGACATATATTCACGTCTCTTAAACGACAGAATTGTTATGCTCAACGAGGAAGTAAACAGTGCTAGCGCAAGTGTTGTTGTCGCTCAGCTTTTATACTTAGAGGCGCAGGACCCCACAAAGGACATAAGTCTTTATATCAACAGTCCCGGCGGCTCTGTTACGGACGGATTTGCGATTTATGATACAATGAATTATATTAAGTGCGACGTATCCACAATATGTATGGGTATGGCGGCAAGTATGGGTGCTTTCCTGCTCGCTGCAGGCGCTAAGGGCAAGAGATATTCGCTGCCTAACGCCGATATTATGATTCATCAGCCCTCAGGCGGCGCTCAGGGTCAGGCTACGGATATGGAAATTCATACCAAACATATTCTTGATATTAAAAAGAAATTAAACGAAATTCTTGCAAAGAACACGGGTCAGCCCGTGGACGTAATTGCACGAGATACCAACAGAGATAACTTTATGACTGCTCAGCAGGCATTAGAGTACGGTTTAATTGATAAGGTTTTTGAGAAAAGATAAGTGAGGAAAGCTTATGCCTAACAATATGGACGACAATATATATTGCTCCTTCTGCGGTAAGCCGCAGGAGTATGTCGGCAGGCTTATAAAGGGTAACGGAGTTTATATTTGTGATCAGTGTGTTGACCTCTGCGCAAATCTTCTCGACGATATGGACGAGGGCTTTGACGAGTTTGACAATGATTCTGACAACAATATTGAAATTCCCAAACTTTTGAAACCGGCCGAAATAAAGCAAGTGCTTGACGAATATGTTATCGGACAGGACTCCGCGAAAAAGGCGCTCAGCGTAGCCGTATACAACCACTATAAGCGCGTTTTCAGTAATGACGATGACGTTGAATTTGCTAAAAGTAACGTCCTTTTGCTGGGTCCTACAGGCGTAGGCAAAACCCTGCTCGCTCAGACGCTTGCGAGAGCGATTGATGTTCCTTTTGCAATAGCGGACGCAACAACGATTACCGAAGCGGGATACGTAGGCGAGGACGTTGAAAATATTCTTTTAAAGCTAATTCAGGCAGCCGATTTTGATATTGGTAAAGCCGAAAAAGGTATTATTTATATCGACGAAATTGATAAAATCGCAAGAAAATCGGAAAATCCTTCTATAACCAGAGATGTAAGCGGCGAGGGCGTACAACAAGCACTCTTGAAGATACTTGAGGGTACTGTCTCGAATGTTCCTCCTCAGGGCGGAAGAAAACACCCGCAGGCAGAGTTTATACAGATTAACACTAAGGATATTCTGTTTATTTGCGGCGGAGCGTTCGATGGACTGGAAAAAATCGTCGAGAAACGCAAAGGTGCGTCCATCGTCGGTTTCGGAGCGAACGTTCAGGAGAAAGCAGTTCTCGATGAAGAAGGCTGGATGAACGACGTTACGGCTCACGATCTCGTTAAATTCGGTATTATTCCTGAGCTTGTAGGCCGTATTCCCGTTATAACAGCTCTCAACGGTCTTAATATTGATGCGCTTGTAAGAATACTGACTGAGCCTAAAAATTCGCTTGTCAAACAGTATAAAAAGCTGTTCGCGCTTGACGGTGTTGAGCTTAGCTTTACCGAGGACGCGCTGCTTAAAATTGCCGAGCTTGCAAAAGAGCAGAAAACAGGCGCACGCGGTCTCAGGGGTATTATGGAGGGTATTCTTAACGAGCTTATGTTTAAGGTGCCGTCCGATGAATCAATAACAGAGGTTGTCATCAACGGCGATGTTGTCGAAAAAAAATGCGAGCCCTTAATATCTCGGGCTGTTAATAAAAAGAAAAAAGGAATTTTACTTAATAAGTCAAAAGTAATTGAAGCCGAAGAGGTTTCGTGATACACGGTCCTTATGCTGTATTGTAAATTCGATGGCGAATTCTACACTACAGCTTTTGGATTTTAAGGAGAAAAAATGGATTATCAGGTATTAGATTTGCCCGTTTTACCTCTTAGAGGTCTTGTAGTGTTTCCTAAAACACTGTTTCACTTTGATGTTGGCAGGGCTCAATCGAAAAATGCAATCAAATATGCAATGGAAAGAGACCAGAAAGTTTTCCTTGTTGCGCAGAAAAATCCTGCTTTGAGGGAACCTAAGGTTGAAGATTTATATAATGTCGGAGTTGTCGCGAAAATTGTTCAGGTTATGAAACAGCCTGACGACGTTATAAGGATTGTTGTTGACGGTCAGTGCAGGGGAATGATTGACGACTATAAGGAAGACAACGACTGTATTCTCGCTAAAATTAAAACAAAACCCGAAAATGACAGTCCGCAAACCTCACGGGAAATTGCTCTTATAAGGCATACCAAATCATTATTTGAGGAGTATGCAAAGTTTATTCCTAAGCCTTCTTCTGACGTAATGTTCAGAGTAGCGATGTACAAAAATGGGGAAGAGCTTGCCGATTTTATTGCAGGGAATATACTTCCGAATTTTGAAGACAAGCAGTTAATTCTCAATACATACGATTCCTGCGAGCGCCTCGAAACACTTATAGATATTCTTAACGAAGAAATTTACATACTTGAAATTGAAGAACGTATTAGTGAGAAAGCGCGTGAGAGAATAGACAAAGCCCAGCGTGAATACTTTCTCAGAGAACAGAAGAATGTAATTGAAGACGAGCTCGGAGAATCGGATAATCCGTCGAGCGACGCCGACGAATATACAAAAAAAATATATTCTCTGAATCTCCCTAAAGAGTCCGAAGAAATACTAATTAAGGAATGTAAAAAGCTTGCAAAGCTACCTTACGGCAGCCACGAAACTCCCGTAATATGCACATATCTCGAAACTGTTCTTGATTTACCGTGGAACACTTCTACGAAAGACAAGATTAATCTTAAACAAGTGAGTTCAAAGCTCGATAAAAACCATTACGGACTCACGAAAGTTAAAGAGAGAATAATTGAGCAGCTTGCAGTAAGAAAGCTTAATGAGAATATAAAAGGACAGATAATATGCCTTGTCGGACCTCCGGGCGTCGGAAAGACCTCGATAGCGCAGTCTGTCGCGGCGGCAATTGGACGAAAATCTGCCCGCATAGCGCTCGGCGGCATTCACGATGAGGCGGAGATAAGAGGGCACAGGCGCACGTATATCGGGGCTATGCCGGGAAGAATCATTAACGCAATTAAAACGGCAGGATCTAACAATCCTTTGCTTATTCTTGATGAAATAGATAAGCTCGCCTCCGATTATAAAGGCGACCCTTCCTCTGCACTTTTAGAGGTACTTGACGCTGAGCAGAACAGCAAGTTTGTAGACCATTATATAGATATTCCGTTCGATTTATCAAAGGTATTATTTATAACTACAGCAAACGACGCATCTCAAATTCCCGCGCCGCTTTATGATAGAATGGAAATTATAAATATCGAAAGCTACACGCGAGAGGAAAAGTTTAATATCGCTAAAAAGCACCTTATTCCAAAGCAGATAAAAGCTAACGGACTGGACGGCAGAATTATTAAATTCTCTCAGGAAGGAATTTATTCGATAATTGACTATTATACCAAAGAGGCGGGTGTTCGCCGTTTAGAGCAGGAAATAGCGAAGATTATGCGCAAATTTGCCGTTAAGTACCTTAACGGAGAAGTTAAATCAGAAAGAATAACAGATAAAAATATTTCCGATTATCTCGGCGTTAAAAAATTTATAAGTGACAAGCTACTCGAAAAAGACGAAATCGGAATTGTAAACGGGCTTGCATGGACCTCGGCAGGAGGGACGCTTCTTCCGATTGAGGTTGCCGTTATGCCCGGAGACGGAAAAATTACGCTTACAGGCTCGCTCGGAGATGTTATGCAGGAGAGCGCAAAAGCTGCGATTACCTGTATACGTTCTCACAGCGATATACTAGGTATAGACGGCTATTTCTATAAAAACAAGGATATTCATATCCACGCTCCCGAGGGAGCTGTCCCTAAGGACGGACCATCTGCGGGCATTACAATGGCTACAGCCATTTATTCCGCGCTTTCTATGCGCCCTGTAAGGCGCGATATTGCTATGACGGGCGAGATTACTCTTAGAGGTAAGGTTCTGCCTATAGGCGGACTTAAAGAGAAATCAATGGCAGCTTATAAGGCGGGTATCAAGATAGTGTTTATTCCTAAGGACAATTTTCCTGATTTAGAGGAAATAGATCCCGTCGTTAAGGAGTCTGTTCGTTTTATTCCTGCAGACGATTTTACGGACATACTGATGAACGCTACAGTTGAGCCGATTGTAGTTAAAGAAGAAGGTAAAGAGTCTATTATTGTTCCTGAGGTTTCACAAGCAGGTTCTCCGTCCGTAAGGCAGTAGGTGAGCGCTATGAATTTTAACAAGGTCGAATTTGAGCTTGCTGCGGGAACAGCCGCTCAATTGCCCGAGAAGAATAAGCCCGAAATCGTTTTTTCCGGACACTCGAACGTTGGCAAAAGTTCGCTTATAAATAAGCTCGTTCAGCGTAAAAATCTCGCTCGCGTAAGCTCGCAGCCGGGAAAAACCGCTACAATAAATTTTTATAACGCGGATGATTTTAAGCTTGTCGATTTGCCGGGATACGGATACGCTAAAGTTTCAAAGGCTGAAAAAAACCGTTGGGCAGAGCTTGTTGAAGGGTATCTCTCGGCTGACAGAAACATAGCGCTTATAATTCAGATTATAGATATTCGCCATAAACCTACGAAAGACGACTATGATATGCTTGATTTTCTATATAACTGTAACGCTCCGTTTGTTATTGTTCTCACAAAAACGGACAAGCTAAAAAAAACCGCATACCAAAAGCGCATTGATGAGGTTATGGACGAGCTTTCAAATTACGAGGAAATTGAGTTGATTCCGTTTTCTGCTGTGAGCGGAGAAGGTGTTGACGACGTTAAAGAGATTATCAAAGAATATATTGAGGGTTTTGAGGAGGAAAATTGATGAAAAAAAAACCGTTTATTACTTTAGAACAGGCTAAAAACATTATTAAAGATATACCTACACCCTTTCATATTTACGACGAAAAGGGGATAAGAGAGAACGCACGGGCACTCTATAAGGCTTTTAGCTGGAACAAAGGATATAAGGAGTATTTCGCTGTTAAGGCTACTCCAAACCCTTATATTATGAAGGTACTTGCGGAGGAAGGCTGCGGAATGGACTGTTCCTCCTACACGGAGCTTTTGCTGTGTGAATCCTGCGGTATTACAGGGGATAATATAATGTTCAGTTCTAACGTTACGCCTGTTGAAGATATGCAGAAGGCATATGATTTGGGCGCATACATTAATCTTGACGACTACACTCACGTTGAGTTTATCAAAAAAGTATGCGGCGTTCCTAAGACAATCTGCTGTCGTTACAATCCGGGCGGAGTTTTTCAGATGTCAGACAGTGAGGACAAAGTCCAGGTTATGGACACTCCGGGAGACTCCAAATACGGTATGACCGAGGAGCAGATGGAGAAGGCTTTCATTGAGTTGAAAGAGGCAGGCGCAGAGGAGTTCGGAATTCACGCGTTCTTAGCTTCAAATACCGTTTCAAACGGATATTATCCCGAGCTTGCAGGTATTCTTTTTGAGCTTGCTGTACGACTCAAAAAGAAAACGGGCGTACACATAAAGTTTATTAATCTTTCCGGCGGCGTAGGCGTTGATTATAAGCCCGAAGAACCTAAGAATGATATAGCTGTAATAGGCGAGGGTGTACGCAAGAAATTTGAGCAGATTCTCCTTCCTGAGGGAATGGGGGATGTGGAGATTTACACTGAATTAGGCAGATATATGCTCGCTCCTTTCGGTGCCCTTGTTGCTAAAGCGATACACGAAAAACACATTTATAAGGAGTATATCGGTCTCGACGCTTGCGCGGCTAACCTTATGCGCCCCGCTATGTACGGTTCATATCATCATATTACCGTTTTAGGAAAAGAAAACGAGCCGTCCGACCATATGTATGATGTTACGGGCGGTTTATGCGAAAATAACGACAAATTTGCAATCGACAGAATGTTGCCTAAAATCGATTTAGGGGATATAATTTACATTCACGATGCGGGCGCACACGGTTTTTCAATGGGATATAACTATAACGGAAAGCTGAGAAGCGCAGAGGTAATGCTCAAAGAAGACGGGACGCATCAGCTTATACGCCGCGCCGAAACACCAAAAGATTATTTCTCAACCTTTGATTTTTCTGAATTTAATCTTTAACAAACATTATCAATTTATTTTAAAAAGCCGAAACTTTTTATAGTTTCGGCTTTAACTTTTTTGGGGTTTAACTTTTCCGAGGGGATTGCTCTGTGCGGCGTCTTTGAGCTGTTGATTGGAAAGGTGTGTGTATATTTCAGTTGTACCGAGGTTTTCGTGCCCCAAGATGTCTTTCAAAACACGAATATCAACCTCGCCGGTCTGGTACATAAGGGTTGCGGCTGTGTGTCGCAGCTTGTGGCAGGAATAACCCTGACTGTCCAGTCCGATTTTTTTTAGGTATTTATATACCATAGCCTGAATTGTTTTAGGCGACATACGGCGGTGGTTGCGGCTTATAAAAAGAGCATTTTTATCCTTAACATCATCGACGGGACGTACCTCCTTATATGCGTTTATAGCGTCAATACACGCTTCATTTAGGTAGACTATGCGTTCTTTATTACCTTTGCCGAGTACACGCATAGTGTTATCGGTTCTTATGTCGGTATAATTTAAACCAGCCATTTCGGAAAGCCTGAGACCACAATTGAGAAACAAAGTTAAAATACAATAGTCGCGGTGATAATAATCGCCGTCAACAGCATTTAAAAGCTCTATGGACTGCTCAAGCGTAAGATATTTAGGCAGCGCTTTTTTTGATTTAGGTGTTTCGAGATCTTTTATAGGATTGGTTTCAATGTAATGATTACGCTCCAGATACTTGTAGAACTGGCGAAGGGAAGAGGTTTTGCGCGCTCGTGTGGATTGATTGTTATTGCGCTCGCGCAGCAAATAGTTCATAAATTCGTACGTTTCTCTCAAAGTGACAGTTTTAACAAGTTCAAGGTCAACGTTATCAATTTTTATTTCATTGAAATCGAGAGAACTGTCGCACAAACCGCGGCTTATGTTTATATAACGGAAAAAAGTCCTGAGGTCAATATAGTATTCGTCGACAGTTTTAACTCCGCGCCCTTTGATATTTTGCATATAGAGAAGAAATTGTTTTATAATATCGGGAGCCTCGTTCATAAAATCTACAGCCATATTAATCACCTGTCTTTGATATTTCTTATATTTTACCATATAGGGAGCAGTATTTAATTCTAATACAGAATATTATACAAAATGAATGTTTTGTATAATTCAGGGAGGTGCTTATCTTAATAAATAATGGTAACCAGCAAAATTTATTGTAGTTATTATCATTTGGAATAGTTTTTTCAAGTCCCAAAACAGTCGGCCATTTTCCTGTAGCATCAATTATCCAACCCATAATCATTCCCATATGTGTATGGAGATGTCTGAACTGCGCAATAATTAAATTAAATTTATTATACTTACAATTTTCCGGAATTTCAGATAATTGGTTATCGGTCAAATTATATGTATATTCCTGTATCTTCTTTTTAACCGAAAAATAATAATCAATTATTTCATCTTTAGAAATTTTTTTATCAGTTACAATATCGAGGTTACTTTAAGTTTTGTATATGAAAATTAGGTTCATTATAATTCTTATCGTTAGGATTTATAAACCATAAATCGAGCGAATGTAATGTATGATAAATATGTTTGTATAACGGCATATCACAGTAATTTCTGAACCATCATTCATTTGGTACACAATCAATTATATTCTTAAGCTCCCATAAAGCTCTGTTTGTTTGGTCTTGTATTACTTTTGAGAGTATTTGCTCCATTTTCTTTCTCCTTGTTAATATATTAATTATATCATTCCCTCAATAGCTGCCATTGTTGAAAACTGAAAATTTTGTATAATTCATATCTGCGTTTTCCACACTCTTTTAACATCTTTTGTATAATTCAAATTATACTATATGTAATATTATTTTGCAATAAAAAACGGATTTATTTTATACAACAATAAATCCGCCTATATCATATAGTTTACCGTTTGATAAACTAACAATTCTTTTATTATGTTTTGTTAAAAAATCAGATATTACTTTATAATCCTTGTGCTTAGAAATATCTCCCGTAAAATATGCGGTACCGTTATGTTCAAAACAACACCCGCCTATAAATCCGTAGTCTACACCATTAAGCTCTATATCTCCGCTTTCTATCAGCAGTCCCTCTGCCCCATCTCGTGATATAGCGTTATAAATTCCTTTATCAGATGTTATGAAACTGTTTCCGATAATTGCTGTAGAGCATTTTGTGTATCCCTGATTTACATTAATTATTTCAATTTTATTTTGAAAACAATATTTTTTTACCGAGTCGTCGAGCGCTTTTATGTTGCAATACAGTTTGTTTTGAAAATATACGGCGTTAAGAAGGACGTTATAAGGGTATTTAACAGATATATCTTTTTGGGTTTTTATTACTGTATATCCCATTTTTTCAATTGTTTTTCGGAGTTTTTTACACTCTTTTAGCACAAAGAATGTATCGTTTACTCTCAGACACTGCATATCCGCGTGCCGTCTCTCGAACGGAAGCAATAAACTAATATTCTCTGAATCTATTATATTAAATCCGAGCCTGTTTAGGTTTTCGTTAATTTCCGCAAGCTCGCTTGACATTATTAAACTATTCACAAAGCGCCTCAAACGCCTGCCTTATGTTTCGTACGCCTACGATTTCAGCTCCGTGAAGGTCAATTCCTTTAGCGTTATGATACGGTAAAATAATTTTATTAAAGCCTAATCTTATTGCTTCGTTTACTCTCTGCTGAGCCTGAGAAACGGAGCGGATTTCTCCTGCCAGTCCGATTTCGCCGAACGCAACAGCATCCTCGCGTATCGGAGTGTCTTTAAGGCTGCTTATAAGAGCCATACAAATAGCTAGATCAACCGCAGGCTCGTCGATTCTCAGACCACCGACTATATTTACATATGCGTCCATATTGTTAAAATAGTATCCTGCTCTTTTTTCAAGCACGGCAAGCAACATAGAAAGTCTGTTATAATCAAAACCCGTTGACATTCTTCTTGCATTTCCGTAGCCTGATTGGGTTGCAAGCCCCTGAATTTCGGCGAGTATCGGTCTCGTTCCCTCGAGAGAGCACGTTACGCAGGTTCCCGAAACATTTTTGGGTCTTCCAGAGAGCATCATTTTAGACGGATTTTCAATTTCCTGCAATCCTTTGTCCGTCATCTCGAAAACACCGATTTCATTTGTGGAACCGAAACGATTTTTGACTGCGCGCAGGATTCGGCACGACATCTGCTTGTCTCCCTCAATATAAAGTACAGTGTCCACAATATGTTCGAGCACTTTAGGACCTGCAATAGAGCCCTCTTTATTTACGTGACCGACTACTATCACGGGAATGTCGTAATTCTTGGCGGTATGCATTATAATATTGGTACATTCGCGAACCTGTGTAATACTTCCTGCTGAAGAACTCAGACCGTTTATCATCATTGTCTGAATCGAGTCGATCATAACGAGTTCGGGCTTTTCCTGCTTTATTTCCTCGCAGACAATTTCAACGTCAGTTTCTGTCATAATTTTTAGGTTCTCGTTGCTCACGCCCAGCCTGTCCGCTCTGAGTTTTAGCTGACGGAGCGATTCTTCGCCTGAAACATAGAGTATATTTACCGAGCTTAAATTGCGGCAAATCTGCATTAATATAGTGGATTTACCTATTCCCGGGTCGCCTCCGAGGAGAATTAAACTTCCCTTTACTATTCCGCCTCCGAGAACTCTGTTAAGCTCCGAAAAGCCTGTGTCAAACCGCTCCTCATCTTTGGTAGAAATCTCATTCATTGAAACAGGTTTTGAGTACGCGGAAACGCGTTTGTGCACAGACAGGTTATCTTTGGTCGTTTCCTTGATTTCCTCCTGCATTGTGTTCCATTCGCCGCATCCCGGGCACTTTCCGTACCATTTTGGGCTTTCGTAGCCGCATTCGCTGCATATAAATGCACTTTTAATCTTTGCCATAATTATTCCTCAATTATTTATGTAATCCATAAAGCCTGCGAAAATCGCAAATGCCATTTGATTTTGATAATCATTTGTCTTTAGCTTTTGCGCTTCGTCATAGTTCGAGATAAACCCGCATTCCACTATGACTGAAGGAACGTTTGAGTTGCTTAACAGAAAAATTTCCCTGCCTGCGGGTTTACATTCGCGCGTGTTATCAGGTTGTAAAAGCGCCTTTACATCGTCGCGTATTGCGGTTGCAAGAGTAATGCTTTTATTGTTATTTTCGGAGTAAAACACTTGCGTTCCGTGATATTGTTCCTGCGTAAATTTATTTTGATGTATACTTATTACCACGTTATTTTCACTTTTGTTAAACACGTCAAGCCGATTGTGCATATCTGAAACCTTCCGTTCGCGCTGTGTTTCTCCTACAGCGTCAACCATTTCATCATCAGAGCGTGTCAATATTACTTTATATCCTGAAGCTTTTAAAATATCGGCAAGCTTTTTTGAAATAGATAGGTTAATATCTTTTTCTATTATATCGTTGGCGACAGCACCGCCGTCCTCTCCGCCGTGACCTGCGTCAACAATTACGGTAACGTTATTGTTTATAACGCTGGAGTTTGCGTCGGTATAGCGGTCCAGGTTAAAAAAGGCGACGAAAACAAGGAAAATATATATTAGAAATAAACCGATTGTAATTAAATATAATTTTTTTGAACGCATAATCTCACCAATAAATTGTATGAAATTCTGCGATATATATGACTTATTTCAAAGCTTTGCTTTTAACAATAGTCGTCCGCGCGCATCACGACGGGTTAGCTGTGGTTATACATCAATTTCAAGCATAACGGGACAATGGTCTGAACCTAAAACCTCTGTGTAAATATCTGTTTTAGTTATTTTGTCTCTGAGAATTTCTGATACAATGAAATAATCTATACGCCAGCCTGCGTTGTTTTTGCGGGCGTTAAAACGGTATGACCACCAGGAGTAAACACCCGTAGTATCGGGATGCTGATAGCGCCAGCTATCTACAAAACCCGCCTTTAACAGCTCACAAAACTTGCCTCGTTCTTCATCTGAAAAACCTGCGTTTCCTCGGTTGGACTTAGGGTTTTTAAGGTCAATTTCCTGATGGGCAACATTTAGGTCGCCGCAGAGAATAATCGGTTTTGTTTCGTTTAATTCGAGCATATATGCGCGCAAATCGTTCTCAAATTCCATACGGTAATCAATTCTTTTAAGTCCGTCCTGTGAATTAGGAGAATAGCAGCAGAGTAAATAAAAATTTTCAAATTCGCAGGTTATAACTCTGCCTTCGTCCGTATGTTTTCCGTTTATTCCGAAAGTAACGCTTTTCGGCTTTATTTTAGTGTATACCGCTGTTCCAGAATATCCTTTTTTTACGGCGCTGAAAAAGTATTTTTCATAGCCTTCGGGAGAAAAATCCGCCTGCTCCGGCTGCATTTTTGTTTCCTGAATACTAAAAATATCCGCATTAATCTCGTTAAAAACATCTGAAAAGCCTTTGTTAAGGCAGGCGCGAAAACCGTTTACATTCCACGATACCATTTTCATAACGAATCTGACAACCTTTCATATAAAAATCCTGTTCATTTCTTTTCTGGTTTTTTTGTAATCGGGACAATATTCCTCCACAATTTTATAAAAGTCCTGACTGTGGCCGTGAACGATAAGGTGTGAGAACTCGTGTACTATAACATAAAAAATCTGGTCTTCGGTACAATATATAAGGTTTGTATTAAGCGTAATAATTCCTTTTCCATAGTTACAGCTGCCCCACTGCGACTTCATTGTTCTCATCTTTAATTTTGGCTGTTGAATATTGTAATAAAGCATAAATAAATTACATACTTTATCGAAAGTATCTTTAACGAAATTATTAAACACTTCGGGTGTAAATTCAGGGCCGTGACCAATTATTTTATTGGTTTTAAAAAAGTTAATTGAAGAAAGTATAAAATCCGCTTTTCTGAGAACAAAGTCATCAATATATTTTACTTTTACTCTACGGTTAGCCGATACCGATACGGTCAGGTCGGGTCTAACTCTGAGGTTAATGTTTTTTACACTCTTTCGTTGTAGATCGTATTTTATTGCAATTCCTTTATAATTAACTTCTCTTATCATTTATAAATTACTTGTTCTTTCGTATTTCTTTCTGAGCGTTTTCAGCGCTTTGGTTTCTATTCTGCTTATATATGAGCGGCTTACGCCGAGTGCTTTTGCTACTTCTCTTTGCGTTACAGGATCGTTTCCGTCGAGACCGTAGCGCATAATTATAACCTTCTTCTCACGCTCGTTAAGCTCGGAGTTAATATACTGAGAAAGCTTACTTGTATTGAGTTTTGTATTAAGCGACTCAAGAATGTTATCATCGGTTGCGAGAACATCAAGCAAGCTTAAAGGATTTCCGTCCTTATCGGTGTCAATTGCTTCGTTGAGAGAAATATCCTGCGACGTCTTTTTTAAATTACGAAAATACATTAGTATTTCGTTTTCGATGCATCGGGACGCATAACTTGACAGTTTTATGTTTTTGTTGACGTCAAAGGTGTTAATCGCTTTTATAAGTCCGATAGTTCCGATTGATACAAGGTCGTCCTGATCGCTGTGTGACGAGTAATACTTCTTGATAATATGAGCAACAAGTCGGAGGTTATGCTCTACAAGCTTGTTGCGCGCATCAATATCTCCCTTTGACGCTTTTTCGAGGTACTCTCTTTCTTCCTTTGATGAAAGCGGTTTCGGAAAGCTTCCGTTGCCGCATACGTGGAGCAGAAAAAAACATATGTACTGCCCGAGAAATGAAATCAATTCAAACAAAAATAACACTCTCCCCATTAAGAATAGTAAATTTTATTCAAGCGGAATGTTATTTTTGCAAGTCCGATTTATTTTTTAATACTCTGTGCAACCTTCATCATAATAGCACACTCCATTCGCTTTTTAAACAGCTTACATCCGTACTCGTATATACCGTTTATTGAGCCTGTTGCGTGGTATGCGTTCGCCGCGCAGCCGCCGCTGCAGTAGAGCTTTGCCCAACAATCCTTGCAGTCGGGACGTGCGTATGCGTTGCAGAGCTTGAACTCGTTTTGCATCTCTGTATTGGTAACGCCTTTCCATATATCGCCCATAAGATATTTGTCGTCGCCTACAAACTGGTGGCACGGATAAAGGTCGCCCCATGGAGTGACCGCTAAGTATTCGGTGCCCGATCCGCAACCCGAAATACGTTTATAAATACAGGGACCTCCTGTTAAGTCAATCATATAGTGATAAAAAGTAATGGGCCTTCCCTCTTCCTCACGTCTAAGCATTTCTTTTGCCAGAATTTCGTACTGTTCATAAATTTTCGGCAGGTCGTCGTATGTAAGAGCATACGGATCGTCGGGCGCACAAACAACCGGCTCCATAGAAAGCTCCGTAAATCCCAAATCAGCCATATGGAAAATGTCGTTTGTAAAATCTACATTATTGTGTGTAAAAGTACCTCTTACATAATAGCCTTTGTTCTTACGGCGTTCAACAAAGTGCTGAAACTTAGGCACAATTATGTCGTAGCTTCCGTTTCCGTTTATAGTTTTACGGAGGTTATCGTGGACTTCTTTTCTTCCGTCAAGGCTGAGAACAACGTTGTGGCACTCCTTATTTGCAAAATCAATAACTTCGTCGTCGACGAGAACTCCGTTTGTCGTTAAGGTAAAGCGGAAGTTTTTATTGTGCTTTTTCTCGATAGAACGTGCATACTCTACGATACCCTTGACAACGTCAAAATTCATAAGAGGCTCTCCGCCAAAGAAGTCGACTTCGAGGTTTTTTCGTTTTCCGCTGTTCTCAATAAGGAAATCTATAGCTTTTTTTCCTACTTCAAGAGACATTAACGCACGTTCGCCGTGATATTTGCCCTGACTTGCAAAGCAATATTCACAGTTAAGGTTACAGGTATGCGCTATATGCAGGCAAAGCGCTTTTATTACCGTGCTTTTATTTTTTAAATCTATAGAAAGGTCAGCGAAAACATCCTCGGAAAAGAGTTTTCCTCTCTTTTTAAGCTCCTCAATATCGCATAAACATTCTTCAATATCCTGCTTTTTAAGACTGGGATATTTTTTTAAAATAGTTTTTGTGATTTCTTCTTTACTTTTGTCCTCATACAGAGAAATAATATCGTAAGCTACCTCATCTACAGCGTGCACAGAACCGCTGAACACGTCGAGAACGATATTATAGCCGTTAAGTTTGAATTGATGTACCATAAAACCCCCATATTTTTAAACAGAGCCTATAAACAAAGGAAAAGCCGTTTAACGCAGAAGCGAAAAACGGCAGATACCCTTAAAATTTTACTCTTCGTTTAAGCACTTTTCGCACTGCTGATTAGCAACGCCGCATGAAGTTTTGCAAGCTGACTGGCAGGATGTCTGGCACTCGCCGCAACCGCCGCTTACAGTGCTTTTCTGTAAATCGCGAGTTTCAATAGTCTGAATTCTTTTCATATTGAAAAACCTCCTTTTTATACATAGAATTTTATCACATAGTAGTTGTAATGTCAATATTTAAAGGCACTGACAGTATATTTTTTCGGGAATTTCGCCGTATGTGCATTGAATATTTACGCCGTTCTCAATTGAGCTTAAAAGATAATCAACCATTTCTTTTGAAATTATCTCCCCCGGTACAACTATCGGAATACCCGGAGGGTACGCCCATATGTATTCTGCCGAAATCATTCCGACCGATTTGTCGAGAGAGTAACATACATTTTTAGAAGCTTCATAAGATTCTCTTGTTTTAGTCGGTAACTGCGGAAAAATATTCGGTCTAAAAATATCTGTTTTTAATTTAATGTCGAGTTCGATAAGCGCATTTTTGAAGAGATTAAAATTTTCTTTTGTGTCACACACGGAGGTCATTGCAACAATGTAATTTTTTGCTGACATTTCAACCTCGATGTTATATTCTGTTCTAAGCAAATCGGCAAGTTCAAAACCTGTAAGATTTGTATAGCCGGTAAAAACTATAAGCTTTCCCCGATCGTCATATCTGAGTAATTTTAAATGTCTGAGCTCAAGCTTATAAAAATTATCAAGCATATAACGGTATTTTATAAATTGGTCCTTATTATTAAGAATAAAGTCCGCACATTCGTCAATTGAAGTCATAAGAACATATGACGGACTGGTTGTTTCAAGCATCGACAGTTTTATCTGAAACTTTTTGTAATCAATTAAATTCCCATATATGTTTGCCGCCGCGCACTGTGTGAGCGCGGGAAGGGTCTTGTGAAGGCTTGTTATAACTATATCCGCGCACGTGTACTCATCAAAAAAATGCGCGCCGTGCGCAGCGTCTACCAAAACGGGAATATTGTGTTTGTGCGCAAGCTTACAGATACCGTCAATATCTGATTTTACACCCTCATATGTGGGTGATGTTATTACAATAAGCTTTATTTTGTTATTTAATTTCTCAATGACCTGGTCAGACCTGATACCCAGGGCGATACCGTATTTGTCATATATAGGCTCAATATATACTGTCCCGGCTTTTGCAAGCTCTAATGCATTGTAAACGGATTTGTGCGAGTTTCGGGCTATCAGAACGGTATCTCCGTCCCTTACTGCGCTCATTATTCCTGCGAGAATCCCGACTGTTGAGCCGTTTATAAGCGCATAGGATTGTTTGGATTGGTAAATTCTTTTGAGTTTATCCTGAATTTCTTTAATAATTCCTGTAGGCTCGTGTAAATTATCAAAGCCTTCTATCTCCGTTATATCTATTTTATACGGCAGATTATTGCCGAGCAACTCGGTATTACGCTTATGTCCCGGCATATGGAGAGGTATTCGATTGTTTGACTTTAGCTTATCAAATAGCATAACTGCTCCTTAGTTGGTTCCGAACTCCTGCAGCACGAGACCCTTGTTGTGGTCAAGCGCCCAGTCAATGCTCCAGTAACTTGTGAACAGAAGAAGATGATTTCCTTTTAAGTCCTGTATGCGCTTAGTATCTGAGGCAAGGTCGAGAGCTTTCGGGTCAATGTCATCGTTTTCAATCCAGCGGATAAACTCAAAAGGAAGATTTTCCATTATTATTTCAACATTGTACTCATTCTCAAGGCGGTATTTTAGAACATCAAACTGGAGAACTCCTACAACGCCTACGATAACCTCTTCCATACCTGCGTCAAGCTCTTGGAATATCTGAATTGCACCTTCCTGGGCAATCTGAGAAATACCTTTGATAAACTGCTTGCGTTTCATTGTATCCTTTTGACGTACCAGGCAGAAATGCTCGGGTGCAAAGGTGGGAATACCTTTATATTTGATTTTTCGTTTTGCGGTGCATACCGTATCACCAATCATAAAGATACCAGGGTCAAACACACCTATAATATCCCCTGCATAAGCTTCGTCAATGACCTCACGCTCCTGAGCCATAATCTGCTGAGGCTGGGAAAGGCGCATTTTCTTCTCACCCTGCAAATGATACACGTCCATATCTTTCTCGAACTTTCCGGAGCAAATGCGCATAAAGGCAATACGGTCGCGGTGAGCCTTGTTCATATTTGCCTGAATTTTAAATACAAACGCGGAAAAGTCAGAATCAGTTTCTACTGTTCCCTCGGGAGTTTCACGCGGAGTCGGCGGAGGTGTGAGCTTTAAAAATTGCTCTAAAAACGGTTCGATGCCGAAGTTAGTAAGAGCAGAACCAAAGAACACGGGAGTAAGCGTTCCGCCTCGTACAGCGTCTAAATCAAATTCGTCGCCTGCTCCGTCGAGCAATTCAATTTCATCAAGAAGATCCTGCTTTTTTTCTTCGAGCAGGTCATCAATGCGGCTGTCGTTTATGGGAATAACTTCCTCTTCTACTTCTTTCTGACCGTTATTGGCGGTGAAAGCAAGCACAGATTTCGATTCGCGGTCATAGACGCCTTTAAATTCTTTTCCCGAGCCGATAGGCCAGTTCATCGGGCAGGTATTTATACCGAGTACATTCTCAATATCTTCAAGAAGGTCAAAAGGGCTTCTGGCGTCTCTGTCCATTTTATTTATAAATGTAATAATAGGTATGTGCCTCATAACACAAACCTTAAAAAGCTTTTTTGTCTGATTTTCAACACCCTTCGACGCGTCGATTACCATTACCGCGGAGTCGGCAGCCATAAGAGTGCGGTACGTGTCCTCGGAGAAGTCCTGATGTCCGGGAGTATCGAGAATGTTGATACAGTAGCCTTCATATTTAAACTGTAACACAGATGAAGTAACGGAAATACCTCTTTGCTTTTCAATTTCCATCCAGTCCGATACGGCGTGTTTCGCGGTTTTTTTTCCTTTAACGGATCCCGCAAGGTTTATAGCCCCGCCGTACAGAAGCAGTTTTTCTGTCAGGGTCGTTTTGCCCGCGTCAGGGTGGGATATGATTGCAAAGGTTCTTCGCCTGTTAATTTCTTCCTTCAAATTACTCATCTTATCCTCCGTAAAAATACGTTTGCCTTTATTATAACCATAGTATTTTACTATTTTTACAGCATATATGTCAATAAAAAAGGATAATTTTTAATTTTCTTTAAAATGTGAAAATAATCCTTGACAAAAATGTTAAATTATTGTAATATAAATGTAACAAAATTGATTTTTCCTATTTTTTCATATACCTTCCAAATTTGGGGCAGAGACATATGTTTCTGCCTCACCCCTTTTTAGGAGAAAACTATGAGTGATACTATCGGATTATACATTCATATACCGTTCTGTCACAGCAAATGCCCTTACTGTGATTTTTTTAGTATAAGAGGAAACAAAACCGATTACAGCGGTTATGTAAATCTGCTTGAAAGCAAAATAAAAAGTTGGGGCAAAAAAATTGATAAAATGGTTGATACCGTTTACATAGGCGGCGGAACGCCCAGTATACTTGGCGCACAACTTATATGTTATATACTCGATTGTGTAAAGAATAATTTTAAGGTTACCGATGACGCGGAAATAACTATGGAGGCTAATCCCTTTTCGGGAAAAATCTTTGACTTTGCAGAGGTTAAGCGCCACGGTGTAAACAGAGTGTCTTTGGGAGTTCAGTCAGCTAATGATAATGAATTAAAGATTTTAGGGAGAATACACAGCCTAGACAATGTAAAAAATACTCTTTTTCTGATAAAAGACGGAGGTATTAAAAACATTTCTCTTGATATTATGCTCGGTATACCTGAGCAGACCAAAGAAAGCTTAAAAAAATCTATAGATTTCTGCTTTGACTCGGGGGTTACTCATATATCGTCATATATTCTTAAAATTGAGGAAGGCACATTTTTTCATAAACACCGCGAGCGGTATGATTTTCCGGACGAAGATACTACGGCTGATTTGTATTTATTTGCGGTGGATTATCTTGCTGAAAAGGGTTTTAAACAATACGAAATTTCAAACTTTTCTAAAAAAGGATATGAAAGCAAACACAATTTGAAATACTGGAATCTTGACGACTATCTCGGTATCGGACCTGCCGCACACTCATGTGTTAATAAAAAGAGATTTTATTACAACAGATCTATCGAAGACTTTAAAAATGATGATATTGTTGACGAAGGTGCGGGAGCATCGAGAAAGGAATATATAATGCTCAGGTTAAGACTCACCGAAGGACTGTATTTTGAAAAATATAAAGAAGTCTATGGAGAGCTACCCTCCAAAGACTTCTTTAGTAAAACAGACAAATATTGTAAAATGGGATTTATGAAGACAGACGGAAAGTCTGTTTCCTTTACCCCGAGCGGATTTTTATTATCTAACTCAATAATCGCTGATTTGATTTAATAATAGAAACGTATAAATTTCATAGTATAGAGATCACAGGCTGTCACATCGTTGGTATCAAGCTCATTTAGGAGAAGATAATTCTGAGCTACCGCGAGAAGATAGCCTGTTCTGCTTTGCATAGTGTCGCTTCCGACGAGGAAGTCTATGGTTACGCGTCTGCCGATTTGTGTGCGAATAAAGCCGTTAAGATATTGCAGGCTTTCTCTCGTCACTTCGTACGGAATGAACAAATCGGAAGCGGTTACTCCATTAATATTTAATTCCTGTTCTTCCTTCTGCATTTCTTCGTTTACAATAGCGGGAGTGGGATACATATTGCTCTGAGCCTGTGTTATAGGCTGGTACATCTGACTTGGGTCACCCATAATAGGACTCGAGTCTCTGAAAGCAGTTTCGTCCGCTGTTGGCTGAAGCGCCTCCGAAATATTTGTTTTTACAATCGGTTCATATACAAAATCTTCAATTGTCGGGATAGGTTGAGCTGTTGAAATAGTGTTGCTTACACATTTTCCTCCCAGACACCTGTTAAGATCATACAAATTATTTAAATCAATACTGTTATTACGGTTGACTTCACCGTGTTCTTGACTGTCTGTAGCCATAATTACCTCCATTAAGTATCTTTATATGCGGCGGTAGGCGCGTAGAAACAATGCTTGCCTACCTTATTGTAAATTATTCCGATTTTTGTCGGAAAATAGTTCGGACATTGGTCGGAATACGGATTAAAAAAGAATAGTGAATTTCCGACGGACGCAGTAGTGTTTCCCGCCAGAGCCCAGTCGGCAATATCATAGTGAATATTGGTTGGATTCATATTATAAATATTTTGCATATTATTATTAGCTGTGCTCAGGCAAGTGAACTGTCCGGGCTGAGTTATTATAGCGCGAACGTCGCCTCCGTTGGATACGCGTGCAAATTCTCCGTTTGGAGCGTTTACTCTGTTCATAATTACTGATGCAACGGCACGCATACCTTCCTCTCCCTCTCCTCCTGCCTCGCACTGAATCAATCGGGCAAGGAGTTCTCTCTCGGAATACGCCAAATTCATCACCGTCCAATCTACATCATAATATGCATAAAAGTAAACCTTGACAAAACTAATTTAAACTAGTAAAATATACTGGTATCACATGGAGACGTATCGAAGTGGTCATAACGGGGCTGACTCGAAATCAGTTAGGGAGCAATCCCCCGCGAGTTCGAATCTCGCCGTCTCCGCCATGTCGTCGCGGACTTTGTATCGTTCGCGACGATTTTTCTTTGAAAATTCATATCTTACTCACGTCGTCGCTCCTCATTTTTTCAAAAATCCTTCGGCTTTTGAAAACTACAAGTATCTGTTGTTCGAGCCTACGGCGCGAGAAATTCACTTTTATATTTGTATGGGGTTTATTTTGTCAGCCTTTATCTTCAAGAAATTTAATTGAGCGTGCGCAGTAAGCGTGCGCTTATTTTATATAACCATATTTACATTATTACATTATTTTAAAAATGAAGGTATTTTTTTATATACATTTGTATAGAAATATCTGTATAAAAAAAAGCTTTTTATTGAAATAATATTAAAAATGTGTTATATTAATAAAATAAATTATTTGTTATTAAACTTTAAAGGGAGCGAAGTAATGGCTAAGGATATGTTAGACGCTATCGTTTCAGCCGAGGAAGAGTCCAAGGTCCGTGAAGCCAAAGCAAAGACAGAGGCTGAAAAAGCTATAGCAAAAGCGAAAAAAGACGCCGAATTACTCATTGAAAATGCCGAAAAGTCAGCCTGCAATGACGCTGAGGCGCTTTATGATAAAGCTAAAAGCGACGGCGAAAAAGAGCTTGAAAAGGCAAGACGGGAAGCAGACGTTCAGTGCGTTTCTATTCAAAAAATTGCTGAAAAAAGACGCAGTGAGGTAATTAAGGGCGCAATAAATTCTATTCTAAGCTGAGTTAATTCGGAAAAAGCGTGGTGATGCTAAATTGTCAAAAATGAAAATGAAAAAAGTGCGCATAGTCGCTTTAAGAGAAGACAGAAAGCGATTGCTTGAGCATTTACAGGACAGCGCGCTTATTCAGATTAAGAAATCAGACAAATCCAAAAAAGGATTTTCTAAGGTAAATATGACCTCTCAGATGCAGATTTTCGAGAGAAATGTTGCACTGACTGAGCAGGCGCTTAAAATTCTCGACGACCACTCGCGTGAGAAAAAAGGACTTCTCTCCTCTTTCTCAGGTCGAAGAGAAATTGACCCCGACGAGATAGGAGTTATCGCTGCTAAAGCAGGAGAGGTTATTAACGTATGCAACAGAATCGTCGATTTAAATAAAATATGTGCCGAGAATGCCGCCGAACAGGTCAGGATAGGCACCTCGCTTTCGCAGCTTGACGTGTGGCAAAAGCTCGATATTCCACTCAACACTGCCGATACCAAATCGACCGCTGTATTCATTGGTACGCTTCCCGAGCAGTATAACGATATAACGCTGTCCCAAAAAATCGCAAAGGAAAATCCTAAGCTTGAGTTTGAGTTTGAGATTGAGCATACCGAAAACGGTATGACGTGTCTTGTATTGTTCTCGCCAATAAGTCAGAAGGCTATGGCAGAGGATGTACTCAGGAGTATCGGCTTTGCAAAACCTATGAGTCCTACTGGTCATACGCCGAAAATAAAGGCGGAAAAACTCCGAGAGAAGTCGGCAAAGCTTTCTGAGGAAACTCGTAATGCAGTTGAGGAAATCGTTGCTCTTGCCGACAAACGTGAGGAAATTAAAGTAACTCAGGACTATTTTAAAATCAGAGCCGACAAATACAACGTTATTAACGAGCTTGACCACACCCGAAATGTATTCGTTATCAACGGATATATTCCCGAAGAGGACTGCGGTAAGCTTGAAAAGCTATGCAATAGGGTCGCAACCTGCTGTATTGAGTTTGAGGACGCAAATGAGGAAGCTCCGATAAAGCTGAAAAACAACCGCTTTTCAAAGCCTGCTCAAGGTATACTCACTATGTACGCTGTTCCCTCTCACGCGGATGTTGACCCTACACCGCTTCTTGCGTTCTTCTTCTATTTCTTCTTTGGTATGATGTTTTCCGACGCGGGATACGGATTGCTTATGGTAATAGCAATTGGAATAGTTCTTAAAATATTCAGACCCGACGAAAAAATGCGCAATAATCTAAAGCTTTTCCAATATTGCGGAGTATCTACTTTTTTCTGGGGACTGATATTCGGAAGTATTTTCGGCGACGCGCCCGCAACGCTGTATAACCACTTCACGGGAGCGTCGGTTACTATGGCTGATTTGCTTCCGTGGCCGACAATTGACCCGCAGAAGGACGCTCTTATGCTAATGGTAATCTCGATTGCGTTCGGTCTTATTCACATTTTGGTCGGTATGGGCTGTAAGTTCTATATCTGTATTAAAAACAGAGATTACGCAGGTGCGTTCTTTGATACAGGATTGTGGATGATGCTGTTAATTGGTCTTGCCGTACTCGCGGCAGGTATGGCTACTACGCAGGTAGTTTTATATATTGGTGCCGCTATCGCTATTGCCTGCGCCGTCGGTCTCGTGCTCACTCAGGGCAGAAACAAGAAGGGCTTCGGCAAAGTAGTCGGCGGACTTGCGTCATTATACGATATTACAAGCTATATAAGCGATTTGCTCAGCTACTCAAGACTTCTTGCGTTAGGTCTGACTACAGGAGTAATGGCTCAAGTGTTCAATATGCTCGCAACTATGTTCGGAACAAGCTGGATTGGGAGCATAATAATGGTAGTAATACTGCTATTGGGTCACGCCATTAACATCGGATTAAATGCGCTGGGCTCGTATGTCCATACAATGAGGCTTCAGTACGTTGAAATGTTCAGTAAATTCTACGAGGGCGGCGGAGAAGAATTTGAACCGTTCTCGCTGAAAAGTAAATATATTAAAATTCAGGAGGAAAATTTAAAATGAATGGTATGTTTTTTGCATTAGTAGGCGCTTCTATTGCGACAGCTCTCGCAGGCTTCGGCTCCGCAAAGGGCGTCGGCGGCGCTGCTCAGGCATCTATGGGAGTTCTCTCGGAGGATTCTTCTATGTTCGGTAAAATGCTCGTGCTCACGCTTCTTCCGGGTACACAGGGTCTTTACGGCTTTATCGTAGGCTTCCTTATACTCGTAAATTGCGGCGTGCTCGGCGGAGCAGTACCTACCGTTGCACAGGGCCTTGCTTATCTCGGAGCGTCACTTGCTATCGGTATCGGCGGTATGGTATCGGGATTTGCTCAGGGTAAAGCAGCTGTATCGGGTATCGCTATGAGCGCTAAGGACGACAGAAACTTCTCTAAGGCTATGGTATCAGTAACGCTCGTTGAGATTTACGCTCTGCTCTCATTCATCGTATCACTTCTCGTAGTTATTTCCGTACCTGCGCTCAACATTTAATGGTACGAACAAAACGAAAGGCGGTGTCTGAATGAACGGCGGAGATAAAATACTTAACCGCATAAAATCAGATTGCGACGAAAATATAAAAGCCATTGAGATACAGACAAGCGAAAAATGCGATGAAATACTTGCGGACGCGAAAAGTCAGGCGGAGAAAAAATCCGTGCAAATAGCAGATATGGCAAAGAAAAAAGCGGCTCAGATAAAAGCGACCTCAAAAAGCAGTGCAGAGCTTGAGTTAAGAAACATTCTGCTTAAAAAACGCAGAGCCGAGATTGATAAAACCGTAGACGGCATTCGTGACTATCTGCTAAATCTCGGCGACAGAGATTACTTTGAATTTATATATAAGCTTGCGGCCCAGTTAAAGGGTATGAGCGGTATTATAATTATGAATTCAAAGGATAAATCAAGACTTCCGAAGGACTTTACGGATAGGCTTGCCGACGCCGGTTTAAAGGTTGAAATTAGTGATAAAACGGCAGATATTATCGGTGGATTTATACTTAAACACGGTGATATTGAGGAAAATATGGATTTCAAAGCCCTTATAGAATCAAAACGCGGCGAGCTTGAGGACTACATTAACCATGAGTTGTTCTCGGAATAAGGAGGATTTTTATGGGTTTATCATATGAATTTTCCATAGGCTCTGTCCGCGCCAAAGAAAAAAGCTTGCTTAATAATTCCGATATAGAGCAGATGATTGCCTGCAAAAGCGAAAGTGAGCTCGCGGGGTTGCTTAATGACAAGGGTTACGGAGACGGCAATACTGTAGACGAGATTTTAGAGTTCCACACGGAAAAGGTGTGGGAATATCTTAAAAGTATTGCTCCCGACTTTGATATATTCACTCCTTTCCTTATACAAAATGATATTCATAATTTTAAGGTCGTTCTAAAGGGAACTATGTCGGCAAGAAAATATTCCCATCTTTTCATTAGGCCTTGCACTATTGACACAGAACTTATCATTAAGGCTATAGAAAATAAAAAATTTTCACTTCTGCCAGAGTGGCTCTCAAAATCGGCTGAGAATGCTTATGAGCTTATTTCTCACAAGGGCGACGCGCGCGAAAGCGACGCGGTAATTGACACTGCGGCTATGAAAAGAATGCTTGAGATAAGCGGACGGTACAATTCCGAATTTTTAAAGCAGTATTTTAATACTCTCGTATTCTACAGCAACATAAAGACCGTTATACGCAGCTCGAGGACTAAAACAAATAAGGATTTTTTGGATAGCGCGCTTTGTGACGTTCAGGATTTTCGTAAAGGCTCGATAATAAACGCCGCTTTAAAAGGAAATGAAGCGGTGATTGATGAGCTTTCCCGGTACAGTGAATATGAATGCAGTAAGGCTATTGAGCAGTACAAGATCTCCCCTTCCCTATTCGAGCGGTTTGTCGACGACAAGCTGATAAAAATGGCTAAAGAGAGCTGCAAGCGCACAAGCGAGGGAGCGGAGCCCATTATCGGATATTATCTTGGAAGTGAAGCGGAGAAAAAAGTTATTCATATCATAGCGAGCGGAATACGGACTAACAGCGACAGCGAAACCATAAGAGAAAGGCTGCGTGAAATATATGGATAAAAATGTTTCTATTATCGGAGACTCCGAGAGTATAAAGGGCTTTTCTGCTATAGGAATTGATATTTACCCTTGTGAAGCAGAAGATGACGCGGCTCATCTTCTGAGAAATATAGCCGACAGCGAAAAATACGCCATTATCTTCATCACCGAAGAGGTTTACAATTCGGTAGAAAAAGAGCGGAGCCGATACGCAGATAGGATCACTCCTGCGATAATCCCCGTCCCGGGCGTTAAAGGAAACAGTCAGACCGGTAAAAAACGATTGTCGTTGTTTGTCGAGAAAGCAGTCGGTTCTGATATAATCTTCAACGATTGAGGTGTAAAATTTGAAAACAGGTATTATAACTAAAGTTGCAGGACCGTTGGTTATAGCTGACGGTATGCGCGACGCCAATATGTTTGATGTTGTACGCGTAAGCGAGCAAAATCTTATAGGCGAAATAATAGAAATGCACGGAGAAAGGGCGTCTATTCAGGTATATGAGGAGACATCGGGCTTAGGACCGGGAGAAAAAGTTGAGTCTACGGGAGCGCCTCTTTCGGTTGAATTGGGTCCGGGTCTTATCGGCGCCATTTACGACGGTATTCAAAGACCGCTTAACGAAATTATGAAGGTTGCGGGAACTAACCTTACGCGCGGCGTTAACGTTCCTTCCCTCGACCACAGTAAAAAGTGGAAGTTTACTCCAACCGTCAAAGCAGGAGATAAAGTTGAGTCGGGCGATGTGCTCGGAACAGTTCAAGAGACTTCCGCCGTACTTCATAAAATCCTGGTACCTAACAAGGTGAGAGGAACAGTTGAAAAAATCGGTGAAGGCGAGTTTACGCTCGATGATATTGTTGCAAGTATTAAAGACGAAAAAGAAACAATAGATGTAAAAATGTTTACCACTTGGCCGGTACGCGTAGGCCGTCCCTACAAGAAAAAGCTGTCGCCCGATATTCTTCTGACGACCGGTCAGAGACCAATTGATACACTCTTCCCTCTTGCTAAGGGCGGCGTTGCAGCTGTCCCGGGACCCTTCGGTTCCGGCAAAACAGTTGTTCAGCATCAGCTTGCAAAGTGGGCTGCTGCGGATATTATTGTTTACATTGGCTGCGGTGAGCGCGGAAATGAGATGACTGACGTATTAAATGAATTTCCGGAGCTTAAAGACCCGAGAACCGGTAACTCCCTTATGGAGCGTACGGTACTTATTGCAAACACATCGGATATGCCTGTTGCCGCACGAGAGGCGTCAATTTACACGGGTATCACTATTGCAGAGTATTTCCGAGATATGGGGTATACGGTCGCGCTTATGGCGGACTCAACGTCTCGTTGGGCTGAGGCTCTGCGCGAGATGTCGGGTCGTTTAGAGGAAATGCCGGGTGAGGAAGGCTATCCTGCGTATCTCGGCAGCCGTCTTGCTCAGTTCTACGAGCGTGCGGGCCGCGTAATTGTAAACGGTTCAGAGGACACTGAGGGAGCGCTTTCGGTTATCGGAGCGGTATCGCCCCCGGGTGGCGATATTTCTGAACCCGTATCTCAGGCTACCCTGCGTATTGTAAAAGTGTTCTGGGGCCTTGACGCTAACCTTGCTTACAAGAGGCACTTCCCCGCTATCAACTGGCTTACAAGCTACTCGCTCTATACGGATCAGCTTGAAGATTGGTTTAAAGAAAACGCGGCTCCCGACTTTATGGAGTTAAGAGGCAGACTTATGTCGCTTCTCCAGGACGAATCCGAGCTTGAGGAAATTGTAAACCTCGTAGGCATGGACGCTCTGTCAGCAGGCGACAGACTTAAGCTGGAGTCAGCCCGCTCGATTCGCGAGGACTATCTCCATCAGAATGCGTTTGACCCTACTGACACATACACTTCGCTTAAAAAACAGGTGCTTATGATGCGCGCTATACTGAGCTACTATGACAAAGCTCTTTACGCCCTGAATAAAGGTGCTGATATAGAACTTCTTGTAAATATCCCGGTAAGGGAGCGTATAGGCAGATACAAATATGAGCCGGAAGATAAAGTTGAAAGCGAGTTTGAGTCTATTTCGGCTCAGCTTGATTCGGAAATAGAAGATGTACTGAAAAGGAGTGATGACTGATGCCGAAAGAATACCGTACTATACAGGAGGTCGCAGGTCCGCTTATGATGGTAAGCGATGTTGACGACGTTAAGTATGATGAGTTAGGCGAAATTGAACTCCCGAACGGAGAAACACGCCGCTGCAAAGTTCTTGAGGTTAACGGCAGTAATGCTCTTGTACAGCTTTTCGAATCAGCGGCAGGTATTAACCTTGCAGGTTCAAAAGTCAGATTTCTCGGAAGGTCTATGGAGCTTCCTGTTTCCCCCGATATGCTTTCCCGTGTTTTTGACGGTCTTGGTAACCCGATAGACGACGGTCCGGCGCTTATTCCCGAGAAACGTATGGATATAAACGGTACACCTATGAATCCTGCTGCTAGAAACTATCCTCAGGAATTTATTCAGACGGGCGTTTCCGCTATTGACGGTCTTAACACGCTTGTAAGAGGACAGAAGCTTCCGATATTCTCCGCTTCCGGTCTTCCCCACGCTCAGCTTGCGGCGCAGATTGCGCGTCAGGCTGCCGTACGCGGTAAAGACGAGCAGTTTGCGGTTGTGTTTGCTGCTATGGGTATTACATTTGAAGAGTCCGATTACTTTATACAGTCGTTTAAGGAAACGGGAGCAATAGACAGAACTGTTATGTTTGTTAACCTTGCAAACGACCCTGCTATTGAGCGTATAGCTACTCCGCGTATGGCGCTTACTGCCGCAGAATATCTTGCGTTTGACCTGGGAATGCACGTTCTGGTTATTATGACCGATATTACAAACTATGCGGACGCGCTTCGAGAAGTATC
Source organism: uncultured Clostridia bacterium (assembly GCA_947625485.1). Lineage (GTDB taxonomy): Bacteria > Bacillota > Clostridia > Oscillospirales > Acutalibacteraceae > Ruminococcoides. Next base: position 28,426 of record CANQOP010000002.1, on the reverse strand, counting down.
TGCCGCACGCAAGGAAGTTCCCGGCAGACGCGGATACCCCGGATATATGTATACAGACCTCGCGACACTCTATGAGCGAGCAGGACGGCTCAGGGGCAAGGAAGGCTCTATTACTCTTATTCCTATTCTTACAATGCCAGAGGACGACAAAACTCACCCTATCCCTGACCTCACAGGTTATATCACAGAAGGTCAGATTATTCTTTCGCGCGAGCTTTACAGAAAGGGCGTAACTCCGCCTATTGACGTACTGCCTTCTCTCTCGCGTCTAAAGGATAAGGGCATTGGTCCGGACAGAACGCGAAAAGATCACGCGGCTACTATGAATCAGCTTTTCGCCGCTTATGCGAGAGGTAAGGACGCACGTGAGCTTATGGTAATTCTCGGTGAGGCAGCACTTACTGACATGGATAAGAAATACGCCGAGTTTGCGGAGGAGTTTGAAAGACAGTACGTATCACAGGGTTATGACACGAACCGCTCTATTGAAGAAACGCTCGATATCGGCTGGAAGCTTCTCGAAATTCTTCCGAGAAGCGAGTTAAAACGTATTAAGGACGATATGCTTGACGAGTTCTACGGCAAACAGTGATGAAGGTGTAACCTTATGGCAGTTATGAATGTTAATCCGACACGAATGCAGCTTAGTAAGCTGAAAAAACAGCTTACTACTGCCGTGCGCGGACATAAAATGTTAAAAGATAAGCGCGACGAGCTTATGCGCCAGTTTCTTGACCTCGTAAGAGAAACTAAGGAACTTAGAGAGAAAGTCGAGTCCGAAATTGAAAACTGTAACGCTCATTTTGTAAACGCAAGCGCGGTTATGTCAAAACAGAGCCTTGACGCGTCGCTCATCTCACCTAAACAGCAGGTTAATATTGAAACAAATACGAGAAACGTTATGAGCGTTGACATTCCTGAGTTTGTTTCCAAGCCGCGCACAAGTGACAGTTCGGATGTATTCCCTTACGGCTTTGCTTTTACTTCGTTTGAGCTTGACGACGCTATAGTTTCACTGAACAATGTACTGCCTGACTTAATCAGGCTCGCACAGTATGAAAAAAGCTGCGAGCTTATGTCGGCGGAAATTGAAAAGACGAGGCGGCGCGTAAACTCACTCGAACACGTTATGATACCGAGGTATCAGGACACGATAAAATATATTGCTATGAAGCTTGAGGAAAATGACCGTTCAAGCCGAACAAGGCTTATGAAAGTCAAGGATATGCTGCTCGACAAAGCGCATAACTATTCCGGAAAACAATAACATAAAGCGGATATTGCATCTCGCAATATCCGCTTTTACTTTTAACTTATTTAATTTTAGTGCTTAGCGTGCGGCTGTATAAGCTGTAGACCTTCTTATCGTCTATATTGTTATAGGAACGTATTCTGAAATAGTATGTTTTCTTTGATTTAAGATTAATAGAGAGTTCCTCGGTTTCTGCTGAATTTACAGTCAGTTTCTTGTATGATTTAAAACTGCTGTCGGTAGAATACTGAACCTCATAGCCGAGACAGTCAGAGGTTTTTGAATTCCAAGTAAGATTTACTTTTCCCTTTTTATAGGAATCTGCGGAAATAAGACTTACCTTTTTATATTTTGTATATGCTGTAAAGTCCGTAGGTTCTCCGTAATATATTTGATCTCCAATCTCGAGCACAGCCCTCACTCTGAGCTGATATTTTGTGCCTTCCGTGAGGAAAAAGTTTTCATAGGAGTTGGTATATGATGTATCAATTTCGTTGTATTCTCCGTCGGTCGTATCATATTCAAATATCTGATAGTACGATGCTCCTGAAACTTTATTCCACTTAATATTAATTTCATCTGTTGATGGAGTGACTTTAACACCGCTTACTTTAGGCGGAAGTATTGTGAAGAAAAATGTTTTTGTCTCGATATATTTGGAATTTTTAAAACGAACTATTTTGATTCTTGCCCTTCCCGAGCTTTTATTATTAAAATAAAAAGCCTTATAGTCAGTCCCTTTTTTTAACTTTGTTTCGCCTTCATAAACAGTAAACGCGGGCTGTACTCCCTTTTTTTTATAACTGTATATATTATTTAAACCATTTATGGTTAAAGTAGAGTTTTCTTTACTGTAATCATAAAAGTCGTCATACGCGACGTTTGTATCCAAAACAACGTTATCAATTGTATATGTACTTGCAAACTGCCAAATATCGGGATTTGTTTTATTAAACATCTTTCTTTTGACGGTTATATCGAGTTCCTTTGCGCTCGGCCAACGGGCGTACCAGATTCTGACATTGTTTTTTTGGAATTTGTCCAGATAAAGATAATCTTTAAAAAAGTTTTCATATGAATATACTACGGGTATGTATCCGTAGCCTTTTGTTTTGTCACAGAACTTTTGCACGCTATCCTGCAGATATGACTTACTGATTTTTCCTCTTATTAGAGCATTAGCTTGATATGAATCCTCAATATCATAGGCAACAGGAATTATACCTTTGTTCTTAGTATAATTACCCATTGATTTTATCTGTTTGTGAACCCACTTTGCACATTTCTTTGCTTCGGAAATTTTATAAACATAGGAGTACACATACACGCCGAATTCAATTCCGTTTTCAACACAATTCTTGACATTGGTCTTAAATTTAGTATCTATGTGTCCTCCGTCATTGTCATAATAGCCCACTCTGATAAAGGCAAAATCTACACCCGAATCTCTCAATTTGTTCCATTTGAGATTTCCGTTCCACTTAGAAACGTCAACTCCGTAGTGAAACGCATAATTTTTCGGTATTGACTGAAATGTCACCGCATTTACTGCAAAAACTGACATTAAAAATACAGCAGTCAAAGAAAGAGCCGTCAATATTCTCAGTAATTTTTTCATTTCTTCATATCCTTTCAAAAGTTCCCTTTTATCCTACAATAAATTACAAAAAAAATCAACCAAAAATCCAATTTGGTCGAATTTGGATTTTTGGTTGCAATTTTATAACGTTTATTTTATACTATAATTGGTGATTGTATGTTTAATTTTACGATTCAAAATGCTGATTTTTTAAATGACTTTTATTTTGAATTTAAGGAGTATATAAAAATCGCATACGCGTTCTCCGCAAAATATCTGATTAACCCTGCCTTAATGGAGAATTACAAAGAACAGGAAAAGCTTACTTTAATACTTTTAAATAAAAGTATTTACCAGAATATGTTTAATACCATAGCACAGTTTGATAATAATATGATTTTTTCGGCGTTGTCCTGTCTTGAAAACGCGCTGTATAATATCAGGCTGTTTTATGTTCTGAAAATTAATCAAAATAATTTATACAAGTATATGACCGACGAGTATTTTGATCTGAAAAAATGCGAGGAAATTGCGGACAGAAACACGGATATCAAGGAAAGGAACGAGTTCTCCGTGAAGGATTTCTATAAAGAAATCAAAAAAAATAACCGATTTGAGGATATTAAAGAAATTATGCCTGCACAGATAAACGGCGATAATTTATACATAGGTCTCTCGAACGGCAGAGAATTAAGCGTCAAACTGCAGGATAAGGTCAGAGGTTATGTCATTTCAATGTATAAAGCGTTAAGTTTTCACAATCAAATGTTCTTTAACGGCGGCATTGATAAGGATTTTGAGGAGCTTGAGGGTAGAATTTACCGCAAGTTTATGGAGTATATAAAGCTTTATGTCTGATTGTGCAAAGCTTTTCCGTTTTGCATAGCTTTATGTTCAGAGGATATTTCTTTATACAATTCGTAGGAGTTATAGTTTAAATTTGTTTCTGTAGCCGCGGCTTTCAGAGCGACCGCCGCCTTTCTTCGTCGGAGCTGAGTCAGAAATTTATCAATCTCATAATCTGTCAAATTATATATGTAGAGCATTTCATCAGAAAAGCTCTCCCCTTTACCTTGAGCGCCTTCCGAGGTCAATCCGAGAATTTCCGAAAGCTTATATCCATATCTCTCCTCGCAAACATCTTCAAACGATATGTGCAATCTGTGACAAATCATTTTTATATCTATGGATTTTTTATCGCGTATATTATAGAGCAAAACTTTTTTCATAATTATCACCCAAAGCATTATAATTTAATTATTTTCTTATGTCAACAATGAGTCATTATTATTCTTTAAATGAATATTTTAAAAATAAATACAACAAGAAAGTTTACAAGCTTTCAATAAGCGGAAAAATGACCTGTCCTAACAGAGACGGTACACTCGGTGATAAAGGCTGTATATTTTGCAGTAAAGGAGGATCGGGAGAGTTTGCCGGAAATGCATCTCTTAGTGTCAGAGAACAGCTTGAATACGCTAAAAATAAAGTAAAAAACAAAACAAAAGATAATGCGTTTATCGCTTATTTTCAGCCATTTACCAATACATACGGAAAAACCGATTATTTAAGGAAAATTTTCTATGAGGCGATTGAGCCTGATTACGTCGTAGGATTATCCGTAGCAACGCGACCCGACTGTCTTGAAGATGATAAAATTAAACTGCTCAGTGAGATAAACAGGATAAAGCCTGTTTCCGTTGAATTAGGATTGCAGACAATCCACGAAAAAACGGCTGAATATATAAGACGCGGATATACGCTTGAATTGTATGATAACGCGGTTAAAAAACTCCACAAGGCAGGTATCGAAGTAGTAACACACATTATTATCGGACTGCCTTATGAAAGCGTTGAAATGATTTTAGATACTGTTAAATATGTCGGAAAGAGAACAGACGGGATAAAACTCCAGTTATTACATATAATTGACGGGACAGATCTTGCGAAAGAATATTTGGAAGGTAAGTTTGAAGTTCTTTCACTTGAAGAATATACCGATATAATATGCAAGTGTATTGAAATTCTTCCAAAAAATATTGTAATTCACAGGATAACAGGCGACGGAGACAAGCGAAGTTTGGTTGCACCTAAATGGAGTGCTCAAAAAAAGCGTGTACTAAATTATATAAACAGTGAGCTGAAACGGAGAAATATTGTGCAAGGGAGTAAAAGCGGATTACTAATAGAGTGAGCATCTACCTACTATAAGGTTTTTTTGCAAAAATGATTTGTTTTATTTATGAAAAATTCCCATCTCATAAAAATAAAAAGGTACCTTTCGGTACCTTATATTTTTGGCGCAGAGATGGTTTGTTTTATTTGTGAGAAACCTCACATCTCGTATATTGTGTCCACGTTAAGACGAAGGGTTTCTGCAACGCTACGGGCTAAAAACAGTCCGCAGGACTGTTTTCTTTACGCCCTTTCGAATCCCCATCTCATAAAAATAAAAAGGTACCTTTCGGTACCTTATATTTTTGGCGCAGAGATGGTTTGTTTTATTTGTGAGAAACCTCACATCTCGTATATTGTGTCCACGTTAAGACGAAGGGTTTCTGCAACGCTACGGGCTAAAAACAGTCCGCAGGACTGTTTTCTTTACGCCCTTTCGAATCCCCATCTCACAAAATAAAAAGGTACCTTTCGGTACCTTTTATTTTTGGCGCAGAGATGGGGATTCGAACCCCAGATACGGTGATATCCGTATACATGATTTCCAATCATGCTCCTTCGGCCAGCTCGGACATCTCTGCATAGCGACCTTGAATATTATATAGTAAAAAGCCTCAAAAATCAAGTATTATTTAAAAGTTTTTAAATTTTTATCGTACATATTGGTTTTTGTAACGTCATAATAAATCTTCGTTGAATAATACCGTTCTAACGCTTTTATAAAAAGCAACGGATTAATATTTGTCACACTGCCCGCAGGCAAAATTATATATATAATTATTCCGCCGATATTGCGCTCTATTCTTATTTTTTCTATAAAAGGCTTTATATCAATTTCCCTGATACCCTTTTTCTTTGTCTTTTTTTCTATAAGAATTTCATCTTTATTCAGAAGCTCGTCCGTCATCTCGAGTAGCCTGTCGGTATTAGCCTCGTCAGAGGAAAGTTTAATTTTAAAGCTTGCAAATGTGATTTCCTTAGCTTTCATTTCAGGCTCTGTCACGTCAAAAACACGGATACCCGTCGGCAGACACTTATTCATATTTTCCAAAATAAGGTTATAATCGCAGTCTTCGACAAGCCTTATATCCATACATTCTTTCTCTCCCCTAAATCCGAGAGACAACGGCAGCGGAAATGTGGCATACGGGTGAACATTAAAGCCTTCTGTATGCCATAGAGGAATTTTACTCTTATGAAGAGCTCTTAACATACAGCGGTTAAGGTCAAGATGAGAAATAAAACGGCACTCGTCATCCTTAGTAAACCAGATTCTAACGTCTTTCACAACAAACACCTCCGCCGTATTTTGCAGCCCCGCAATTATTGCACTTCAATCTGCAATGCTCGGTAGTAGTATCTTTGTACGCTTTCTTGCATTCTTTTATAAGGTACTTCTTAGTAACTCCGTAATCAAGAAAATCCCAAGGAAGAATTTCGTCAAATTCGCGCTGTCTCGTAGCATAAAAATCAGGGTCAATACTTGCTTCGTCAAACAATTCAAGCCATTTTTCAAGTGAAAAGCAGTCGCTCCAGCCGTCAAAATGAAAGCCTTTTTCACATGCGAGCTCAAGCACTTTGCCCAGACGTCTGTCTCCGCGGGCAAACACAGCCTCTAAAAAGCTTGTATCTGCGTCGTGATAGTTATAATTTATTTTTTTTGTGGTTATGGTATCTTTAAGATGATGCTGCTTGTCCATAAGCTCTTCTCGTGTATTCTGTCCAAACCACTGAAACGGAGTGAATGGCTTAGGCACAAATGAAGATGTAGAAATCGTGACTGTAACTCCCTTGCCTTTCGGCTTATTTTCACAGCGGTAGTAAGTATCTACAACATTTTGCGCAAGGTGGGCAATACCCTCGACATCCTCGTATGTCTCAGTCGGGAGACCAATCATAAAGTAAAGCTTTACCTTTGTCCAGCCTGCGTTAAACGCCTTTGAACAGGTCTCCATAAGTTCATTTTCAAAAACATTTTTATTAATTACGTCGCGCATACGCTGTGTGCCCGCCTCCGGAGCAAACGTCAGTCCGCTCTTTCGTACAGTCTTGATTTTATCAAGAATATCGTCCGAAAAGCCGTCAACACGTAAAGACGGAAGAGAGATACTGACCTTCTCATCAGCCGCCCATTCGTTAAGCTTTTCAAGCAGTTTTATAATCCCCGTATAGTCGCTGGAGCTGAGCGATGAAAGTGAAACTTCATCATAACCCGTATTATTACATAAAGTTTTACACTGATTGTTTATAGTCTCGATTGATTTTTCTCTCACGGGACGATAAATAAACCCCGCCTGACAAAAGCGGCAGCCGCGAATACATCCGCGAAAAATTTCCTGAACCGCTCTGTCGTGAACAATTTCTATATTTGGAACTACAAAATTATCGGGATAAAAACAGTTATCCATATTCATCATTAAACGTTTTTCTACCACGGCAGGAGCATTTTTTTGGGGTGAAAAACTTTTTATCGTTCCGTTATCATTATATTCTGTTTCATAAAGACTTGGGACGTAAACTCCCGTGATTTGTGCCGCAAGCTCAAGAAATTCTTCTCTGTTTTTATGTTTGTCGCGGCACTTACGATACAGCTCTATTACCTCGAGATCCACTTCCTCTCCCTCGCCGATAAAGAAAATATCAACAAATTCAGCAAGAGGCTCGGGATTACAGGCGCACGGTCCTCCTGCTGCGACAATCTGCTTTAAACCACGCCTGTCGCAGGATTTTATCGGAATATTTGCAAGCTTGAGCATATTAAGAACATTGGTGTAGCTAAGTTCATATTGCAGAGTAAAACCTATAAAATCAAAATCTGTTATTGGGTCGCCGCTCTCGAGCGCAAAAAGCGGAATATTGCGCTCTTTCATAAGCTCCTCCATATCAAGCCACGGAGCAAATACACGCTCGCACCAAATATAAGGCACATTATTGAAAATGCTGTAGAGGATTTTCATACCAAGGTGCGACATACCTATTTCATATGTATCAGGAAAGCAGAACGCAAAACGAACGTCAACTTCGTTTTTGTTCTTAACAACTGAATTAAGCTCTCCGCCGACATACCTTCCCGGTTTTTGAACATTCAGTAATATTTTTTCAACTTCCTTATTAATCATAAATACTTATCCTTCCTGATAAATATCGACAGTATTAAGTACATACTTAAAAACAGCAGCGAAAAATTGTATGGGGAATTTAAAAGCAGCAAAATTCCTATAAAAAATAGCGGAACGGCGGTTAATAAGGTAATAGCGTCAACAATTTTCGCTGAGTTTTCGTATGAAAGCTTTTTTGATAAAAATAGATATATGAGCTGTCCGCCGTCCAAAGACGCGGCAGGGAGCAAATTAAACAGTCCTATAAACAAATTTACGGAAGCGAAAGCAGGGCTAAACTGTGATGTAATTAAGTATGTAATAATGTTAGCAATCGGTCCGGCTGAGGTAACTGCAATATCGGATAAATGGCCGGCACAGTATCTGTCCTTTTCAACAATTTCGATATTAAACAACGAAATCTTTATGCCCTTGGGCAAAATTCCGCACAGTTTCATTGCGAGCAAATGACCGCTCTCGTGAATCAGCACCGCAAAAAAGCATAAAAGATATCCTGTATTAATATTTAAAATAACAATTAAGGATACCAGCGCGAGCGACGGATAGCTAAGTTCAATAAAAAAGTGCTTATTTCTTATCAGCATTAAAAAGATTATCCAAGCTAAAATCTTCAAATGTATCCGTCATAATCAGCTCGGCATTCAGATTACTGTAGTACCACTCGTGAACGGTTTTATACAAATCACCGCCGATGGTTTTCAAAATATACGCGCTGAGAACCGCTATGGCACACACAATGATCTGTATAATTATAAGCAGAGGTTTGCTCTCGGGTTTCTTTTTAGTCTTTTTTTTAGGTTCATGCTGTTCGTTTGATTCAGTCGGTTTTTCATATCGGACAGGATTATACACTTGTTTCCAATCATCATTTAATGTTAAAGTTTCGGGATTGTCCATAATATCACCTCAACATAATTTATGCGGGATGATATCGGAAATTAACCGTTATTGTCAAGTTTTTTAAAATCCGTTTTTGCAAGCTGTATAAACAAGAACACAGCAAGAATCAAAGACATTATTTCTGCTATCGGGAATGCAAGCCATACAGTATTAAGCGGAAAGAATCTTGACAGGATAAAAGCTACGGGAAGAATGAAGATTAGCTGACGTGTAAATGAGATTATGAGCGCTCTTACGCCCTTTCCTGTCGCCTGAAACAAGGATATAAAGATAATACCGAGAGCCGCCGGAATAAAACACAGACAGATTGTGCGGAACGCAGGAACGCCCACGGATACAAGATTCGGGTCATCATTAAACAGCGAAAGGAGCTTATCGGGTATCAGCATAAACAGCGCAGTACCTATTATCATAATAACAAGAGCAACTAACATACCGCATTTCATAGCAGAATAAAGCCTTTTTTTGTTTTTTGCGCCGTAATTAAAACCCATTACCGGCAAAATTCCCTGATTCAGTCCGAAACACGGCATAAACACAAAACTCTGGAGTTTAAAATATACGCCCAAAACCGTTACTGCCGAATGATAAGCCGACAAAATTGCGTTAAATCCGATTATCATAATTGAGGATATAGACTGCATAATAATTGATGGAAAGCCAACGGCATAAATATTTTTGATTGTTTCGCCGTTTAGCCTGAAGTTTTTAAATGTGACTTTAACCTTGTTTTTATGTACAAATAAAGTAATTACAGAGAATACCATACCCACAAACTGTCCGAACACGGTAGCTATAGCGGCTCCCATAACGCGCAATTCAGGGAACGGTCCGATACCGTATATGAGAAGCGGGTCAAAAATAATGTTCGTGATTGCTCCTGCAAGCTGGAAAAGCATAGGGAAAATCATATCTCCGGTTGCCTGAAGAGACTTTTCTATACTCACCTGAATCATACTGAAACCTGAAAAGCAAAGCACAACAGTAAGGTACTGAACGCCGTAATTTAAGACGTCTCCCTTACAACCATATAGTAAAAGAAAAGGCTTTACAGCAAAAATACCAATTGCCACAAATAAAATCCAAGTAAATAATGCAAGCAAAATTCCGTGAGTTGCGGCAAGATCAGCCTCTTTCTGATTGCCGGCGCCAAGGCGTCGGGAAATAAGAGAATTAACTCCGACAGCTGTTCCCACCGCAAAGGAAATCATAAGCATCTGTAAGGGATATGCATACGATGTAGCCTCTAAAGCGTTTACACCGTCAGAAAGACGTCCGACGAAAATGCTGTCCACAATGTTATATAGTGCCATTATCGTCATAGAAAACATCGCAGGAAGCGACATTGACATAATTAGAGGAAACATTTTTGCATAACCCATTTTATTTTCTTCTGTTGTTAATGTCTTTTCATTCATATTATATTTTCCCCTTCCAATTTATTTTTTAAACAGCTTAATAACAGCAGAAACTGCAATAAAGAAAAGAGCGCCTGCACATACGCCAAAAAAATCAAGCGCAATATCCGTGACCTCGGCTGAGCGACCGACAGAGTAAATCTGTATGTATTCGTCAACCACAGCTGTTGCAAGGCACACGAATCCGACCGACAGCAAATTTTTTATAACCCTTTTGTTATTTATATAGGCTGTCCACAGTGTAAGAAAACCTAATAAAGCGAACTCACAAAAATGAGCCGACTTTCGGACAATATGATCCGTCAAATTCCCAGGAAGACCAATCATAATGAAAAAATCATTAAGAAAATTCATAACGTTACCGCTCTCTGTCGACGAAACTTCGGCTGACATAGTCGAGTGAATCCAAATGAAAATAATATAAGCGGCAGTTAACGCAAGCATTAAAATAAAAATAATATTCTGTTTTTTTAAATTAGTTTTTTTCATTTTATTACCTCATTTGCTTATCTTTACTATTTTACAATCATTTAAATAATAAGTCAAATTTAGAGGTTGAAAATTTTAGCAGACTATTATATAATATTTTGGTTGTAATTCATAAATCGGAGGATACTATGTTAAACTATATAATTGTATTTCTAATTTCTATGATACCGATTGTCGAGCTGCGAGGCGCTCTTCCTGTAGGCATCGGTATGGGAATACCCGCATGGCAGTGCTACATAATCTGCTGTATCGGTAATATGCTTCCCGTTCCGTTTATTTATTTTTTCGCGAGAAAAGTTCTGTTATGGGGCAAGGATAAGAAATACATCGGAAAATTTTTTACCTTTTGTATTGAAAAAGGCGAAAAAGGCGGAGAAAAGCTAAAATCCAAGGCAGGCAGAGGCTTGTTTTTTGCCCTTCTTCTGTTTGTAGGTATACCGCTCCCCGGCACAGGCGCGTGGACAGGTACACTCGCCGCAAGTTTTCTTAACATGGGCTTTAAAAAGAGCGTACTTGCGTGTATGGGCGGCGTTATTCTCGCGGGGATTATTATGGCTCTTGCGAGTTTAGGCGTATTCGGCGCAATCGGCGCATTATTCTGATTTAAGGGGCGGACTGTGTTCGCCCTTACTTTTTAGGACGTGAAAGAATGAGAAAAGATATTATAATTATCGGCGGCGGCGCGTCGGGTATAATGTGCGCAATTCGGGCCAAAGAGAGACATCCGAATAAAAATGTTGCAATTCTTGAAAAACAACCCAGAATAGGAAGAAAACTTCTGTCAACAGGCAACGGAAGATGTAATTTAACAAATTTAAGTGCGGACAAGCATAATTACCACGGCTCTTTTTCTGAAAATATAAGCGCTGTACTTAAAAAATATCCGCCGGAGAAAATAATACAAAAATTTAATAAAATCGGACTTTTAACTAAGATGGAGAGCGATGGACGAGTTTACCCTATTTCTAACCAAGCCGCCTCCGTTCTTGATGTTCTGCGTTTTCGGCTCGAAGCGTTGGGCGTTGAGGTTATATGCGATTGCGAAGTTAAAAACATAGTAAATAATAGTAATTTTTTCAAAATAATTACCGATAAAGGAAATTACATATCGGAAAAAATCGTTGTTTCAACGGGAACCTCTGCTTCTCCGAGGCTAGGCGCAGACAGCAGAGGTATAAATATTCTTGAAAAACTCGGACACAAAATTGAACAGCTATATCCTGCTCTGTGTCCTGTTTCGGTAAAAGGAGGACTGCCTGCTTCTCTTAAAGGAGTCAGAGCAGCAGCAAAGGTTGCTCTTTTTGATAAAGATAAATTAATAAAGGAAGAATGCGGAGAGGTTCAATTTACCGATAAAAGCTTGTCAGGAATTTGCGTTTTTAATCTCGCAACTTATCTTAGAAACACAAAATCACCGATAATTAGAATATCCCTGCTCAGTAGTATGTCTGAAGACAAAATTATCTCTATACTTAATAACCAGAAAAATATTATGAAAGACAGATTATGTGAGGAATTTCTGATCGGAATTTTCCAGAAAAAACTCGGGATTGCGCTTATGAAGTCGGCAGGCATCTCCCCTCTTTCCAGAAAAGTTTCCACACTGAAAGATGACGAGATTAATGCGCTTGCTCATTTAATTAATAACTGGGATTTTAATGCGGAGAAAATGAATGATTTTAAAAACGCCCAGGTAGCGTCGGGCGGAGTAGTCGGAAATGAAATAAACCCTGATACAATGGAAAGCAGACTGATTAAAAATCTCTTTATATGCGGAGAAGCGGTCGATATTGACGGAGACTGCGGCGGCTACAATCTTCAGTTTGCGTTTTCGAGCGGTCTCGTTGCGGGAGATAATTTATGATCAGAATAAGCAATGTAAAACTTCCGCTCGATTATACCGACAGCTTTATAAAGAAACAGATTTGCAGAGAATTACACATTAATGAAAGCGGCATAGAAAAATTTGAACTGTTCAGACGTTCCGTTGACGCGCGCAAAAAGAACGACATTCACTTTATTGCGACCGTAGACGTGTATATAAACGGCAACGAAAACAAGTATGCAAACAGAGCAAAAAGTAAAAATATTTCATCTGTAAAACCTTATAATTATGAATTACCCAAAAGTCAAAAGCTGTCACATAGACCTCTTATAGTCGGATTCGGTCCTGCGGGAATGTTTGCAGGACTTATACTCGCCTACAGCGGAGCACAGCCGATTATAATTGAGCGCGGGAATGACTGCGACACGCGCGTTAAGGACGTCGAAAGCTTTATTAAAACGGGTGTGTTAAACACATCGTCCAATATCCAGTTCGGTGAAGGCGGCGCAGGAACATTTTCGGACGGCAAGCTTACCACCGGTACTAAGGATTTCAGAGCAAGAAAGGTTTTAATTGAATTTGTAAAACACGGAGCGCCTGAAGAAATACTATACAACGCAAAGCCGCATATAGGCACGGATAAGCTGAGAAACGTAGTAAAAAATATTCGTAAAACGATTATTGAATATGGCGGAGAAGTGAGATTTGAAAGCACTCTGACCGAATTAAAAATGCGGGATAATAAAATCGTAGGCGCGGATATTATCTGTAACGGAAAGAAAGAAAATATTGAAACCGACAATATTATTCTTGCAATCGGACACAGCTCGCGCGACACTATGCAAATGCTTTATGATATTAATATCATTCTCGAGCGGAAACCGTTTTCAGTAGGAGTCAGGATCGAGCACCTGAGAGAAAAAATTGACGAGGCACAGTACGGAATATTCGCAGGAAACGAAAGGCTTGGCGCGGCTTCGTACAAGCTAAACACAAGGGCGTCGAACGGAAGAGGCGTATACACGTTCTGTATGTGCCCGGGCGGAGAGGTTATGCCTGCGGCGAGCGAGGAAAAAATGGTTTGCACGAATGGTATGAGTAAATTTGCAAGAAATGCAATAAATTCCAATGCGGCGCTTTTGGTGGGAGTTACTCCTGATGATTTTGAGAGCGAACACCCGCTTGCAGGTATTGAATTTCAGAGAAAAATCGAGCGCGGCGCTTTTGAAAGCGGCGGCGGAAAATATATGGCGCCTGTACAGCGCATCGAGGATTTTCTAAACAATCGAAAATCTACAATGTTCGGCGAAGTTAAAGCGAGTTACCGAAGAAAAACTACATTTGCAAAGATGGACGATTTTCTTCCCTGTTATGTAACAGACGCGATGCGTGAGGCTATCTTAAAAATGGACAGGCAGTTAAAGGGCTTTGCAGCTCCAGACGCGGTACTTACCGGAGCAGAGACGCGCAGTTCGTCTCCCGTTAGAATACTCAGAAATGCAGAAACGCTACAATCAGTCAGTATAAAAGGGTTATACCCATGCGGAGAAGGCGCAGGATACGCGGGCGGAATAGTTTCTGCGGCAGTAGACGGAATAAAGTGTGCAGAGAAAGTATTGACGTTATAAAAAAGAGGATTTAATATGACAAAATCTTATATTTATGAGAAAGCAAAAAAGTTTATATTTTAGATTTTTAATAAAAAATTTACTTTATCTAAAAGAATTCGGAAAAATATAAGCGAAAAACCCCACCTGTGCGGTGGAGTTTTTCATATTGCGACTAAATCTGTAAGCCGGGTTCTGTCGTGAACAGTCATCTATCTTGGCGCAGCGTCGCCGCTGCGCTCAACGCCACCTCCACGGGATTGCCGAGCAGGCATATTATCCCTCCACGGTGTTGCTCCAAACAGGGTTTACACGCCCGATACGTCTCCGTATCTGCGGTGAGCTCTTGCCTCACCTTTCCACCCTTACCGAAAAATCGGCGGTAATTTTCTGTTGCACTATCCCTAAGGTCACCCTCGGCGGCCGTTAGCCGTTGTTATTGCTCTGTGAAGCCCGGACTTTCCTCGGAAAAATTCTTTTCAAAATATCCCCGCGACTGTTCAATCTACTCGCGCTACTATTGTACGGTAATTGAACGGTTTTGTCAAACAAAAATTTCTTGTATATTGAAGATAAAATAAATTATTTTTACATTAAGAATTTTGTCGAGGTAACACCTTGAATAAAGGCAAGAGAAAGTTTATAATTATAATAGTTTGTTTTAAGGAGTAATTTTATGGACATAAGACAACAATCGCTTAAAAAGCATTATGAATGGGAAGGTAAAATTGAGGTGATTTCAAGAGCGCCTATTAATACCAAGGAGGATTTATCTCTCGCCTATACACCGGGAGTCGCGGAGCCTTGTATGGAAATTAACAGAGATTACGACAAGAGCTTTGAGCTGACAAGACGTAAAAATCTCGTTGCTGTCGTAACCGACGGTACCGCAGTACTCGGTCTCGGAGACATAGGTCCCGAAGCAGGTATGCCCGTAATGGAGGGAAAATGTTGTCTGTTTAAGGAATTCGGAGACGTTGACGCGTTCCCTATCTGTGTGAGGAGCAAAGACGTTGACGAGATTGCAAAGACCGTTTATTTAATAAGCGGCAGCTTCGGCGGTATTAATCTCGAGGATATTGCCGCTCCGAGGTGCTTTGAAATCGAGAGAAAACTCAAGGAAATGTGCGACATTCCTATCTTTCACGACGACCAGCACGGAACGGCTGTCATAGTCGCGGCTGCGCTTATGAACGCGCTGAAACTGGTCGGCAAAAAAATTGATGAAATTAAAGTTGTTATCAGCGGCGCAGGCTCGGCAGGTATTGCAATTGCTAAGCACATAATGAATATCGGCGTTAAAAATATTATACTCGTAAACAGCAAGGGTATCGTGTGCGAGGGTATGGATACCCTAAATTCCGAGCAGGCTTATATGTCGGCTATAACAAACAGAGAGCACAAAACAGGTACTCTCGCGGACGCTATGAAAGGTGCAGACGTATTTCTCGGCGTTTCTGCCCCAGGTATCGTTTCTAAGGAAATGGTTGAGTCTATGGCTGAAAGTCCGATAGTATTCGCTATGGCTAATCCTACGCCTGAGATAATGCCTGACCTTGCTAAAGAGGCAGGCGCTGTTGTCGTAGGTACAGGCCGCTCGGATTTTCCAAACCAAATCAACAATGTTCTATGCTTCCCGGGTATGTTCAGAGGCGCGCTGGATTGCAGAGCAAGTGAAATTAATGAGGAAATGAAAGTCGCGGCGTCTTATGCAATCGCTGAACTTGTAACCGAGGACAAGCTCGCTGCGGATTACATTATTCCCGACGCAACGGACAAGCGAGTCGGAAAAGCCGTTGCTAAAGCTGTTGTTGATGCGGCAAGAAAAACAGGAGTTGCAAGAATTTAATACGCGTTCATATGAATTAACGGTCAGCAATGCTGACCGTTATTACTTTATATAAAGCTATGAGTTTCTATATCATATAAAATATGTTACTTATTTTTATTTAGGATTTCGTTCGCCGCGAGCATAACGCCCAGCTTGCCGGCGTGAAAGTTCAGACTTCCCTGCATCCACACCGCGTAGGGCTCACGGAGCGGAGCGTCAGCGGAAAGCTCAATGGAAGAACCGAGAGTAAAAGCGCCCGCCGCCATAATTACTTTATCCTCATATCCAGGCATATCATCGGGATACGGCGTTACAAAGCTGTCCACTGCGGACGCGTGCTGAATACCGACGCAGAAGCTTTCGAGTTTTTCGGGAGTGCCGAGCATAATAAGCTGGATTATATCTCCCCTATCCTCGTCATATTTGGGACTGACATCATATCCGAGCACACTGAAAAGCGCAGACGCGAAAACCGCTGTTTTAAGCGCCTCTCCCGTTGCGTGAGGAGCGTGGTAAGCGCCGAGGAACAGCTCGCGGTTCTGGTTAAGAGTAGCGCCAAGCTCCTTGCCTGTTCCGGGAGTAGTCAGGCGGAAGGAGCACATTTCGACTAAATCACTTCTGCCCGCTATGTATCCGCCCGTAGGAGCAATTCCACCGCCCGGGTTTTTTATTAGAGAACCTGCCATAAGGTCTACTCCTACAGAAAGCGGCTGCTGTTTTTCAACAAATTCGCCGTAGCAGTTATCAAGCATAATTATAACGTCTCTGTTGACTTCCCGAACGGTTTTAACAATTTTCTCGATATCCCTGCAGGTTAGAGTCGGGCGGGTCGAATATCCGCGGGAGCGTTGAATATAAACCATTTTATAGCTGTCGTCGAGGACAGACTTTATCGAATTATAATCTACTGTTCCGTCGTCTTTAAGAGGAATTTCTTCATAAACGACTCCGAAGTCCTTAAGACTGCCCGAGTAGTTTCCCTCTATACCGATAGCGTCTCTGATTGTATCATATGGAGTACCAGTGACGCAGAGCATTTTGTCATTTGGTCTTAAAACTCCGAAAAGCGCAACCGTGAGCGCGTGTGTACCGCTCACGAAGTTATGGCGAACAAGAGCGTCCTCCGCATCAAAAACATAAGCAAAAACCTCATCCAGAGCGTCTCTGCCCCTATCTCCGTATCCGTAGCCGGTTGAACCTACGAAGTGGCTTTCGGAAACCTGAGCCTTTTGAAATGCTTTTATCATTTTATGCTGATTATATTCCTGAATGTCGTCAATCTCCGAAAGTTTATTCCTGCAAAGCTCCATAGCCTTATCTGCGGCTTTATATATTTCCTCGGAAATATTAAAAAATTTCTTGTTCATTCTACCAATCCTTTACGAATATTCCACCCACGTCCCGAAATGTTCAAAACCGAGCCTGCTATAAAATTCTATATTTTCATCGGGCGCTCTGTGTAAAAATACGCTTTTCCCCTCATTAACAAGAACATTATTTATGTACTTAATTAGGAAAGTACCATATCCTCCGCGTCGGCAGTCAGGAACTGTAGCAAGAGCGCCTAAGACAGCGCTGTCGTCCGACTCGGCAAGCGTCATAATGCAGGATATTAGCGTTTCATTTTCCTTAACTCCGTATATGCGAAGTGTTTTTTTGTTAAGTCTATGCGCAACATCAAGCGCAAAGCTCTCATAACTCGGTACGGTAAAATTCTTAGAAACACATTTGCTGATTACGGAATATACTTCCTTTACATTGGGTTCGGTAACTACAAACGAAAGTTCATTTTCTATGACTTTGCCGCTTTTCAGTATAGGTCCTGTAATACGATTAAGTCCGCAGTCAAGCTCATACTGACCGTCAGAGATTATTGAGGCGGCGCCAGACACGCGCATAAACGCCGAAAGCTCGTCCATATCGGCAAAATCGGTTATTTGCAGTATAAAAGTCGTCTCAAGCCTTGAAATCAATGCCGTACAATCTCCGTCATTAAGCTGTACCCAGAAGTCTACGAACGGAAGATTAAAATCATAGGTATTATACAGAGATTTAATACGACAACCGAAGGGGTTTTCAATGGAAAGTGCATTTATATATTTCTCGACGTTAAAGTCGTTATCAGCAATTTTTATCATACATTTCCACCTGCAATTTTACACGCAAGCAGTTTTGTAAGTTTAAAGGTATGCTCAAGGTCGGATTTGGCTATGAGCGAAATTTGCGAGTGCAGATAACGGCACGGCAGAGAAATCGCAAGAGTGCGGACGCCTCCCCGCGAATTATGAATGACGCCTGCGTCATTTCCGCCCGCAACAGCGCGCTTAAACTGAAGTTTTATATCATTCTGCTGTGCAATATCAATAGCTTTTTTAATTAAACCTCTGTCGTAAATTGTACGCCTGTCCATGTAACCTATAACGGCTCCGTCTCCGACATTACAGCACTGCTTTGTACTCGGAATATCGGGAAAATCCGCCGCGGTAGTCGACTCGAGTACAATTGAATAATCGGGATTGACAGTATAGGCGGCTGTTTTAGCGCCGTTAAGACCGGTTTCCTCCTGAACAACAAAAGTGAAATACATATCGTAATCAAGCTCGGTTTTGAGCATTTCTATCATCATAAAACAACCTGCGCGGTCGTCAAGTGCTTTTGAGCGTATTGTGTACCCGTTATCCTCGTAATACACTTCAAAAGTAATGCTGTCGCCTAAATTAACTAATGACTGCGCCTGCTCCTTGCTGTCCGCGCCTATGTCTATATACATATCGGAATACGCAGGGATTTTCTTGCTTTCATCCAAGGTGCAAAGATGCACTGGCATAGTACCGATAACGCCGTAGGTCTTATTATTTATAAGTACTGTCCTGCCCGGAAGAACACGTCTGTCAGTTCCGCCTACTTCATCAAACTTAATAAATCCGTCCGAGGTTATATCTGTCACTATAAATCCTACCTCGTCCATATGAGCGGAAATCATAAGTTTATTTTCAGGAGTTTTTTTACCCTTTTTAAACGCAATAATATTGCCGAGATTATCGGTGTAACAGTCGGTAACGTAGTCTTTTATCTCTTTTATTATTATATCTCTGACGCAGTTCTCGTCGCCTGATATGCCGTTTGTTATACAGAGCTGTCTGAGTAATTCTGTATTCATAATATCAAACACCTCCGCAAATTATATAGTCGAAAATGAGACGAGCCGTATCTAAAATATCGCTTATGTCTACGATTTCTGCCTGAGTATGCATATTGCGCTCGGGAATTGAGACAACAGCTGTTTTGACTCCCGATTTTGTTACTGCAATATGGTCGGCGTTCGTGCCCGTTCTTCCGTTGCAAACTTCAATTTGAAAATTGATATCGGATTTTTCGCAAATCTCTTTCAGCTTATTAAACATAGGCTTGTTCAGATTAGGCGAAATGCAAAGCATAGGACCTTTCCCTAAAGCTATGTTTGTATATTGACCACTGACTCCGGGTTGAGCTGCAAAGCTTACGTCTACGCTTATACATTCGTCGGGATAAACGGAAAACGCTTTAGTCTTAGCGCCTGTAGCAAAAGTTTCCTCCTGACACGATAAAAGAATAATTACCTTGTAGTTTAATTCCTTATCAGAAATATACTCACAAATCTTTAACAATGCGGCAACTCCTGCACGATTATCAAGAGCGGCGGCGGTAACTCGGTTTTGAAGAAGCTCCTTAGGCTCGGCATAAAAACTGATTGTATCGCCAATGCTTACAAGCTCCTTTACTCTCTCTTGAGGTAAACCGAGGTCAATTATTATTTTATCAATTTCGGGCGCTTTTTCTTCTTTACCATCGGAAAGATGCGGAGGCATACAACATATAACACCGCTTATATCCTCCTTACCGTGCACAATAACAGGCGCGTCAAGAGCAGTGCGAAGGTCAACTCCTCCACACTTATCCACCTTTATAAATCCGTCGTCGGTAATCTCTGTAACAATAAACCCGATTTGATCGATATGTGCGTCAAGGAGAAGAGTTTTTCGGGCGTTTTTGTTGCCTAAGGTTGCTATTACATTGTTATTGCTGTCTATTTTTACATCAGAGTATTTTGCAAGATATTCTGCACAAAATTTTGCAACTGAATTTTCATTGCCAGATACTCCGCAAAGGCGGCAGAGCCTAAATAAAAGTTCTCTTGTATTTTTCATATTTTTCCTTACTTTAAGTTATTTACAATATCCTTAAAATGATTTCCGCGTTCTACAAAGTTTTTATACTCTCCGAAGCTTGCACTTGCAGGAGAGAGCGAAACCTTATCGCCTTTTACGGCGCTTTTACGCGCCGCGTTTACCGCTTCTTCCATATTTTTGACATTAATTATTATCGGATTATTTTCACGGTAGTTAGGGGAATTTTTAACAGCCGCCGCAATCTTGGGAGCGGTAGCGCCCATAAGAATAAGAACCTTAACCTTATCGCAAATCACGGGTCCGAGTGGCTCGTACGGAATATGTTTATCGTATCCGCCTGCAATAATTATAATCTTTTCATCATATAGCGAAAGCGTTCCCAAGGCAGTTCGTGTTGGACTTGACGCAATTGAATCATTAAAATACTCCACTCCGTCCAGCTCGCGCACAAACTCGGCGCGATGCTCAACCCCTGCAAAGGATTTTGCAACGTTTACGATAGTTTTAACATCAACTATTCCCCATACCGCTGAGATAGCGGCGAGATAATTTTCAACATTATGCATACCCGGAATCCTGATATCCTTAATATCTATAACCTCAGTTTTTGTTCCGTAGTCATTATAAACAATCGTTGTTCCGTTTAGATAAGCGCCGTTATCCACGGCTTTGCGGCGTGAAAATTTCGCAAGTCTTCCCCTTACATAGGGCGCAAAGCCGTCGGAGATTTCGTTATCAAGATTAAGAACAGCCTTTGAAAACGCATCCTGATGAAGGATGATATTTTTTTTGGAATCAACATACTCCTGCATATTCTTATGTATGTCGAGGTGATTGGGAGCGAGATTAGTCACGATCGCAATATCGGGACTCCTGCGCATGGATATAAGCTGAAAGCTTGAAAGCTCGACGACTGCGTAATCGTCATCATTAATTTCCTCAATAATCGGAAGCAAAGGCCTGCCGATATTTCCGCCGAGGTGGACAGTCTTGCCCGCGGCTTTTAAAAGCTCGGAAATAATTGTGGTAGTAGTAGTCTTTCCGTCCGAGCCTGTTACGGCGATTATTTTACAGGGGCATAAATTAAAAAATACCTCCATTTCTGAAGTCACAGCAACGCCTTTTTTCTTTAAAGCCTCGAGTTCGGGACGATAAAAGGGTGTTCCCGGGCTTCTGAAAAGAATATCAGCATCAATATTCTCAAGATAATTGTCTCCAAGAATAAGCTTCGCTCCCGCCTTTTCAGCACGCACGGCGTTATCTCCGAGAGCTTCGTAGGACTGGCGGTCGCAGGCTGAAACAACTGCTCCTTTTTCGGAAAACATCTCAATAAGCGGAAGATTGCTTGTACCGATACCGACAAAGCAAACCTTCTTTCCCTTTACCTCTTTAAAAAACTTATCTGTCTTATTCACAGGAACATCTCCTTACAAATTGTTTCCGATTTTTTATTATACTGAAAAAATAACCAAATATCAACCTTTTATTACAGTACAAAAGATGATATAATGATATAAAAGCTAAATAGGGGGTGTTTTTTTGATTTCTGATTTTATTATAATCAATAAAAAAGCCAATACACCGCTGTATCTTCAAATTTTTACAGATTTCCGAAAAGCAATCGAGAACGGAAATCTAAAGGAAAAGGAAAGAATCCCTTCCGTAAGAAAACTCTGCGCGGATTTAGAGGTATCAAAAACGACTGTAGAGAACGCATATAATCTCCTCTGTGTTCAGGGATATATTGTTAATATACCTCAAAAGGGATATTTCGTTGAAAAAGGCTTGAAATTGGAGAAAACGGATAGAAAGAAAAAGCCTCTCGCTGATAAAAAGAAGGTTTACAAATATGATTTCTCGGGTAAGGGTATAGATATAAAGTGCAGCAACATAAAGGAATGGGCAAAGTACGTTAAGGATATTCTTAACAGGGAATATCTTTTAAATACATACAGCGAAAATCAAGGCGAGGAAGAGCTTCGAAACGCTATAACAAAATATGCGTTTACCACGAGAGGCGTTAATACAGAAAGCAAAAATATTATAGTCGGCTCAGGCTCTCAAACGCTTATTTATATTTTGTGCGGCATTTTAGGAATTCATAAAACAGTCGCTATCGAAAAAAATACCTTTCCGCAGGCTGAGCAGGTATTTAAGGATTTCAAATATAAAATTAAATATACTCAGTCGGATAAAAACGGTATTTCTATGGAGTCGCTAAATAAAATCAGACCCGATATACTTCTCTTAAATCCAAATTATAACAGTATGAACGGCTCAGTAATGCCTATAAAAAGAAAGATGGAGATAATAAACTGGGCTAAAAATAACAACTGTATTATCATAGAGGACGACTATAACGGCGAACTTAGATACAAAACACACCCTGCGGCGTGTATGCAAAGCTACGGAGTGGAACAGACGGTATATATCGGCTCTTTCTCGAAAATACTCCTCCCCTCTGTGCGCATAAGCTATATGGTTATGCCGGACGTATTGTTAAAAAAATATAAAAATATAAAGGAGAACTATAACCAAACCACCTCAAAGGTCGAACAGCTTGCTCTCGCGGAATATATAAAAGACGGACGACTCGAAAAACATCTGCGAAAGTCAAGGCGTTACTACAGCTCAAAAAGCGACTTTATGCAAGAATGTATAAAAAAACATTTTAAAAATTATGTTTTTAATGAGACAGGTATGTATTTTGAGTTAAAAATAAACTGTAAAAATGCAGTGCAAAAATGCAGAGATAACGAAATAAACGTAATGAACACATCTACGGACGAAATACTCAAGCTTAATATTTCACAAATAAACAGCGAGCTTATATCTGACGGAATAGAAAAAC
Organism: uncultured Clostridia bacterium; assembly: GCA_947625485.1. Lineage (GTDB taxonomy): Bacteria > Bacillota > Clostridia > Oscillospirales > Acutalibacteraceae > Ruminococcoides. The sequence goes on along the minus strand of CANQOP010000002.1, from coordinate 5,211 downwards.
TTGCAGAGGCAGTAAAAGAGAGCGTGTGCTGAACGCACACGCTCTTTTATGTAAAGTAAATTATACTTTTTCTCTGCCGAGAAGATAATCAACAGATACCTCAAGAATATCAGCCAAGGCAACAAGCTCAACATCTGTTACAAATCTGATTTGCCCTTCAAGTTTTGAAAGTCCCGAAGCGTTCATATCGACGCCGTTAACCTGAAGCTGGGCAAGGAGTTCCTTTTGTTTCATACCCTTTTTCTTTCTAACAGTCTCAACGCGATGCCCCACAAGATTTCTATCACCTAATTCTTGTTTTCTTAGTCTCATTTTCTTTTTATCTCCCCGAAGTATTTTAATTCATTTAAATAATTCTTTTAAAACAATGTGAGATTATTATAATACGAATATCGAAAAAAAACAAGAGGTTTTTGTAAATAAATTTAAAAATATGAAATTTTTTGTTATTCTTTATTACAAAAGAGTAATTTTATGTTGAAACCTTGGTTAATATTTGTAATATTCTGTAAAAGAATGTAAAAATGTGAAATTACTCCACCGAAAATATGCCCGATTCAATATCCTCCAGCATTTGAACACGTCTTATGTGCCGTTCCTCGTCCTGTGAAAACGGCGTATTAAGAAAAATGTCGGCAAATTTAACGGCGTCTTCTTCAGTCGTTACTCTGCCGCCCATACAAAGAATATTTGCGTTATTGTGACGTCTTGTCATTTCTGCGCCAAACTCATTGCTTACAACTGCTGCACGAATGCCTTTGACCTTATTAGCGGCAATTGAGATACCTATTCCCGTGCCGCAGCAAAGTATTCCAAATTCAGCTTTTTTGCCCGCGACAGCGTTTGCAACCTTATATGCATATACAGGATAATCAACGCTTTCATCAGTGTAACATCCAAAGTCTGTATACTCGATATTATTTTTTTTTAAATACTTTATAACGGCGTTTTTTAAATTAATTCCGCCGTGATCGCATCCAAGCGCTATCATTTATTATTCTCCATTCTTTTCTTTAACTCTCTTTCTGCCTGCGGAAGTCTGAGATATGTGGGCATAAGCTCGGCTGCTGATATTGGTTTATGTGTTCCGGCTGCCATAGCAACTCCTACAGCATTCTGATATCGTATGTGTTCAGGCGCTATGTATATATTTGTTGATAATTCCTTATAGGAATTAAAGCACAATTCCGCCCCATCGCCTGCCAATACGATTTTTTTATCAAAGACTTTAAGCTCACAGTAAAGTGTATTTACCGAAAGCGCCCTGTCCTCGCATAGACGTTTAACCTTTCCGTTTAAAATTTCAAAAAGAGCATTGTAAACCTGATTACATCGCGCGTCCATAACAGCACATACAATGCAATCATCGTTTATGAGATTATAAGCCATAGCCTCAAGCGTCGAAACGGAAATACAAGGCTTATTAAGCGGCATCGCCATTCCCTTTATCGCGGCTACGCCGATACGAACTCCAGTAAAAGAACCCGGTCCTGCGGAAACCGCAAGGGCATTTACGGAGTTTAGCTCCGTATTCGTACTCTTTAGTACAGCGTCAATCATGGGAACGAGCGTTTGGCTGTGAGTTAATGCTGTATTTATGAAGAAACTTCCGATTATTTTATCATCGTCCGTTAAGGCTGCCGAACATGCCTTAGCGGACGAATCTACTGCAAGAATTTTCAAGTTAAATTCCCTCGATTTTGATTATTCTCTCGTTTTCGCTACTGCCGTTTGCTATTTCAATCTTAACAGAATCATCAGGCAATGCACCCTCAATATTCTCACTCCACTCAATAACGACTACGCCGTTACCAATGTAATCAAAAAATCCAATTGAATATAAATCGTTCCAGCTTTCTATGCGGTACATATCAAAGTGGAAGAGTTTATAAGTACCTGCATACTCATTGACGATAGCAAACGTGGGACTTGATACACTATCCTCAACGCCCAAGCCCCTGGCCAAACCACGCGTAAACGCCGTTTTACCGACGCCCAATCCGCCGTAAAGCGCTATAATTTCATTGCCGTTGAGGTTTTTACTGAGTTCTTCAGCTAAATCTTCGGTTTCTTTAACCGAATGTGAAATAAATTCTTCCATTAAAACAGTCCTACAATCTTGTCATTTTCAATATCCACTTTCTGCGCGGCAGGAGCTTTAGGAAGACCGGGCATAGTCATAATATCGCCCGTGTATACAACAACAAAGCCTGCTCCGTTAGAAAGAGATACATTTCTAACAGTGATTGTGAAATCCTTTGGAGCGCCAAGCAGAGTCGGATCGTCGGAAAGTGAGTACTGTGTTTTAGCAATACATATAGGAAGCTTGTCAGCTCCGAGAGCCTGAACTTCTTTGATGGCTTTCTCCGCAGCAGTTGTGTAGACAACGTCCTTTGCTCCGTAAATCTTCTGAGCCACTTCCTTTATTTTATCCTTTACAGAAAGCTCAATCGAATAAATCGGAGTAAAATCTGACGGCTTTTCTACAGCCTCGCACACCTTCCGAGCGAGCTCCTTACCGCCTTCTCCGCCGTTTGCGAATACATCGGAAAGAGCAAAGTCCGCGCCCTTTTCCTTACAATATTCCTCGATAAATTTTAGCTCCTCGGGAGCGTCGGTTATAAAGCGATTGATAGCAACCACGACAGGAACGTTGTATTTGCGCATATTTTCAATATGAACACCGAGATTACATATTCCATTTTTTAGAGCATCAAGATTCGGAGCACCGCACTCTGCTTTAGGAACGCCTGCATTATACTTTAGTGCGCGCGATGTTGCAACAATAACGATAGCGTTTGGTTTAAGTCCCGCATAACGGCACTTGATGTCGAGAAACTTTTCAGCTCCCAAGTCAGAGCCGAAGCCTGCTTCCGTTATGCAGTAATCAGCGAGTTTGAGCGCGAGCTTTGTAGCTCGTACAGAGTTACAGCCGTGAGCGATATTTGCGAAAGGTCCTCCGTGCATTACAGCAGGAGTTCCCTCTAAGGTCTGAACGAGATTAGGCTTTATAGCGTCCTTTAAAAGTACTGTCATAGCTCCGTCCGCCTTTAAATCACGCGCATAAACGGGCTCTCCGTTATAATTGTAAGCGACAAGAATATTGCCGAGTCTCTCTTTAAGGTCATCTATATCGTTCGCAAGACAGAGAATAGCCATAACCTCGCTCGCAACGGTTATAATGAAATGATCTTCACGCGGAGTTCCGTTTATCTTTCCGCCGAGTCCTATTACAACATTCCTGAGCGCTCGGTCGTTCATATCAAGGCAACGCTTTATAAGTATACGTCTAGGGTCAATTCCAAGATCGTTACCCTGCTGGATATGATTATCAAGCATAGCGCAGCAAAGGTTGTTTGCGGCTGTAATAGCGTGCATATCTCCCGTGAAATGAAGGTTTATATCCTCCATAGGCAGAACCTGAGCGTAACCGCCGCCGGCAGCCCCTCCTTTTATACCGAATACAGGACCCAGAGACGGCTCGCGCAGAGCGATTATCGCGTTCTTACCGATTTTCGCCATTGCCTGACCCAGACCAGCGGTAGTGGTAGTTTTTCCCTCTCCTGCGGGGGTAGGATTTATTGCGGTTACGAGAATAAGCTTCCCGTCGGGCTTATCCTTCAATCTTTCCATTAATTCATCGGAGAGCTTTGCCTTATATCTTCCGTATGGTTCGAGCTCTTCCTCGCGGATGTTCAGTTTGTCTGCAATTTTTTTTATTGGTAATAATTTTGCCTGCTGTGCAATTTCAATATCTGATAACATATTGAAACACACCTCCATATAATAACATTCGTGGGATTATTCTAACATAAATTTGTATAACAAATATTCTTATTTGAAAATATACTTGATATTAAACGGATAATTTTATATAATAAATAGGTATTAAATTTAAGAAAGGCGGCGTTAGCTTGGAGAAAATCGCGGACGGATTAAAGTCATATTTTTCCAAGACGGATGTTATACTGTGGTTATTCACGGCAATCGCCACAGTTTACAGCTTGCTCTTAATAAGCGATATGCAGCGCGCGGGAAACTACAACTATATGTTTACGCAATCGGTTGCTATTGTGCTTGGAATTGTGGTCGCCGTCGTAATTTCGCTCGTCAATTATAACTTTATAATAAAACTCTGGTGGCTTTTTGCGCTCATTGGAGTAGGACTTGCCGGACTTGTTTTCCTCTTTGGAATTCAGGTGTCGGGCACAGACGACACAGCGTGGATTCAGCTTCCGGGAGGATTTACTTTCCAGCCGTCGGAATTTATGAAAATTTGCTTTATCATTACGTTTACAAAGCACCTTTGCTTTCTGAATGAAATCGACAAGATAAAGTCACTCGGCGGTGTTATAAGCTTGCTGGTGCACGTCGGTATACCTGTTATGCTTATTCATATTCAGGGAGACGACGGTGCTGTGCTGATTTTCCTTTTTATCGCGATAGTTATGTCTTTTCTCGCGGGAGTACAATCAAAATATTTCGCTGTACTCGGAGGAACACTGGCAGTCGGACTCCCGATTTTGTGGAACTTTTTTCTTAATAACGAACACCGAAACAGAATTCTTGCGCTGTTTGACCTTGACGGAAACGCAATGACAAATTACGGATGGCAGCAGTATCAGGGGAAAGTATCAATAGCGTCCGGACAGATGCTAGGCTCGGGACTTTATAACGGAAACAGAGTCGAATTTGGAATTGTTCCCGAGCAGGAAAACGACTTTATTTTTACAGTTGCAGGCGAAGAATTCGGGTTTGTAGGCTGTGTAATCCTATTATTTATTTTAGCAGTAATTATAATTAGAATTTTAATAAACGGCAAGAAAGCGTACGACAATAAAGGAGCATATATCTGCTACGGGGTATTTGCAATGATTGCGTCGCAGGTAATTATAAATATCGGAATGGTACTCGGAATAATCCCTGTTATCGGAATCACTCTCCCATTTTTCAGCTCGGGGGGCACGTCTGTTATGAGTATGATGATAAGCGTTGGCTTAGTACAGAGCGTTATGAACAATCAGGAAGTGGATATGGACAAAGCCAAAATAAGGCTCGGCTCACAAAGCAGGATCAAAATTTAATATTATAAAAGATGTTTTCTTATATGTAAAAAGGACTGCTTTAGCAGTCCTCAGCTTGTCGAAAAAGTCCAGTTTTAACTCAATATCATTAAGATAATTTGCCAAGGGAGAAGAAAGAAACACACTT
>CANQOP010000001.1 GCA_947625485.1 uncultured Clostridia bacterium | reverse complement strand
TTTTCTTTGATTTTATCCCAAAATATCAAAAACTCGGATTTCAGGTAATCTGAATTCCGAGTTTTTCTACAGACTGAGGACTGCTTTAGCAGTCCTTTTTTCAATTTTATTTTTTCGTAACATAAATATTAACCTGATATTCGCCGTACGCCCAACAGGTATTTTTATCAACCCGAACATTTGCGGGTAAAGTAATTGAGCCTGTGGTTCCGTCTATATCCGAGGCGTCAACCTCACAAATTATATCGGAAGAATTGAGCGTATCAAGCTCACTCTTTCTTCCCTTAATTGAAACATTCAGATGCTCTGTAGAGACGCTGTACGAATAAGCCGAATCAAGATTCTTGACGATTATATTACGGGTATTGACGCGTCGTGTGTCAAACGAAGAAAGGTCAATTTCAGCGTTTACCTTTTCAGTTTCGCTGAGATTGGTACACATTGATGGAATAATCAAATCAAGTTCAAGCTTGTTTTTATGATTTCGCAGAGTACTGAAGTCTACCTCTGAGGTTTTTATAGAGTCGAGACCGTCGAGCACGTCCTGAGGAGCGGATATAAGAATCTTCTTCGGAGAAATTTTTGTGAAGTTACTCATATCAATTCCAGAAGGCTTGTTACTGAAGTTTACTTCAAGCGGAATTTCCTTCTCGGGTAGAACTGAGAAATTAGCAGTTACCTTTTCTTCACTAAGAGTGAACATATCATTAGTAAGCTCGAATCCCAAGCTATCAAACAGCTTAACATCACACTCAAGAGAAGTGTTATCCTTTAACTCACCTTTTATCTCGCCCATAACGGAAACGTAGGAAATCTTTGAAAGCTCGGTCTGAGGTCCTGTTACAGTTATTGAATCCGACGATAAAGTAGCGGCGGCGTGATACCCTTCCGATACATTATACTTAATCTCATTCTTTACATTAAAGGTTGATTCCCTTTTATGGTCAACAACAACCGTAACTACCGATGGGGATACTGTAGAGGTAATTTCAAAGTTATCCGAGGGATTTGCCTTGCGCGCGGAAAGCGATAGAGTATAAGTGTTCGGAGTAGTAATCGTACCTGCCGTCTGTGCCGAAACAATTATATCCTCAGAGGAAATCGAGCCCAGTGAAACTCTGTTGCCTGTTACTGTGACGGAAGCCGTCTGATCTGCTCCTGAGAAAATCTCAAGTCCGTCGTCGACAGCCTGGTCGGAAAGATTAATCTGAATAGGTATGTTTGTGACGGTTAAACCGGACTCGTTAGTGTCGCTCAAGCTCATTGAAATCCAGATTGCAATCGCGAGCAGGACGGATATTGCAAGTACAAATTTATTATTTTTGAAAAGAGCCGAAAGGCTGAATCTGCGCCTTTTTTTATTTTTCATCGTTATTCTCCTTTCTCTTTAAGGAAAATTTTGATGAATTTTTCACATATACCTTTGTATCGTCAACCATAAGGTTCTCAAGCTCAGCGATAAGTGTTTCACGGTTAAACTCACGTTTAAGCTTTCCGTTTACGGCGATAGAAATTGCGCCTGTCTCCTCACTGACAACGACAACGGCGGCGTCGGAGACCTCGCTCATACCCAGAGCGGCTCTGTGACGCGTTCCGAGGTTTATATCCACATTTTTGTTATCAGTAAGAGGAAGAATACAGCCTGACGCAAAAATCTTACCGTTGCGAATTATGGTCGCCCCGTCGTGAAGCGGAGCTTTATTAAAAAATATATTTCCGAGCAAAGCTACGGAAGGATCGCTGTTTAAGACTGTTCCTGACGCGGCAATATCAGAAAGCTTTACACTGCGTTCAAAAACAATCAAAGCACCCGTACGAGAGCTTGAAAACAAGGTAGCGGCATCGGCAACGTGAATAATGCATCTTTTTATTGCTCTTATATCCTCGTCACTCTTCTTTACCTTAAATATAAAACCGAAATATCTGCGCACATAACTGCTCTGCCCGATATGCTCAAGCGCTTTTCGTATTTCAGGCTGAAATATAATTGCAATAATCAGCACAGAAAACTCGAAGAACAGGCGCATAAGTCTCGTCATCATAGTCAGTCCGAAAATCGTGGATAAAATATAGACAACGAGTAATATGAGCACGCCCTTAAGAAGTTGCTCTGCTCTAGTCTCCCGAACAAGCTTAAAGAGGCTGAATATGATAAAGGAAATTGCAATTATATCAATGACATCCTTGACCTGTATTGTGCGAAAAACGGAAAGTACATCGTTAAACAGAGCTAACAATACGTTCATACTAAACCTCCTGACCAAAATTATATTTTAATTATATCATAATCAGAAGGTATATTCAAGAATTATTTAATATTACAAACCGCAGAAATAAGGGAATTTATATCATTTAATGTCGTAAACGCGGAGGGAACTACGCGGACTGTGCCAATATCCAGCGTTCCTTTGGTCGTATGTGCAAGAGGAGCGCAGTGAAGTCCTGCTCTGGTAGCGATATTAAAACGCGAGCTTAGTATCTGTGAGACAGTTTCGCTGTCCATGTCCTTAATATTAAATGACAAAACAGGGACATAGTAGTCCATATCGGGATACTCGGTGTATAAAATAACTTTGTCCAATTTAGAAAGAGCCTTATATGCTCTTTGAATCAACTGCATTTCCCTGTTATACAGGTTCAACTGACCTCTGCTGCGCACAAAATTGACGCCGTTACTCATACCGACAACTCCCGAGAGATTTCCCGTTCCGCTTTCAAATCTGTCGGGGAGAATTTCCGGCTGTTCACTGCTTGCGGAATTACTGCCTGTGCCTCCCTCTATGAAAGTGTCTGGGATAGTATCGCAGTTTACAATAAGTGCTCCTGTTCCCATAGGACCGTAAAGTCCCTTATGACCCGCAATACACAGATAATCTATTGAGGAATCGGAAAGATCAATCGGAACTATACCTGCCGCCTGCGCCGCGTCTACACAGGTGAGAATACCGTACTGGTGACAGAGTGCGCATATTCGTTCTACCGGAACTTTTATTCCGAATACGTTGGACGCGTATGTGCAGACAAGAAGGCGCGTATTAGGCCTTATCTGTTCGCGGAAGCTCGCCAAAGTTTTTTCGTTATCCTTTTCAAAAACCTCGGCTACGGAATAGGTTATGCCTTTCTCTTTTAGTTTTTCAAGCGGTCTTAAAGCAGCGTTATGCTCGTATGAGGATATAATTACGTGGTCGCCTTTTTTTAAAATTCCCTTTATAACCATATTTAATGAGGTTGTGCAGTTTAGCGTGAAAATTACATTTGAGCTGTCTTCAACTCCAAAAAAATCGGCTACGTTTTTTCTCGCGTCGTACAGCAGCTCGGACGCTTTCATAGCGAGTCTGTGTCCGCCTCTTCCCGGATTTGCTCCGTAGTTTCTGAGGGTGTTGCCTACCGAATTTATTACGCCCGCAGGCTTAGGAAAAGTCGTGGCGCCGTTATCCAGATATATCATCGAATTTCACCCCGAGCTCGTCCTATAACGTGTATGTTGTGCTCGCGAAGTATAGAAATAGCCTCGTCAAAGCGGTTAAATATTTTTAAGCCGTATGCGCAGGGTCCTTGTCCTCTCGACGCGGTGATGCGCTGTACGGCTGAGTTTATGCCATTTGATTTCAGCAAATCCCTCGCACGCATAGCTTGGGTGACAGAGGAAAGCTGAACTAAATTATCCATAACTTTTCACCTCGTTTTATTACTATCATATGTTGTATATTTTTTGAGGTGACTAATTATGGAAGAAGGCCGGCGAACGCCGACCTTGTAGTAAATAATTTAATATGTTATTTCAATTTATCGGCAAGCATCTGACTCATATTATACATTCCCGCAGGCTTATCCTTTAAAAATACTGCCGCATTAATTGCTCCTGTAGCGAAAAGCCCCTTAGACTGCGACTGATGAGAAATTGTCACAACCTCATCGTGTCCCGCGAAAATAACGTCGTGTTCTCCGACTATCGTACCGCCGCGAACAGCATGAATACCTATTTCGTTCTTTGAGCGCTTTCTTCTGTAATTGTGGCGGTCATAAACGTACTGAGGCTCTTTTTTCAGCTCCTCGGAAATTCCGTCCGCAATCATCAATGCCGTTCCTGACGGAGCGTCAACCTTGAGGTTGTGATGCTTTTCAATAATTTCAATATCAAAATCATTTCCAAGCACCTTTGTAGCTTGCTTTGCAAGCTCTATTAGAAGGTTTACGCCGAGAGACATATTTCCGGAATAAAATACAGCAATTTCCTCACTTGCTTTTCTAATTTTCTCAACCTCTTCGGGAGAATATCCCGTTGTGCATATTACAGCAGGAACTTTATTATTCAGAGAGTATTTCAGAAGTCCATCCAAAGAAGCAGGATTTGAAAAATCTATAATAACGTTGGGAATTTCTTTAACCTCAGAAAAATTCTTATAAATAGGAAAGTCGTAATCATTTTCTCCGAAAGCGTCTACGCCCGCAACAATTTTGCAGCTATCACTATTTTTAACTGCTTCGGCTACTACGTGTCCCATTTTACCGTTGCAACCGAGAAGTATAATTTCAGTCATTTTAAACGTCCCCTTTATTTAACGCATATTTTGACAAAAGGCGTACTCAGTACGCCTTTTAAAATGTTAAATTATTTATTGTACTTATCAAGCAAATCGTATTTTGCCAGGCAGTCTTTGAGGTTGTGGTAACCTGCAGTGCTCATAGGCACGAGCGGAAGTCTGCACTCGCCTGCCTCGAAACCAAACAGCTTCATAGCCGTTTTAATCGGAATAGGATTAACGTCGCTAAACATAATGTTCATAAGCTCGATATAATGGAAGTGCTTTTTCTGAGCCTCAACAAAGTTATTGTCAATGCAAAGCTGGCAAATATCGTGCATTTCCTTAGGACAGATGTTTGCGAATACGGAAATAACTCCCAGTGCGCCAAGAGACATAAACGGAACAGTCTGGTCGTCGTTACCCGAATAAATATCAAGGTTATCTCCGCAAAGAGAGCGGATAAGAGCAACCTGAGAAATATCTCCGCTCGCTTCCTTGGTAGCTATAATGTTATCGTGCTTACATAGCTCTGCATATGTCGCAGGCTTAATATTACAACCCGTTCTAGAAGGAACATTATAGAGAATTATAGGAATATCTACAGAGTCGGCAATCGTGTTGAAATGCTTAACCAGTCCGTCCTGAGACGTCTTATTATAGTAAGGAGTTACACAAAGAAGCGCGTCAACTCCCGAATCCTGAGCTGATTTGGAAAGCGCGATAGCTGTACGGGTATCGTTACTGCCCGTGCCCCCGATAACCGTAATACGGTGATTTACCTTCTCAGCTACAAATCTAAGCACCTCGCAGTGCTCATTTTCCGAGAGAGTTGCCGCCTCGCCTGTAGTGCCGCAGGCAATAATTGCGTCCGTTCCATTATTGATATGAAATTCAAGCAATTCCTCCAAGGCGTTATAGTTTACGGTAAGATCTTCGTTAAAAGGTGTAATAAGCGCTACACCTGAACCTGTAAAGATTGGCTTTTTCATACTAATTTTCATAGCCTTTCCGCCCACAAATTATATTTAAACTCACACAATCTTACCGTGGGCTGATAAGACGTGTATAAACTTTGCCATTTTCAGCTAAAATTGCGTAAAGCTGACGGCAATATAAATACAAATCAGTTTATATAGCCCTCTGCGCATAGTAACTCGGCAAGTAATACCGCGCCGCCTGCGGCTCCTCTGAGGGTATTGTGAGACATACATACAAATTTTAAATCATATTGGGTATCTTCTCTTAGACGGCCTACCGAGATAGCCATACCGTTTTCTAAATTACGAGAGCTCTTAATCTGAGGCTGGTCCGGCTCAGTGAAGTAGTGCAAAAACTGTTTTGGTGCGCTCGGAAGTCCCAGTTCCTGTGCTCTTCCCTTGTAGCTTTCCCATACCTTAATAACCTCATCAACGCTGGGAGCTTTATCCTTGAATGACATAAACACTGCGGCTGTATGACCGTCGGAAACAGGAACGCGCAAGCACTGTGAAGTGATTGCAATGTCATTGTTATCGACAATCTCTCCGTTCTCAATATGTCCCCAGATTTTAAGAGGTTCTTTCTCGGACTTTTCCTCCTCGCCGCCGATGTACGGAATAAGGTTGTCAACCATTTCGGGCCACGTCTCGAATGTTTTTCCTGCGCCTGAGATAGCCTGATATGTGCACGCAAGAACCTTGTTTACTCCAAGCTTCTTGAGAGGGTGAATGGCGGGAACATAGCTTTGCAGCGAACAGTTGGATTTAACTGCTACAAAGCCTTTTTTAGTGCCGAGACGCTTGCGCTGTGAATCAATAACCTTAATATGGTCAGCATTAATCTCGGGAATTACCATAGGAACGTCGGGAGTGTGTCTGTGAGCAGAGTTGTTGGACACAATAGGACACTCAACCTTAGCGTAAGCCTCCTCAAGAGCACGAATCTCGTCCTTGGGCATATTAACAGCGCAGAAACAAAAATCGACTGTAGACGCAACTTTATCAATATCTGAAGCATCAAGGACAGTCATTTCTTTAACCTGCTCAGGCATCGGCTCGGAAAGCAGCCAGCGGTTTTTCATAAGCTCGCCGTATTTCTTTCCTGCGCTGCGTGAGCTCGCCGCTAAGGTTGTGATATTAAACCAAGGATGTTTGTCGAGCAGAAGCAGAAATCTCTGCCCTACCATTCCTGTTGCGCCGATAATACCAACATTATATTTTTTCATTTAAACCTCCATAAAATTACAATCTCGTAAAAAAGTTGTAAATTTCCGCAAAATAATATATTATATTTAGGAAACAACAATTTACCATAAAATTTACCTACTTTATAATATACCATTATGTTCGTTTAATGTCAATTAAAAATCATAATTTTTTGGAGTTGTATATATATGAAAACAAGCGATTTCTACTATGATTTGCCTAAGAAGCTGATTGCCCAGACTCCGATTGAGCCGAGGGATTCGTCGAGGCTTCTGGTGCTTGGCAGGGAAAACGGTGAAATTTATCACCGTCGATTTTATGATATTATTGATTATCTTAACCCGGGCGACTGCCTGATTGCAAATGATTCGCGCGTCTTACCTGCAAGGATATTCGGCACAAAGAAAGAAACAGGGGCAAGCGTGGAATTTCTACTTCTTAAGCAAATTAAAGGAAATCAGTGGGAGACGCTCTGCAAGCCGGGAAAAAAGGCTAAGGCAGGAACAAAATTTGTCTTTGGAAACGGACTGATGACTGCTGAAGTAGTAGAAGTTAAGGACGACGGCAACAGAATCGTGGATTTCGACTGTGGTGAGAACTTTTTCGCGGTTCTCGACAAAATCGGTCAGATGCCTCTCCCTCCCTACATCACCGAAAAGCTTGAGGATAGGGAGCGGTACCAGACTGTATACTCTCACGAGTTAGGCTCGGCTGCCGCTCCGACGGCAGGACTCCATTTTACAAACGAGCTTATGGAAAGAATAAAAGAAAAAGGTGTTAAAATTGCCTATGTTACGCTCCACGTCGGTCTGGGAACGTTCAGACCGGTAAAGGTTGACGACGTTACAAATCACAAAATGCACAGCGAACACTACGAAATACCCGAACAGACCGCAAAAATTATCAGGGAAACAAAAGAAAACGGCGGCAGAGTTATCGCAGTAGGCACAACATCGTGCAGAACGCTCGAAAGCGTGGCTACTGAGCACGGAAAAGTAAAGGCGTGCAGCGGCTGGACCGATATATTTATTTATCCCGGTTACAAGTTTAAGGTGCTCGACGGTCTTATCACTAATTTTCATCTTCCCGAAAGCACTCTTATAATGCTTGTGTCTGCATTTGCAGGATATGATAACATTATGAACGCATATAAAACCGCAGTGGACGAGCAGTACAGATTTTTCTCGTTCGGGGACGCGATGTGTATTTTGTAAAGAGGTTTTCAAAATATGTTTGAGGTTATAAAAAAAGAGGGTAACGCGCGCAGAGGTGTTATAAATACTGTCCATGGAACTGTGCAGACTCCCGCATTTATGAACGTTGCGACCTGCGGCGCTATTAAAGGCGCTCTGTCAGCGTTCGACCTTAAAAAAGTAAAATGCCAGATTATGCTTAGCAATACATATCACCTTCATTTAAGGCCGGGCGACGAAAACGTCAAAGCTCTGGGCGGACTTCATAAATTCACGAAATGGAGCGGACCTATACTGACGGACAGCGGCGGATTTCAGGTTTTCTCGCTTGCAAGGCTTAGAAATATCACAGAGGAGGGAGTTATATTTAATTCTCACATTGACGGTCATAAAATATTTATGTCACCAGAGGCAAGTATGCGGATTCAGTCGAATCTCGGCTCCACTATAGCTATGGCTTTCGATGAATGTGTGGAAAATCCGTCTCCTTATGATTACACAAAAAAATCGGCTTGTCTTACGGCAAGATGGCTAAAGCGGTGCAAAGCTGAAATGGAGCGTCTTAACAGTCTTGAGACGACTATCAACAAGAAACAAATGCTGTTCGGAATTAATCAGGGCGGAATATATAAGGATTTACGGATTGAGCATATGAAGGAAATCGCGGAGCTTGACCTTTCCGGATACGCTATCGGCGGACTTGCTGTCGGCGAGGAAACAGAGGTAATGTACGAAATTATTGACGAGGTTGTCCCCTATATGCCATGCGACAAGCCGAGGTATCTTATGGGCGTCGGCACTCCTGCAAATATCATTGAGGCTGTCCACCGAGGAGTTGATATGTTCGACTGTGTAATGCCAAGCAGAAACGCAAGGCACGGTCACCTGTTTACCTGGTCAGGAATAAGAAACATTATGAACGCTAAATATATGATTGATGAAAGCCCGATTGACGAAAAATGTGATTGTCCTGTTTGCCAGAATTTCAGCCGTGCGTATGTGCGCCACCTTATGAAGGCGGGAGAAATGCTCGGAATGAGGTTATGCGTTACTCATAATCTTTATTTCTATAATACACTTCTTGAAAAAATTCGTGACGCACTTGACAGCAAAACATTCGAGAGCTTTTATAAACAGTACCGCCATCAGCTTTCTGTGCGCATTTAGCGCTTAATGTCTATATCGGTATTGAAAAAATTCTTGCAAGATAATAAAATATCTGTTATACTAAACAGGCGAACTAAAAAAAGAAAGGACAGTTAATATGACTAAATTTTTACCTGCTATGGACGCGGCTCCTGCCGGCAACCCGCTTGGCGGAAATCAATTTTTATTAATGATACTTATTTACGGCGCAATTTTTGTCGCTCTTTACTTCTTCCTTATAAGACCTAATTCAAAGAAGAAAAAAGAAGAGGCTGAAATCAGAAACAACCTTGAAATCGGCGATGAAATAACAACAATCGGCGGAATTATGGGTCGAGTAGTTGCTATTAAAGAAGACGAGGACTCTATCATAATTGAAACAGGCTCAGACAGAAACAAAATGAAGATGAAGAGATGGTGTATTTCCTCTGTAGACACTCAGAAGGAAAAGCCCGCGCCGGCTTCGCAATCTTCCGAGAAGAAAGGATTCTTCAGTAAATTTAAGAAGAACGAAGAATAATACGAATAAAATTATTTTCCCTTGAATATAATCGAGTAGATTGTATTCGGGGGAATTTTTATGAATAAAACGAATTTAAAAATAGACAAAAAGCTTATTAAAGCTTCCGCGTTCGGGATTATTATCGGCTGTCTTGTGATTATGATAGTAACGCTTATAGCTGCGCTGATATTCTTGAAAAGCGGAAAAATGCCGAACGAAATACTCGGGTACATCACTCTTGCGTTTCTTGGAATCGGAAGCTTAGTCGGAGGATATGTTTCGGCGCGCATTTATAAATCGTCGGGAATTATGTGCGGCGCTATCATCGGTATTTCTATGTTTATCATTACATTTATAGCGGGAATGATGAATTTTTCGGGAAATATCGGAATTATACTGCTTTTAAAATTTGTGACGATTATGCTTACTTCGATAATCGGAGGAATTTTAGGGGTAAACAAAAAGGATAGAATAAGAATAAAATAAAAACATATAAAAAACGAGGTGTTATTCATAACATCTCGTTTTCATTTTAGAAGATTTTTCATATCCTCAGGCATCTCGGATTTTATTTTTATTACCTTACCCGTAATAGGATGGACAAATGACACAAAATTACAATGCAGCGCCTGACGTGTAATATACTCAAGCGAACCGCCATACATATCGTCTCCCGCGAGCGGACAGCCTATACTTGAAAAGTGACAGCGTATCTGGTGAGTGTGCCCGGTTTCAAGAACAATATTTAAGAGAGTGTGTCTGTCTGTGTGCATAACCGGTGTATAATGAGTTACGGAAGGTTTACCGTCAAAAGCAGCAGTGCGCTGTATAGTGTGGCCTTCGAGCAAACGTATAGGTTTATTAATTGTACCTTTTTCCCGTATTATCCCCTCGCAAATCGCTAAATATGTTTTATTAAGACTTTTAAACAGTAAATTTGCAGTATAGCAATCCTTCGCGACAACTACTATTCCCGAAGTATCCTTATCAAGGCGGTTGATTGCTCGGAAAGTAAAGCGCTCCCCTGTTTTAAGCTGTCTGAAAGCCAGAAAATTCGCAAGGGTATCTGTTTGGTGAACTTTTGTAGGATGAACGGGAGTGTTGCTCGGTTTATCGAGAACAATTACATAATCGTCTTCAAAAAGTATATTGAGCGAGCCCTCGGTCGGCACAATATCGTTTTTATCAGCAGGTATATTCAGAATTATTTTATCTCCCGCGTTTAAAGTATCAATCGTTCGGAGAATTTTATCATCCCTTATAATTCCGTTTTTTTCACGCTTTAAGCGTGCTATCATACGAGCAGAAACCTTGCAGTGCTTTTTCAGAAAAACGTTTGCGTTCATACCGCCGCACTCAGGCGGTACGATAAATATTAATTCCTTACGCTCCATAAAAAACCACCGACATTATAATCATAACTTCCGCAATAACCATAAGCGGAATACCAAGCATAAATTTAAGCTTTTTTGTTTTATGGCGTACGAGAAGCATTGTGACGTACATAGCTATTCCGCCGCCAAAAGCCGAAATTACTAACAGGGTGCTCTCTTTTACGCGCCACTTACCGCGAATTGCGCAGCGCTTATCATAGCAGATTATTATCACAGCCGCTGTGCTTATTATAACAAAATATGCGATTAAAATGGAATAAAAAGGTTTCATACTTACTCCAAGGAATGATGATAAATGAAGGTATTGAAAAAATTACCGCTTGCGCTGTCTGTACTGGCGCTGTGTGTTATTATAGCGGTTTCGATCAGCGACAACAATATTAAAACCGTGAATCCATCAAAGGCAGATAAAGCTGTTTCCGTATCCAACATAAAAAATGAGTGGGAAATGCGCGGCGTATGGGTAACGTATATGGATCTTGATATGCAGAAAACCGATAAAAGCTACAAGAGCTTTAAGAAAAAATTCAGATATATCGCCGATACGGCACAAAAGGACAAGTTTAACACCCTTATAGTTCAGGTTCGGCCTTTTTCAGACTCGCTTTATGAGTCATCATACTTTCCTTACTCCCACATACTTACAGGAAAGCAAGGAAAAAATCCGGGATACGATCCTCTCAAATATATGTGTAAATATACTCACAAACTGGGTATGAAAATTCACGCGTGGATAAATCCGTATAGAATAAGAAGCACGGGTTCCCTTAAATTGTCGTCTGATAATCCTTACAAAAACAATCGAAAGCTCGGTATCAAGGTAGGCGACGGAATTTATTACAATCCTGCGGACAGAAACGTGCGAAAGCTCATTGAAAACGGTGTTGTCGAAATTGTTAAAAATTACGATGTGGACGGTATTCAGTTTGACGACTACTTCTACCCTACTAAGGCAGAGAAATTCGACAGCGAGCAGTATAAGAGTTATGTGAAGAATGTAGGCGCAGGTAAAGCGATTAGTCTCAACGACTGGCGTCTTACAAACGTAAATATACTGATTGCCGAGTGCTATAGCCTTATTCATCACACAAAGGACAATGTAGTATTCGGTATTTCTCCACAGGGAAATATTGAAAACGATTATGATTTGTACGCCGATGTGCGCAGTTGGTGCTCAAAAGCGGGATATATTGATTATATCTGTCCTCAGCTTTATTACAGTCTGAAAAATCCTGCGCTTAAATTTGAAACTGCCCTAAACAACTGGTCAAATCTTGATTACAGCGATAAGGTAACACTGTATATCGGAATAGCAGGCTACAAAACAGGAACGGACAGCGACAGCGGAACTTGGTCGTACTCCGACAAAATACTTCAAGAGGAAGTAAAGCTTGTTCGCAAAAGGAAAATGAAAGGTTTTATGTTCTACAGCTTTGCAAATCTCGACAGCGACAAAGCTGCAAAAGAGGTCTCAAATCTTATAGAAATCTTAGACTAGCTCTCCAACGCAGTAATCGTCGTATGCCTTAGTCAACTTAACATTTACTATCCCGCCTGTGCAGTCTTTATCGGTAAAGATATGTACGGGCGTATAGTTTTTTGTATAGCCTTCGTAATATCCTCCTTCTCTGAGCCGTTCAACAAGTACGGATTCCGTCCTGCCAAGCTGTGAATCGAGAAAGTCAGCTCTGCAAAGGTTTGCAGTTTCTATCATAATTTTACTTCGTTTATCCTTAATATTGGCAGAAACCTGATTATCCATTTTATCAGCGGCTGTGCCTTTGCGCCGAGAATAAGGAAATACATGAACTTTTGAGAATCCAACGCTCTTTACAAAGTTGAGACTTTCTTCAAATTCTTCGTCCGTCTCCCCTGCGAAACCGACCATAACATCGGTTGTAATTGACGCGTTTTCAAAATTTAAACGCAAAGCATTTACAATTTTCATATATTCGTCGGTATTATAATGGCGGCGCATACGCTTTAGCGTCGCATTACAGCCGCTCTGAAGCGATAAATGAAACTGCGGACAAAATTTTTTCTGAGATGCAAAACGCCTGATAAGACTCTCATACATCATTTCCGGCTCAAAGGAGCCGAGCCGCACGCGCTTGATTTTATCAAATTCGCATACCACATCTACCGCGTCAGCTAAATTGAAATCACAATCTTGCCCGTAGGCTGAAAGATTTATGCCGACCAGCACTATTTCTTTATACCCGTTTTCCGCAAGATTTTTTATTTCAGCCCGTAAATCTTCAAGTTTTTTACTTCTGACTCTGCCGCGCGAATATGGGATTATACAATAGGAGCAGAAACGATTGCAGCCGTCCTCGATCTTAACGAAAGCGCGCGTATGTCCGTCAAAATTATTAAGTGAAGTTTTTTCAAACTCGGCATTTATTCGGTCGTGTGGCTCTATATTTATAATTTGATTTCGAGTTGTAAGATACTCGTCGATTACAGAAATTAAATTCGCCCTGCGCTTATTGCCGAGCACTATATCACAACACTCGAAATCGGAAACCCTGTCGGGAAAAGCCTGCGGCATACACCCCGTAAGTATGATTATACCGTCGGGGTTATTGCGGCGAACCTTGTGCAAAATTTTGCGGTTTTTTGCGTCTGTGACAGAGGTTACCGTGCAGGTATTAATTATTGTAATGTCAGCCGTATCCTTGCTTTCAGACTGTGTAAAACCGTTATTTCTCAACAGTTCGGACATTGCCTGAGACTCGTACTGGTTTACCTTACAGCCGAGTGTAATTATATTAAAATTCATAAATATCACCAAACATTCAAAAACCCACTAAATTCATAGTGGGTCGTTATTATGTGTTCTTATCCACCTGGTGGAAGGTTTTGAGATTACCGGTTTTCTCGCTTCTCTTATCGAGCTCTTTAAGCACATCATTAAGCTCAATACCCTGATGTACCATCATAACCATAAGGTGGTATATAAGGTCTGAAATTTCATAAATTGTCTCGGAATTGTCGTTGTTCTTAGCTGCGATAATCGTTTCACTGCACTCCTCGCCTACTTTTTTTAGAATTTTATCGAGACCTTTTTCAAACAAATAGCAGGTATAAGAGCCTTCCTTATTTTCGTTCTTTCTATTTAATACGGTTTCGTATAACGACTGCAAAACTTTATCGTCCATAAATTTTACCTTCTCTTTATTTTATTTTTGTGTAAAAGCAGGAATGATTTCCAGTGTGGCACGCAGCGCCCGTTTGCTCTACGGTTATGAGAATTGTGTCGTTATCACAGTCAGAGAAAATCTCGCAAACCTTCTGCAAATGTCCTGAGGTTGCTCCCTTATTCCAAAGCTCTCCGCGACTGCGTGACCAAAACCAAGTATATCCCGTTTCGAGCGTTTTCTTAAACGACTCCTTATTCATATAGGCGAGCATTAAAACCTCTCCCGTGGACTTTTCCTGAATAATTGTCGGAATAAGCTCGGATTTTACAAAATATTTATCTAAATTCATTTTAATACACCCTGCCCGCAACTTTAATTGCCTGAGCTAAATCGAGACTCCCCGTATAAACAGCTTTCCCTGTAATTGCGCCGCAGACGTTAAGCTCCGTTAGATTTAATATATCTTTAAGATTAGACACACCGCCGCTCGCAATAATATCGCAGGAAACATTGTGCATAAGGTCGTCGAGCTGCTTAAGATTAGGACCTGCAAGAGTACCGTCTTGGTTAATATCCGTGAAAACGATAGTTTTAACGCCTATCTGCTCCATTTGCTTCGCAAGGTCGATATAGTTGAGCTCGGATTTATCCGTCCAGCCGTCAGCGCATACTATGCCGTTTTTAGCGTCAATTCCAACAACAATTTTGTCGTCAAAATTATTGACAGCATCTATTACAAAGCCCTGATCTTTTACAGCGGCAGAGCCGAGAATTACTCGGTCAATGCCGTGTTCGAGGTAATATTCAATGGTTTCCATATCACGGATACCTCCGCCGACCTCAACCTTTAGTTCGGTAGAATTTGCGACATCTGTAATAAGCTCGGAATTAATTCTTTTTCCGTCCTTTGCACCGTCCAAATCGACCATATGCATCCACTCTGCCCCTGCCTCTATAAAGCTCAAGGCGACCTGATAAGGGTCGTCAGCTACCTTAGAAGCGGTAGAGTAATCACCTTTAAATAAACGTACACAATTTCCGTCTTTGATGTCAATGGCGGGAAGAATAATCATTACAGAACTCCTTTTGTTGATAATACGACTCCCGTATTATTTTGTTTGACAGCGTTTTTAAGTGCGTGCGCGACAGCTTTATAAACTGCTTCTATCATATGATGTGAATTACTTCCGTATTCCACTCTTGCGTGCAGGGTCACGCCCGCATTATATGCAAACGCTCGCATAAACTCGACCGTCATAGCACAGGTGTAGTCTCCGCATTTTTCCTGCGGAAAATCTGCGTCAAACACCAAAAACGGTCTTCCGCTTATATCTACCGACGCAAAAGCGAGAGCCTCGTCCATAGGTACATAAAAGCTTGCGTAACGCTCAATAGAGTTTTTGTCGCACAGAGCTTCGGCAAAAGCCTGACCAAGCACAATACCCGTGTCCTCTATAGTATGGTGGTCGTCAACATTAAGGTCGCCCCTAACGGTAACGTCCAAGCCGAAACCGCCGTGCACAGCGAAAGCGGTGAGCATATGGTCGAAAAATCCAATGCCTGTATCCACCTTTACCTCGCCGCCGTCAAGACAAAGCCTTAGGGTGATGTCGGTTTCTTTCGTTTTTCTGCACTTTTCTGCAATACGCATAGTTATCTCTCCGAAATAAATTTCTTAATCGCGCTTATTGTTGCGGCAATTTCCTCGGCAGTTCCCGTGGTTATACGAAGGTATTCTCCCATATAGCGGATTATAATTGATTGTGATTTTAAATATTCCCACAATTCCTTACCGAAGGAAGTTTTTATAAAAACAAAGTTGGTTTTTGTCGGATATGGCTTAAAATCGTCGGTCTCGGCACTAATCTTCAGCAATTCATTATACAACACTTTTGTATTTTCAACAATATATTTCGTACGATTTAATAAATATTCCCTTTTTTCATAAATCCGAGTGCCAATAGCCTGCGAAATACTGTTCACATTATACGGAGATTTAACAGCGGATATTGCCCTGGAAATAGTTTTATTCGCCACAGCAAAGCCGAGTCTCAGCGCCGCACTGCCGACAGCCTTGGACGCTGTTCGTAAAACAACGAGGTTATCATAGCAGTTTACATCTTTAATAAGGCTGTTCTTATCGTCCCAAAAATCCATATATGCCTCGTCAAGAATAACAAGCGAATCGACAGAGTTTAGAAGCCTTACCGCATCGCATTTAGGCAATCCCTGCCCTGTCGGATTGCAGGGATTAGAGAACAGTATCATAGACGCTTTTTCATCGTTTGCCTTTTTTATAAGCATATCGACGTCTATATTAAGACTTTCGTCCTTATGATATTTAACGCACGGATTCTCGCTTATACTGCTGTAAAATTCATACATACTGAAATCAGGAGTACAAACAAGCAGCTTATCCCCTTTTTTCATAAATGCAGACTGCAAAATAGAAATAAGCTCATCCGAACCGTTGCCGACCGTGACGTTTTTATAGTCGATTCCATAGAAATCAGCAAATGACTTTCTGAGTGTCTTACATACAGGGTCGGGATAACGGTTGAATTCCACGCTATTTATAGCGGCGTTTACCATATTTAAAAGCTCGTTATCGTACCCGAAAGTACACTCGTTCGCGTCAAGCCTGATATTGTATTTACCGCAATTCGGCTCGTACGGAACAAGATTTTTTATTTTATCGTTTAATTCATAAGACAATTTTACCACCTTATTCCTCAAAACGAACCGAGATTGAATTCGCGTGAGCGGTAAGTCCCTCGGTATTAGCAAAGCGGACAATATCTTCGGCGTCGTTTTTGAGAGCACTTTCTGTATAGTATATAAAACTCGACTTTTTTACAAAGCTGTCGACTGAAAGAGGGCTGAAAAAGCGCGCGGTTCCGCTTGTCGGAAGAACGTGGTTGGGTCCTGCGAAATAGTCGCCGAGCGGCTCGGGACTGTAATTCCCAAGGAAAACAGAACCGGCATTATCCAGCTTTCCCACGTATTCCATAGGATTCTCACAGCACACTTCGAGATGTTCGGGCGCAAGCTCGTTAGCAAAATCTATAGCCTGCGACATATCAGAGCAAACGATAATTGCGCCGTAGTTTTCAAGGGATTCTTCGATAATTTCCTTTCTTTCAAGAAGAGCGCACTGACGTGTCAGTTCAGCCTTAACCTTCTGCGCAAGAGTCTCGCAGTCCGTTAGAAGAATTGAAGATGCGAGACGGTCGTGTTCAGCCTGACTCATTAAATCAGCGGCGAGAAACTTTGGATTGGCAGTCTTATCGGCAATAATCAGAATTTCACTCGGACCGGCAATCATATCAATATCAACTACACCGTAGAGTAGTTTCTTTGCTGTGGCAACGAAAATATTACCCGGTCCTACTATTTTGTCAACCTTCGGCACCTGCTCGGTTCCGTATGCAAGAGCGGCTACCGCCTGAGCGCCCCCCATAAGAAAAATGCGGTCAACTCCCGCAATTTTCGCCGCGGCAATTATATCCGGATTAGGCGTGCCGTCCTTTGACGGCGGAGTAGTCATAACTATTTCCCTGCATCCCGCGAGCTTTGCGGGAATTGCGTTCATAAGAACAGAAGAAGGATATGCCGCAGTACCTCCCGGCACATAAAGCCCGACGCGCTCAAGACCGCGCACGCGCTGTCCCATAATAACGCCGTTCTCTTTAGTAGTAAGCCATGATTGCTGAATCTGACGTTTATGGAAATCTTCAATATTCGCGGCTGCCTTTTCCAGAGTTTTTATATAATCCTTATCGCAACACTCGATAATTCTGTCAATTTCATCAGCGGAAATTTCAACCTCTAAAGGAGCTTTCCCGTCAAATTTAAGAGTATAATCATAAACGGCTTTATCGCCGTTTTTTCTTACATTTTCTATAATATCTGACACAATACCGCTGACGTCCTTTGCTCCGCTGTTTGAGCGCAATTTAAGGGCGTCAATAAAGCTGTATTCGTCCTTTCCGTTTGCAATTACTGTTGTAATCATTTAATTGCAGCCTCCATTTTGCTTACAAGTTCCTCAATTTCCTTTTTCCTGAGTTTAAGACTGGCAGTATTGGCAATCAGACGCGCGGAAATATCCGTTACGTATTCTTTTACCTCGAGATTATTTGCCTTTAGGGTCGAGCCTGTCTCCACAATATCAACAATTCCGTCCGAAAGACCTACAAGCGGAGCAAGCTCTACAGAACCCTCAATTTTAATTACTCTTACGTCCATATTTTTGCCCTCGAAAAAGCTGCGGGTGACGTTTGGATATTTTGTGGCGATTGTTTTTGCTCCGTAACCGTGATAAAAATCGTAGTCCTTCTTGCACGCAAGAGCAAATTTACACTTACCGAAACCCAGGTCAAGCAGTTCGTAAAAAGAAGTGCCGTTCTCGAGAATAGTATCCTTGCCTACTACGCCCAAGTCGCACACGCCGTGCTCAACATATGTAATTACGTCGGCGGCTTTTGCTAAAACGACCTCGAAGTCGCCGTCTCCTATGGAAAGGATAAGACGTCTGCCTTTATTATGGACTTCGTCACAATTATATCCAAGCTTCTCAAAAAGCTCGACGGTTGATTTTTCAAGTCTGCCCTTTGTGAGAGCAATTCTGAGAGGTTTCATCATTATTCTCCAATCACCTCAAACTTTTCTATGCCAAGCTTTTTGGCAAATTCACGCGCCTCCTGCTCGTCGGAAAGGTCAGAAAACTGAGCCTTAACGCCTTTGTTTATTAGACTGCTGGTGTAGGCGATTGCGTTCATAATGTCACTGTCATTTTTTGCAAAAACAAGCACCTTAGGAATATTGCTCTTCGAGGTATAACGCGCCTGCTCGGCAATGTAATTTATATTAATCGCAAAGCCCGACGCTCCCATTGAGCAATGAAACATATCAAATATTTTGTCGTATCTTCCGCCGGAAAGAATAGCGTCTCCGTAGCCGAGTATGTATCCAGTAAATATAATCCCGCTGTAATAGTCGTTGCGCTGAACCAGTCCGAGGTCAACGCTTATTTTATCACCGAGATTAAGAGAGGACAGTTCGGAGAACAAGTCCTTTAAATAAGCAAGCGCCTTTAAGGCGTTCTCATCTTTAATAATTTTCTCTGCCTGTGCGAAAACTTCCTCGCCCCCGAAAAGAGACGGAAGAGCGCGGATAGCGGAAACCGTTTCGTTCTGTTCGAGCTTATCGAGGAGATCTCCGAGTGCGGAATAATTTTTATTTTCTATATAAATCTTGATATTTTCCTTTACGTCATCATCGACATTAAGAGAGGTAGCCAGAGCGTCAAAGAGCATAGAATGACCAACCTCAATACGGAAATCATCGCAAACAGCCTGCATAGTCTGGATAGCTGTTGTGATAATCTCCAGGTCTGCCCGCTTGCCCGTTGAGCCAATAAGCTCAACACCCATCTGCATAATCTCGTTGCTTCTTCCCGTAAGAGCAGGATTGTTTCGGTAAACAGCCTGATTATAGTACAGCCTTACGGGAAGCACTTCATTTTGCATACGGGTCGCGACAAGTCTCGCTATCGGAAGAGTTGAATCAGGGCGTACCGCAACAATACGACCCATATTATCCGTAGTTTTAAACATAGACTCAGGCGCAATTCCGCTGGAATCGTTGGAAAAGAGGTCGTAATATTCAAGCGCAGGTGTAATTACCTGATGAAACTGGTGATTTTCAAAAACCCTGGTTATTTTATTACATACAAAATTTACAGCGGTACATTCCTTAAACAAATAGTCCTTAGTACCCTCTGGCGTAATTTTTAAATTTTTCTTCATACGATTACTCCAAACAAGAAAGCGTGCGGCTTTCGCAAAATATTGTAAATCCGCACTGCGCCAAAACGCTTTAGTGTGCTAATATGTTATCACATAAAACTATATTTGTCAACTACTCGTCATTTTCTGTATTTTCATCATTTATTATTTCAGAAGTTTCAGATAAATCAGTTTTTATTTTATGTTTCTTTATAACCTTAGCCTTCATATTAGTAAGATCGCCCGACTTTACAACAGGCATATTAATCACGCGCTGAGCGTTTTCGCCCTTCATAATAACACGGCTCTTTGTCTTTCTGCCTACGAGGGTATAAATAGCGGCGAATATAGGCGTACCGAGAATCATTCCTGCGATACCGAACATACCGCCGGCAACCATTACAGAGAAAAGCGACCAGAAGCCGATAAGACCAACCTGCGACCCGACAACCTTAGGACCAATAATATTACCGTCAATCTGCTGGAGAATGAAAATCATTATTACAAACTCAAGACAGTCAATCGGATCTATTAAGAAGAGCAGAGTTGCGCTCGGAATTCCTCCGATAAACGGCCCGAAGAACGGGATAATATTGCAGATTGCAACAAGAACGCTAATCAACGGCGCGAACGGAAGTCCGAGAATAGTCATACAGATAAAGCAGAGCACGCCTATAATTGTAGAGTCAAGGATTTTGCCGACGAGAAATTTACCGCATTTATCATCGGATACATCAATTATCTCATAGATAGTAGGCAGCCATTTAGTCGGCAGGAATGCTGCGCCGACGCGCTTGAGCTGTGCAAACAGAAACTCCTTTGAGCCGAGCATATAAGCGGAAAGAATGAACGCCATAACCCAATTATAGAAGAAGCTCGCTGTGCTTAGAGCTGCTGTGTAAATATTAGTTATTGTGTCTATATTAGTAAGCGATGACAGGAAATCAGTGACTGCTTTATTGATTCCGTCAAAAAAACTTATATCGAGGTTATATGTGTTGTGAGCCCATGTTAACATATCGTTTGTGGTTGTATTAAAGGATTTAATGTAGGAGGGCACGTTCTGAACGAGGATACTTATATTTTCGGACAACTGCGGAATGAGAATTGCGATTAAAAAAGAAATTAATCCTAAGAAAAAAACGTAGGTTAAAAGCAGAGAAAGCGGTTTATTTATTTTTCTCTGAAACAACTCGTTATTTATCCTGCCGAACACTTTTTTCTGAAGAAAGCGGAACGGAAAGTTAAGAATATAGGCAATACCGAACGCATATATGAACGGAGTCAGAATAGAGGCAAATGTGCATATTGCTCCCCATATATAATCAACCTTATCCTTTATGAACAACAGGAACACTGCAAAAGTTATACATATTAGTATACTTGCAATTTTATTAAAACGTTTTTTCATTCTGCAACTTCCTTTCAATAAGTATTAGAATAATGACATTTGTGAACTGTCGGGTAAATCACCCATAGCCCCGCATTCCTTGAGAGCGTCTAAAACAGATCGGGAAACTTTCGATTTTATCTGTAGTTCATCAACCGATATAAAATCGCCCTTCTGCCCCACTTCAGCAAGAGAAATGGCGGCAGATTCGCCTATACCGGGCAGGACGGAGAACGGTAATCTGATTTTTCCGTCCTCAACCTTGAACATATTGGCGTCGGATTTATATAAATCTATGGGCAGTACCTCAATACCGCGCGCAAGCATTTCATTGACTTTTATAAAGTTATCAAGCTCCGCATTATCCTTGGCGGTGGCTTCAAATCCCATCTTTTTGATCTCGGATATTCTCTGCTTTACCGCTTCTCTGCCCTTCATTACGGTAATACCGTCGAAGTTGTCGTGACGGACAGTGAAATACGCCGCGTAGAACTCCACGGGCTTATGCACCTTATACCAGCCGTAGCGCAGGGCGGCAATCATATACGCCGCGGCGTGCGCCTTCGGGAACATATACTTGATTTTCAGGCAGGAGTCAACATACCACTGAGGAACATTATTCTCCTTAAATGCCTTGTAGTGCTCCTCTGTAAATAACTTTGACGCGTTTCCCTTACGGGTAATTTCCATAATTTTGAACGCCATACTAGGCTCTAGACCCTTGTGCATTAAGTAGGTCATAATCGAGTCGCGCGTTCCGATAACCTCGGAAATCGTACAGGTACCGTTGTGAATTAGCTCCTGAGCGTTTCCGAGCCATACGTCCGTACCGTGAGAAAGACCCGCAATCTGTAAGAGGTCCGCGAATGTGCGGGGCTTTGCCTCCTCTATCATTTGCAGGGTAAAGCTCGTTCCGCATTCGGGAAGGAACAGTGTGCCCAAGTTACAGTCTATATCCTCAGGCGTTACTCCGAGAGCCTTAGGAGACTCAAACAAAGACATAACCTCGGGGTCGCTCATAGACACCTCCATTACAGGAATACCCGTGAACTTTTCCAGGTAGTGCCAAATTGTCGGAGCATCGTGTCCAAGCTCGTCGAGCTTAGTTATAGTATCGTGGATAGAATGGAAATCAAAATGTGTCGTTATATTGTCGCTGTTCACATCGTTAGCAGGGTGCTGGACGGGACAAAAGTCATAAATATCGTAGCCGCGCGGAACTACCACCATACCTCCGGGGTGCTGTCCTGTCGTACGTTTTACGTCCGTACAACCTATGGCAAGACGGTTAAGCTCGGCTTTGCTGTAAAATTTATTATTCTCCTCGGCAAATTTTTTAACGAAGCCTATAGCCGTTTTCTCGGCAACCGTGGAAATCGTACCCGCCTTAAAAACGTGGTCTCTTCCGAAAAGCTCTTCAGTGTAGCGGTGCGCTCTTGACTGATACTCACCACTGAAGTTGAGGTCTATATCCGGAACCTTATCCCCGTGAAATCCGAGAAAAGTTTCAAACGGAATTTCGTGTCCGTCACGGTTGTAAGGAGTTCCGCATTCGGGGCAATTTTTAGGCGGAAGGTCAAAGCCCGAACCTACCTCTCCTTTTGTAAAAAATTCGCTGTGCTTACACTTAGGACATACATAGTGCGGAGCGAGCGGATTAACCTCGGAAATGCCCGAAAGCGAGGCGACAAGCGACGAACCAACGCTTCCTCGCGAGCCGACCAGATAGCCGTTCTTAACACTGTTGGCAACCAGCTTTTGCGCGGTCATATATAGAACGGCATAGCCGTTGTTAATAATGGAATTGAGTTCTCTCTCAAGGCGCTCCTCAACTATCAGAGGCATAGGGTCGCCATAAATTTCCTTAGCTCGGTCAGTGGAAATCTGACGGAGCTCTTCATTAGCGCCTTCTATAAACGGCGGATAGTTTCCATCGGGAATAGGTTGAATAAAATCAATACTGTCGGCAATTTTATTTGTGTTTTCAACAACTACCTCGTATGCCTTGTCCTCTCCGAGATAGCTAAACTCCTCAAGCATTTCGGCAGTAGTCCTGAAGTAAAGCGGAGCCTGCTGCTGAGCGTCAGTATAACCCTGACCTGCCTGTAAAATCATACGAAATTCAGAATCAAGCGGATCCATAAAGTGCACGTCGCAGGTAGCGACAACGGGAATATTAAGCTCCTCGCCGAGTTTAACAACCTGTCTGTTTAAATCCTCAAGGTCAGTTCTGTTTTTATATGTTCCGTTGCGCAAAAGAAACTCATTATTACCCGTAGGCTGTATTTCAAGATAATCGTGAAATTTAGCGATTTTTCTGATTTCGTCCTTAGACTTGCCTCCTATAATTGCACGTATAAGCTGACCCGCCTCGCAGGCTGAGCCTATGAGAAGACCTTCGCGGTGCTTTACAAGCTCAGACTTAGGAATACGAGGCTTTTTATAGAAATAATCAAGATGGCTCTTTGAAATCAGTTTATAAAGATTTTTAAGTCCCTTTTGGTTTTTAACAAGGATAATCTGATGATAGGTCGGGAGCTTTTTAAAATCTCCGCCTGCAATTTTTGTGTTTATATCCTTAGTCTCGTGAATATCAAAATCGTCTTTCAGGCGTCGGCAAAGCTCAATAAAAATTCTCGACAAAATTTCTGCGTCGTCAGTCGCGCGGTGGTGGTTAAAATCTCCGAGACGAAGAAATTTAGCGACTGTATCAAGCTTGCAGTTCTTTATATCGTTGAGAATTGAGCGGCAGATTACGACCGTATCAATAGAAGTACAGTTATATTTCCTTCCCATATTCTCGCAGGCAACGCGAATAAAGCCCGTATCAAACGGCGCGTTGTGAGCGACAAGTACTGCTCCGCCGGCAAACTCCAAAAACGCCGAAACAGCCTCAGACTGAGAGGGAGCATTCTTTACCATTGAATCAGTGATACCTGTAAGCTGGGTAATTTTTGAAGGAATAGGCATTTCGGGATTTACGAAAGTAGAGAATGTATCAACTACAATACCGTCAGTAATTTTTACCGCGCCGATTTCCGTAATTTTATCACGTTTGGCGGATAAGCCCGTGGTCTCTATATCAAAGCAGACGAATGTACCGTCCAGCGGCTCGTTCTGCTCTCCCGACACTGACTCAACGAGGTCGTCAATAAAATATGCCTCAGTACCATAAATAATCTTGATTTTCTGTTCGTCTTTATTTATTTTACGAGCAGTGTTCATAGCCTCGGGAAAAGCCTGCGCAACGCCGTGATCCGTGATTGCAATAGCGGGATGTCCCCAAGAGGCGGCGCGCTTTATAAGCTCGCCCGCAGGCGTCATTCCGTCCATTTGAGACATATTCGTATGCAAATGGAGCTCAACGCGTTTTTTTTCTGCTTTATCTGCTACCTTAACCTTTTTTGCTGTGGAAATACTTCGTGCGTTTACGACAAGTCCGCCTGCAAATCGGTCATTTTCCACATCGCCGTGAACAACTACAGTATCGCCCTTTTTTATTTCTTCAACAATTGCTGTCTGATTAATCGGACCAAAAACTTTAACGGTAACCGAGCCTGTGTAATCGGTTATATCCATTGTAAATATGTTTTTATCTCCCGAACGGGTGACTTTTTTCTCAAAATCAAAGACATCGCCCCATACGGCAACCCTGCCCGAATCATACGCAATTTTCTCTATAGGAATTATTTTACCCTTGGACATACGCCCGTAGAGCGGACGAACTGTACTCGGAATAATCTGCGGAGTGAGATGTTTTCCCTTTCTTATTTCAATCTCGGTTACAGAGTCTGACGCAAGCTTCCGAGCGGCACTTTTAGCGGCATTCTCCTCTTCCTCGAACATTTCGGCAAGCGACTCAAGGTTTTCTCTCTGAATTTGTTTTTCTGTTTCAATTCGGGAGTCTATATACTCCTGATTTTCAGAATCAAGCTCCGTTACACCGCTGTATGAAACAGTTACCGTCATATCAAATTCACGCTGAATAAGTTTTATGAGCTCGATATCAAAATTAATGCTGTCTAAAAGTACCTTTCCTCCGTTTTTTAATTTTATATTAATCGTATTGTCCTGAAATGTAATTTCGCTGTCACGAAACGTACCGTTTATACGAGGCATATCGGTTTTAAGAGCCTCAACAAGCTGTGTAAAATAGCTTATGTCAAAAAGCTGCGGACCGAAGTGCGGTAAAATCCTTATCCTGCTGAAATTAAGGATAGAATTTTTCAGTAAATCCTCGGTTTTATGTAAGTCAATTCTGGGTACAAGCGCATTAAAATCAAGATATAAAGTCGTAGTGCGGAGAACATCGTTAACTGCAATCTCACTTAAATCTGCATCGAGAATTTTCGGGTTTATTAAGTTTTCATCAATAAAATTACCAAAAATTTCTTTAAAGGTTTTCATTATATTTCCTTATCTTTTTCTATTTCTTCAATAAGAGCGTCTACGAGCTTATCCTCGCTTACTTTATATAGAATTTCTCCTTTTTTGAATACAAGACCGCAGCCGTCACCGCCTGCTATACCGTAGTCTGCCTCTCGGGACTCCCCCGGTCCGTTTACGATACAACCCATAACGGCAACCTTTATATTGCGTCTGCAATCCTTAAGGCGTTCCTGAACCTCGTTAGCGAGAGAAATTAAGTCTATCTTCGTCCTGCCGCAGGTCGGGCAGGAGATGAACTGAACTCCGCCTTTTTCAATGTCGAGAGCTTTTAAAATATCATGTGCGGCGTAAACCTCTCTTACGGGGTCGGCAGTGAGTGAAACGCGGATAGTATCTCCTATACCGTGCAGCAAAAGCGAGCCGATACCTGCGGAGGATTTGATAATACCGAGGCGCTCAGTGCCCGCCTCGGTAACACCGAGGTGGAGCGGATAGTCGCATTGCTGTGACGCGAGCTCGTAAGCCTCTACCATAGTAGAAACGGTTGAACTCTTCATAGAAAGAACTATATTGTTAAAATCAAATTTTTCCAGTAATGACGCGTGATACAGCGCACTGTCACACAAAGCCTGAGGAGTAGGAGAACCGTATTTCGCGAGGATTTCCTTTTCAAGCGAGCCGCTGTTCACTCCGATACGGATAGGGATATTTTTATTTGCGCAAGCTGTCGCTACAGCCTTTACCCTATCGTCAGAGCCGATATTACCGGGATTTATTCGGATTTTATCTATACCTGCCTCGACAGCCTCGAGCGCAAGCTTATAGTCAAAATGAATATCCGCAACTATAGGAGCGTTCACCGCCTTTTTTAAAGCGGGAATCAGCTTTACAGCCTCCTTATTCGGAATAGCCGCGCGTATTATATCACAGCCCGCTTTTTCTAAAGCGACAGCCTGCTTAACGCTTTCCTCTATATTGTCAGAAGGAACATTAAGCATTGACTGAATACTAATTCGTGCTCCTCCGCCTATTTTTACATTTCCTGCTTTCACCTGAATTTTACTACCCATAATTTTATTCTCCAAACGGCAATAACTGCCAAATATCTTTTAATGCTATAAGTGCCGAGAATACAAGCAACAGCATAAGTCCTGCGCCGTTTACGATTGACTCCACCTTGCGCGGAATAGGCTTGCGGAAAATTGACTCAATGAGCAGGAACAGGAATCTTCCGCCGTCGAGAGCAGGGAACGGAAGCATATTAAATATACCGAGATTTACGGAAATAAGCATCATAACGTAGACTATGTTATTTACCGCGTCTCCAAAGCTCGTTTCAAGTCCCTTTGACGCCACTTGAGTTACTGCGGAGGCTACACCGACGGGTCCTGAAATATCCTTAATGCTGAACTTGCCCTGAACAAGACCTACGAGAGTTGACCAGACCATTCGTGCGACCGACACGGTTTGCAATCCTGTCTGCGTTAAAACGGTACCGACATTTTTCTCGATAGGTTCAACGTAGAAATCAAGAGCAACTGAGGGTTCTTCTTTATCTTTCGCTATATATGTGTAAAACTGAACGTCTTTGAGCAAAACCTTTTCGCCGTTTCTGACGACCTCAACGTCCATCTGATAACGCGGGCGCGTTTTTTTAACCTCTATATCAAAAGGTTTATGTTCGCTTGAATCAACCGCTTTTTCAATTTTCTTGCTGTAATCTACGGCTAAATTTTTAGCTGTACTCTTATCAGTGGCGGCGTTTATTTTTTCAGTGCCTTCCGTGAGCAGACTATACGCCTTTTTTAACTGTTTATCTGTGTAATCAGCTTTTTTGTCGTTTTGAAACTCAACAAAAAGGTTGCGCAGGAACAGTGCGCAGTCCTGCTTGTAAATACTTAGAGAACTGCCGTCAACCTCCTTACATTTTGAGACCCGAATCGCAAACTGAATATCCTGCGCAGTCATAATATCATAGTTGTTTATTTTTGTAATAGTATCGCCCGACCGCAGTCCGCAATTTGCGGAATATGAGGTCTGCGGAAATGAGCTTACCGTAGTAGACGAGTATGAAGGATTCTGAATAACAATAACAAACATCAGTATAAGCCCGAGCACAATGTTCATAAATGCGCCCGCGACAATAATTATCATACGCTTCCACACCTTGGCATTATTAAACGCGCGCGGATTGTCGCTGTCCTCGTCCTCACCCTCCATAGCGCAATAACCGCCTATCGGGAATGCTCTGAGCGAATACGTTGTTTCTCCCCTTTTAAAGCTAAATAGCTTAGGTCCCATACCGAGGGCAAACTCGTTTACCTGAACACCACTCCTTTTAGCTGTAAGAAAATGACCCCCTTCGTGGAAGAAAATAATCAACTCAAAAAGTAAAACGCCTATGATTATAAGGGCTATTGTGGTTAAGACCGATGTCATAAAAATAAATTCATCTCCGAACCATCGCGCAAACGTTCAACTGTGCTGCGCGTGAAATAAAATAATTACCGCAAAATTTATGAAATATGTTCTAATACGAACTCTCTCGCCTTTCTGTCGGCGGCGAGAACGTCCTCCACGTTCTTTGCATCTATATTTTCCTGCTCAAGCATAGCGTCCATTACAAGGTCTCCGATATCAAGGAAGGAAATCTTTCTTTCTCTGAACATTTTATTAGCAACCTCGTTTGCCCCGTTTGCTGCCGCCGCGCAAAGACCTCCTCGGTCAATGGCAAGCTTGCAGGCACGCAAACACTTGAAGGTCTCATAGTCGGGCTCAAAGAAGGTGAGCTTCTGATAATCCGTAAGCGAAAGCTGAGATACGGGAGACGGCACGCGCGACGGGTAAGTGATTGCATACTGAATCGGAATACGCATATCGGGTACGCCGAGCTGAGCGATAACGGAATTATCAACGTATTCAATCATTGAATGGATAACGCTCTCGCGGTGGACTACAACATCAATTCTATCTGCAGGCATATCAAAAAGCCATGAGGCTTCAATAATTTCGAGTCCCTTGTTCATCATTGTAGCGGAGTCAATGGTTATTTTTGCACCCATATCCCAGTTAGGGTGATTGAGGGCTTGTTCTACGGTTACATTTCTCAGTTCATCAAGCTTTCTGCCA
Organism: uncultured Clostridia bacterium; assembly: GCA_947625485.1. GTDB lineage: Bacteria > Bacillota > Clostridia > Oscillospirales > Acutalibacteraceae > Ruminococcoides. The sequence goes on along the minus strand of CANQOP010000001.1, from coordinate 121,248 downwards.
AAAAACGGTCCGCCCGACGCAGTAAGAATAAGCCGTTTAACCGCCCTACTGTCAGGACTTCCCTGAAGACACTGAAAAATCGCCGAATGCTCGCTGTCCACGGGATAAAGATTAACTCCGTTATCCTTAACAGCCTGCATAACAAGGCTGCCGCCCGCAACAAGCGTCTCTTTATTTGCGAGAGCAATATCTTTCTTGGCGTTTATCGCGCAAAGCGTAGGCTGTAAGCCGACCATACCGACGACAGAGTTCAGCACCAAATCAGCCGAATCAATGCTAGCCGCCTCAACAAGTCCCTCCATACCGCAGGAAACTTTTGTATCGGTATCTGAGATTTTTTGCTTAAAATCGGAAAATTTACTTTCGTCAAAAACGACCGCGAGAGCAGGTTTATATTTTCTAACCTGCTCTTCAAGTACCGAAATATTTGTGTTGGCTGTTACAGCCGATACGTTTAAACCGAGATTGTCAACGACATCAAGCGCCTGAGTGCCGATTGAACCCGTTGACCCGAGTATAGATATATTTTCAATCATATTACGCTCCTATTGAAAAAAGCGGGAAAAAACTGCCGATAAAATAAACCATCGGAGCCGAGAAAATTACACTGTCAAATCTGTCGAGAAATCCGCCGTGTCCAGGGAAAATAGAGCCGTAGTCCTTGATATTGCAGGAACGCTTCACAAGGGAGAACGACAGGTCTCCGAGGACGGAAACAATACTGATAATTAAACCGACAAGAATCACAAGCAGATAGTTAAAGCGAAGTTCAGTAAAAATAAGGCTGAACACAAACGCAATTATTAATGAGCTTATAGTGCCTGCTAATATGCCACCGATAAAGCCCTCCACCGTCTTGTTGGGACTAATCTTCGGACAAAGCTTATGCCTGCCGAGAAAAACGCCCGAAAAATACGCGCCTGAGTCGGAGAACCAGGGGATTCCGATAGTAAAAATAAAAAAGAAAGTGAAATAAGAGGCGTATGAATGCGGCAAAATGAGAATTGTTGAAAGTCCGCAGGTAACGATAATCGTTCCGAGCGATGCAAAGGATATATCCGCGTACGAGAGTCTCTGACTGTCCAATATCATAATAAAGAACATCAACAGCAGATATATGTACAGCGGAAAGAATCCGATATCCGAGGAGACAAGTATCGGCTGCAAAACGGCGAACAAAACGCACGGTATTAATATTTTCAGGTTATTGTGAAGTTTTTTTGCGGACAACAGCTCGTGCACCATAAGCGTTGATAGCAGCGATATGATACAGTACATTATCCAATGAAAAAACTCACCCAGTACAAACAATACTACCACAAGCGGCAATCCGAATGCCGCGGTAATCAGTCTGGATTTCATCGAGTCCATAGCATTTCCTTAAATGTGTATTAAACACCGCCGAAACGACGGTTGCGACGGTTAAATATTCTAATAGCTTCGTCGAGATCTTCCTTAGTAAAATCCGGCCAAAGCTTGTTCATAATAACAAATTCCGTGTAAGCCGCCTGCCAGAGCATAAAGTTAGAGATACGATACTCTCCCGACGGACGGATAATAAGGTCGGGGTCGGGCTGACCCGCTGTGTAAAGATTATCCGAAACAGTTTTTTCGTCAATAGAGTTTATGTCAATACTTCCGTCTTTAACACCTTGCGATATTGATTTTACAGCACGGACAAGCTCGTCCCGACTGCCGTAATTCATAGCAATATTAAGAACCATACCGTCTCTGCCCTTTGATTCCTCTTCATTCTCTATCATAAGAGCCTTCAGGTCATCGTCGAAAGGAGCTTTGTCGCCTATAAAGCGAACAACGATAGTATCGTCCTTAAAATCTCTGAGAGCCTCCTCAAGATAATCCTTAAAGAGTCTCATAAGAGCTGATACTTCATCATTGGGACGTTTCCAGTTCTCTGTGGAAAACGCGTAAACAGTTAGATATTTTATACCTATGTCACTGCAATACCGAGTAATTGTACGGAAAACCTTTGCGCCTGCTCTATGTCCTGCCGAACGCGGAAGCATACGGCTTTTCGCCCATCTTCCGTTGCCGTCCATTATAATACCTATGTGCTGAGGAAGTACCAAATCGGAGTAGTCCTGCTTTTCTTTCTTCTTAAAAAGAGCCATTACAGTGCCATAATCTCTTTCTGTTTATCAGCGGAAATCGCCTCCGCCTTTTTGATAAACTTATCAGTAAGATCCTGCGCTTTTTTCTCGCCCTCCTTGAGGTCATCCTCGGTAAGGTCGCCGTTTTTCTTCATTTTTTTCAGGTCGTCAAGAGTGTCGCGGCGAACGTTACGAATCTGAACCTTAGTTCCCTCGGCAATTTTTGCGACATCCTTTACAATTTCCTTACGTCTGTCCTCTGTAAGCGGCGGAAAATTGAGACGAATAAGCTTTCCGTCGTTTTGGGGATTAATACCGATATCAGACGAGAGAATAGCCTTATTGACGGCGCCCAGAATTGACGCGTCCCATGGCTGAATGATAATTGTTCTCGCCTCGGGCACAGATACTGACGCAACCTGATTTACAGGGGTGGGAGTCCCGTAATAGTCAACCTTAATTTTATCCAGAATAGCAGGATTCGCGCGGCCCGCGCGTATAGACTTATACTCATCGTTAAGATGGTCGATTCGCCTCTGCATTCTTTCTTCGGATTTTTTTAGTAATTCTTTCATAGAAATATCCTCCTAAATCTGTATTAGCAATACTCTGTAAATTAATCAACAATCGTGCCGATTTTTTCGCCCATAACGGCTTTGTAAATATTTTCGGGTTCGTCAATACTGAACACAAGAATCGGAATAGCGTTATCCTTGCACAGCGACGCCGCTGTGCTGTCCATTACGGCGAGGTCCTTATTAAGTACATCGTGGAATGAAATATGGTCAAATTTAACGGCGTCAGGATTAGTCTTGGGATCGCTGTCGTAAACACCGTCTACCATAGTGGCCTTCATTACAATATCAGCCTCTATCTCGGCTGCGCGGAGAGCGGCGGCTGTATCTGTGCTGAAGAACGGATTACCTGTACCGCATCCGAAAACAACCACTCTGCCCTTTTCAAGATGGCGTATAGCCTTGCCGCGTATATAAGGCTCTGCGACCTGACGCATTGTAACCGCAGTCTGAACGCGCACATCAACGTCGAGCGCCTCCAAAGAATCTGCAACCCCAAGAGCGTTTATTGCCGTAGCGAGCATCCCGATATGGTCAGCTCTTGTTCTGTCCATAGAGCCTGAGCTTCTTCCTCTCCAGAAGTTACCGCCGCCTACTACAATCGCGATTTCAGCCCCCATATCGTTAAGGCGTTTTATAGGCTCGCAAATCTTAGCAACGGTATCAAAATCAATACCTGTTTTTTTATCTCCCGCAAGAGATTCGCCGGAAAGCTTTAAAAGTATTCTCTTATATTTTAAATCCATATTATTCCACTCCAATTCTTTTAATAATATAGTTGTAATAATTTTACTCTATCACAGTTTTATTATAACGCTGTAAAGGAATTAAAATACATATTTTGGATACATTTTTGTAATATTGTACAAATCCGGACATCATAAACTGCCTATATTGCGCGGGAAATACAAAATAGGATATTAAGCTTTTTATAAAGAAAAAAAGAGGGCGGAAAAACCACCCTCAAAATCCTTAAAAACAAGATTACTTTGTCATTGAAGCAACTTCTGCCGCAAAGTCGTCCTGACGCTTCTCGAGACCCTCGCCCTTCTCAAAACGAACGAAGGACTTGATTTCAATAGAACCGCCAAACTGCTTAGCAACGGAATCAACGTACTGCTTAACTGTCTGTTTATTATCCTTAACAAACTCCTGGTCTACCAAGCAGTTTTCCTTGTAGAACTTGTTGATTTTGCCCATTACAATCTTATCGGCAATAGCTTCGGGCTTACCGGAGTTGATAACCTCAGCCTTCATAACTTCCTTTTCGTGCTCAATTACATCAGCGGGAACGTCTGCGCGGTTGAGATACTGAGTACCGAGAGCGGCAATCTGCATTGCTACGTCCTTACCGCAGGTTACGAACTCAGCCTTATCAGCGAGATCCGTATCGAAGTTTACGAGAACGCCTATTTTACCGCCTGCGTGAACATAGGATACACACGCGCCCTCAAAACGCTCAAAACGGCGAATCTTAATGTTCTCGCCGATTACCTGAATTTTCTCTCGGAGAAGCTCATCTACAGTCATATCCGAGCCTGACGCTTTAAGAGTAAGAAGAGCGTCAATATCGGCAGGGTTATTTTCTAAAATTGTAGCGGCAACTGTCTCTACGAATGCCATAAAATCAGCGTTCTTTGCCACAAAGTCAGTCTCGGCGTTTACCTCGACTACAACACCTGTTTTATTGTCAGCGGAAGTTGCAGCGTAAGCTACACCCTCAGCGGCAATTCTCGAAGCCTTTTTTGCAGCCTTTGCGAGGCCCTGCTCACGAAGAATGTCAACCGCCTTATCCATATCACCGTCAGCCTCTACGAGAGCCTTTTTGCAGTCCATCATACCGCAGCCGGTCTTTTCTCTTAAAGACTTAACGTCCTGAGCTGTAAAGTTCATTTATATCTGTCCTTTCGATAATTCTATTTTGGTTTTAAGGAATTATTCCTCTGTCTCAGCCTCTGCTTCAGCCTCTTCGTCGTCGCGGGCTGCTGCGCCCATCTGACCCTCGCGGCCCTCAATGATAGCGTCAGCCATTGCGCCTGCGATAAGCTTTACTGCGCGGATAGCGTCGTCGTTGCCCGGAATAACATAGTCAATCTCGTCCGGGTCGCAGTTTGTATCAACAATAGCTACAACAGGGATACCGAGCTTTTTAGCCTCAGCTACAGCGATTTTCTCTTTTCTCGGGTCTACAATAAACATAGCTCCGGGCATCTCAGGCATATCCTTGATACCGCCCATAAATTTTTCGAGCTTTTCAATTTCGAGATTAAGCTTAATAACTTCCTTTTTGGGAAGAAGGTCGAATGTGCCGTCCTCCTGCATAGCGCGGAGCTGCTTTAGACGCGCAATTCTTTTTCTGATAGTTGAGAAGTTAGTGAGCATACCGCCGAGCCATCTTGCATTTACATAGTATGCGCCTGCACGCTCAGCCTCTTCCTTAATGGAATCCTGCGCCTGCTTTTTTGTACCAACGAACAAAACGCTCTTTCCGTCCATTGATAATTCCTTTACGAAGTTGTAAGCCTCGTCGAGTTTTTTAACGGTCTTCTGAAGGTCAATAATGTAGATACCGTTACGCTCTGTAAAGATGTACTCTGCCATCTTAGGGTTCCAGCGTCTAGTCTGGTGACCGAAGTGGACACCTGCTTCAAGAAGCTGTTTCATGGATACTGCTGCCATAATATTATTCCTCCTTAGGTTAAAACCTCCGCCGAGCCTTGTTTTTATCGGCTATTTCGCGGGCTGTATCCTTCCCGCGTCACCTCTCCGATAGACCCGAACGTGCGAAATGCTCTAATATTATACTATTATAAAAAGAAAAAATCAAGCATTATTTTCCAAATGCCTGATTTTTATTATTACCATTTATCAAAGAATTTTACGTTCCCGTAGGAAACGATAAACTGTTGGCTCTCGTGCCATGCGTTATCTACCATATTTGCCGCGTAAAAATAGAGGATACGGTGCTGAACTGCATAGCCGTCGTTATCAAAAATATAAGATACGGCGTTTTTTACACTTTGAGTCGGAGACTTCTGGGTAGAGCCTGTGTATTGGTAAGAGCTTATAATTTTGTCAATTGAATTCGTTCCCGAGAAAACCATACTGTCACGAATTGCCTGGGCTACTAAAGCAGAGCCCGTATATCCGAGAGAACCCGCCTCGCCCATTACAAGCTTTTCAAGCTTTTCTCTGTCATATGCAGAGAGATTTACGTGGACAGGCTTGTAGGAAGTATCGACGTTAGTTGTGGATAGCAGTCCGTAGTTTTTCGCTACTGAGACAGCCGACGCAGCCTCTGTCGCAGTCTCAGTCGCAGCCTCTGTAGGAGCAGTGGTCGAAGCTGCAGTTGTCTGTTCGGTTGTAATCGCCTCAGTAGAGGCTGTAGAAGTTGCTTTGTTAATTTTTTGTTTGCTTTTATTTTGTTTTTTTACTGCTTTTTCCGTTTTTTCTTTTTTAAATTGTTTTTCCTTATCGGACTTCGCGATTACGTCGGAAAACACGTCTGAGCTGCCTATACTGAATGCAGCATTTTTTGCGCTTGTTACTGCTTCAACGTTCTGGACAAGAGAAACGCTCGGAATAACTATAGCAGAAAATACAACGAGTACGGAAACAAGAATTGAGCCAAGCTTTGAGTACTTCCTGGTTTTGTTTTCACGTTTTGCGTACTTACAATGTTTTCCTGTGTTTGATTTTACGTGTTTGTAATTTGAACTTCTCAAAATAATCCTCCTATTGAGTGCGCCCTAAATCAATGCGCATCTTTAGTCGTTAGTATATTTTGGCGGTTCACACAATTTCATTTCGCCGATATTAAAACACACATTCAAAAAAAATGCAAGTTTTCATTCATTGAAATTCGGTTACAATCGTAACAGTTTGTAACAGTATTTCTTTTAAGCGAAAATTATGTTGGCAATATTCAACAAAATTAACTGTAATGACGAAAAAAGTTTCTTTAAGAGGGAGAAAACATCAATTTTTAAAAAACTTTGAAAAATCCGCCTTTTTTTCTTCTCCTGCGGTGATTATCAGCACTGAAATCAACCAGAATAGTGTCCTCGCCGATAAGCTCTATTTTATCCCACGGAATTACGCAGTCATCCTTTCTTCCGAGCAAGCCGAAGCACTTTAGCCTGCCGTATATAATCAGTGAACATATTCGTGCAGAGCTTGTGTCGATTTCCAGATCGTCCACATATCCTATGCGGCAGCCGTTACGCCTGCTAATCACTTCCTTGTGGCGCAGAGTAGAGAGACAGCAATTCATCTGTATTACCTACCTTTATATTGACTTTTAACAGAGACTTTATTATAATTTATATGTTAAATAAAGATTTTTATTACTCAAGGAGGTAATTATGAGTAAATACGGCAAGTATGTTCTCGTAACGGATTCCACCTGCGATTTACCCGCAAAATTCGCACAAGAACATAAGCTTGAAGTTTTTCCGCTTGTTTTCCTTATGCAGGGAAAAGCATATAACCATTATCTCGATGCAAGAGAAATGAGTCTTGAGGAGTTTTATACAAAATTAAAGTCGGGAGTTACTTCCCAAACAACACAGATTAGCTATCATTCATATATGGAGTTTTTTGAGCCTTTCCTAAAGGATGGCAAGGATATTCTTTATATTTGTTTTACATCGGGATTAAGCGGTACATATAACACAAGCAAAATTGCCGCCAGAGATTTACTCGAGAAATATCCCGACAGAGAAATCAATATCGTTGATTCAAGGTGCGCGTCAGTCGGCGAAGGGCTTATTATGTACCATATCGGTGAAAAATTCATTAACGAAAAGCCCGATATGACCGAGCTCACGGATTATGCTGAAAGCATAAAGCTGAACGTATGCCATTGGTTTGTTGTCGATGATATTGAGCATCTCAAACGCGGCGGAAGAATATCGTCCTTTAAAGCAACATTCGCAAAAGCTTTGCAAATCAAGCCACTAATAAGCGTGGACAACGACGGAAAGCTCGTTAATGTCGGAAAGGTAAGAGGCTCTAATAATGTATACGACGCTATCATAAAGAAACTTATAGACCACGGAGAAGATTATGAAAATCAAGTTGTCCTGGTTGGCCACGCTAATTTTCCGGAAGGCGCCCAAGAAATGAAGAAAAGGTTAAAGAAGCTTGTTAAGGATGTAATTATTTGTGATATTGGTCCAATTATCGGAACACACGTCGGCGCAGGAATGCTGGGACTTGCGTTTATGGGGCAGAGAATTCTCGAAGATTAAATGAAATTCATAAAAGCACTTAGCGGTAAATTTGCTAAGTGCTTTTTTTATTCGAGAATAGTGTTTACATAATTCTCTGCCTGCTCGAGTTTTTCACTGGTAAAGTCTACAGCCTTATCAGTTAACTCGTTTATCCTTTCAATTGCGGATTTTTCTTTCCTTTTCATCTCACGTCCCGCGGATTTGGCAGTACGTTTTATATCAGAATTAAGCTCGTTAATATTTCTTCCCAGCTCATTTTCCATAGTATCCCTCCTATGTAGCGGTATGTTCAGCTCATATAATTAATGAATGCAACCGTTCCTACGCCGAAAAGACTGCCCAGAAAAACGCTAAATATTACATTAAAAAACATTTTATTCTCCCCTATTATGACACCGTTTACACTGTCAAAATGCGATAATAAACCTGAAAGGAGCATTGAAGTGCATACGATTTATGTAGATGTTCTTGTCGTAATAAATATGTTCGAGGATTTTCTCCTGCTATTGTGCGTAAAATATATACTCAAATTAAAAGTGAAATACCTGAGAATTATAGCGGCGAGTATTATCGGCGGGCTTACGAGCATAATTGTTCTGCTTCCGAGCGTAAACTTTTTGTTAAGCGTAATTATCAGACTTCTGCTGGGCTTTTCTCTTGCATTTATTTCATTCGGTTATAAAAGCAGAAAACAGTTTATTAAAACGTCGCTCACTCTTATTTTGCTTTCATTTCTGTTCAGCGGAGCAATGATTTTCTTTTATCTGGCTGTAAGACCTGACGGAATGTATATTGTAAACGATATTGTCTACTTTGATATATCGCCGATTCTGCTTATTATTTTAACCATTGTCATTTATTTTATACTTTTTATATACAGAAAGGTCTTTAAAAATCACGTCGGCTCGGGGCTTGTTCATGATATTAAAATTATTTACAAAAATAATTTTTCTCAATTTAAGTGTAAAACAGACAGCGGCTGTAACGTGAAGGAACCGTTTTCAGGCTCAAGCGTTATTATCGCGGAAAGAGACCAGCTCGGAGATATGAAAATAAACGAGCAAAATTGCAGGGTAATTCCGTTTGAAAGTCTCGGAGGCAGAGGAATAATTACGGGGTTCAGACCTGACGAGGTATATATCGACGGCCGAAAGGTAAACGAAGAAATTTATATAGGTATATGCGATAATGTAATTAACTCAGAAATTAAAGGGCTTATGCCCGAAAATATAAGTAAGGAATGATTTTATGCTTATACAAATGATTAAAAAAAGATTACTAAGATTTTTTGTAACAGATAACGAGGTATTCTATATCAACGGAAGTGAAACTCTTCCTCCTCCGCTCAGCCGCGAGGAGGAGCAGGCTGTAATAAAACAGCTTAAAAACGGTGACGAAAGCGGTAAGGAAAAGCTTATTGTGCACAACCTCAGACTGGTGGTTTACATCGCAAAGCGTTTTGAAACGGCGGGTGCAAGCGTCGAGGACTTAATTTCTATCGGAACTATTGGACTTATCAAGGCAGTAAACACATTTAACCCCGAAAAAAACATAAAACTCGCCACATATGCGTCGAGATGCATCGAAAACGAGATACTTATGTTTTTAAGGAAAAGCAGTCAACTGAAAAACGAAGTCAGCATTGACGAGCCGCTAAATACAGACTGGGACGGAAATGAACTTTTGTTGTGCGATGTTCTCGGCTCAGACCCTGATTTGATAAACCGTGATATAGAAAGCGAGCTTGAATGTAATCAGCTCCTTGCGGCTGTTTCAAAGCTGAACAGCAGGGAATGTCTTATTATGGAGCTGAGATTCGGATTAAACGGCAAAAGCGAGCACACTCAAAAGCAGGTAGCGGATTACCTCGGAATTTCACAATCTTACATATCGAGACTGGAGAAAAAAATAATTAAACGGCTTAAAAAGGATTTAGAAAAAGTTGTGTAGACAAGAAAGCCTGCGCGATATGCATCAGGCTTCCGTATACCTATTGCGCGTGCGCACCTTAAGGGGCGCAACTGCACGGGGATTACTAAAAACGAAAGCGTGCGCTGACAGCGCACGCTTTCTTAGTTTCGACTGTTGTTATCAGCCGTGTCAGAAGTGTTATCGTTTCGATTATCATCAGAAGTATCCGAAGTTTTATCGTCACGTTTGTCGTCAGTAGTATCAGAAGTGTTGTCGTCGGCAGTTCTTGAGACCTTCTCGTCGATGTTATCCTCGTCGCCGATAACTCCGTTTCCGTCGCTTACGGAACCGTCATTGTCGTCCATCATATCGTCCGCCATATCATCGGCATCACTACCTGCATCGGAGACGTCCTCCTCAGCACCCTTCACAACATCGCTTGCGCCGCTTACAGCTTCTCTGGCTGTGTTACAGCCTGTGAATGTAAATGCTGCGAGTGCTGCCAGCGCTAAAGCTGCTAAAATTCTTTTCATATTAAGTCATCACCTGTATAAAAATATTACCGTCCACTAAGGAACGGTAATATTGTTAACAATTTTTCCATTTTTATTCATATTCATTTATTTTAATAAATCATCAATTTTATACGACTCAATTACCTCGTCATTCTCAAACTTAGACAGGATAAAACTGCCGTCAGCATCAATAGTTATTCCACTACCCTGCTTCTTTCCATCAATATAATTTCCAAGAAAAATGAAGTTGCCGTCACTGTCAAAGCGAGCGCCTATTCCGTCGGGAGTGTTTTCGTGCCACTTTCCAATATGTGATACTCCGTCAGAGCCCCTGAAACCTACTCCGAAACCGTGGCGTGCATTATCCTTCCAATTACCTACGTAATTAATCCTGCCGTCTTTATAATAAAAAGCGCCGAAACCGTTGCGCTTGTCGTGCGCGTACTCACCCTCATATGCAGTAGTTCCGCCGGAAGTAACAGTTCTTCCTTTGCCGCTGCGCTGATTGTTTTCGTCAATACCGCCGAAGTATAAGTAGCTGTCTCCATAGCTTTGAATACTTAAATCGGGAGCAGACTCATCTTTTTTGTATAGCTTTATATTATCTTCTTCATTTTTCGCGTATGTCTTCCCTGTATGAATGTCTTCTTCCGATATATTATCGGAAATATTGCTCAAATCAGGAACAGAACTATTATCCGACAGATATTGCGCTGTAGTAATATCAAAATTTCGGTTGAAATTATTCATCTCCATATTAAAATCAAAAGGTGTAAAATCAAAACCATTTGTCCTCCTGACCGAATCATCGTGTATAACGGTTTTTGTGATAAGCTTTTCATTGGGAACGGAATTAAAATACAAAAAACCGTCGGCGGTATAAGCAAGGACAGAAAAATCGTTATTTTCAGGAACCTCTGACTTGGGATAAAGAAACGATTTCACGGTAGTATCCGACTCACTGAAAATCTGAACTATAACAGACTGTCCGTCCGCAATTTCAGGATATAACGTGTAAACAGGGTACTTACTGTTGTTTTGAAAAAACTCCGATTTCAGCCATTTATGCGAAAAATCATAATAATGCCGTTTATATATTACGCCTTCCTCACTGTAAACGTTTACTCTGTAACAGCCGTCCCGAACGGTTTCGGCATTCTGATAAAGAACACCGTTACGGTTTACTTTCCAATTAAGCGGCTGATTGTACTGCATATTGTATGAAAAATAAAAGCTGTTTTCGTTTACAACACGCATATCATTCCCTGTCTGAGGACATAATTCACTGTTAAAGTAGTTTGCCCTTACTCCTGCAAGAAAATCATCTAAAAAATCAAGCCTGTCGAATTTATCAAAAGCTAAACCAAGATAGAGAATATTTTCACTGTTACTCATAACCCTAAACCCTTATCGTGAAATCACGTCTTGCGTATATACCTTTATAAAATAAGGCGCAATACACTAGATACTGCGCCGATAAATTAAATTGAAATTGTGCTCGCTATTTTGTAGAGATTTTTATCAAATACTCTTGTCATCTCAAGCGCTTCTGTGATGTCATAATCAACAATCTCACCGTTGTTCATAGCGACCACACGGTTACCCTTTCCCTCTTCAAGAAGGTCAACCGCTTTATGCCCCATTATAGAGGCGACCACTCTGTCCCTAAGAGTCGGAGAACCGCCGCGCTGAACATGACCTAGAATTGTGGCGCGAGTCTCAATACCGAGACGCTTCTCAATGTATTTAGCAAGGTCGTTTACACCGCCTACACCCTCTGCGACAACGATAATAAAATGTTTTTTACCCGTTTTTTGAGTGTTTATAATACGGGCGATAACGTCCTTTTCAACGTCGAAACTAACCTCGGGAACAAGAATTGCTGTTGCGCCGCAGGCAATACCTACCTGTAAGGCAATATCACCGCAGCGACGGCCCATAACCTCAACAACAGAGCATCGGTCGTGAGACTGAGCTGTGTCGCGAATCTTATCTATCATCTGGATAGCCGTATTCATTGCTGTGTCAAAGCCGATTGTATATTCTGAGCAGGCAATGTCATTGTCTATAGTTCCCGGAACGCCGATACAGTTTACACCCGCGTTCGTAAGGGCGCGTGCTCCCGCAAACGATCCGTCGCCGCCTATTACGACAACTCCGCTGATACCGAGATCCTGACAACGTTTAGCCGCCTTTTTCTGTCCCTCAAGAGTTTTAAACTCCTCGCTTCGCGCTGTGTACAGCACAGTACCGCCGTTTCCAATAATGTCGGAGACAGAACGAAGGTTCATCTGCTCGACGTCTCCGTTGAGTAGACCATTATATCCGCGGTAAACACCGTACACGTCCATACCCTTTCCTATACCTGAACGGACAACTGCGCGAACAGCGGCGTTCATACCCGGCGCGTCACCACCACTGGTTAATACTGCAATCTTCTTTTTGCTCATATGTAAAACCTCCAAGGTCGAATTATCGTAATACTTTTTCCAATATATTATAATACAAAACGGTTGTGAATACAATAGAATAATGTTAAAAATCCGGCAGATTAACAAAATTATGCTGATATTATGACATAAAATACATATAAACCTGACATTTTAACATACCGTTGTATAATTTACGGCGTTTATCGGCTTTCCTCCCGAACACCTTTTCAAAGTTATCGTCAGGACTGATAATAGTGTAGCTTTTACCCTTTTCGGGAACAAACTTACTGCCCATTATTTTATAAAGCTTTTCAGCTTCATTTACATCGAGAAGTCGTTCGCCATACGGAGGATTACATATTACCGTCTCAAAACCGCTGTCAAACTCAAAGTCTCTTATGTCGCGTTTTATAAACCTTATTCTGTCCGAAACGCCTGCTTTTTCGGCATTACTCCTCGCTATTGATAAGGCGTTATCGTCTATATCATAGCCTATAGCAGAAAAGTCGCAGTCGTTATTTTTTAGCGCGTCCGCACGCTCGCGCTCCTCCTGCCATACGGACTTAGGAATTTGACTCCATTTCTCAAAAGAAAAAGAACGGTTAATACCCGGCGCGATTTTTAGAGCTTTCAAAGCAGATTCTATAAGTATTGTACCGCTTCCGCACATCGGGTCAACAACAAAGTGGTTTGGGCGAACCCGCGCGAGGTCAGCCATAGCCGCGGCCAAAGTCTCTTTTATAGGCGCATCGTTGGAATTTTTACGATAGCCGCGTTTGTGAAGTCCCGCACCGCTTGTATCAAGCATAATACTTACCCTATTATTTATAATAAGAAACTGAATTTGATGAACTGGTCCGCTCTCCTCAAACCACGAAATACCATAACAAGAGGACAATCTGTCAACGACCGCCTTTTTAATTATTTTCTGGCAGTCGGAAACAGAATGAAGCTGTGAGCTTAGACTGCGTCCCTTTACGGGGAATGAATCAGACTTTCCTATAAATCGTTCCCAAGGTATAGATTTCACTTTGACAAAAAGCTCTTCAAACGTCACGGCGTTAAACTCATCCAGCAAAATTTGAATTCGTTCGGCATATCTGGAAATAAGATTGGCTCGGGCAAGTGTGGAGAAATCGCCGCTGAATATTACTCTTCCGTTTTCTGCCTTTGCGGACTCTATTCCGTTAAACTTTAAATCGTTGGCGCATATTCCCTCCATACCGAGGAGGCATGGAGCAGAAAAAGTTAAATTTTTCATCACATTCCCTTTAAAATTAATGCTGAATATTTAGAAAATTGATAACGGGTATCGGCTTACCGATACCCGAAGCAGTTTATTTCCTTGAACCGTTTCCGCGACGGCTGTAGCCGCGCGACTCTCCGGAGGAACGTTTTAAATCGGACATTTTATCCTCACTCGTCTGTTTGAATTTAGACATCATATCTTCAAAGGTAGACGGGGCGTTTTTCTGCGCGCTCTGCCACTCGAATGAGCCGGGACTTGTCACCGGCGGTTCAGGCTTATACGGCTTGCGAGCTTTAGGCTTCTGAGACCGTTCGGCTTTCTCTGCTTTAGGCTGGGTCTGCTTTATGGAAAGAGCTACCTTGTTACCGTCCCTTGAAAGCACCTTTACATTAACGGTTTGTCCTATCTTGAGAAAATCGTTTATATCGCTTACATAAGACTGTGATACCTCAGAGATATGTACCATACCGGTAGTTCCGTCCGGCAAATCCACAAAAGCTCCGAACTTAGTAATACCCGAAACCTTACCCTCAATAATTGTATCCACTTCAATTTTCATTTCGTTTCCCATTTTTAATCTCCGGAAATATTAATAAAAACGCGTTCGCCGTTTTTAACGTAATCCAAATCCTCTCTTGCAATATTTTCTATGTAATCGTTGCGCTCATCGCCCGAATAGTCCTTTATCCGGCTGAGATTTTCGTTTTCAATCTCGACAATCTGAAGCTCCTGCTGAAGAGACTCATACTCGGCTAACTTCGCGTTCCTTTCAATACTCTGGTTAATTATCGTAAAAGTCGCGTATATAGCAAAAGCGAAACCTGCAAGATACAGCAGTATAAATTTTTTACTTCTTTTTCTTTTTGGCTTTACTTCTTTTATCCCGCGTTCGGTTTTTTTCGTTTTTTCCTTTTCTTCTCTCATATACAAAATTCCTTATTTTACTTAATAATTTCAAAGAAAGGTTTCTAAATCTATTTTCTATATTATACATTATTTTTCGGCTCAATTTCAATAGATTTCCAAAGAAAAATATAGAAAATTTTATTACCGGATTGTATATTTTGTCCAAAACCCGCCTTAATGTAAACCGAAACACCGTAAATCCAAGCAGTTCCCCTATTATTACGAAAAATCTTACGCTACCCTCCAATGTAGTAATACAATAAAAATAGGTCACCAGACCGCATAACAGCATAAACACAATATCAGCGACAAGGTAGTGAACCGATTTTTCAAAACCAACTTTATGAAATAAACGGAAAGGCTCATAAACAAAAGCCAAACAAAATCCGACGATTATGGAATACAAAAAAGCGTAAATCAGCTCAGTTATTGTAAACTCCATTACTTAAAAAGCCTCTGTATAAATGATTTATTTCCTCGACTTTCCACGTATTGAAGTGAATTTATTTGCCCGTCAATGTCCACTTCTCCTGTTTCGAGATTGAGCTTGCTTATATGAAGTTTGCTGCCGCGTATAATTAAATCGCCCAAAGACGTTGTAATACTGACTAGCTCCTCGTTAAAGCCCTGAACGTCACCTACACCTGTAAGACTGAGTTTCTTTCTGTTATCAAGCAGCATTGTATGCGGTTTACTGTAATTTTCCTGCATATAAAAAATCCTCCGTATTTTGTAATCAATACAATATATGGAGGATTTTATTTAGATATGATTTTTTTAAATTGCCTCATACATTGTTGCGGCGTTTTCCTTAGTCGCGTGCTCAGTTACTGCCGTAACGCGAATTTTCAGTTCGCGAGCGCCGAGGGAAATTTCGATTTCGTCGCCTACTTTGACGTTATATGACGCGCGGGCTATATTTCCGTTTACAGTGACCTTCCCCGAATCGCACGCTTCATTCGCTACAGTGCGGCGTTTTATAATTCGTGAAACCTTTAAATATTTATCAAGTCGCATTCGCTACTCCTTTAAAATTACATTATATATTTTAAACCTGCAATTTATAATGAAAAAAGCCGACTCGCGTCGGCTTCAATTTCAAAAGGTTAATTACTTATTAACAGCGTCCTTGAATGCCTTGCCGGCCTTGAAAGCAGGAACCTTAGATGCAGCAATTTCAATCTTGTTACCTGTTCTCGGGTCAACGCCTGTACGAGCGTTTCTCTGGCGCTGCTCAAAAGTACCGAAGCCAACGAGCTGAACCTTGTCACCGTTTGCGATAGCCTCAACGATAGTATCGATTGTAGCAGTAACAGCCTTCTCAGCATCTTTCTTGGAAATAGCGCTTGCTTCTGCAACAGCAGCAATTAATTCTGTCTTGTTCATAAATTATTCCTCCAAAATTTTTTATTTAACTTCATCCCAAAGGGAATCGAGTTCGGATAGTGAAGCCGTTTTCACATCTATTCCTCTCTCGCACGCGAGCTTTTCGAGAGCACGGAAACGGTCGGTAAACTTATCGCACGCGTCATATAAAGCTTTTTCGGAATCAATCCCCAGAAATCTGGAGACATTAACAACTGAGAAAAGCAAATCGCCCAACTCCTCAGCCTGATTCTTAGTATCACCGCTTTTAACAGCGTCTTTAAGCTCATTCGTTTCTTCAACAATCTTGTCGAGCGGTCCTTTAACGTTGTCCCAGTCAAAACCTACCTTAGCAGCTTTTTGCTGAATTTTAGCGGCACGCATAAGCGACGGAAGAGCCTTTGAAACGCTTTCCATAGCCTCGGACTGCTTTTTTTGTGCCTTGGTCTGCATTTTAACGTCGTCCCAGCTTTTAAGAGCCTCTTGACTGTTCTCAGCCTTTACGTCGCCAAAAACGTGAGGGTGGCGAACAACAAGCTTTTTGCAGATCCCGTTTATAACATCGTTAATATCAAATTCATTTTCCTCGGAAGACATCTCGGCGTGAAATACAACCTGCAAAAGAACATCTCCCAGTTCTTCTTTAAGAAGCTCGCTGTCCTTAGTATCAATCGCCTCTATGACTTCATAGGTCTCCTCGATAAAATTGCTCCGAATTGAGTCGTGAGTCTGTACCTTATCCCAAGGACATCCGTCCGGGGCTCTGAGAAACTTCATAATTTCAACTAAATCGTTAAAATCATAACTTTTCTTCTCAGTAAAATTCACATTCTCACCTCACGCGATGTAATAAACTAAACCAAAAGTATTTTACCCTATTAAATGATATTTTTCAAGTATAGTTACAATTTTTTCACCTTTAGGGAGAAACCTCAGCTCATTTCGGGTAAAAGTCTTTAATAGTAACAAAACTGTAATATAAATTATCGCCGCCGACGTTACCGCCGCAACAGTCGCCAGTATATCGGGCATAAAACCTGTATATAACTTATAAGAGAAATATGCAGTCAAGGCGCAGCAGATAGCGGAAACAAGCGGCTTTACTACTGTTGACATAAAATCGGGCATTATACCCGAATGTTTCACGAGCATATACATAGCGACAACAAGCATAAAGCTGTACGCTATAAGCGAGCCTACGGACGCGCCCTGAATGTTTATGGATACAATCCGAACAAATAGCCAAGTCGTGGCAACCTTGAGGGTAATGCCCGCAGTATATATCTTGAGCGGCAAATCTACCCTGCCTATTCCCTGAAGCATTGAGCACAGAGGAGTTACGCACGCGATAACAATAGATGCAAATCCCATTACCTTGAGCACCTGAGCACCGATAACAACCTGAGTATTACTTGCATAAACTATATCCATAATCGGCTCTGCGAGGGCGGTAAGGCCGAGACCCGCGGGCAGAGTAAACAGCATGGTAAGCCTTAAAACCGTCTCGATAGAAGACTTAAGCTCTTTCTTATCGCCTTTCGTCCACGCGCTCGCAACATTAGGCATAGCGGATGTACCGAAAGCCTGAGTTACGGCTGTTACAAGCTGCATAAGCGGCAATGCCGCGCCGTAGCAACCCCAGAG
The DNA here is from genome assembly GCA_947625485.1 of uncultured Clostridia bacterium. GTDB lineage: Bacteria > Bacillota > Clostridia > Oscillospirales > Acutalibacteraceae > Ruminococcoides. The sequence continues at coordinate 103,306 of CANQOP010000001.1, read as the reverse complement.
AGCGGTGTGGATAGTAATTTTATCCACCTTATCGGAAAGCTGTTTCGAGAGGTCAACTCCCATAGCTTTATACTGATTTACGAGTTCCTTGCCGTCACTGATTGCGATACCGTGCAGGACGTTCTGAATAACTGCGCCGTCTATAAGAGTGCCTATATTCATAACGAGTGCGGTAAGTCCGATAGGAATAGCGGTCTTAAACATTCTTACGAAGGTTTCCCTTTTAGTGCGAGCCTCAACGGAGTTTTTGTAATATTCTTCGGGGATTCCATCGCCGCCTATCTTATAGCGCAGAAGCATAAACAAAAACGACACAATACTGCCTAAAAGTATACCCGAAATAGCTCCCGCTACCGAAAAGGAAATTATGGTATACATAGCCTCAAGCTCGGCATTTTTGCCAGAGAATGTGAGACCGAACACCGTTCCTGTCGATTGATAGCTGTCCCCGCCGAGCCTCATAATAATGTACGCTATAACAAGACCGAAAATCAGCTTGGAGCCAGCCTCGATAATTTCCGAAATCGCGGTCGGGAACATATTTCGCTGTCCCTCAAAATATCCACGATAGATAGAAACGAGACAGCCGAACAGTATGGACGGCGAGAGCATAAGCATTGCGTACAGCGAGTACGGAGAGTTAATTATGTGAATATAGAAGAAACTGCTGAAAAACATTATAAGAAAGCACACCGTACCTGTTGCCGTAAAGAATGGTATGGATACTTTATATATCTGTTTTACATCGTTATACCTCTTTTGCGAGATACTCTCGGAAATAAGTCTCGAAATTGCGATAGGAAACCCTGCGGTCGCTATTGTAAACAGCGGGATATACATTTCATAAGCGTTGTTGTAGAGACCCGTTCCGATTGCGGCGTATGTATCTCCGAAATAGGAATAAAGATTACTGATAAGAATTTTATCGATAAATCCAAAAATCTTTACAACAATCATACTGAAAGTCATTATCGCCGCGCCTTTAAGAAAGGTTTGCGACGCGTTTGACTTTGCGGTTTCTATTGCATTATATTTTTTTGACACCAAAAATCACCCTACTACTCCTAAGCTTCATCAGGCGAAGTCGTACTTACAGGGTCATCTGCGTCAGTTACGCTCTCAGGCTCGTTTGAGACCTTTGAAACGGGACTTCCGCAGGTCGGGCAGAAATGAGCAGATTTAGGCAGCTTTTCGCCGCAGGAAGGACAGAAAGTCGTATTGCTTACAGACGCGATAATTTTCTCAATATCAGCGATATTATGCTTAATGTCAGCGATTTCAGCCTTAATAGCGTCTACGGTGGATTCGGGGTCGTTATTATATACAGACTCGCCGAGCGCCGTGTATTTCTTATTTAGCTCTCCTCTCAGTCCTGCCGCGGAAATGCGCAGCTTGGACAAATCATAAAACGCGCCTGCTTTCTTGGAAACAGCAGCCGCTGCGGATTTTGCATTTACTACTACATCGTCAAATATAGCCATCAAAAAACTTCCCTTCAAAAAAATTTAGGTACATTATAGCACTAAGCTTTAGATTTTTCAATTATTACGTCCAATTTTTGTAAAATGAATATATCTCTTTCTTTCGCTCAAGCTGCCGGTCGTACCTGTCTATATATTCATATGGATATTTAAAATTAAATATACGCTTGAGAAAGGTGTCACGGGGCTTTTTAAGCTTTGTCACAGCACCCGCACCGCATCCGAGAATGGTGTGCGTTTCATCCATTACATAGATATTATACAGACATTCATAGCCTTTTTTCGACCAGCCTGTATTCTCAAGATTCCCTACCATACGGCTCTGGCGGTAAAGATAATACGGAATATATTCCTCACTAAGCAGTTTCTCTCCCGCGTAATCAAGCATTCGGGAGGCTCTTTTAGCGTCGTCACGGTTAATAAACGAGCCGTCCTGCGTGAGGGTTGAACTGCGCTTTAAAGACAGTGTATGAACGGTAACGCACTCGGGGGAAAGCTCACATATGCGGTCGAGGGTTGAAATAAAGCTGTCTGCAGTATCCGTAGGCAGACCCGCAATCAAATCCATATTAACGCTGTCAAAACTTACTTTTCGTGCAAGGTAATATGCGTCTATGGTCTGCCGAGCAGTGTGGCGTCTTCCGATTTTTTCGAGCACTGAGTCGTTCAACGTTTGAGGATTTATAGAAATTCTTTGAACGTTATTTTCTTTCAGAGAAATTAACTTTTCCTCTGTAATAGTATCGGGACGTCCGGCTTCAACCGTTAATTCTTTAAGAGACGAAACATCAAAACTGTTGTTAACCGTAGAAAGAACGCGGTCCAGCTGTTCGGCACTGAGCGTTGTAGGAGTACCGCCGCCCATATAAACCGTGCTCAGGCGCAACCCCAAGTCGTAGGCAATTTTCGCGGTATATTCGATTTCTTTACATAAAAGGTCAACATAAGGGGCAATCAGGTGTCCCGAACGCTCCGTGGAGGACTGAACGAACGAACAGTAGTGACAGCGGGACGGACAGAACGGTACTGAAATGTAAAGGCTGAATGAATCGTCCGCAGACAGATTTATAATATTTTTTTCGTATACTTCGGTTTTCTTTACAAGATTAAGTTTTTCACGGCTCACAAAAAGCTTGTCCGTAAAGTACTTATCTGCGTTTTTCTGACCCTCGCTTTCAAGCACGCGACGGTAAAGCTTTACGGGGCGAACGCCTGTAATCATACCCCAAGGCGGTGTTACTCCCGTAAAATCACATAGAATTTTGTAGAGCAGTTCGCAAAGCTTTCTCTCGTTTTCCGTGTCGCCGGAGAGGCACGATTCGGAAAAACGGCTGAACTGTCCAATAGCGACCTCAACTTCTAATTTATCCGAAACAGCGGTTATTATGTAGGGCGGCTCACAGGCTTTGCTGTCCTTGATAACGTTTATCTTTTCATTCGGGAAGAAAAGCCTTGTAAGGTTTTCAAGTTCGTAGTGGAAAGCATGGTTGTTAATATATAAATTCATTTATACTCTCCTCATAAGAGGGTTATATCTGCGCTCGTGGTCGAGGGTAGAAACAAGTCCGTGACCCGGCAGAACGTTATAGTCACCTTCAATACTTTTGAGTCGTTTTATGGAGTTTATCATATCCGAGTCGCTGCCTGTTGGTAAATCTGTTCTTCCGTAGCTTTCGCAGAAGAGCGTATCGCCCGCTATAATATTGTTATCAAAAATATAACATCCTGAATCAACAGTATGCCCGGGAGTTGAAATATAGGTAATCTCTGTGTTGCCGAGCTTGAATTTATCGCCGTCATATAGGAGCAAATCACCCGAAAAAGGCTTTATATTCTCGAAGTCTTCGTGAAACGCGGAATGATTGAGAATGTTATTTTGAAAAAATTCGTTCGATTTGCGACCGCATACGATTTTCGCTCCGTAAAGGTCTGCGAGCTGTTTTGCGTACCCGATATGGTCATAATGTCCGTGAGTGAGAATGACGTACTTTAACTCGCCTTCGGCACTGTTTACAGCGGAAATCAGCTTTTCGTTCCTTGCGCCCGGGTCTACTACAGCCATATCTCCTGTGTCGGCGTCCGTAAGAAGATAGCAGTTGGTCATCAGCACAGTAACGTTAAAAATTTTTATATTAATCATTTCAAATCCTCCGAATTAATAACGAGCGTTACCGGTCCGTCGTTGAGAAGGCTCACCTTCATATCCGCGCCGAATTCTCCCGTCTGAACGTTCTCGATACCGTTTTCCCTCAGATTTTTGCAAAAAAATTCATAAAGCGGGTTTGAAACCTCGGGACGAGCGGCGTTTATAAAGCTCGGACGTCTGCCGTGAGAGCAGTCGGCATAAAGCGTAAAATTGGATACAACCAGAACAGAGCCTCCCACATCGGACAGTGACAGATTCATTTTATCGTTTTCGTCGTTAAAAATTCTTAAACCCGAAATTTTCTTGGCAAGCTTTACGGCGTCCTGTTCGGTGTCGCCGTTTTTAACTCCGAGCAGAAGAAGAAAGCCCTTTCCTATCTCTGCTGTCGTTTTTCCGTCTATTTTTACACTGCATTCTGATACAAGCTGTAAAACTACTCTCATTTTTTTCCTTTCTTTTGCTGTCTATATGATAGTAAGAGAAAACCGCATTCTCTACAATTATATGTTAAAACCTTTTTATAGAAATAACATCTCGTATTGACTGCAAACGCCTTACGACGGTATCAAGATGCTCGCGGTTTGCAACGTCAATCGTTGCGGTTATGAGCGCCTGACCGTTGTCAATCTGACGTGTGTTGAGCGTATGGATAAAAATACGCATTGAAGAGAGTGCAATAGTAACGTCCGCCAAAAGACCCGTGCGATCGGTACAGGTCATTTCAAGCGTGGACTGAAAACTGTCATTAACGTTATTCTCCCAAAAAACGTTTACATAACGCTCAGGCTCCTCGGCGGCAGAAATATCCTTAGGAATATTCGGGCAATCTCGCTTATGGATAGAAACGCCGAAGCCGCGGGTAATATAGCCGATTATATCATCTCCCGGAAGAGGATTACAGCAATGGGAGAATTTTATGAGACAATCCTCCATATTCTCCACAATAACGCCTGAAGTAACGCGGCGGCGTTTTGCGGGGGCAGTCTGACGTATAAGGGGCTTGATTTCCTCTGGCTTAAATTTTAATGTATATTCCTCGCGAATCCTTGGCATTACCTTCCAAAGCTGAATACCGCCGTATCCAATGGAAGCGTAGAGGTCCTGAACTGTGTTGAACTTATTTTTCTTGAGCATAAACTGCAACAGCTCCTCGAGCTGCTCGTCGGCCAGGGAAATATTACTGCGTTTAAGCTCGCGCTCAAGCATCATTTTTCCTTCAACAATATTCTCGTCACGCTTTTCACGCTTGAACCACTGGCGAATCTTTGAACGCGCGGAGGAGGTTTTGCATATTTCGAGCCAGTCACGCCTCGGGTGACTGTCCTTTTGCGTAAGAATTTCGCAGATCTCTCCCGTGTTAAGCTTATAATCAATGGGAACTATCCTCTGGTCAACCTTTGCGCCTACCATATGATGACCGACCTCGGTATGAATAAGATATGCTAAATCAATAACGGTAGAGCCGTTCGGGAGACTGAACACATCGCCCTTTGGGGAGAAAACGTAGACCTCGTTCTGGTCGAAGTCGTTACGGATATTGCGTATAATATCCGTCGAGTCGTCGGCGTCAATCTGAGCCTGCAAAATATCTTTAATACGGTTGATATTTTCGTCAAGCTCGCGCGCCTTTTTGTTGTTTACAATTCTTGTGAATCCGAGCTTATATTTCCAATGCGCCGCGATTCCGTTTTCAGCCGTCTGATGCATTTCCCACGTGCGTATCTGTACCTCGAACGGAATACCGTCACTGTCGATTACGGTAGTATGCAGAGAGCGGTACATATTCGGCTTCGGGGTAGAGATATAGTCCTTAAATCGGTTAGGAATAGGATTATACAAATCGTGGATAACACCCAGCATATTGTAACATTCCTGAACGGTATCAACAAGAATACGCATGGCGAAAACGTCGTAAATCTGGTCGATAGTCTTTCCGCGCAGATAAGTTTTCTTATAAATGCTGTTTATACTCTTTACGCGCCCGTAAACAGTGATTTTTCCGTGAGGAAGCTTCGACGCTTTGAGGATTTCTTTCTTCTTGCGCTCGATAAACTTTTCACGCTCGTTTTCCTGGAGCATAAGGGCGGACTCTATTTCGCCGTAGCCTACTGGGTCTAAATAGCGCAGAGAAAGGTCCTCAAGCTCCTCCTTAACGGCTTTCATACCGAGGCGGTGAGCAATCGGCGCGAAGACCTCCATATTTTCGCGTGATTTATCTCGGCGTTTTTGTTCCTGCATACACTCAATCGTGCGCATATTATGCAGGCGGTCAGCAAGCTTAACGATAATTACACGAATATCGTTTGACATAGCTATAAGCATTTTGCGGACATTCTCCGCCTGCTGTTCCTCACGTGAATAGAGTTTAATTTTGGATATTTTTGTAACTCCGTCAACTATATTTGCAATGTCTTTTCCAAATTCCTTGCGAATAAATTCAAGCGAATAAGGAGTGTCCTCCACTACGTCGTGGAGAAGGGCGGCAATTATGCTGTCGGTGTCCATACCGAACTGAGCCACTATACAGGCAACAGACGTTGGGTGAAGAATGTAAGGTACGCCAGAGACACGGCGCTGGTCGCCGTGAGCCTCTTCGGCAATAGAATACGCCTTTTGAATTTTTCGCAAATCGTAGTTATTGTTACTCTTCTCGAGAATAGACATAAGTTCGTCAAAATCCTGATAGTGAGCTATATTCTCATACTTTCCCATTTCTGAACACCTCCCCTAACTTTTTAAATATTTTTGCGTCCTCAAGCTTAACCTTTCTAAATGTGTTTAAGGACCTTATTTCAATTTTATGTATATCCTCATATAATGTGATTATTCCCAATTCCTTAAATGCCTCTAACGCGACCTTTAATTTCGCGCAGGTCATATTTCCCCCGAGTCTGCGGGCTATTACAGGCAGTGAAATATTAGCGGGTATCGAACCGCCCATAAGATAGATGATAAGCTGACGACATTCAGTTTTGGTGGGAATTATCGAAAGCAACTGCTCGCGCGTTAACTCATTTCCCCTGCAAAATTTCTCGTACAGGCGAAGGCTGTGTATATGCTCGGCGTTATCAACATCGGAAAACTTTATATCAATTATTTTAATTGTAAGGCTCTCCACATTGCGATACACGTTCACTAAAAGCTCAACAGCAATATCTACCGTGTCTCCCTCATTATAAGGGAAAGAATCGAAAGGCATACCGAAGTATATTGCTGAAATACGCGTCGAGCCGCGCGAAAGATAAATACGCGTATGAGAGCCGTTTGAAACAGACTCTTTTCTCAAAATACGAAGATTACTTAACTGAAAAACAGGATAAGTATTTCTGTCTCCGTAGAACTTTAAGCCTAAAAGGTCTTTAGCGAGCTCTACGTCAATAAATTCGGGAGAAAGCTTACAGTCGATTTTGAGAGTATCTAAAGGCATTTCTCCGAGCGAGTCAGCGTATGCGTTTATTTTTTGTCTAAACTCGTCAATTTTATCGGAGCTAATGTCAAATCCTGCCGCCATCGGATGGCCGCCGAAATGGTTAAGCAAATCGGAACAGCTTTCTATGGCTTTCCATAGGTCAAAGCCCTCGACACTTCTGCCCGAGCCGCGCGCTTTATCGCCACAGCGTGAAATAACAACGCACGGCTTTCCGTAAATATTTTTTATTTTGTTGCTAACAATTCCGATTACGCCTATTGCCCAGTAGTCGCCGTCTACAACTATTATATTGTCACAGATAATAGACCGGTCCTCAACAATTTTCTGATTAATTTCACTTAATATTTCGTTTTCTAAATTTTTTCGCTCTATATTTTTATCGCAAAGTATTTTTGCGATTTCCGATGCCTCGGTTTCGTCTTCGGTGGTGAGCAGTTTAACACAAATATCGGAGTAGTCAATACGTCCGACAGCGTTCATTTTCGGTATAACAGCAAAAGAAATATCAATAGACGTAATATACTTATCTTCGAAGCCTATCTCCTTTATAAGAGCCTGTATACCTACTCTGTCACTGTTGTTTATACTTTGAAGACCACGCTTTAAGAACACGAGATTTTCATCGGCAATTTTAACTACATCTCCGATAACTCCAATGCAAAGCAGGTCAGAATAGTTGTCCAGCATAATATCAACGTCGCAGTATTCGCCCTCAAGCGCCATAACAAGCTTAAACGTAACCCCGACTCCCGATATTTCTTTGAAACGGCTTTCGCAGTCGGGTCTGTGCGGATCAACGACGGCAACGGCATTGGGCAGTTTTTCGGGTACTATATGATGATCGGTAACGACAGTATCTATCCCGAGTGACTTCGCGTAATCAATTTCATCTGCGGCTGACACGCCGTTATCAACGGTAATTATGAGATTTACTCCTTTGTCCTTAATAACGTCTACTGCGGACTTGTTCATTCCGTAGCCTTCGTTTTCCCGGTGAGGTATATAGTAGATGACGTCAGCGCCTACGGTTTTAAGATAAGAATATAAAAGCGCAGTTGATGTTATTCCGTCAACGTCATAATCGCCGTATATACAGATTTTTTCACCCGAATCAATTGCTCTGTGCACACGCTCTGCCGCCCTGTCCATATCTTTAATCTCGAACGGGTCGTCAATAGCGCCGTCTCCGTAGAGAAACTCCTGAAGCATTTCATCGGTATTTATACCGCGCGCGACAAGAAACAATGCGACAATCGCAGGGAGTCCGTAATTGGTTTCAAACTCCCGTACTTTGTCCTTATCAAATTTTGAAACTATCCATTGTTTCATTTCATAACCTTCAATTAATTATTATAGCTCATAAGCTGCTTAGCGTGAGCGAGAGCTGTATCCGTAACCTTTACGCCGTCAAGAATACGCGCAAGCTCTTTAAGTCGTCCGTCGTAATTGAGAGATTTTATATCGGTAAACGTTCTGCCGTCCTTAACGCTCTTTTGGATTAGTAAATGACGGTCGGCAAGCGCCGCAATCTGAGCCTGATGTGTTACACAAAGAACCTGCCTTGACTCGGAAACCTCTTTGAGCTTCAGACCGACTTTCTGTGCGGCTGAGCCAGAAACACCCGTATCAACCTCGTCAAAAATCAGGGTGTCTATCATATCCGTAGACGCCAGAACAGTTTTAATTGCGAGCATCATACGCGAAAGCTCACCGCCCGAGGCGATTTTAGCGACGGGCTTGGGCTGCTCTCCCGGATTTGCGGAAATCAAAAGTTCAATCTTGTCCTGACCGTTTGATGTAAGTTCGCATTTTTCGTGTGATATGACAAGTTTTACGTTCGGCATATCAAGAAAGCTCATTTCTTTTTTTACACGTTTCTCAAAATCACGCGATGTATCTATTCTGGACTGGGTCAGTCTGTCAGCCAGATTCTGAGCATTTTTAAAAGCTGAGTCGCGCCGTTTTTTAAGGTCGTTTGCGTTTTCGTCAAACTGCAAAAGTTTTTTAAGCTCTGCCCTCGTGTTTTCGAGAAACTCAAGCATATCGGCTTCGGTTTTACCGTATTTTCGTGACAGCTTATTAAGCAAATCGAGTCTTTGTTCAATCTCATCAAGTCTGTAAGGATTTTCCTCACTCTCGTCTATTGCCTCGGAAATATCGTTGTTTGTGTCCTGAATTTCGTAGTATAGATCGTTTAAACGGTTGAAAATTCTTTCATAATCGGGATTAAGATCGCTCGCCTTACCGAGCGCGGTAACAGCATCGTCAAGCATATCAATCACACCGTCTGAGGAATTACCGTCAAGATATGATTTAGCCCTATGCAGGGAATCTGTTATCTTTCCCGCGTTCATAAGCACGCGGCGTTCTTCGTTTAGCGAGTCACGCTCGCCCTCCTCGATTGCGGCGTTTTCAAGCTCATCTACCTGATAGGTCAAAAGGTCAATTCGCTGCTCACGGTTTTCCTCTCCGGAGAGAAAATCCCGAAGCTGCTTATCAAGAGCTTTATACTCCTTATAAGCCGCATTGTATTCACTTTTTATATCGGAATTATCAGCGAGATTATCTATATATTTAATGTGGGTTTCCGCAGAAAAAAGCTCGTAGCTTTCGTGCTGTCCGTGAATATTGATAAGGTTTAACCCTAGCTCGCGCAGAAAGCTTAAATTACAGGGTCTGCCGTTTATACGGCACGTATTTTTTCCCGATACAGACAGTATACGGCTGATTACAAGCTCGTCCTCATCTGTATCGTAGCCATTCTCGTAAAGTTTTTTCTTAACAATATCGTTTACATCTGTAAAGGTCGCAAAAACTGTTGCATTTTCAGCGCCGCTGCGAATTATATCCTTGCTCGTGCGCTGTCCCATTACGGCATTTATAGCGTCAATAACAATACTCTTACCTGCGCCCGTTTCGCCTGTAAGAATATTAAGTCCAAAATCAAATTCAATATTTGTTTTTTCAATTACTGCGATGTTTTCGATATAGAGTGAAGTTAGCATACTGAACCCGTATTCTTTCCGCCCGCAACAGGGCGCAATAAAAAATAATATAGTATATAGTATAATTTTAAACGTTTCTTATCAGAGAAATTTTTTTAAGTCTATTACAAGTCTTGAGGCGCACTCATTATCGATGCAAACGATAAAAATTGTGTCATCGCCCGCAATAGTTCCGACAACCGAATTAAAATTGTTGTTGTCTATAGTTGCGCACAAAGCGTTTGCCATACCTGCGAGAGTTTTGACAACTACAATATTTTGAGCAGATTTTATTGAAATCACTGAGCTGTTGAAAAATCCGTGAAGGTTATCCTTTATATCCGACGAGCTTTTTGAAATAGAAGTGTAGCGGTATTTACCGTCGGGAGAAAGCGACTTCAAAAGCCTTAGCTCCTTTATATCGCGCGAAACAGTAGCCTGCGTTACGTTATAGCCGTTTTCTTTAAGGCGAATGAGAAGCTCCTCCTGAGTTTCTATAGGATATTGATTTATAAGTTCAAGAATCTGAGCCTGTCTTCTCGTTTTCATCAGGATTTCCTTTCCTTAATTTTTTCGCCTAAATACTGATAAAAATTTCGGTCATATAGTGACATAAGCTTTAGCGTTTTGGTCGATTTTTTTATCGTTATTAAATCCGTTGATTTGATTGGTATATTTTTCTCGCCGTCTATGGATAGTATAGCGGAGGTATTGTCCGTAACCTTTACCGTTGCCGTAAGAGAGGCGTTACTATCGAAAATAACAGGTCTTGATATAAGAGAATGAGGACAAATAGGGGTTAAAAGAATACACTCCATCTCGGGGTAAATTACCGGACCGCCGGCTGAAAGAGAGTAAGCGGTTGAACCCGTCGGGGTTGAGAAAAGTATTCCGTCGGCTCGATATGAGGAAATCGGAGAATTATCGAGCGATACGGAAATATCAATTATATGAGAGAGCTGTCCCCGCGCTATCACGGCGTCGTTTACGGCGAGATATTTTTCAGTTGTTTTATCCTTATGAGTCACGCTAACATCGAGAAGCATACGTTTTTTAAGCGTATAATCGCCCGAAATCAAGCGCATAAGATCCGAGATGTTATCAGGCTCAACCTCCGCCGCAAAGCCAAGACGTCCGACGTTTACGCCGATGAGCGGTTTTTCAGCCGCCGCGGCGTACTTCGCAGAATGAATAATAGTTCCGTCACCGCCGACCGTTACAGCCATATCACACTCTGAAAACAGTGTTTTAAAGTCGGGCGCGTACAAAACTTTGTCCTCTCCGAATATTTTACCGTAGTTTGAAAGCGTATAAACCTCCGCCTTATTTAGTTTCATTTGCTTAGCAATACTTACGGCGCAGTTTATCGCGCAATCTTTGCTTGTATTTACAATAATTGCAATTTTCATAATGTTACCTACTTATCAAGCTCAATATGTGAATTTTTCACAAGTTGTTCGGGCGCTATATCCGTAAACGATTTTGGTGAGTCTGATTTCTGTACATGAATAAGATATTCTATATTGCCCTCGGGTCCTTTTATCGGGGAATAATCGAGGTTTAAAACACTGTAGCCGTTTAAAAGGCAGAAATTGAAGATAGAATCTACAACCTCCGCGTGTACGACCGGGTCGCGCACAACACCTTTTTTCCCTACCTTTTCCCTGCCCGCTTCAAACTGAGGCTTTATAAGGCAGACAGCCTGCGCGTTTTCGGATAAAAGCCTGCGGGCTACGGGAAGAAGTAACTTCAAAGAAATAAAGCTAACGTCAATTGAAAAGAAATCAATTTTATCGGAAACCTGTTCGGAGGTGACGGTACGCATATTTGTGCGCTCAAGATTGACTACGCGAGGGTCGTTGCGCAGCTTCCAGGCAAGCTGACCGTAGCCGACGTCTATCGAATATACCTTTTTTGCGCCGTTTTGCAGCATACAGTCTGTAAAACCGCCCGTAGACGCGCCTATATCCATAGTAATCTTATCCGTAAGGTCAATATCAAAACTATTTATCGCTTTTTCAAGTTTAAGACCTCCGCGGCTTACATATTTAGGCGCTTTTCCCCTAAATTCAATATTTACGTTTTCGTCGTAGGACTGACCGCATTTATCGGCTTTCTGATTATCTACATAAACCTCTCCCGACATAATGATAGCCTTAGCCTTTTCTCTGCTTTCCGCAAATCCCCGCTCGAAAACAAGCACATCTAAACGCTTTTTCATATATTTTCCCTAATTATACTAACCATTCCGTCATCGTCAAGTCTGAGTTCTGCAAGTGCCTCTTCAACGCTTTCATGGCGGACAAAGCTGTCCTTTATTCCGTGTATTTTATAGTAAAAGTTCTTACCTCTCTTTTTTAGCTCGTAACCGAAAGACTCGCCTATTCCTCCCGCCACGAGAGACTCCTCAAAGAAGAAAATGCGCTTACTCTTTGCCGCTTGCTCAACAGCGCGCACATCAATAGGCTTAATCTGACACAGCTTAATTACGTTTATATTTATTCCGTCCTCAGAAAGTCTCTCCTTCGCTTTGCAGGCATAGGAAAAAAGTCTTCCGTAGGTCACAAGTGAAATCTCCGCGTCTTCATCTCCGTAAACGCTGAATGAGATGTTAGGCTTTACATAATCCTCGGGGCGGTAAAGCTCGCCGCCGCGCGGATAGCGGACAGCCACAAGTCCGTCGCACATATACGCCGCCGCTTTCAGGCAGTGTTTAAGCTCGTCAAAATAAGACGGAGAAAGGATTGTTGTATCGGGAATTGTGTTGAGCATACTTACGTCGAACGTGCCCTGATGAGTTTCTCCGTCATCGCCGACAATACCCGCGCGGTCAATACATAACACAACGTGCAGCTTTTGAATAGCAGCGTCGTGGATAAGCTGGTCATAGCTGCGCTGTAAAAAGGTCGAATACACGGCAAAAAACGGTATTATTCCCTTGGTTGCAAGTCCGCAGGCAAAGGTGACGGCGTGCTCTTCGGCTATACCTACGTCAAAAAATCGCGGCTTGTACTTTCTGCTAAATTCGGAGAGTCCCGTGCCGAGAGTCATTGCCGCTGTAACGGCAACAATATTCCTGTCAGTCTCAGCCATTTTGCAAAGCTGCTTTCCGAATACATACGAAAAACCTTTATGGCTTGATAGCGGTTCGCCTGTATCTATATCGAATTTCCCAATACCGTGAAACTCCCTCGGGTGAGACTCAGCAGGCTCGTATCCCTTACCCTTCTTCGTGACAACGTGCACAATAACGGGTGATGTGTTCCTTTTTGCGGCGTTTAAAGCGTTTTCAAGCTCGTCCAAATCGTGACCGTCAACAGGACCGAGGTATGTGTAGCCGAGAAAATCGAAGAGAGTATTTTTGTAAATCATATTTTTTATCTTAGATTTACTGCGCCTTAAAACCTTTTTAAAGAAATTACCAATAAGCGGAATATGCGATAAAATTTTCTCTGTGCGCCGCTTAATTCGGATATACGCCGGCTTTATACGCATATGCGAGAGGTGAAGCGCTATAGCGCCGACATTGTTGGAAATCGACATTTTATTGTCGTTGAGGATTACTATAAAATTTTTCTTGAATCTTCCCGCGTTGTTTAGTCCTTCGTACGCAAGTCCACCCGTCATAGAGCCGTCTCCTATCACGGCTATGGTGTAGGAGTTATCGCCCTTGAGCTGTTTTGCTCGGGCAATACCGTAAGCCGCGGAAATCGAGGTGCTGGAATGGCCCGCATTAAACGCGTCGCATTCACTTTCCGTGCGCTTTGGAAAGCCCGCGAGACCGTCCTTTTTGCGAATCGTATCTATCTTTCCGTAACGTCCCGTGAGCATTTTATGTACGTAGCTCTGGTGACCCACGTCCCACACTATGCTGTCCTTAGGACAATTAAAACACTTATGAAGCATAACAGTAAGCTCAACGATACCGAGATTTGAGGCGAGATGTCCGCCGTTAGCGGAAACAATCTCAATGAGCTTTTCGCGTATCTCAGCGCACAACTCGGTGATTTCGGAGTCGGAGAGCTTTTTTATGTCATCAGGAGATTTAATTTTTGAAAGGATTTGAAAATTATTATCCATTTCCTTTACCCCACTTTAGTTCAGGTTTGGTTCAGTTCTGGCGCTTTGCAAGCTTTAAAGCAAGTTTCTTCAGCGGTTCAGTGTTACCGCCGAAAAGCGATAGAGAAGCTATCGCCTCATTAGTGAGCTCGTCCACTACCTCGCGGCAGCGCTCAATACCCAAAAGACTTACATATGTAGATTTATCGTTTTCAAGGTCACTGCCGATGGGCTTACCAAGTTGTTCGGCAGAAGAGGTAACGTCAAGAATATCGTCCATAATTTGAAAAGCTATTCCTATACTTTCTCCGTATCTGCGCGCGGCAAGAATCTGCTCCTCAGCAGCTCCCGCGGCAACACAACCCATTTCGCAGCCCGCCTTAATAAGCGCGCCCGTTTTCTTTCTGTCCATTTCGGTTATCGTGTCGAGGTCCGCTCGCTTGCCCTCATTTTCGAGGTCAATGACTTGTCCGCCTACCATTCCGACAGCACCGCAATATTCAGAAAGAATGTTTATACATCTGCACGAAACGCCGGCGCCGGCATTTTCGACAGTCTTTGGAGAGGACATAACGGAAAAAGCGAGACTTTGCAGAGCGTCTCCGGCAAGCAAAGCAATGTCCTCGCCGTAAACCTTATGATTGGACGGTTTACCCCGACGTATATCATCGTCGTCCATACACGGCAAGTCGTCGTGAATAAGCGAGTATGTGTGTATCATTTCAAGAGCGCATGCAAACGGCAGAACAATTTCGTCCTTTCCGCCGCAAAGACGCGAAAATTCGAGCACGAGCTTAGGGCGGATTCGCTTTCCGCCTGCTTTAAGACTGTAGTTCATTGAGTCTATGAGATTTTTCTCATAGGTCGCGCCCTTTGGAATATATGAATACAGAGCATTTTCAATAAGCTGTAAATCGTTCATTAACGAATCAGTCCTCCTTCATAAGAGAATTAATTCTTGTATTTATATCGGTAATTTGTCCCTTACATTCATCGAGCTGCTTATAGCAATAGCCGAGCAGTTCAAACGCCTGCTCGTAATATTTCATACTTTCCTGAAGGGAAAGTTTTCCGCTCTCCATTTTTTTGACAATCTGCTCAAGTTGAGCGTTAGCCTCTTCAAAGGTTAAATTTTCTTTCATATTTCCTCCTGGATACTGCCGGCAATTTTCAAAAGTCTTTCAATTCTGTGGTTTACGCCGCTGCGGGAAATCGGCGGATTCAGTGTTTCACCAAGCTCCTTGAGCGACATTTCGGGGTTTTCGAGCCTTAATAATGCAAGCTCTTTAAGCTCGGGCGTCAGACTTTCAACACTGCTGTGGTCAATAATCTTTTTTATTGCGCGAATCTGGCGCGCGGACGCGTCGGAAATTTTGCGGATATTTGCAAGCTCCGAGTTATGCCTGCGGTTTATTCGGTTTATAACATCTTTGTACGCCGAGGTTTCTATCATTTTCATAACCGAGTTTCCCGCACCTATGTAACCGAGGAAATCACATATACTGTCATTTCCTTTTAGGTAAACAACATAGCCGCCTTTTCTGCTTATGAGACGCGGCTTTACTGAGAATACATCAATTTCGTTTATGAAAAGAATAAGGTTGTCCGCAAGAGTTTTATGTCTCACGGAAAGCTCCAAATGATAGCCCTTACTTGGGTCGGTAACCGAGCCGCAGCTTAGAAAAACACCTCTCAGGAACGGAGCATACAAGCTCTCGTCTCCGATATTCGCCCTGTTTATACGAAGTCTTATGTCCTTGTCCGTGTGTCCGAAACTCTCAAATATTTTTTTACATTCGTCCGTAACGGGCAAGGTTAATTTACAAAGACGCTGCCTGCTTTTTTCGGGATTCAGGTCCTTGTGAAATTCTATGATCGGGGCAAACAAATCGGTCAATAAATTTTCAATTCTTGACGCTGCATAACGGTTTTCGGTTTTAAATATTATCTCGCGTGAAGAAAACCTGCTTGAAAAAAGCAGCATGCCGTAACACTCGGAAAACATCTGCTCCCTTGTACCCAAGTCCGCTTTACTTAACTCACGCTTTACATCTGATGAAAATGACATGGCTAACTGTTTACTTTATGCATATCGCGGTGGTAAACCGACGTTTTATAGCCTTTATCGAGGAAATGACGGCGAAGATACTCGGCAATAGCAACACTGCGGTGTTTTCCGCCCGTACAGCCTATTCCCACAACAAGCTCTGCCTTTCCCTCTTTAAGATACAGAGGTACCGCGAAATCGAGAAGATCCATTAGTTTATTTATGAGCTTCTCCGAATCCTCGGAATCGAAAACATAATTATACACGTCCTTTTCAAGACCCGTTTTATCTCGCAACGCGGGGATATAGAACGGATTAGGCAGACAGCGAACGTCAAAAATCATGTCACAGTCCGTTGGAGCGCCGTGCTTGAATCCGAACGACATAAAGGTGAGAATAATTGATTTCTCATTATCTCCGAGGAAAATACGCGTAATACGCTCCTTTAGGAGCTTTACGGTAACGTTCGTGGTGTCAATAGTGTAATCGGCGAGCCTTTTAAAGGGCTTGAGATATGTAATCTCAAGCGAAAGCGCGCTTTCAATAGAATTTTCCTCTGCAATGTCCGCAAGCGGGTGACGGCGTCGCGTCTCCTTATAGCGGGTTACGAGCACGTCCTCCCTCGCATAAAGGAAAATCAGTCTGAATTTCTTTCGGTCTTCCTTTAAAGCAATTATATTATCGTATAGCTCGCGAAAATTATTCTTATCGCGAACGTCTATAACCACAGCGACGCGCTTCATAGTCTCGTCGCTGGAGGTTTCGCAAAGATTGTAAAATGTTCTGAGTAAAGCCGTGGGAAGATTATCCACGCAATAAAAACCGATGTCCTCGACCGCATGGAGAGCGCTGGTCTTGCCTGCGCCCGACAGTCCCGTAATTATTACAAATTCCATATTTCGCCCTTAATCTATAAATATGACCTCGCGTTTCAGGTCATATCCCGTGTTCTTTTTTACTGTATTCTGTATTTTTTTTATGAGATTTTTAACGTCATCTGCCGTAGCGCCGCCGATATTCACGATAAACCCGGCGTGCTTTTTGGACACCTGCGCGCCTCCTACAGTCGCGCCTTTAAGTCCGCACTGCTCAATGAGCGCGCCCGCGAAAGCTCCCTGAGGCCGTCTGAAAACCGAGCCAGCCGACGGAAATTCAAGCGGCTGTTTATCCTTACGGCGTTCCATATAATAGTCCATACGGTTGCGGATTTCCGTTCTGTTTTCAAGCGTAAGCTTGAGCGTTACGCCGATTATGGTAAATCCGTTCTCTTTATATACGCTTTGGCGATAACCAAAGTTAAGCTCAGAGGATTTTATAGTGCCGATTCTTCCGTCCCTGTCAATATGGCGAACGCTGTAAACAACGTTTTTCATCTCTCCGCCGTAAGCTCCCGCGTTCATAAACACCGCGCCGCCGACTGTACCCGGAATACCCCACGCAAATTCAAGTCCAGAGAGAGAATTGTTCTCAGCCTCTCTGCAGAGTCCTGCAAGCGACAGTCCCGCGCCGCAGTAAAGCGTATTCCTGTCGAGGCGCTCGACACGGTTAAAATCACCGCTTAGGTGAATTACAACTTTATCAAGTCCATCGTCGTTTACTAAAATATTACTGCCCTTGCCTATCACTATGTACTCCGTCTCACATTCTGAGAGGAAACGAATAAGCTGTGAAAGTTGGTTTACGGTCGTTACTTCGATAAACAGAGCGGCGTCGCCGCCGATTTTAAAGGTCGTTCGGTTTTTCATCGGAACGCTGTATTCGGGGGTTGAACCGATTTTCTCTGCATATTTATAAATTTTCTCATATTTATTCATACGGATAATCCTAACTTTTATATATTATACGGTTAAATTGTATGATTTGTATTTATATAATATTAATCCCAATCCTTTACAACACGCTTTTCCGTCAATTCCTCGTCAATTTCCATACCGAGGCTTGTAAGGAGGTCCTGAGCGGCGTTATAACCCATTTTCTTCTGACGGTTATTCATAGCGGCTACCTCGATAATATTAGAGAGGTTTCTGCCCGGCTTTACGGGAATTGTGAGAATCGGAACATCTATGCCCATAATTTTCATATATTCATTTTCAAGTCCCATTCGGTCATAGACTTTAGCGGCGTCCCAATTTTCAAGATTAACAATCATATCAATCTTTTCGCTCAGCTTGATAGAGCCCATACCAAAAAGATTTCGCGCGTTAATAATTCCTACTCCTCTGAGTTCAACAAAGTGGCGGATATTCTGCGGCGACTGCCCGATCAGAGTCGTGTTGTTAATTTTTCGAATCTCTACCGCATCGTCCGCTATAAGGCGGTGTCCGCGCTTCATAAGGTCAATAGCGGTCTCGCTCTTTCCGATTCCGCTGTCGCCTATAATCAGGCATCCTTCGCCGTATACCTCCACAAGAACACCGTGGCGCGTGATGCGCGGAGCAAGCTCGGCGCTGAGATAGGTAACAAGTCCCGCTGTGAGACCCGATGTGCTGTCGGCTGACTGCAAAACAGGGATATTATAGCGTGTTGCGCACTGATTCATAGCATCTGACAGGTCATAATTGCGGCACAAAATAACCGCAGGCGGTCCGAATCGGAATATGGAGTCGATAACGTGCTGCTGCTGTTCAACGCCGAAACGCGAAAGATACGAGAACTCTGTATGACCGAAAACGAGTATTCTGGTTTTATCAAAAAAATCAAAAAAACCTGTAAGCTGCAAGCCCGGACGATTAATATTACTGTTAGTAATCATAATCTCCTCCGGCTCAAAAGGCATATAAAGGGGCTTTAGAGACAGAGTGTCTATAAGTTTTTTTAATGATACGGAAAATTCAGCAGCCATAATCTACCCACCCGTTTCGTCATTGTTAAAGGATATAGCGACAGGGGACATTTCTCTGTGGTTATACCTATATAGGGTACATTATACTACAAAAGTGCAAATTTGAAAAGTGAATTTTAGTAATTTATTGCAAAAAATGTATATTAATTCATTAATCTTTTCTTTTTTTTCGTCCAAACAAGGCAAAAACAAATATTGTAAGCACCGTTACGGAGGTCAAGATAAAAGCAAACGGCTGCCACAAAAGAAAATCTCCGACAGGTTTAGCATAGCTTGCAGTAACAGTCAGCCCCATACAAACGGCAATATAAATTGAATGCGCGATATATTTGTGCTTGAATTTTTCAAGAAGAGAAATCGTACCCAAGGAGGTGATATACAGAGAAGAAACTGAGAGAAATCCGAGCAATAGAAAATCTGCCGCACGAAATACTCCTATGTGAGCATTTTGGGGTATTTTTTGTATAGGATAGGCTGAATCCACACCGTATGCGAGCAGCGAGAACAAGAAAATAACACTAAAAATTATCGCGGAATATATTAGAGATACATACGGTTTATTTTCAGTTATATTGTCATACAGAAGAACGTAAGCGGCTGACGGGAAAAGCAGTGTAAGCGGCGGGAGTATGTTACTGTTGAAGTCTGTGGTTATGTTAAATCCAAAGTCACCAAAAGAACAAATCAGTATATAAATCACGGAGGCAATTGTAAAAACTCCGATTACCGCCGCCGCACGAGATACAGCCTCTATCCCCTTTACGGTACAGAAAAATGCAAAACCGAAAAGCAGCAGAGCCGTCAGCCACAGGGGTTTAAAGTCGATAACCGAGTACATGTAATCCAAAAATTTATGCGATGCCGAAACCGCAAAAACCGTAAAATATACGGAAACTACCGAACGCAGGACTATATTAGTCCTGCCTTTATACAGAGAGACTACAGCGATATTTATACCAAGAGCGACGGCTGTTTCTGCGATCAGAAAAATTGACGACTTATTATCTATAAACAGTACTGCAATCAGACACGAAAGCAACATCGAAAACCAGAACTGAGACAGTGTTATTTTGTTATTTTTCATATACACTGCCTCCCTTTAAATTCTGTACGTTCATATTAAATTTAGACAGCTTTTTCCAACCCATACGGACGAATATGTCACGCATATTCTTCTTTGAAAAAGGTGTAATCGGCGTTACATAAACTACGCCCAAGGTTGACTTTGAGCACATAAAAATCGTAACGACGCACGAAAGCATAGCTATTCCCCACGTTCCGAGAAGTCCGCCGATAACAATAAACGAAAGTCTTAAAACTGTTATCTGAGGGTAAAGGTCGGGTATTACATAACTGCAAATCGCCGCTATAGCTACTGCCATAAGAGTTGGCGCGCCGATTATTCCCGCGTTGATTGCGCAGTCGCCGATTACTAATGCTCCGACAATACTCACCGCGTGTCCGAGTACCTTCGGCAGCCGCAGACCCGCCTCGCGCATTATCTCATATACGAAGTCAATCATTATTACTTCCAAAGCAAGCGGCAAAGGCGTGTGTTCGATACTGTCATTGATGTTTTTTATCATTTCCTTGGGGAAATACTCCGGATGGAACGTTACGAAGGCGATGTATAATCCCGGAAGAAGAATTGAAACAAAGTAAGAAATGTATTTTAATATACGGGTTAAAGTCGCAAAATAAGGGCGGTTTGAATAATCGTCTACGGACTGAAAGTTTTCAGCAAAAAGATGAGGTATAACAAGCACCGAAGGCGTACCGTCGACGAGTATACCTATTCTTCCCTCCATAAGCTTGCCGCATAAAGTATCGGGTCGCTCGGTGATACCTATGCCTGTAAAAATCTCGTTCTTACCGCTGTCCTCGAGATACGGGACGAGATAACCGCTGCCAAGTACAATTTTTAAATCGCAAGCTTTAAGACGGTTGCGCAGCTCCTCGACCGACGCCTTTGTCGCCTTGTCATTGATATAGCACAAGGCTATATTAGTATTGGACTCAGAGCCAATTTTCGATGATTCAAAAACAAGATGGGGGTTCTTCATACGACGGCGTATAAGAGTCATATTTACTCGCAACGCCTCGGTAAAGCCCTCTCGGCTGCCGCGCTGGACAAGCTCGCTTTCAGGCTCGGAAACACTTCGGTAGGAATACCCCTGAGCGCCGATTGCAAGCATCTTATTACATCCGTCAACCGCAAAAACAGCAAATCCCGACATAGAAAAACTGAGAACCTCGTCGAAGGATTTTACCTCGACGATTTCACTTCCCGAAAGTACGGAATCAAAGATATAATTAAAGAGCTTATCGCCGGTTTCGTCGCCGTACGTTGCTTCAAGCAGAGGATTTATAACGTAAATCGCAAGGTTTTCCTTGTTACACATTCCTTCTGTCGTAAAAATCGCACATTCTGTTCTGTTTTTACTCGGCAGTTTTACGGTACGCACCGTGAAATCGGCTGAGCTCGCGACTGTAGAACGTAATTCGGCTATATTGTCTTTCAATGAAGTATACATTTTATCACCATTTATAATTTTGACGTTCGATTAATGTATTATTCATTAATCCTTTGAGAATATTATAAAAGGTGATTGTATGATTATTACTATTATAAGAACAGTTTTGTTGTATGCATCGGTAATAATTGCGGTGCGGCTTATGGGTAAACGTCAAATCGGTGATATGCAGCCGTCAGAGCTCGTTATAACACTGATTATAGCGGATATTGCCTCACTTCCCATGGAGGACGTAAGCCGACCGATGCTCTCGGGACTGATTCCAACGCTTGTTCTCGTATCGTGCGAAATAATCCTAAGCGTAATAATGATGAAAAACAGCAAGTTCAGAAAGGTCGTATGCGGCAGTCCCGTTATGATTATCGAGGACGGAAAGCTGTTGCAGGACAAAATGAAAAGTCTGAGAATAACTGTAGAGGATTTGTGTATACAGCTTAGACAGTTGGGTGTGTTTGCGCTCGAGGACGTGCAATACTGCATTGCGGAGACAAACGGAAAAATAAGCGTTCTGCAAAAGCCCGATAAAAGAAATCCGACGGCTGAAGATTTGGGAATAGAGATAAACGACAGCGGTCTAGAGGTAGTCGTCATAAGTGACGGCAGATTTCTGGACACTTCAATACGTCTGTGCAATACAGATGCAAAGAACTTAAATAAAATTCTGAAAAAGAATAAAACAACGGTCGAGGACGTATTTATAATGACGTATAACCGTTCGGGAAAATATAATATTATACAAAAACAAATATAAAGAAGAATCGTTATGAAAAGAATATATATAGCAATAGCTCTTTTGGCGATAAGTATAGCCTCAGGAGTTTTTGAGACCGTAAGTGTAACTCAAAACTCGCAAAAATACATTGATTATATTGATGAAATAAATAAAAAA
This sequence comes from uncultured Clostridia bacterium, assembly GCA_947625485.1. Lineage (GTDB taxonomy): Bacteria > Bacillota > Clostridia > Oscillospirales > Acutalibacteraceae > Ruminococcoides. The sequence continues at coordinate 80,894 of CANQOP010000001.1, read as the reverse complement.
ATTGACGACAAGGAAGTAAAAAACGCGGCGGTACTGTGCAAAAAAGCCGATGAAGAATTTGAAGATATGAGTAAAAATTATATGTTTTACTACTATATGCATAAAAATCTGGAAGAAATTGAAAGTAACCTGAGTTCTATGTACGAGTATCTGAGAAACGACGAAGTTCACGACTATTACGCTACATCGGCGATAACAAGAAGAAAGCTTGAGTCAATGCGTGACACTGGCTCAGTCAATCTTCAAAATATATTATAAAATAATTCATAAAGAAAAAAGAGCTGTCCTTAAACAAGACAGCTCTTTAGCAATTTAAAATTATTTTTTATTAGCCTTAGCTCTGCTTTTCCACATAACCCAAAGAGGACCTGCGATACAGAGTGACGAATAACAGCCTGATACAAGGCCCACAATCATCGGAAGCGCGAAAGCCTTAACGGAATCAAGGTTGTAAATTATTGCCATAATATACACAATTGCTATAGTGGCGATTGTTGTAATTGATGTAATGATTGTACGGCGCATAACCTTAGTAGCCGCAACATTGAACACATCGACTACGCTAGCCTTATAACCTAAGTTTTTGCGTTCCTCACGAACACGGTCATATACTACGACTGTATCATTGAGCGAATAACCGAGAATCATAAGAACTACCGCCATAAAGCACGAGTCGATAGGCATACGGAAGATTACATAGAAGAAGTAGATAATTGCAATATCGTGGAAGAGAGCAACAAGTCCGAATACACCTGCAGATAAACCGCCGATTTTTTTGAATCGAATCGTTACGTATGCGACCATCAGAACGCTTGCAAGCGCGACAGCAGCGAGACACTTGAGCAGGAAACTGAATCCCATTGTGGCGTCTACAGAACTCGACTGCTCCATCTTAAAGCTGTTCTTCGGAAAATCTTTCTGAATACTCTTTGTAATCGACTTCTGCAAGTCAGTAGAGATAGCGTCAGTTCCCGAGAACTGAACAGTGAGCATATTCTTATTATTAACAAGGTCCTTTGAGTCAGAGAATGTTACGACGTTATCGGGAGTTTTCTCCTGAATAAGCGCTTTTAAAGCAGAGTTATCCGGGTTACCTGTGTAGCTGTATTTAAGCATGGAACCGCCTGTGAACTGAATATCCATAGTCGTTCCAAAGATAAAGTTGCACACGATACCGATAAGGATAATTGCAATTGAGATACCGAAGAAAATTTTCCTCGCTCCGATAAAATCCTTAGCTTTCTTTCCTTTTACGAGAATTTTCTCCTCGTAGGATTTCTTTACTACATTACTCGCCATCTTTAACACCTCCAAACAGCCACTTATGGCGCGCAAACTTGTAGCCTGCTACTGCACGGAGCATTACACGGCTGAGGAATACGCCCATAATGAAGTTGGAAATTACACCCATAAGTAGTGTATAACCGAATGAGTAGATTGTACCTGTTGTGGACTGACCGAAAACAGCCGAAAGAATATTTGACGGGCCGAACACAAGAAGGAGAATAATAGCGACAATTACGATAGTCATATTACCGTCGATTATAGCTGTGAGCGAACTCTTTGTACCTCTGTCGAGAGCGCCGTCGAGAGTTCGTCCCGAACGCATTTCCTCAATAATACGCTCCGAGGTGATAACGTTAGCATCAACACCCATACCGATTGAAAGGATGAGACCCGCAATACCCGGGAGAGTCATTGTAAAGGAATTGAACACTGTGAAGTAGCCCGAGATAGCCGCTACAGTAATTCCCATCTGTCCCAAAAGCGCAATAACAGCTACAACGCCGGGAAGACGGTACATAACTATCATAAATATAGCGATAAGTATTATTGCGATGACTCCTGCGTAAGCCATAGCGGTAAGTGAATTTTCACCTAAAGACGCGGAAACAGAGCCGTGGGTTACTGTCGAAAGCTGGAACGGAAGCGCGCCTGCGTTAATACGTTCAGCGAGCTTTTGAGCCTCTTCAGCGGTAAAGTCACCCGTAATCTGAGCGTTACCGTCAGTAATTACAGCCTTAATCGTAGGAGCGGAGAGCATAACGTCGTCCATCCAGATTGATACAACCTGTCCGTTGTATTTTTCTGTAATGTCGGCAAACATCTTAGCTCCCTCATCGTTTAGTTCAAGAGAGACAACATAGGTAGACGCATTTTTAGAGCCTGTGCTCGTGTCTACGCCTGCTTCAGCCTTTTTAACCGCTGTACCGTCCATAAGAACAGTCTCGGTATCACCTGTCGGAGTTTTGTAAACATACTCGCCGTCTGAGCCTATGGATGTATCGGCGTAGCTGTTTCCAGGACGGAAAGTCAGCTTAGCTGTGGAGCTGATTTCCTCAATCGCAGCCGCAGCGTTAAACTTCTTTTCATCCTCTTTCCAAGGGAAGCGGACGATGATACGGTCGGTATTGTTGTCAGCATAGAGCTCATAGTCGGTGATTCCCGAGGAAACCATACGAGTCTCAATAATAGATTTTGCGGACTCTAACTGCTCGTCAGTGGCTTTATAGTTATCAGCAGGCTCGAATGTAGCCTCTACGCCGCCCCTGATGTCTGTACCCCATCTTATATCGCCGATACCCTTAACAACTGTTTCCTTGTTGTCACCTACATAGTAGGACACGCCAAAAATAGCGGAATAAGAAAACAGAAGGATAAGTATGGCAACGATAAAAAAGACAGGCTTTGGAATTCTTTTCATGCCAATAGGACCTCCAAATATTTTCTATAATCCATACATAAAAGCAGAATTACTCTGCCACGTTTGCATATGTACAGACGTAACAGAGTAATTATAAGATTTTTTTAGATAAAAGTCAATATTATCTCGAATTTTTGTTGATATTTTAACGATATTTTTGACAAAACACACAAAAATTATCGCGCCGACTTGTGCATTAAACAAGCTTTTCAAGCGCAGCAAGTTTAGCGCAAACGCAGAAAATATCCATTGCGGCAGTCAGCTCGTCAACGCTCGGGAAAGACGGAGCAATTCGGATATTGCTGTCGTCAGGGTCGTCTCCGTTAGGATAGGTTGCGCCGGCTTCCGTAAGAGTAACGCCAGCTTCCTTACATAGCTCGACAACTCTTTTAGCTGTGCCGTTATAAACGTTAACGCTTATAAAATAGCCTCCGTTGGGATTTGTCCATTGTGCAATTCCTGTATCTCCCAGCTCAGCCGAAAGCTTGCTTACAACCGCCTCAAACTTAGGCGCAAGCACAGTCTTATGCTTTTGCATATGGCTGATAAGGCCTTCGTGATTTCCGAAAAACTTAGCGTGACGCAGCATATTAATTTTATCATAACCAATGGTCTGATAGTTATAACGGTTCTTTAATACCTTCATATTGAGCGGAGACGCAGCCATTGCGGCAACTCCTGCGCCTGAAAAAGTAATTTTTGAGGTAGAGCAGAATGCTATAGGCAAATCCTCGTTACCTGTCTTTTTACACTCATCAAAAATATTGAGCAGGGTATCGGGTGTATCAGTTACATCGTGAACGGCATAGGCGTTATCCCACATAATTCGGAAATCTTTAGCGGCAGGATTTAAAGCGGCAAAGCGCTTTACAACCTCGTCGGAGAAAGTGATACCTGTGGGATTACTGTATTTCGGAACGCACCATATCCCCTTTATGCTGTCGTCCTCGGACACGAGCTTCTCAACCATATCCATATCGGGACCGTCATCATTCATCGGTATCGGAATCATATCAAAGCCGTAGTAGCCCGTTATTCCGAAATGTCTGTCATAACCGGGAACAGGACACAAAAACTTTCTGTTTTTAACGTTAAGCCAAGGAGTTGTATCCTCATAAATCGGGGTTGTCATAAAACACGAAATAACATCAAACATCATATTAAGACTGGAGTTGCCGCCGATAAAGACATTCTCAGGCTCTGTCTCAAGTATGTCTGAGAAAAGCTCACGACACTCAAAAATACCTTCAAGCTCGCCGTAGTTTCGGCAGTCAAGACCGTCAGCCGCCTTGCACTCGTCGGAGGACGGAATAGCGTCCAGCAGATGCATAGATAAATCAAGCTGCTCGGGTGACGGTTTTCCGCGCGACATATTTAAATCAAGTCCCTTGCCCTTATAATTCTCGTATATTTTTTTAAGATTTTCTTGCTCTTTTCTAAGTAAATCCTTATCAGAGTTGAGATAGCCCACAGTGATTACTCCCTTTACAAATATTTCAAAAAAATTAAATTGCCTTTAATATTTTACAATATATTATGTAAAAATGCAAGTTTTTTGAAACAAACTTGCGTTTTCGTGAATTTTAGACAAATAAAAGAAAAACCGCTGCACAAAAACAGCGGTTTTCGATAAATTAGAATTAATAATACTGATAGTAATAGTAATTATAATAGCCTCTTCTCCCACGCTTGCCCTCACGTGTCACTCCTACTCGGATAAAGCCGAGCGGTTTTCCGTCAGTCATTTTAATGCTTTCAAGCAAATGCTCAATATCGCCGTGAGTGGTTTTTCTCTCACGGATAACGAGAAGATAACCGGCGATATAATCCTTTAAGAGAAGCGAGTCGGCAACTACACCGACCGGTGGAGTATCAAAGATAATATAATCATACTCACGGTTAAAACGTTCAACAAAGCGGCTAACCTCAGGAGACGCAATAAGTTCAGAGGGGTTCGGAGGGATAGTACCCGAAGTGAGAACATCGAGACACGGCAGAACGTCTCTGTGAACGACGTCGCCAAACACTACCATTCTGCCGACCATATCGGAGAATCCTGCTTTATTCTCAATCTTTAGAAGGTTGTGTATATTGGGACGACGAAGGTCGCAGTCGATAAGAATAACCTTCTTGCCCATTTTAGCGAAAGAAATTGCAAGGTTTGCTGCAACTGTGCTTTTTCCGTCTCCTTTTGAAAAGGAGGTTACCGCAAAAGCTTTATTCTCAGACGCAGACAACGAAAACATAATGTTTGTACGGGCTGATTTATACGCCTCAACTATAGCAAATTTACTTTTTTCGGAAATGACGTTTTTATCGCTCTTCTTTTTTCTCTTCTTTATATCCGCAGCATTTTCTGCCGCCTTATTCTCTCTGATTTTTTGTCCGGGAAGTTTAATTTTCATATTATCACCTTAACCTTCCTTTTCAAAATCAACAATTTCAGCAAATACCGGGATTCCGTAGAGCTTGGCAAGGTCATCTCCGGGCTTTAAGGTAGTGTCGATAATCTCGAGGAAGAAAGCGAGTAGAACGCCGATAGCAAGACCGATTATCAGACCGTAAAACGTGTTGCGTCCTACGTCCGGCGAGGAAGGAGAAGACGCAGGTGAAGCGCTGGTGATAGTATCTACCCTGCCCTTGCCCTCAAAAAGTTTAGAGAAGGTCTTTGGAGCCTGCTCGGCAAGCTGATTTGCGACGTTAGCCGCCTTCTGAGCATTCGAGGAAGATACCGTGAAACGAACAAAAGAAGATTCCTCAACCTGAGATATGTCAACGCTTGTGCCCGACATAAGCGCAGTCATTTCGGGTAAATTATTAAACGCTATAATGCAGTGACCTGCGAGTGTGGAGGACTGCTGAATATCGCTTGTCCTGACACGATCGTCGGATGTATTGTAGTAGCTTACGGGCTGAGTAGCAGATTCACCATTAGGGTCATAGTTCTGAATAAGAATAAGAGACGACGATGTATATATAGGCGTAATAAAGAAACTCGAGTATCCATATGCAATAAGCGTCACGAGAACGGTAATCAGAACGATTAGCTTTACGTGGCGCAAAAGCATATCAATTATCTTTTGAGGAGTAAGATCCTTTGGCATTTCATACCCTCCCATTTTAATTATCTGAAGATATTATAGACTATATACTATAAGTTATATTTCTAATTTAGAAATATAAAATAAATAATCGACCTTCCTTTTTTCGGAAAGCCGATTAATTCTGAACAAAATATAATTACAATTACGCGAGAACGTTTAGAAGTACACCGGCAGCTACAGCCGAGCCGATAACGCCTGCGACATTCGGACCCATAGCGTGCATAAGCAGGAAGTTTCCTGGATTCTCCTCCTGCCCCACTCTCTGGGAAACGCGGGCTGCCATAGGTACGGCGGATACGCCTGCGGAACCGATAAGGGGATTAACCTTGCCGCCTGTGAGCTTATACATAATCTTTCCGAACAGAACGCCAAACGCAGAACCCATTGCAAAAGCAATCAGTCCGAGAGCTATAATTTTAATCGTGCTTGCGGAGAGGAAGTTTGCGCCTGTTGCCGTAGCGCCTACTGTCGTTCCGAGGAAAATAGTGATAATATTCATAAGCTCATTCTGAGCAGTTTTTGAGAGACGCTCGCAAACGCCTGACTCCTTTAAAAGGTTACCGAACATGAGCATACCAACGAGCGGAGCGGCGTCCGGAAGCAGAATTGAGATAACTATAACGATAGTTATGGGGAAAATAATTTTCTCAAGCTTTGAAACAGGGCGAAGCTGCTCCATAACTACAGCTCTTTCCTTCTTAGTTGTGAGAGCGCGCATAATAGGCGGCTGAATAATAGGAACAAGCGCCATATAGGAATAAGCGGCGATAGCAATCGAACCTAAAAGTTCGGGTGCGAGCTTTGTGGTTACATAAATCGCGGTTGGTCCGTCGGCTCCACCGATAATACCGGTAGCTCCTGCCTGTGCACTCGTAAAGCCGAGAAAAATAGCTCCGATAAAAGTAATAAATATACCGATTTGAGCGGCAGCGCCGAGGATAAAACTCTTCGGATTAGCTATAAGAGGTCCGAAGTCTGTCATTGCTCCGACTCCGAGGAAAATAAGAGGAGGGTAAATACCCAGCTTTACTCCCTGATACAGATAGTAGAAAAGTCCGCCGTAGTGAGGAACATTATAATATTCTACTCCGTTAAGTATTGTAGTCGCATAACCTGCGGTCGAGCCCTTAGCTTTTATACATTCTTCCGCACTCATAAGCGTTGTTTCGGGAGCTGCCATAATATCGGGATATAGATTAACAAGCAGCATTCCGAACGCTATCGGAAGGAGAAGAAGCGGTTCAAATTCTTTTTTGATTGCAAGATAGAAGAGCACACACGCCACAGCTATCATAATGTAATTGCGCCAGTCGAGCGACACAAGCCCCGAGCCCGTGAAAATACCGACTAAGGCGTCCCAAAAGTTTTGAATGATTTCCATACCTAGGTTCCTTTCTTTTAGAATCGAAAAAGTTAAAACGGTCTGGTGTTATTAAGCACACCCGCGTTCGCCCAAGCCGAACGGGACTTTGATTTTTTAATGCTCTTGATCTTAACCTTTTCCGAAGAACCGTACATACCGTAAACCGCTGCAGAGATAACCGCAACAAGCTCGTCGGAAACACCGTCGGGATTAACGGCTTTAACCGCCTCAAGCTTAGGTTGAGCAGCTTTCTCAGGCTGTTTATAGGTACTTTCCTGCGCTTCCTTAGCAACTTTCGCAGCTTTTCTTGAGGCAGCCTTGTTCTGCGCTCCAGTAACGACTTTGCCCATAAGCCAGATTAAAAAGATAAGGAAGAACAATACGGCAAACACGATTACAAATCCTGTGAGCAGCATTGATGCAGATATGGTGAATTTACTCATTAAATCCATATACAATACCCCCATATTTAGTCCATTATACCATACAATTATACTTAATATTGGAATAAAGTTCAACGATTAAAAAACATTTTTTTGATTTTCGTTATTTTTTACAGTTTTCTTTTTGCTGATGGAAATTATTTGTTAATTAGTTTTATTGTTGAGATCTGTGTAATTTCCTATTTACTCATCACCCTGTGCTGCGCAGCGTTTAACTATGGGTAGTAAAAATGGACGGACAAATAAGTCCGCCCATTTTAATATTAATTTTAATATTAAAGGATTATACATATCAAGCCGTTACATCCGTTATTAATTATTTTCTCAATCGTTTCCGCTATCTTTGCCCTTGCGTCGGACGGCATACGGTAAAGCTTGTTGTGCAAGCCCTCATTTACAAGCTCGTGTACGCTCTTGCCAAAAATATTGGACTCCCAAATTTTGATCGGGTCCTCCTCAAATTCCTTTAGCATATACGATACAAGCTCCTGACTCTGCTGCTCAGAACCGACAATCGGGGTTACCTCGGTTTTTGTATTTATCTTCATCATATGAATAGACGGAGCAGAAGCACTGAGGCGTATTCCGTATTTCCCTGATTGCTTTAGGATTTGCGGCTCCTCAAGAGTAAGCTCCTCCATAGTCGGCATAACAATTCCGTAACCCGTATCCTGAACCTGTTTATATGCTGCTGCAATCTTATCAAACTCGCGCTGTTTCTGAGAAAGGTCGGATATGCAGTCGAGCAGCGAGCACTCATCGCTTATGTCAAGACCGGTGCGCTCTGAGAGAACCTGATAGAATAAGCTTGTCGGAATAGCCACTGATATAGCAGCCTCTCCCTTTCCGAGATTTAAATCAGTCAGGCGGCTATGCTCTATATAGTCGCAGTCGGCAATTTCATTTAAAGTTTCCTGAATCTGGCGTATCTTTTCAATTTTGGATGCAGACTCCTTGATAGCACTGAAAATTCCTGATTTTATTGGGTGCTCTGTAGGCAAAGATACAACCCATTTTGGAATGTTTACGTCAATTTCACGGATTGGAAACTCAAAGAGAAGCTGAGCAAGGATACGCTTGATTTCGATTTCATCAAGCTCCATACAGCTCACGGGAACAACGGGAACCTGATACTTGGACGAGAGGTCGTTAGCAAGAGAGACAGTCGAGTCAGACTGCGGACTAATAGAGTTTAAAAGCACAATAAAGGGCTTATTAATGCTCTTCAGCTCGTCTATCACGCGCTGTTCCGCTGCGGCGTATTCCTCTCGCGGCAGATCAGTAATTGACCCGTCGGTTGTAATAACGAGACCAATGGTACTGTGGTCGGTTATTACTTTTTGTGTGCCTATTTCGGCAGCCTGCTCAAACGGAATTTCCTCGTTAAACCACGGGGTTTTAACCATTCGGGGAGTTTCGTCCTCAATATATCCGAGCGCGCTGTCTACGATATAGCCTACGCAATCAACCATTCGGACATTGAGGTTAGCCTTGTCTGCGAGCGTAATTGATACGGATTCCTCGGGAATAAACTTCGGCTCAGTAGTCATAATTGTTCTGCCGCCCGAGGACTGAGGAAGCTCGTCAATAGTGCGTCTGTATACTCCTTCGTCCTTGATATTCGGCAGGACGATAGTGTCCATAAACCGCTTTATAAATGTACTCTTTCCCGTTCTTACGGGACCGACTACGCCTATGTAAACATCGCCGTTTGTACGGCGTGAAATATCCTTATATACTGATCTTTCTTCCATTTTTATCCTCCTAAATTGTCGGTATTAAGAGCATCATCGGCTCAGAAAGCTCTTCGCAATCAATTCCGTTTTCGTCACAAATCATCTTTCGGCGCGTGCTGTAACACTTTGCTATGTTCCAAAGCTCCTCTCCCGCCTCGGCATAGTAAAGTGTGAGAGCGCAGGACTTCTTTTTGACTTTATTATCTTCATTTGCGGAAATCATCGTTACCATCGTGCAATTGGACGTTTTGCCTGCGGTAACACAATACTTTATCTCAGCCCGCAGTTCAATAGTGTTGTTATCACCCAGACGGTAACTGAGACTTGATACGCATGAATCAGCACCCAGAATATTGTTGCATTTAATCTCTGTCTCAAGCGTTTTACTGAATTCCACGGAACGTTCGAGATAAATAGGCTGTTCCTCGCTGTCCTTAGCAAGAATGCATATGTTAAGCTTTGAGTTAAGAGTAATTTCGGAGCCGTTTATAATCGGACTCAGGGCGGTATGTTCACATCTGAAGTCAATGATCTCGGCTATTGGCGCATCGTCAATGCTAAGCGTTTCCTTTTGCATAAACGAGTCTTCAAGAACGCAGATTTCCTCAGGTAAAGTTAATTGATTTTTCTCGAGTTCAACTATATACTCGGTGCTGTAAGCGTCAAGAACAATAGGAACAGTAACAGATGTATAACCGACTACAGACGCACACAAACGACTGTCAACATCTACCACAGGGTCCTCAGAAAGAATATCTGATTTGAGGCGTATATCAAAAGACATAAGAGAAATGTTGACGCACGCGGTTGACTCCTCTGAAAGTCCCTCACACTCAAGAATTTTATTAAAAGGAATAAGGCAGTCTATCTGTTGAGGAGTTGGTGAATCCGGTGAGCTTAGGTAAAGTATGCGTACGTTAAGCTCGCCGTTGAGCATCAGGCGGTCAGGAATAATCTTATAGTCGGTAATGCACGCTCTGACATCGGAATCAAGAATAATTTCTACGGGTGGTTTCCCCGTGATTTTCAGCTCGTCGCCCGCCGAAAACTGCTCCTGCCCCAGAGATGTAAGAGATGCGCATTTTATGTCCTTTGTGTTATACTCCAAAGCATCATCGTCGTCGGGAGAGCAGAGCTCTATGGAACTCTTTGCGCTCACCTTTGCGTAGAGAGAAAACGCTCCGTGAACAGTAAGACGTCGTTTCGACAAAGCGCGGCAATTTACATACTCGCACTTTGTGAATGCGTCAACTATGTACTGTTCGGGTAAATCCTTGAGCTGGAATGACGCGGAAAAAGGCAGTGACTGCTCGCACGCTCTGATTGTATTGTTCTGAGCGTCCACATAAAGAACAGTCACGACTGTCGTACCGTCAAGCTGGAGCTGACCGCCGCTTAAATTTTTATTGTAAATTTTCGGCGTTATTTTGCAGCGAAGAATTTTCTCAATATCCGGACAATAGTCCGGCAAGGTAAAATCAATATCCACAGGCTGCTCGGATACAGTATCAAGAACGGTTGAAAGCTCGCCTACGGAGGTTTTTTTTAGATTAAATTCCATAAATTTATCTCTCCTTTTTGTTGCTGTTAAATATATATGCAAAGCAAAGATAAATATGATAATTAATTCAAATTGAAAATTTTGTTTTATATAACGTTTAAAAGAAAAGTGCGGAAGGCTTGCGCCTTCCGCACGGAATAAATTAAATTTTATTTTTAAGATTACTTTACAGAAATCTTTATCTTAGCCATTACGCCGTTCTGAGCGTACGCATAAATGTAGCACGTACCTTTCTTCTTGGCTGTAATCTTACCCTTCTTGGAAACCTTCGCGATCGATGTCTTTGAAGACTCGAACGCTACCTTGCGATGCTCCTTAACCTTGAGCTTCTTGCTCTCTGCTTTAAGCTTGGTCTTGAGCTTGAAGGTCTTACCTTTCTTGATCGTCTTTGTGCTCTTAGCGTTTGTAATAGTAATCTTCTTGGTGTTTCCTACTTTTCCGCCCTTTGTCGCTACGTGGATTGTCTTGGAGGTTGAAACTACCTTACCCTTCTTATCCAGAGCCATTACCAGGAACTTGTAGTACTTACCCTTCTTTAGCTTCTTATAGGTAAAGGATTTGCCGGTCGTAGTTTTGAGTTTCTTATAAGATTTACCGCACATATTGCCGTAAATTACAAACTTCTTAGTCTTGCTCGGCTTCTTATAGGTTATCTTGATAGAATTCTTAGTGGTCTTTGTATTCTTAACCTGGAGAAGGTTAAATGCACTACCCTTAGGATCCTTATCGTTCTTAGATTTAATGATAGCCTGTTCGGCTTCTTTACCGTCCGCGCCGGGTCCGAGATCCTTAGCAAGCTTCGGAGTCGTCGGTTTGGGATTCGTCGGCTTAGGATTCGTCGGTTGAGTCGGTGCAGGCGTCGACGGCTGTGTCGGAGCAGGTGTCGACGGCTGTGTCGGAGCAGGTGTCGACGGCTCGATAGTCTCCGAACCTGTCGGAGTTGTATCCGAACTAGTCGGTTCAGTAGTCTCTGAACCTGTCGGTGTAGGTGTCGACGGCTGCGTCGGAGTTGGCGTCGATGGCTGTGTTGTAGGCTCTGATGTATTATCGGATACAGACGGCTTAGCTTCTCCTACAGAAGGCTTAGAAAGACTGTCAACAACAGACGATGCAGAAGCCGTTGGGACTCCGTTATCAAAGTAGTCAGTAGTGCGTGAGCCGAGCATATTTATATCGAGGTTAATATTAGCGTCACCGCTTGGATTAAGAACACTGAATGTCAGCTCCACTAATACTCCGCCGCTGCGGAAATCATAAATACCCGCCTGTGTTTCCTTACTTACGCCTGTAAAATTAAACTGACCTGTTATTTCATTTTTGGTAAGGTATGAAGTAATCCTCGGGAAGTTCATATTAGTAAGCAAAAGCTTGGATTTGTCATATGTAACCATTCCCTGACAGAAAGCAATCATTTCAGGAGCAGTAAGATTATATGTAACAGTAAAGCTGGAATCCTTAACAGAAACTGTCTGAGGATAAGCGTTGTTTAATGTTGTCACAACATTAAGTGCGCTCGGCTCGGGCTTATCTGTAGAGGATGTAGACTGTCCCGGAATTGACTGCGTTACATCGGGCATACTCGGAGTTGCGGTTGTACCTGTCGGAATCGTCGGTACACCGGGGACGTCAGTGGACTCCTGAGTCGGCGTCTGAGCCGAACTTGGAGTTGTCTCCTTAGGATCGGACGACGGTTGAGTCGGCGTAGTCTGAGAGGGCGTCGGAGCCTGTGTTGCAGGTGCTGTGGTAGTAGTTGCGGAAGGTGTAGGTGTTGTAGGTTGGGACGGCGAAGAACTTAAAAGCTTGCCGATGCGTGCAAACGGAACAGTGATATGGTCCTCGTCCTCTTTCTCATGTGAGGTAGAAGGGTCAAAACTGTATTCCTCTGCGGCATTATCCTGCATAGACATATCGTAAGGCTGGCAGTCAAGACCTGACGTACCCATTGTTGAAACCTTCATAATTCCGATACCGTTGCTTTCGATGTCAGACGCTGAGATATCCAGATTTTTGAGAGGGATACTTACCTCGTAGAACATATCGAGATTTTCTTTATGACCAAGCTTATAGAAATCCACCCAGTCAGAACCCTCGTCAAGGGTATCTCCGTACTTTCTTCCGTTGTCAGTTCCTGCTTTATTTACGCCGATAAGCTCTCCCGATAGAGTTTTACCCTTGCCCCACTTTATGCTTATACCTGTATTTCTGTTTACAAGGCGCTCGGGGTCAAGATTGCCGTTGTCGTCAGCAGTGTAAATAAACGGACCGTTTGAAGCGTTAGTAGAGAACGCTACAACGTGGTCTGCGTTAGCATCAAATGTGATTCCCGAATCCCAGAGGGTTCCGCTCGCTGTTTTACCGTGAGTTATGTTACCCTCGCCAGTATAGAGATAAACGAATACAGGAATGTTGTCTATCCAGAGATCACCCTGAGAAAGCGGGAAATCGTCCTGGGGAGCAACTATATCCTGAACATTAGCCATTTCATACATTAAGTAGAGATTCTGGTCGTCCCATGCAGCGTAAAGCGCATAATCGTCATAAGGTTTCTCGTGCATTGACCAGTGGCAGTAAACACGGGGGTCGTCATTTGCAACACCCTGAGAAATGAGCATAGAGCTGTCCCAATCGGACTTATCTCCGTCTACGCTGATAGTCTTTTTCTTACCTACTCCTCCGTTGGGGTTTGTGCTGTATTTTCCGTCAAGAGCGGGAGAAGTTGAACCGTCGCTTATACTCGAAGGGTCAGCCTTAGTGTAGGTATATGTTTCAGTTGTTGTGCCATTCTTGTTGGTAGCCGTGACAGTAAGGGTTACGGAACCGCCTACGGGAAGACCTGCGCCGAGGGTAACCTCCGCAGAATTTGTGAACGGAACCGCCGCGCCGCCGTCAACAGAATATGAGGAAGTGTCAGCATACTGTGCGGTTACGGTAACTGTAAGCGAGTCGCCCCTAAATGTAGCGCCGCTTTTCTTGCTTGAGGAAACAACAGGGACAGCCGACGAGGTGTCGTAAATCGACCATTGTCCTGTCTGGTTGTCATAAATATAGTTGTTGCCGGGATAATCCATATCGTCGGTCTTCGTTGCATCGCTGCCGCCGTTAAAGATTATCATATTAAATTCGTCACTCGGCACTGTATAGGAATAAATATTATCCTCTACTTGCTGCATAGACGCGCCGGGCCATCCGGCATTATCCGTCTTGGTACCCTTAATCCACATATAGCAGTTAGGATTTCCCCATCCTGCCGAGTTTTTGAGATAAACAGTATCGCCTTTAGCAGCATTGGATACAACCGTACCTACCATAAAGCAGGACGAAATAATTAAAATGCTTAGCAAAAGCGAGATTAGTTTCTTTGTTAACTTCATAACAAAACTCCTCCATCTTATAATTGTATTTATTATACAATTTATGGACGAGTATTTCAATAATAATTATTATTCAAAATAAACTTTGTTGTTTTGCATATAAAACATTGTTATTTTTTGGGTAAAATGACCAGTGAAACATTTCGCTTAAATAAAGAAACTCGGACGGGTCAAGGACCCGCCCGCAAAAAATTTTTAACTTTCGAGTTGCGGAAGCTTTTTTATTTTAAAAAGCCTGCGCAGAAAAAAGGATATGAACTTTGGGTTTTCGATAAGTACAACTTTCATAAGGTTACCTCCTGTATAGTGACCATGCGAGTAAAATTGCGGTGATCAGGGAAACTACCAACACACACCTGCACGGAAGAACAGTCGCAAGGAACAATCCGAGTCCAAAAGCAAGCATTGTGTGAATTTGATGTCGACACGTATTCATTTAATCACCCTTTAGCAGTATATACCGCGATTTAAAATTGGTTACAGATTTCATTTGCATTATTCGTATTAATAATTTATAATAAAGCAAATATTATTAAACGGAGTAGCTTATGCGTACTATTCAAATCGGAGAAAACGACGGTGGTCAGAGGCTTGATAAATTTCTGAGCAAACGGTTTAAAACCATGCCTAAGTCGCTTATGTACAAGTATATACGTACAAAATATATAAAGCTTAACGGAAAAAAGTGCGACAAGTCCGATTTTATCAAGTCAGGAGATGTACTCACCCTCTACATCAAGGAAGAATTTTTCGAGGAAAGCCCTGAAAAAAATTTTGAGTTTCTTAAAGCACCCGATAAACTGAACATTTTGTACGAGGACGAAAACATTGTACTTATAGACAAAAAGCCCGGCTTGATTGTTCATCAGGACAAAAATTATCACTTTGACTGTCTTGTTTTCAGATTACAACACTATCTCTACAAAAAAGGCGAATACAGACCTGACGAGGACAAGGCGTTCTCTCCCGCTCTGGTCAACAGAATTGACAGAAACACGGGCGGAATCGTTATAGGAGCCAAGAACGCGGAAAGCCTGAGACTTCTTAACCTTATGATGAAAAACCGTGAGATTGAGAAGTATTATCTGTGTCTGCTGTGCGGAAAGCCAAAGTACGACAGCAACATTATGGAAGATTACCTTGTTAAAAACAACCGAACTAATACTGTAAGAGTTTTCAAAAATCCTGTGGAAAATTCCAAGGTAATTAAAACGGAATACACTGTGTTGGACTATGACGGCAGAGTTTCTCTCGCCGAGGTAAAGCTTCACACGGGAAGAACTCACCAGATCAGGGCTCATATGGCTTTTATCGGTTGTCCTCTGGTCGGCGACAGCAAATACGGAAAGGACAAAAAAATTTTTATTAACGGTTCTAAATGGCAGGCACTGTATTCGTATAAACTGAAATTTAATTTTACAAACAACTCAGGAAAGCTCGGTTACTTAAATGGCATGGAGTTTGAGGTTAATGACGTTTGGTTTGCCAAAGATAAGAAAATATGCTTTGATTACAAATAAAACGCGGACGGATATGTTGTTAAAAACAACATATCCGTCCATTAATTTATATGCTCTTTATATGCTCTGTTTATTCTAAAGTATTGTCTTCTTATACATTTTTCGATACTTCGGTATCGGGCGTTTCGCCATCCGTTACGTCTGTACCCTGATTGTCATTATCAGATTCCGTAAAATCGTCAACCGCAATAGGAGTTCCCAGATATTTTATATTCGTATAATTCTTATACGGAATAATAGTGTATTTTACACCCTCCTCTGAAGATGCAGCAGCCGTGTATGAGTTCTCAAGCGTATCTGAAATCATCTCGGAGGTCTCACCAACCGTTCGATAAACTCTGTAACCGTCCGCTTCTTCTAAAGGCGACCATACAAGTGAGTTAAACTTACCGTCCTCTGAGGTTATTTTTTCAAGATTAAGGCTTTTAACCGCAATATCCTCATATATATATGCGTATTCTGAATTTTTCTCGCCCTTAAAGCGGTACGCGGCGGCAGTACCTTCCGGGTTAAAATTGTTCCAGATATTAGCCGCGACATTTGCTTTTGCCACACGTACACCGACAAACTTTTTTCCGCTGCCCAGAATATTGTTCGTAACAAGCAGAGATTTTTCCACATCCTTTGTCTCGTCGCTGGAGCCGACACAATATAATGCTTCAACGTCTGTAGATGTGAGCGTATTGTTAATTACTGACGTTTTATCAGAACCGTAATTAACACGAACGGCATAAGAAGAGCTGGCTATGTTATTCCCGTCAAGAACCGTGCCAAGGCTCTTTCGGATAACCGCACCCTGCTCGCTGCAACCTGTAATATTGTTTTTGCTAAGCGCAGTATTAAGCGAATTTTTAATATAAGCGCCCGTCTCGGATGCGGAAATTTCGTTTTCCGAAAAGTTTGTTCCATCGGAATTTTCGTATATATATATTCCGTAATACTCTATATTACTTATCGAATTATTATATACCTGAGTATTTAATGACCTGCGTATTGTGATACCAGCCTCAGATACTTCCGTTACCGTGTTATTATTGATTAAAGAGCCTTCCGTGTCATAGGCGTATATTCCCGACCTGTTAAAACCCTCAACCGTATTTTCCGATACTGTGACATTTTTGCAGGGAAAGTTTGTTGTTCCGGCGCACATCAGTAAAATTCCTTTTGACGCATCAAGAGGTCCGTTCTTTACGTTATTCTTATCTACTACCGTATTCTCACAGCTTTTAATCTCGACAGCGTTCGCGCTCTCGCTCTCGGAATCTTCGAGGTCGATGCTGTTACCGCGCACGACAGAATCAACGGCGTAATTAAGCTGAACTCCAACGGAAACGTTTCCGGTGATGACATTAGGCTTTGTGCTGCCCTTTGAATTCACTCCGACTCTGACGCCGTAAACCTTGTATGTGCCCGCCTTTACGCCTGTCTTAGAGTCATCAGCCGCATAATGCTCGCCGAGTACGCGTATTCCGCAGGCGCGCGTGTAAGTATTATCCGCCGTTCGGAGATTAATCTTATTAGAATAAATATACACGGGTTTATTCATAACAGCTTTTTCAGCCTTATCAAAAGTGATTTTATTTAAGTTGTAAAAGTTATATCCACCGCCCGAGGTCATACTTCTCATATCGACACCAAGTCCAACGTCAGTCATAGTATTGTCGTATATTTTAGAGTTTGTCCAATAAACGGCGTAAACGGCAATTCCTCCAATATTTTCAAATGTGTTGTGATGGACATTAATATTATTATAGGTTTTCCCGACAACAGCGTGGTGGCTTCCAACTCCGCGGAATTTATTTCTGAATGTCGAGTAGCTTACTGTTATGTTCTTGCAGGGTGTCTGGTCATATTCAACAAATTCGGGCATAGCCTCATAGGTACAGCAGTCAATCTGAATAGCCTCGCGTCCGCCGTCATTCGGAAAATTATTTACAGACTGAGGATTTGAAAAGCTGCATTTCGTAATTTTAGCGTTATCTACGCCTCCGAGTTCTACGTCATGGCAATTATAATTATTTACAAAAGTACAATTTTTAATAAGAATATTTTTGCAGTGAGCAAATCTCATAGTTGAGTGCATTATGCGTGAGTTTGAAGTACCCGCCTGCGAGTACGGAACCATTGCGTCCCAACTTCCGCCTACAATCGTAATGTTCTTTGCTCCCTTATATGATTTAGCTGCAGACGCTTTTCTGTTGTATCCGTTTCTAAGCAAATTGCCGTAAAGACGGAAATAGCAGCCACTTGCCTTGAGAGTTGTATCGCTGTAAATTTTTATTGTACGGTCAAGGCTGTAATACCCCTTTGAGACGGTTACTGTAGCAGGTTTTTTTTCAGTTGATTTCTTCCGCGCGACTTCAAGCGCGGCGTTTAAAGACTTTGAAAAATTATTGTTATACTTTTTCGCAGTGAATTTCTTAGAATATTTTCCGCACACTACCTTTATCGTACCCTTTGAGTTAGTATAGACAATAGCAGACGAAACGGAAACAGTACATATGCTTATTACGAAGAGCATAACTAAAAAAACGGAAATATTTCGCAACAGTAGTTTTTTCATAGTGATTGTCCTTTTCTGATTTTGTGGGTGTATATGTATTTTATAAATCTTAAAAATCGGTAAAAATTAATACTTACCGACTGTTTATGACTAAAAACGCCGCCATTGTTCCGCGTTTGCCGTTCGTGGCGCGGTGCGACCATAAAAGCCCGTTGTTACAGCGCGTACATAGATCTGAAATTGTTATTTTATCCGGATTTACTCCTGCCTGTACCAAAATTTGTCGGTTTGTTTCAAGCAAATCAATCATATATTTATTATTCGTTTTAGGAAATATAAACTTATTGTTGTCAAGACTGTCGAGCTTATAGAAGTACTCGGCGCAGTTTTTATCAACCTCGTAACAGCACTTTGAAATTGCGGGACCTACAGCACAGACCAAATCCTTGGGATTTGTCCCAAATTCAAGCGTCATTTTTTCAATTACTTTCCGCCCTATTTTACCGACAGTACCTCGCCAGCCGGCGTGAGCGAGAGCGATTGCTTTTTTTTCGGTATCGACAAAGAAAATCGGCGTACAGTCGGCGTAATACGTAACAAGAGTGACGTTTTTTTCGTTAGTCATAATCGCATCCACGCTTTGCATATCGCGCGGCTTAGTTATACCTATACCGTAGTTTTCGCTAAAGACACGGCGGACCGCTGTATGATGGTCCTGAGCCGAAGCAACGAGAGTATTAAAATCAAGTCCTATTGAATTACATATTCTGTGATAGTTTTCCACCACATCATCGTGATTATCACCGCGATTAAAGGCTAAATTCATTGAGGAAAAAATTCCCTTGCTCACTCCTCCGAGACGAGTTGAAAAGCCGTGTTTTATAAAATTTATTTCCGATAAAGAATTATATGTTAAATAAGGAACATTTTCAGGATTTTGAAGTTTCATTGTTTTGCTTTGAATTTTCATAATATCACCAATTTATATTGTAAACAAAAACAATAAAACTTGCAAGTTAAAATTTATTTTGGTATACTTAAATTGAAAAGGAAAATTTTGATACCATTTTGATAGGTGAATATTATGAAAAAGAACTTATTCGGGAATTATATAGAAACTGATTGTTCATATTGCGCGTTTTTTTATGAGGACGAAGACGGTTTTTACTGTCAGAAGAACAAAAAAATAAAAAACGGAAAATGCAAAAAATTTAACTATAACCCTACCCTGCGTGTCCCGAAAGGAGAACTTCCGTTGGCGCAATACCGCAAAGAAGATTTTGAAATATAAAAGGAGTATGTGTGGATAAACATTAATTTGGTTAAAACACAGACAAGTCGAAAAGGACTGCCGAGAAGCAGTCCTTTTCTTATACTAAACTAAGGTGTTTAGTAATATTCGGCTACACGTCGGAGACGGCGCTTAGCGCTCTGAATGTGGCGTGTTACTGTTGAGGGATTAACATTCAAATCGGACGCGATACTTTTCATACTCCTTCCGTTTAAGTAATACTCACAAATACAATAGCGCTGTTTGTCGGTAAGCTCTCCTTCGATAGCCTTGTGCAAGATTTTTTTCATTTTAGCTACTTCACGCGAATTGTCCTCACTGTCGTCAAAATCGTTATAAAAAAGCAAATGGGAATTACGCTCCGTAATAGAAATCTTCCTATGCCGCATCCAGACTCTCCTTTGCTCTTTCTTCCAGGTTACGCGCCGTATTCATAAGGTCATAGTAAATATAACGGTACGAGGAAAGAGTTGAGTTGAGCTGTTCATAATTGAGCCTGTCAGCATTTTTTAGAAGGTTTTTATACTTTTCGATAGTAGACAGCAGATTTTTTGCGTCTCTGTAGTATTCCTGAGACCAAGCGAAATAATCCATAATAACTTCCTTTCATTCATCAAGATTCATATATCACGTTATTTCACAAGGTTTATCCGGGGCAAAACAACCTTGCAATATCATTTTAGCAGAACATTTGTTTTATTTCAAGACTATTTTGCAACATTTGTTCTAAAAGCAGAGCACAGTCCTATTTACAGTACTTTGGTAATCAAATGTTTTTGTAAACAAAGTATTAAAATAAAATATTTACACTTTTCTCAATTATTATACATTGCTCTCAAAAAGCTTTGCAAAGAACAAAAAATGCATATAACCCGCGAAATGCAAGTTATATGCAACAAATTTACAAGAAAGTTTGCTCTATTCGATTTTATTACCGTACATTACTGAGTAGAAAAATATACAGTTAAAAATATTCAGTGAAAAATATTCAGTCGTCGAGAATATCAACAGGCTCCTTGACGATAATTCTTTTTTTTATATCAACGCCGTCATATTTCAGACGTATATTTATTTTTCCGTCAAAAATCTTTTTACATTTCGGACATCGGAATTTTGCTGTAAAGCTCTTGTTTTTTACCTTAAAATGCGTCAGCTGCTCAGTCCGGATACCGCAGTCGTCGCAATTTATGAAAAGCTTAGACTTATCAATCTGAGGATTTTTAAGGTCGGTAAGCACTTTGTTTTTGAAGGTCAATCGACGGTAAAACTCATCGTCCGCGCAAAACACAAACTTTCTAAGCTTATTTCTTTCATAGGTGCGTGTAAGGCAGCTCAGGCTTAGCATAGCGTCCGCATACGCCCTATGCAGCTCCTTACCTTCGCTGTTAATACCGAGAATTTCGGCACAATTCTGAAGTCCGAGCTGGGAAGACGGGTCATATAGTCCCATTACGTGCTCACAGTACTCCTGAAGATTACAGTAATATTTAAGAAACGGAACCCTGCGCTCGCGGGTGTAATATGCATAGTTATCCATAAGCGTGAGAATATCAGACGTTCCCCACGTCATTATCACGCACCCGTCGGAAAATGAGGAAAACTTCTCTGTGGTGTTCATAAAATCCTCACCGCAGCTCTTTAGCTCTTCGGTGGAAATATGCGTAAGGTCAGCAATATGAGAACTTATTTTCTTGCCTATCTTAGGATTTATGAGCATTGAAAAGGTATCGACAACATTAAGCTGTTCATTAACTTTCACAGCGCCAAATTCAATTATTTCATTCACATAATGGTGAACCTTTTTGCTGTAGGAGCCGTTCCACTCTAAATCTAAAATTACGAAATTCAATGTATTACTTCTTTCTGAATTGCATTTTCATACGCTGTTCTTTCGATAAAATCATTTTACGCATACGGATATTGTTAGGCGTTACCTCGACAAGCTCGTCGTCCGCGATAAACTCAAGGCACTGTTCAAGCGAGAGAACCGTAGGAGGTGTGAGCTTCAGGGCGTCATCAGAGCCTGAGGCACGCGTATTTGTAATGTGTTTTTTCTTGCAGACGTTTACGGTAATATCTTCAGCCTTCGGAGACGCACCGACAATCATTCCCTCATATACGGGAACGCCCGGTCCGATAAAGAGACGTCCGCGCTCCTGAACCTGATAGAGTCCGTAAGCAACACTGTCCCCCGTCTCGAACGCGATAAGAGAGCCCTGGTGTCTCGTGATTATCTCACCCTTAAACGGCTCATAGGAGTCAAAAACGTGATTCATTATACCGTTTCCGTTCGTGTCGGTAAGAAACTCGGGGCGATAGCCCATAAGACCTCTGGACGGGATTTTGAACTCGATATGCGTCGTGCCGCTGTCGCGGGTACCCATATTCACAAGCTCCGCTTTTCTCGAGCCGAGCTTTTCCATAACCGCGCCGACGTAGCTGTCGGGCACTTCAATCATAAGATACTCAATAGGCTCGCACAATACGCCGTCAATTGTCTTTGTAAT
This sequence comes from uncultured Clostridia bacterium, assembly GCA_947625485.1. Classification (GTDB taxonomy): domain Bacteria; phylum Bacillota; class Clostridia; order Oscillospirales; family Acutalibacteraceae; genus Ruminococcoides. The sequence continues at coordinate 58,791 of CANQOP010000001.1, read as the reverse complement.
AACCTGAGGGCGTGAAACCTGAAACTCGTAGTTCTCCCTACGCATAGTTTCAATAAGAATCGAGAGATGAAGCTCGCCTCGTCCCGAAACCTTAAACGTATCGGCAGAGTCGGTCTCCTCGACTCTAAGCGCGATATTCGTCTCAATTTCCTTAAAAAGTCTGTCGCGTATATTGCGCGACGTAACGTACTTGCCGTCCTGACCCGCGAAAGGTGAATTATTTACCATAAAATTCATCGTTACCGTAGGCTCGTCTATCTTAACGAACGGCAGAGGGTCAATATTTTCAGGGTCGCAGACAGTCTCTCCGATGTTAATATCGCTTATACCGCTTATACACACAATATCACCGTATGTCGCGGTATCGCTTTCAACTCTGTTTAAGCCCTCGAACTGATAGAGCTTTGATATTTTCACGTTGGTATGGGTGCCGTCGCTGTGACAGAGTACAGCAGACTGTCCGCTTTTTACAGAGCCGCGCTCAACACGTCCTACACCTATTCTGCCGATAAATTGGTCGTAGTCTATATTGGAAAGTAAAATCTGTAAACCGCCGTTTTCATCACCCTTGGGAGCGGGAATTTCATTAATGATAGCGTCGAAAAGCGGCGTCATATCCTCTCCCTTTTCGTGAGGGTCATTGGTTGCATATCCGTCACGGGCGGATGCATAGACTACAGGAAACTCAAGCTGATCGTCGTCAGCACCGAGCTCAATAAACAAATCGAGAACCTCATCAACGACCTCCTCGGGTCTTGCGCCCGGGCGGTCAATTTTATTAAGAACCACAAGAGGCTTTTTGCCGAGAGCGAGAGCCTTTTTGAGCACGAAACGCGTCTGAGGCATACAACCCTCAAAGGCATCAACAAGCAATACCACGCCGTCAACCATCATAAGAATACGCTCAACCTCTCCGCCGAAGTCAGCGTGTCCCGGGGTATCCACGATATTAATTTTTATGCCGTTATACATTACTGCCGTGTTTTTTGATAGAATAGTAATTCCGCGCTCGCGCTCGAGGTCGTTGCTGTCCATTACACGCTCGTTTACCTCTTCATTCTCGCGGAATACTCCGCTCTGCTTTAAGAGCTGGTCGACAAGTGTGGTCTTTCCGTGATCAACATGAGCAATAATAGCTACATTGCGTAAATTTTCTCTTGTACTCATCATATCATTCCCTTTTCAATTAAACCATAAAATTACACATACATTAGGATTATATCACTATAATTTATAAATTTCAATGCTTAGCTTTCTATTTGCTTATGTTGTAGGATTACAATCATAAAATACTTTACTTTACACGCAATTTATGGTATTATGTACAAGTATATTTATGTAATGAATTGGAGGTTATTTTATGGGTTTAACTATTGCTCAGAAAATTATTAAAAACCATATCGTTGACGGCGAAATGGTTGCGGGTACTGACATCGGTTTAAAAATTGACCAGACGCTTACCCAGGACGCGACAGGTACAATGGCGTATCTGGAATTCGAGGCTATCGGTGTTCCGAGAGTCAAGACGGAAAAGAGCGTCGCTTACATAGATCACAATACACTCCAGACAGGCTTTGAAAACGCTGACGACCACCGTTTTATCCAGTCTGTATGTAAAAAACACGGAATTTATTTCTCAAGACCGGGTAATGGAATTTGCCATCAGGTTCATCTCGAACGCTTCGGAAAGCCCGGCAAGACATTAATCGGCTCGGACAGTCACACCCCGACAGGAGGCGGTATCGGTATGCTGGCTATCGGCGCCGGCGGTCTCGACGTTGCCGTAGCAATGGGAGGCGGAGCGTATTACATCACTATGCCTAAAATGGTAAAAGTTAATCTTACCGGTAAGCTAAAACCCTGGGTTTCGGCTAAGGATATTATTCTCAAGGTGCTTGAGGTTATGTCCGTTAAGGGCGGAGTAGGCAAAATTGTTGAATACGCAGGGGAAGGCGTTAAGACTCTGTCTGTTCCCGAGCGTGCGACTATAACAAATATGGGCGCCGAGCTCGGCGCTACGACCTCTATCTTCCCCTCCGATGAAATCACACGGGAATTTTTAAAGGCACAGGGTCGTGAGGAGGATTATACAGAGCTTTCCTCAGACGCTGATGCAGAGTACGACGAAATTATTGAGATAAATCTTGACGAGCTGAAGCCCCTCGCGGCTTGTCCTCACTCACCCGACAATATTAAGACTATCGAAGAGCTTGCGGGCAAAGAGGTAAATCAGGTATGTATCGGCTCCTGCACGAACTCGTCCTACAGGGATATGATGAAGGTTGCGGCTATCCTAAAGGGCAAGACTGTAGCCGACGGCGTGAGCCTTGCTATAGCTCCGGGTTCAAAGCAGGTTCTCAATATGCTTGCTCTGAACGGCGCGCTCGGCGATATGATTGCCGCAGGCGCGAGAATACTCGAAAGCGCGTGCGGTCCGTGCATCGGTATGGGACAGTCGCCGAACTCCGGCGGTATTTCGCTGAGAACTTTCAACCGCAACTTCGAGGGCCGCTCGGGTACTGCCGACGGTCAAATTTACCTTGTTTCTCCCGAAACCGCGGCGGCTTCCGCTCTCACGGGCGTATTTACCGACCCGACCACTTTAGGCGCTGACGTTGAAATCGATATGCCGGAGAAATTCCTTATAAACGACAATCTCGTTATAGAGCCTGCAAGCGTTGAGGAAATGGACAGCGTAGAAGTACTCAGAGGTCCGAATATTAAACCATATCCGAAAACCTCACCGCTAAGCGACAAAATTGAGGCGAGCTGCTCGCTTAAGGTAGGAGACAACATTACAACAGACCATATTATGCCTGCAGGCGCAAAAATTCTTCCGCTCCGTTCAAATATTCCGAAAATTTCCGAGTACTGCTTTACAGTATGCGACAAAAACTTCCCCGAACGCGCAAAAATGCTCGGTAAGAGCATTATAGTAGGCGGAGAAAACTACGGTCAGGGCTCTTCGCGTGAGCACGCCGCACTTGCGCCGCTGTATCTCGGCGTTAAGGCTGTACTTGTTAAGAGCTTTGCGAGAATACACCGCGCAAATCTTATCAACGCGGGTATTATTCCGCTAACCTTTGCAGACTCGGCTGACTATGATAAAATAAAACTCGGAGATCAGCTTGAACTCCCGAATGTTAAAGCAGAAATAATGGATGGGAAAAATATTACGGTTGTAAACAAGACAAACGGCGAAACATTAAAGGCTTTGTGTGAGCTTACAGACAGAACCAAGGCTATAATCATCGCGGGCGGTTTGCTTGATTACACAAAGGAGAATGGCTAATATGCAGAAAATTCAGATGAAAACTCCGCTCGTTGAGATGGACGGAGACGAAATGACGAGAGTTATTTGGCAGCAAATAAAGGATATTCTTATCCTGCCTTATATCAACCTCAAAAGCGAATACTATGACTTAGGACTCGAAAACAGAGAAAAAACTAAGGATCAAGTAACCTTCGACAGTGCTGAAGCGACAAAAAAATACGGTGTTGCTGTAAAGTGCGCTACTATCACCCCGAACGCCGCGCGTATGCCCGAATATAATCTTTCACAAATGTGGAAATCTCCGAACGGCACTATCCGCGCAATACTCGACGGCACGGTATTCCGCGCTCCTATTCTTGTTAAGGGCGTTACGCCTTATATTCCGACGTGGACAAAGCCAATTACTATTGCCCGTCATGCTTACGGCGACGTATACAAGAACACGGAAATGGTTGTAGAGAAAGGCTCGAAGGCAGAGCTTCTCGTTACAAGGCCCGACGGCACAACAGAAACAAGCCTTATACACGAGTTTAAAGGCGACGGCATTATTCAGGGGCTTCACAATCTTGACGAGAGCATTTCATCCTTTGCGAGATCCTGCTTTAACTTTGGTCTCGACACAAAACAGGACGTATGGTTCTCTACCAAGGACACCATAAGCAAAAAATACGACCACAGATTTAAGGATATTTTCGCTGAAATTTACGAAAATGAGTACAAGGAGAAGTTCGAGGCAGCGGGCATCGAATACTTCTATACACTTATCGACGACGCTGTTGCACGTGTTATCCGCTCAAACGGCGGCTACATCTGGGCGTGCAAAAACTATGACGGCGATGTTATGAGCGATATGATTGCTACGGCTTACGGCTCGCTCGCTATGATGACGTCCGTACTCGTATCGCCCGACGGAGTTTATGAGTATGAGGCGGCTCACGGCACGGTACAGAGGCATTATTACAAGCACCTAAAGGGCGAGGAAACCTCGACAAATTCGGTTGCTACGCTGTTTGCGTGGACGGGCGCGCTCAGAAAGCGCGGAGAGCTGGACGAGCTGCCTGAGCTTGTAAACTTTGCCGATAAGCTCGAGAAGGCTGTCATTGACACGATTGAGGGCGGAACGATGACGGGTGACCTTTACCTTATCTCAACGCTTGAAAACAAAAAAAAGGTAAACACCACAGAGTTTCTTAAAGCCGTCAACGAAACATTAAAGGGCTTACTTTAATTTTCTAATTATATTACAGGGGCGGGCGGTTTTGCTCTCCCCTGAAATCACTTTTAAATAAGGATTAACAAATGACATTATGAACAAGGAAAATATTTCCAAATCGGTTATACGGCGTTTGCCTAGATATTACCGGTTTTTATCCGAACTTGAGGAGCAGGGAATCGACAGAATAAGCTCCGAAAAGCTCGCAAATATTATGAGATCAACGGCAAGTCAGGTAAGGCAGGATTTAAACTGCTTCGGCGGTTTCGGTCATCAGGGATACGGATACTCCGTGCCTAATCTGAGAGCGGAAATTATGAAAATACTCGGTCTCAACAAACAGTACAGAGCCGTACTTATCGGCGCGGGGCACTTTGGTACCGCGATTGCCGCTCATATGAAATTCAATAAACTCGGATTTCGGCTTGTAGGAATTTTTGATAATAACGAGCGGATTGTCGGGACGTACATTAAAGACCTTATAATCCGAAATGAAACAGAACTTGAGGACTTCTGCCGTGAGAACAAGGTTGACGCCGCGTTTCTTTGTATTCCGCGTTCTGCCGCTCCGCAGGCTGTAAAAAGGCTGTATGAACTCGGCGTAAGAAATTTCTGGAACTTTACGCACTACTTTATTCAGGACGACTACCCAGACACGGTGGTTGAAAACGTTCACCTCAGCGATATGCTTATGACGCTGTGCTATAGTATGGACAAGAGCGAGGACTGATATGAAACAAACAGTTAATAACGGCGAAAAGATGAGCAAATATTTAAGCCGAAAAATCAAATTTATTTCAGTATTCGCGATGGCTGCCGTCGTGTTTATACACGCGTATAACTGCAAGGATTTATTCCTCACTCCGACTACCAGAATAAGCGAAGGGCTTAATTTTACCGCTATGTTTGAATATTTCTTCAGTAACGAGATGTTCCGCTTCGCGGTGCCACTGTTCTTTATGATTTCGGGATTTCTGTTCTTTTTTAAATACCAAAACACACGGGAATGTTACCTTTATAAGCTCAAAAAACGCTTCCGCAGTCTTTTATTACCGTATCTGATATGGTGTTTGCTGTCGGGTATTCTAATGACGGTGTTAAGCAATATAGAGCTTTTTAAGGGACTTGACATTGTAAAGGAAAAAGCGTTTGACTTACCGCATTTCTTTATGTATTTTCTCAGTCCCGCAGCGTTTCCGCTGTGGTATATGCAGCAGCTAATGATTTTCGTTTTGCTTGCTCCGATTCTCTGTTTTCTTATCGAAAAAAGCAAGGGCGTTATACTGATACCAATAGGCGTGCTCTGGCTATGTGATTTGAGCTTTATCATTAACAGTCAGGGACTTTTCTATTTCTGCGCGGGTGCGGCTCTTGCGATTTTCGGAAAATCGAGAAACATTACAAAGCGCGACGACAGAATGGTAACACTGTTTATGTCAATTACCTGGGTTGCTCTGAGTCTTTCAAATACGTTTATTGCTGCATCTGCGGGAAACAATGCCTTTATGACTGTCATAATGCTTGTACTTTACAAAGTAAATGAGGTCGTTGGTCTTATAGCAATATGGATGATTTTTGACCATATTGCGAAGAGAATAACCGACAAAAAAGGCTTTTTGCTCGCATCGGCTCATATATTCATTGTGTACGTACTGCACGAACCGTTTATGCACATAGCGTTCGAGCTTGGTCTTGCACAAAACGCGTCCCCGCTAAGCCACCTTATTCTGTATATCTTCCTCCCCATTTCAATTATGGCGGCATGCATTATGGTCGGTATGATAATAAGAAAGCTATTCAGACCTGTCTACAGACTAATGACAGGTTGGAGAGGATAACTCAATACGGTATCCAAAACAATGTGTGAAATTTCAATATTGATATAAAAAAACGCTGAGATAAAAATCCCAGCGTTTTAATTTTATTAAATGTTGATTATTATTACTCTAACTCGGAAACAACCTTCTTAACGGCGTTAAGCGCCTCGTCGGGAAGCTTGTCGTAGCCGTCCTTCTTAGTAGCAAAGCCTTCAATGGCGTTTACACGGTTCTCCATAGCAGCTTTGAGGGCAGCCTTGTAATCCGCATCGTTCATATCAACGTCGAAGCCTTCCCAATCCATAATCTCAATGTCTGAGAACGGTCCCCACTTTTTAAACTTAGCTCTCTTCTCCACAATAGCCTCGAGTATACCGAGTGTATCGGCGGGCTTAACCTTCTTGCCCATAAAGTCGCCTGTGTTTATAATGTAGCAGTCTACATTCTTTTCTTCAACAAGCTTTTTGAACTTAACATAGTCGTTTACAAGAGGATAAGTTCTGAACGGATTAGCATAAGGAACAATACGCAGAGCGTTAAGGTCTGTGCCCGCGGCAACACGCTCAGCAGTGGAAGTCTTTGTAGCAAGAGTAGCGCCCATTACAGAAGCGAGAGCTGCGCCCTTTAGCTTTACAACAGGAGGAATCGTTGGATCCTTCATAATCCAGAAAATAGCGTTAACGGGAGCGTCAATTTTGTCAACACGGTTCGGAGACCAGAGCTTTGACTTGATTGCGCGGCCGTTACCGTTACGGATATCCTCGGTTACAAGCTGAACCTTACCCTCATCGTCCAGTGTAGCGCCGCAGTTCTGACATGTAAGAAGATACTTGTTATCCGGGCAGCCCGCAGGATAATCGGCTGTTTTATCGAAGTAGGTAGGCTCAAGAGCGATTGAAGCGCAGGTGTCGGTGTTGATAATAAACGCATCGTCGTGGAGTACCTTTATCTCATATTTACCGCCGTGCTTAGCGTGGGTAAGCGTGGACTTACCTGAACCTGAAAGTCCGTATACGGAAGCAACGAACGTAGAGCCGTCCTCAAGGAGATACTCCTTCTGTCCGCCGTGGCAGGAAGCGTAGCCGTTACGGTTAGCAATAGCCCAAGCCATTGTAAGCGTGCCCTTTTTATGCTCGCCGAAGTACTTCATACCGAGTATAGCGGCGCAGTTAGCGTCTGTATCAAAATAGCAGAGTGTAAGCGGGTCGGAAAGACAACTGTAATCAACGTCAGGGGAAACTGTCGGAGTCCACTGCGGGTCGGACAGAATATAAATGTCAGCCTCTTTGCCGTCGCCTACGGGCTTAGAGTTCTTATACATCTTAACATAATCGTCGGACATATACTGGAAGTTAAGCATCCAAGAGTACATAAGGTTTTCCTCACCCTCAGGAATAAGGAGGTGAGCCTTTACCATAAACTCAGGGTCAAGACCGACAAATACGGTTGCGTGGTACATCTTTCTGAAACGCGTCTTGTATACAGCGTCCAAAACGACCTTATCAAGCTTAGTATCGTCTACGCCCGGCTCGCCCTTAATACGGCGTGCGGCGGCATAACGGCCTGTAACAGCGCCGTCGTTAAAAAGAAGAACCTTTGCGTCAGCGTCGAGTCCAAACTCCTCGCCTCTGTAAACGGGAATATCAGTAACTATAGTACCCGGAGAATTTTTAGCAAGGTTATAAGCCTCTTTGAGTGTGTTTACGGGAACAACATTGTTACCATAGAAAGCTGTCTCGATAATTGTACGAGTCTTAGAAAAACCGACTTTACCTGTGCCGATTTCTTCTGTTTTGTAATTAGCTTTTGTTGACATAAAATCTACTCCTTCTTGAAAAATTACCATTTTTTGCGACAGATTCAAAGCTCTGCTTTTAACAGGCAGAGGTCGTGCGCAGCACGACGAGTTCAGTGGTGATTGAACCCCTCTGAGCCAAAGATGTTTGCGCCGTCTCAGAAACGGAGAACATCTCTATGTGGTTATAGTCCGCCACTGTAAAATAATTACAACACATATTTTATAACCAAATTGATATAATGTCAAGTAAATGCAAAAAATTTAGAACAGCCTTGCAAAAAATTGTTATAATGAACAAAACAAGGACAAAATAACAATTTTTTTAGAATAAATGATTACCGTATTATTCAAAATTATTCAAAAATGTAAAAAGGGGTTTAATTTTAGGAATACAGGTGCTATAATAAGCAAAACAAAACGATAAATGTTTAATCAGGTGGAATATATGGATAATAATATTAAATGCACAAAATGCGGATACATTTTTGATTACAGCGGAAATAGTAAAACCTGCACCTGCCCCCTATGCTCTAATGAGTTTGACGTAAATGAAGGGAAGCAAAACTTCAAAAACAGTTACGCAAGCAGTACGCATGAATACAAAAAGAAAAGTATAGCCAAAATAATACTTGACTGGACAATTTTCGGTGTATCTTTCGCGGCATTTATTATAATACTGTATTTTATTTTTAATTTTATAGTAAATTACAGTTAATTTTAAAAACACGCTATTACTATTATACACAAATAAAATATAATGTATCTTTTCAAAAACAGAAAGATATGGTATAATACAAATAATAAAACAACCTAAACCTTAGGAAAGGGAGCGATAATTATGGCTTCGGATATGAAAAAGAAAATAAAGGATATTGAAAACACGCAGTTAAAAACCGGTGAGCTCTTCGTGTATGGTCATTGCGACGAGGAAGGCGAAATTAATGCAGGAATTTGCTGCGAGGAGGCAGATTTAGAGGCGATTGAGAGCACACTACAGTACATTACGATGCAGGCTGCCAGAGTGCTTTACGACAGTAATCCAGAGCTTACTAAGGAAGATGTTACGGAAATCCTGTTTACGGACTTATTCGGAAGCATTAACCTTTTTGTTCAGGAGCTTGACCACAATATGGACGAGGAAGAAGTCAGAGCTGAAGCGGCGGAGCTGCTTACCGACTGCTTTGAGGATTTCGACTTCTACGGAGAATTTGAATAATATTTAAACAAAATTTATATATTAAATAAATAATCGGACAGATAGGCTGCTTTCATACGCCGCTCTGCCCGATTTTTTACACATAAAGAGGAAGCCGAGAGCATAAGCTCTCGGCTTTAGATTTAACAAATATCAAGTTGTATAGATTGGTTCTGCGTCCTTGTTGTAATCAGGGTTTACATTGTAGAAGGATAGATGTACGCCATCCTTGGAGTCGTCTATAACAATCCACATTTCTGTCTCAGCAAAGCCCTTGCAGTCTGCCGACTGAACAACAACAGCGTCGCCTGCTTCGTTAGGCTGTGAAATAATTACGTTATAGGAATCGTCGGAGCTTGAAGCTGTGAAGCTTGTTGTAGCCCAACCCTGCGGGTCAAATGTAAGAATGTCTCCGGGCCAGGTCGTCTTTTTGCAGTAGTTTGTACCCGAATCTACGCCGTTTTTATTGCCCCAGAGCCAGATGGCAGGCTTCCAAGTCTCGTTACCGCTGTGCTTAACGTGAAGCTTAACATTTGCCGTGGTCTGGTCATAATAGAAATTAATCTCTCTGTTTCCGTAAGGAATGGTTACGGTTGTATCCTTAGGAAGATTGCTCTCGTTAAGCTTATAGCCGAGAGCGTTTGCAGCAGCTGCTGTGTAGCTGTCGCCTACCTTACCTTCATAAACAACTGACTTGGAAATCGAATCCTGTGTGCCCGTCTTGTAGAAATTAACTGTTACAGTACCCTTTCCTACGGACATATCGGAAAGATACTTCTGCATCATTGTAACATCGTTTACGTCAATAGCTGTATCAAGGTTAAAGTCAACCTTCTTCTCCTGTTCTGCTGTTAAAGCAGCTTTCTTTATGAGGTATCTCTGAAGAAGTGTTGCGTCCTTAATATTGACTTTACCGTCGCCGTTGAGGTCAACCTTAACGGAATCCGGAGCATAGTAATCGAAATAGAGGTTAACTTCCTTATCAGCCTCTGTGTATGTGCCGTCAACGTCACCGTCGGTCTTTGCAAGCTCGTACTCAACGCCTAAATTATCGGGGATAGCTACGGAATACTTGCTTCCTACCTTACCTGTGATTGTGTAAGAATCAATCATTTCGTCGGTAATAGAATTGTAAGCATTAACCTTAACGGAGCCGTACTCTGACTTGAGAGCAACAGAATCGAAAGAAGTCTTATCAACTGCAACAATCATAGAACGTGCGGGAATTGTAAATACGCCGTCCTTTACCTCGCCAAGCTTTTTAACGCCTGCCTGCTGATCGTCAGCAATAATTACCCATTCCTTAACGCCGCTTGACTCGTTAAGAGTAAAAGTTGTGTCAGTTTTGTTAGAGTTTGCAAGAACAGCAAGCTTATTCCACTGACCGCTTGTTGAATTTGTCCATACAGCCGAATAGGTAAACGAAGGATCCTTAGAACCTGAATAAATTACATAGTTGCTTGCGGAATTGTTCGTATCATCCGTAAGAGGTGCAAAATGTGTACGAATCTGACGCATACCCTTGTAATAGGATACAATGTCAGCATTTGTCTTAGCCAGCGACCAGTCAATCATATTCTCTGTAGCCGATGACGAATAGGAGTTCTCGTCGTTATCCTTGGAACGTCCCATTTCCTCGCCCGCGAGAACGAATGTTATACCCTGAGACATATTGAGGATACCGCCTACAAGCTTATTCTCCGCTACCAGTGTTGAGTGGCGCTTTCTCCAGTAGTCAGTGAGTCCCTGAGAGTCGGCAAGTCTGTCCCAGAGAGTCTGGTTATCGTGGCAGGAGGCGTATGTTACAGTCTGTGAAGGCTGCTTTGAATGCCAGTTGCCGTTCTTTGTATTTGCAAGAATACCGTAAATCATTGACTGGTAGCTTGCATTTGCACCCTGAATCCAGCCTGCGCCTGTCTTTTGGAATACCGAGCCCTTGAGACCGTCGCGAATACCATCATTAAAGAACGCTACACGCTCGTTCAGGTACGGAGCGCCTGACTGAGTAGCCTGACGGAACTCTGCGCCTGTGCAGGTTGTGGTCGGGAATGTGCTGCTTCCGCCTGTCCAGCCTTCGCCCCAGATAGTAAGACGGGGATCAACCTTATCCATTTCAGCACGGATAAGATTCATTGTCTCAACATCATGAAGACCCATAAGGTCAAAACGGAAACCGTCAATATGGTACTCGTTTACCCAGTACATACAGGACTGAATCATAAAGTTCCTGAACATACGGCGCTCGGAAGCAGTCTCGTTTCCACAGCCTGAGCCGTTAGAGTAAGCGCCCGACGCAGTCATTCTGTAGTAATAGTTAGGAACACAAGCCTCGAAAGAAGTCTCTGTGTTATAGGTGTGGTTATAAACAACGTCCATAACAACGCCTATGCCCGCCTTATGGAGAGCCTGAACCATCTGCTTACATTCCTTAATGCGGACATTGCCGTCGTAAGGATTGGTTGAATAAGAGCCCTCGGGAACATTGTAGTTTACAGGGTCATAGCCCCAGTTAAACTGAGAGTCTGAGCCTGCCTCATCAACAGAACCGTAGTCATAGAAAGGATTAATCTGAACAGTAGTAACGCCGATTTCCTTGAGGTAATCAACCATTGTCGCTACCTTACCCTCTCCGTTAAGGGTTGTTCCTGTCTCGGTGAAAGCGGTAAATTTACCGCGGTTTTTTTCGGAAACGCCGGAGTTAGGAGAGTAAGAGAAGTCCTTTACGTGCACTTCCCAAACGAAAGAATCGGTAGATTTGTCGGGTACTACGTGGGTATCCTTATCCCAACCCTCGGGGTCCGTGTCGTCAAGGTCAACAATTTGGGAACGCTTGCTGTTTACGCCTGTAGCAACGGAGTAAACGTCCATTGTCTCTTTCTCAGTTGTTTTTGACCCTGTAACATTTTTAGCCTTAACTGTGTAGGTGTAAAACTTGTTTTTAAGATCACCCTTGACAGTAGCAGACCAAACGCCTGTTTTCTCGTCAAAAACAAGAGGTGTTGAGCCGAGATTCTCAGCGCCTTCTTCCTTGTCGCTGCCCGTAGCATAAAGATTAACCTTTATCTCAATAGCAGTCGGAGCCCATACCTTGAAGGTAGTGGAGTCCTTAGAATATGTTGCACCGAGGTCATCGCCGTCATAGCCGTACTTATCGTCAAGAGCCTGAGCGGCGGTTGCATAAGCGGTATCGCCTGTTGCGGACTTTGAGGCAGCCGCATTAGCTACAACAACACAAGAAGCCAGAAGTACAACACAAAGTAATGTTGACAAAATTTTCTTTGCCATATATATTTCCTCCTTTGAAATTAAAACCTGTTTTTTACAGGTGAATTTACACTTTAAGTTCCGGTCGCAAAAAATTTTATAAAAATTTATCCGATGTCAATTTTCGCGGAAAGCTTATTCTTACGACTTCTGTAATAAAAGAACACCATAGCGGACAGCAGTAAAACAACAGCCAGGGCGACAATTACCGTAATAAGATTAGACATAAATGAGACGGGAGCATAAATATAAAGGATATTTTGCTCGGTTTCGGCGTAGTTGCCGCTGCTGTTATCTGTGACTGAGACGAAGTCATACCCTTCGAACTCAATCTGAGAGGTGGAATACGCCGCGCCGCTCTCACCGCTTTTTGTATCTGTACTGAGAACTTTTCCGTCAGTCGACATATATACTATATTCACTTTACAGATAAAATCATCGGACGAACGCTTTGTATATCTGTATTTAACGGTTTTGTCCTTTTTTGAAAAAATGCCGCAACCGTTTTTCGGCAATCTTTCGAGGTTGAGAGAGTAACCGTCTATTGAAGGAATACTCGGAGTAGCGTACGGCTGTCCAAGGCGATTGGACATATAAACCGTATCGTAAATCACCTTGTCGGTGTTATCATCAACGCAGACAAAAGCTACCGACGAAAAATCCCCATCGTATTTCTCGCACTCAAAATCGCAGTAGTGAACCGTATCGCTGAATTTTCCGAGCACACCGCTTCTGTTAGTTATATTATAGTCCATAAGGACAGTATGAATCGGAGATATTTCGAAGCTGTCCCCTATCTTGCCGCTTATGACGTAGCTTTTAAATATTTCGTCATTTGATTTATATCTGACTACAACCTTACCCGTATCGGAATCTTTTTTAACCTTATCGAATGAGTTTTTATCAACAAGTATTGCGGCGGATTTCTCAGGAAGCTTAACTGTACCGGTTACAGTGTTAAGATTACGCATACCGGCGGTTTCTTCATTCGCAAGCTGAGCGTAAGTACCGCCGATATCTACTGCGGCGGTCTCTTCACTGCTGTTGAAAGCCACGATAACTTTACCGTACATCGGGTCATTTACCGAATAAGCAATCACACCGTCCGGCAAATCTTCAAGATATTCGATAGCGTTAGCCGTCGTTGGAGTCGGGTCGGAAAACGCGGAAATATTCTTTCGTATCTCGATAAGTCCCTTATAATAATCGACAACATCGCCATAGGTTTCAAGAGCTGTCCAATCGAGTTGATTCAGCTCTCTGCCTGAATTATAGCTGTTCTCGTCTCCGTTCTTGGTGCGGCAGAATTCCTCTCCTGCGAGCATAAAGCTTATGCCCTGAGATGTATATGTTACAGCGCCAACAAGCTTGTTCATAGCGACAAGGTCGTTGTAACGCGTGTCATACTTACCCTTTTCGCCTTTTACAGACTTTACAAGCTTATCCCACAAAGTGAGATTATCGTGGCAGGATGCGTATGTAACTGTCTGAGTCGGAGTCTTGGCACGACCTGTGGTCTCGTTAGCCTGACCTGCGATACCCGCTCTGAGGTTACCTTTGTTTGCTCCCGACTGAACAAAACCTTGGTCTGCTCCCGATGTACTGCCCTTTACAGCGTCACGGTAAATATCGTCAAAAGCCGCTATACGGGTATCGAGCTTAGCGATGTTGTTCGTATTAGCAAGAACTGTGCCGTCGTCTGCGGTGGTTGTGAGATTCCACGGTTCCCCGTACATAAGCAGCTTTTCACCGTCTGAAAGACTGTCGAGAGATTTTCGGATACTGTTCATTGTATCCACGTCATGCAGACCCATAAGGTCAAATCGAAAACCGTCGATATGATACTCGCTCGCCCAGTATGTTACGGAATCAATCATATATTTTCGGAACATTTTATGCTCGGAAGCAGTGTCGTTTCCGCATCCCGAACCGTTTGAATACGAACCGTCATCGTTCATTCTGTAGTAGTAATTAGGTACTGTGAGATTAAACGCGGACTTTTTCCATTCGTGAGTATGGTTATACACAACGTCCATAATAACGCCGATACCTGCTTTATGGAGCGCCATAATCATCTGTTTACATTCCTTTATACGCACAGCGCCTTTGCTTGCGTCAGAGCTGTAAGACCCTTCGGGAACGTTATAATTTACGGGGTCATATCCCCAGTTATAGTTCTCGTCCTTATCGGATGTATCAGACTCGTCAACCGAGCCAAAGTCGTAGAACGGATTTATATGGACATAGTTTACGCCCAGCTCCTTGAGATAATCGACGCAGGTTGAGGGCGAGTCCGAAATACTGTTGACAGTTGTGCCGGTCTCAGTAAATGCGAGATACTTTCCGCGGTTTTCCCGTGACACTCCGCTTGTTTCGGAGGAAGAGAAGTCGGAAATCTGAACCTCCCATATTCTCGCCTTCGTAGGAGAATCAACGGTAATATGAGTATCTTCCTCCCAACCCTTGGGGTCGGTAGAGTCAAGGTCAACTACCATACTTTTTTCCCCGTTAACTCCGCACGCTTTTGCGTAAATGTCATAGGTTTCATATGTTTTACCATTACGCTCAAAGCTGTAGGTATAATAAACATTTTTAAGGTCGCCTTTGACTGTGGTATACCACACGCCCTTTGACCTGCTGTATTTCATCGCGACCTGCTTGTAATACTCGTCAGACGAGCCGGACTTATACAGCACGACCTTTACCGCGTCGGACGTAGGAGCCCACACACGAAATTTGGTGTACTCCTTTGTATAAACCGCACCGAGCTTACCGCTGTATGCCCTGCGGTCCAGCTTTGCTGAGTATGTCTCGTACTTCGTAGCCGCGGCTGCGGGTAAAGTAAAGGTTAAAGACAAGACAAAAAGGAATAATACAAGAACAAATGAAAGTATACGTTTTGAATGCATATATCCTCCATTCAGAGTGATAGAATTTTCTTTTTAAATTTTAACAAATTCTTGATAAAATATATTTCTAAAAACGAATTATATTGGCTTGTAAAGGCTTTTGACATGTAGAAAATATGAGCCGTTTTATGTGCATTTTAACTATAAAATAAAAATTATTTTAGTTAGATTTACATAGTTAAGAAAGTGTAACATATTGCGCAAAAGTGTATATCATAGTAACGAACGGAGGGAAAATATGGAAACTGTAACTTACACGGTAAGAAAAGGCGATACATTATTCGGTATTGCTAACTTTTTCGGAACAACCGTAGATAAAATATTGGGATTAAACAATATTAACGACCCCAGTTTAATTTATGTGGGTGAGGTAATCACTGTTCCTGTGGATACAGAGAAACCGACGGGCTATATTTATGTTACCCGTCCCGGAGATACGCTCTGGGCAATTGCGCAGAGGTTCGGAACTTCTGTTGAGGAACTTGCAAGAAAGAACGGTATGATAAATCCCGATATAATTTATCCCGGTACGAGGCTCTATATTTAACGCAAAACCTAATCGCAAAAAAATTACCGCCTGAGGCTTTCTTTTAGGAAACCTAAGGCGGTATTTAAGTTACTTAATCGAGATAATCCTTGAGCTTTTTACTCCTGGACGGGTGTCGCAGCTTTCTAAGCGCTTTTGCCTCAATCTGGCGGATACGCTCGCGCGTTACCTTAAACTCACTGCCCACCTCTTCAAGAGTGCGGCTCTTTCCGTCCTCAAGACCGAAGCGAAGACGAAGCACCTTAGCCTCACGAGGTGTTAAAGTCGCGAGAACCTCGTCAAGCTGTTCTTTCAGGAGAGCGTGCGAAGCCTCGTCCGCAGGAGCGGGAGTATCACTATCCGGAATAAAGTCTCCGAGGTGGCTGTCCTCCTCCTCGCCTATCGGGGTTTCGAGGGAAACAGGCTCCTGAGCAACCCTTACAATCTCACGCACCTTTTCAACAGAAATGTCAAGCTTCTCGGCAATTTCCTCGGATGTCGGCTCATGACCCTTTTCGTGGAGAATCTGGGTGGATACTTTCTTTACCTTATTTATTGTTTCTACCATATGTACGGGAATACGGATTGTGCGCGCCTGGTCGGCTATCGCGCGGGTGATTGCCTGACGAATCCACCAGGTTGCGTATGTGGAAAATTTAAATCCCTTAGTGTAGTCGAACTTCTCTACAGCCTTGATAAGACCGAGGTTTCCCTCCTGGATAAGGTCCAAAAACTGCATGCCCCGTCCGAGATAACGCTTAGCAATACTTACAACGAGACGGAGATTCGCCTCGGAAAGGCGTTTTTTTGCCTGGATATCGCCCTCGGAAATTTTTATCGCCAGCTCAATTTCCTCCTCGGGAGTGAGGAGAGGAACACGGCCGATTTCCTTCAGGTAAACCTTAACGGGATCGTCGATTGAAATAGCTTCGCCCGAATCTGCGGCAGAATTCTTTTTATCATCATCTGTGGCTGCAAAAGACTCAAGGTCGATGTTTTCAATATTTTCAATATCGTCCTCGATAATCTCGATTCCGAGCTGTTCAAGGCTGTCGTAGAGCTTTTCAAGCTCTTCGGGCTTAAATTCGACCTCGCCGAGCGCCTCAATAATTTCGTCGTTGGTAAGGTTGCCCTTGGATTTACCGAGTTCGGTTAATTCCTTGAAAATTCCTTTTTTGTCTAACTGTGCCATACGCAATTCCTTTCTTTATAACTATGTAAACTTTATTCCTAACTGTGACTGTTGCGCAACCGCCTTAACTGCTCGTTTATATCGTCCATAGAGGCGTTTTCAATATCCTTTGTTTTAAGCTTTATATATTCGTCGTTGAGAACATTAATATATTCTCTGACTGTATTATCCGTTGCAAATCTCGTGGTATGAGAATTTGCAAGCTTAAATATTTTCGCCGTCTCCTCCTGAGTGAAGTCTGCAGAGACTTGTGAAAGAGGTTCATATCCGTTCTTTATTCTTTCACGGAAATATAAAAACAGTTTTCTGTTAAATTCGGACTGAAACTTGTTTTCGTCCACCTGAGACATAATAAAACCTAGTTTATCTGGATTTTTGATTAGATAGGAAATCAACGCTTCCTCAGCCGTTGTCACTCTTGGCTTTGAAAACCTGTCGGTGTTGACCTTGTCGTCCCTTCCGTTAAGATTCCTCTGGATTTCGCGAAACTCGTTTTTTCTTCGCTCGTAAATATCGTGCCGCGAAATCTTTGAAATCTGCTGACGCAGCGCGTCCGGGGTAACATTCATTTCTTTGCTGATTTTAGATATATAAATATCACGCTCGATAGAATTATCGAGACTTGCGAGTATTTTTACGACCTCGTTAAGATAACCGACGCGACCTTCAGCCTGTTCGAGATTGTAGTTTTTCTTTAACTTGGCAATACGGTAATCGACATCATTACCGCTTCCCTCAATTACGTTTTTGAAAGCGTCGTGTCCTGCGTTACCGCGGTTTCTGAGAAATTCGTCCGGGTCTTTACCCTCCGGAATAGTTATAACACGAACGAGTACACCCGCGTTGCGAAGCAGAGTTATCGCGCGGGCGGTCGCTTTCTGTCCCGCTTCGTCCGAGTCGTAGCAGATGATAACCTCATCGGCGTAGCGTTTCATAAGCAGCGCTTGCTCAGGAGTCAGAGCCGTACCGAGTGTGGCGACGGCGTTCGCAAAACCAGCCTGATTAACGGCGATTACGTCCATATAACCCTCGCAAAGTATCAGAGACTTCTCGCCGCTATCCTTTGCGTTATTTAATGAGAAAAGATTGGAGCTCTTTTTGAAAACGGGCGTATCGGAGGTGTTCAGATACTTAGGTTTTTCGTCGGTCATAATTCTTCCGCCGAAAGCAATAACATTACCGCGCAAATCAATAATCGGAAACATCACACGGTTGTTAAAACGATCAGAAACGCTGTTGTTGTTCTGATATGCGAGGTTTGCTGAGACAAGCTCGGTGTTTTTAAATCCGAGCGACCGTAAATGATTGCAGAGAGAATGGCGGTTTGAATCGGCAAATCCGAGTCCGAAGCGACGTATAGTCTTATCGGACAGGGCTCGTCCGCGAAGATAAGCCAGCCCCTCGGCGCCTTCGGGAGAGCACAACGTTTTAAAATAAAAACGCGCCGCCTCTCGGTTTGCCTCATAAATACGCTTTCTTAGCTGAGACATACTGTCGTCGTAAGAGTCCTCAGGCATATTCATTCCCACGCGCTGTGCAAGATATTTTACGGCGTCAATATAATCAAGGTTTTCAGCCTTCATAATGAAGGTAATAACATCTCCGCCTGCTCCGCAGCCGAAGCAGTAAAACGATCCGTTTTCGGTATAGATATTGAACGAGGGAGTTTTTTCGCCGTGAAACGGGCAAAGCCCAACCATATTCCTGCCGCGGCGTTTAAGATTAACGTACTCTGACGCAATCTCGGTGATATCGCTGCGCTGTTTAAGTTCCTCGAGAAAGCCTTCAGGTAACGGCACTCATACTCCCCCTTTTTAGTTTATTTCATTCATAAATACGACAAAATTTTAAATATTCCTAAAAAAGTGTAAATTATTTTTTGTTAGTATATTTCGTAATACTTTTCTCCGATTATTTCCACGGAAATTTTGCCGGCGGTAGCGTCGGCAAACTGTTTGTCGAGATAAGTAACAAGCTCAGTTGGTATATGAAAGCGCAGTGTTACATTATCGGCAAAGTCGGCGTCGTCGATATATCCGCCGTTTGAAACAATAAGGGTGTTTAGCTTGCCGTATTGGGTGTATGAGCAGATAACGGCGCATTCTGCGCAAAGATGCATAGTGACAATTTGCGCTTTGTCAAGAGCAAGACTGCACCCTGCGGAATATGCGCGGACAAGCCCGCCCGTTCCAAGCAAAATACCGCCGAAATAGCGTGTAATAACAACAACTGCGTCCTCGACATTATTCTTTAGCATAACATCGAGAACGGGCATACCTGCCGTTCCCTGAGGCTCGCCGTCGTCGCTGTAGCGTTTAATCTGTCCCTCACGAAGGCGATAGGCATAGACGTTATGGCGGGCGTCCCAATGCTCCCTTTTTATTTTATTTATAAAATCTATAGCGTCCTGCTCAGATGTAACGGGCTTACAGTAACCGATAAAACGGGAGCGCTTTTCAACAAGCTCACCGCATCCGAAATCACGGACAGTTTTATAAGAGACAGACATAACATCACCCTTTTAGTTATACGTAAAAAGGCGGCTTTACGCCGCCTTTAGGTTTTTATCAATCAATGTTGAAACGCTTTTTGAATCTGTCAACACGTCCGCCGGTGTCAACTAACTTCTGCTTACCTGTAAAGAAAGGATGGCACTTGGAACAAACTTCAACGCGGATGTCCTTCTTTGTCGAGCCTGTCTCAATAACGTTACCGCAAGCGCAGGTAATAGTTGTCTTTTCGTAATTTGGATGGATTCCATTTTTCATTTTATTCACCTCATTCGGACAATATTCAAAGATAACAGTAGAATTATACTATAGTTTTTTACAAAAAGCAAGTATTTTTTTTATTTTTTTAAAATTTACCTTGAAGCAATGTAATAGCTGTATTCATTGAGGGTTTTACCGAGGCTGCGAATTACTCTTGCATTATCCTCTCCTACATAGCGGTACGCCGTGAAATCAGGCGACATTGATGTCTGAGAGGTTTTACCCTCGGGATAACGAAGGATAAAACCGAAATCCATAGCATTTCTCTCGAGCCAGCGTGAAGCAGCTGTGTCACGAAAACTCTTATTTTCATCGGTTTTGAAACGAATGAGAAGTCCTGTCTGAAACTCGCTTCTCCCAGCCTGCGGTACTTTTGTTTCGGTTTTTGCCTGAGCCTTTACCTGAGACAATCCGCTCGACCTTCTGTATTTGCCGTACATTTCCTTATACAGCTTATCCTGCTCATCATAGGAAACAAATCCGCAGTCAACAGAAAGACTTACTCCGTCCTCACCAGCAGCTTGTAAAAGTTTATCAAGCGGTTTTTCCGCAAGTATATTTACGGAGTAATCGTTATGCTCAACCAACTCAGGAGCATAGTCCTTATCCAGAGGATTAGACTTATTGACAACCCTTAGAAGTATTTCGTTTTCTTCTGTTTGTGATTTATAGTCGGCGGACTTAATAAAGCTTTCTTCCTTATTAAACGACTTTATGCCGACTGTTACTGTTGCAATTATCAAACCGAGCAACAACAGAAGAGAAACCGCCCTTACAATGCGCAAGACCGTAGTGGAGTCTGCACCCGAGCCAGCCGAGGTGCGATAAACAGAGTATTTTTTCTTCCTAAAACTTTTAAAGTTCTTATTATAACTGCCGCGCATAGGATTATTTAATCTCCTTGGAATCGATTTCCTTTACAGCGAAGGCGATAAATTCATCTAGCGGCATCGAGCCGAGGTCGCCGTCCTTTCTGTGGCGGACGGATACGGAATTGTTCTCAATATCCTTATCTCCGAGAACAAACATATAAGGTACTTTATGGATCTGGGCTTCACGAATCTTATATCCTATTTTCTCGCTCCTGTCGTCAATTTCAACACGCATACCATATGACTCAAGTTCACTCTTTATATTATACGCATAATCAACATGACGGTCTGCAATCGGTAGGAGCTTAACCTGAACGGGAGCCAGCCACATCGGGAACGCGCCCGCGTACTTCTCGATAAGGAGGGCGAGCGTACGCTCATAGCAGCCGATCGATGTACGGTGAATGATATACGGGTTCTTTTTCTTTCCGTCTTTATCGACGTACTCCATACCGAATTTCTCAGCGATAAGTCCGTCAATCTGAATTGTGATGAGAGTATCCTCTTTGCCGTAAACGTTCTTAATCTGAATGTCGAGCTTGGGACCGTAGAAAGCCGCCTCACCTACGCCGATTTCGTATGGTATTTCGAGGTGGTCAAGGATTCTTTTCATCATACTCTGAACATTATTCCACTCCTCGTCAGTGCCGATGTACTTCTCGCGGTTATCGGGATCCCACTGTGAGAATCGGTAGCTTACGTCCTCATAGAGACCGACAGTTTTAAGCATAAAAATTGCCAGTTTCAAACAACTGCGGAATTCATCCTCAAGCTGTTCGGGAGTGCACATAAGGTGTCCCTCCGATATTGTAAACTGGCGGACACGGATAAGTCCGTGCATCTCGCCCGACGCCTCGTTACGGAAAAGCGTAGACGTCTCGTTATATCTCAGAGGAAGGTCTCGGTAGGAGCGCTGGCGGTTGAGATAAGCCTGATACTGGAAAGGACAGGTCATAGGACGCAGGGCGAATACCTCGTCGTCCTTTTCCTCGTCACCCAGAACAAACATACCGTCCTTATAGTGATCCCAGTGACCGCTGATTTTATATAGGTCTGACTTCGCCATAAACGGTGTTTTTGTTAGCTGCCAGCCCCTTTTTTGCTCCTCGTCCTCAACAAAACGCTGGAGAAGCTGAATAATCCTCGCGCCCTTTGGAAGAAGTATGGGAAGTCCCTGACCTATAACGTCCGCCGTTGTAAACAACTCCAGCTCACGGCCAAGCTTATTGTGGTCGCGCTTTTTTGCCTCCTCCATTGCTGCTAAATGCTCCTCAAGCATTGACGCCTTCGGAAAAGCGACGCCGTAAACGCGGCAAAGCTGAGCATTCTTAGAGTCTCCGCGCCAGTAAGCACCCGTGCAGTTTGTGAGAGCTACAGCCTTGATTTGCGATACGTCCATAAGGTGAGGTCCGGCGCAGAGGTCAACAAACTCGTCCTGTCTATAGAAAGAAATTTTTTCGCCTTTATCCGTATGTTCCATGCAAAGCTCGACCTTATAAGGCTCGCCCATATCCTCGAGCATCTTGACAGCCCTGTCCGGCTCGAGTTCAAAACGCTCAAGTGCAATTTTAGACTTTACGATTTTCTTCATTTCGGCGGTAATCTTATCCAGGTCATCGCGTGTAAACGGCTTTTCCACGTCAAAATCGTAGTAAAAACCGTTGTCAATAGCAGGGCCTATAGCGAATTTTGCACTCGGATAAAGTCGTTTTACAGCCTGAGCGAGAACGTGGGAGGCTGTGTGCCAGAACGCTTTTTTACCGCTTGCGTCTTCAAATGTGAGGAGTTCAAGCTTACAGTCTTTGGCTATAGGCGTGCGAAGGTCACACACTTCGCCGTCTATCTTAGCGGCACAGACAGACTTATAAAGTCCCATACCGATTGACATAGCGATTTCCGCGGGCGTAATATTATCCTCGTACTGATTTACAACTCCGCCCTTTAATTCAACATTAACCATTACATATTCTCCTTTACTTTATTGACATACAAAAAATGTGCACTGTTTAATATACCCATAATGTATTCTCACACATTCCTCGTAAATATAACAAAAGCCGCTCCAACATTCCCTTAGGAATATTGGGGCGACTGAATTTACAAATCGCGGTTCCACCCAATTTCAGTTTTGTGAAAACCCTCGTAGGCCTTTAACGGAGCCGTCCGCCGCGCCATTTCCTGCGCGGGCTCAAAGGCGGTAATACAAAGCGGCTCTGCATACTCTCACCGACCGTATGCTCTCTTTAAGAGTTTTAACTCAGTATCGTGTCCTTATCAACGCTTAAAATATTATACTATTGAGTTTTTAAGATGTCAATAGTCAAATTAGTTGTTTATATCGGCAATAATACTATCAATTTTTGCCATTGTTTCCTCATCCTTTGAGGTTTCGTGGGAAACGATTACGGGTTCATTCGGCTTGACGGCAGGAGTCTCGGATTTGTTAAGTTCATTCTGATCTGCAACACGCTTTTCAGACGTCTTTTTATTTTTTCTTTTTATGACTCCTTCCTCAAAGGAGTCCACCGTCTTTTTATCAATGTAAATAGCGTCGTCACTGTTCTCCTCGGGAGCAACTACAAGCCCGTAGTCGTAATTTTCGGGGTCATAACCGTAACTATAACCATTGGAATCGGTATTCTCAGGTACCCTTACAAATGAATCCGCTTCCATTCCCACTAAGGAATAATCGTAGTCATAATCTTTTGAGGTTTTATCGGATTTAACAACAATATCGTCTCCGTTAGTACCGTAACCGCCGTAAAGACCCTTTGTTTCGTCATAATCGTCCAAATCAAATTTAACAATCTGCTCCTCTTTTGTTTTCATAAATCGGGTAAGCTCAATATTGAAAAATACAACATAAAACGCGATTGCGAGGCAGGCAAGCTGGGCTATGTTCTCGGAATAGTCAAATCCGTTCGCAATTATTGAAAGGATACACTTTGTGCCGACAGCAAATCCGAGACCTGCGAGCGGAAAACCGTAAAGAAACATTGACTTAACAGGATTCTTTCCGTCAATTGTTGTGATAACCATAGATAGCTTGAAAAGGTAAATCATCATAAACGAATATACGAAAATCGAAAGAGGATCAATAACATTAACGGATACAATTCGGTTACTGAGGAAATCGCTTATCAGCATAAGCCCACCCCACACGGGCATTGTGAGGAATAATGCTGACATACTCGGAAGAAAATTCCTGCCCTGAATATGCGCAAGAGCAATTACGACAAGGCATACTGCGGTAAGCAGTCCGAATATTGAAACCACAAGGACAAACAAATCAATCGTGCCGCTCTGGAAAACCAAGATAGCGTTAAGAGAGGACTTTGACGCTACGAGCGCGGCGGCGAGCATTGAAAAAACAGCCGCAGGAATATTGCGCGAAATCAGGTAAACAGACGAAGTTTTCCTATCAATAGCTACAAAAACAATATTGATTATAAACATCGCGAGTACAGAAAACAGAGAAAAATATGAAATTATATTATTCTGAAAATTTATGATTGAAAAGTTTTCGAGAATCAAAAATGCAATCGCCTCAAGCGAAAAAAGTATAAAGGGAATCCAGCAAAGTTTTGATTTCATAATACGTTCCTTTCAAGATATGTAATATTAGTATTAATGTTAAACATATAATATTTTAAGACAAACAAACACTTATGTCAAGAAATAAAATATAAATTATCAAGAGGAAGAAATGAAAAAGAAATTTATAGGAATTTTATTACTTATAGCGGCAATGGCAAGTATTCCGCTGATCACCGTAAAAAATAACGCGTATGCAGACGCTAAAGAAGTTTTTGCGGACAGCAGTATAAATGAAAATAAAAGTATTACAGAGCTTGTCGCGGCAAATTACAGAGACGAATACACAGATGAAACTATTAAAACACTTGTTATTATTCTAAACTCGAATTATAAAACAAAAAAAAATAAATTCTCCGATAAAGATTTTTTGAACAAGGAGAATTTTATAAAGAAACACGGAGAAGATAAATATTCTTTTTTAGAAAAAACAGTAAATGAGTTTTCTGAGAAAACTATAAAATATAAGAAAAAAACGGTCTACACTCCCCTATTTTATTTATCTGACGGATACACAATGAAAAGCGAAAATTATCCGCAGCTAAAAGGATGCGCGTGCCCGTGGGATAAGCTTAATAACAAATTTGAGGAATGTGGAAATACAATCGGTATAAGTATGAACACAATTAATCAGCTATGCAAAAAAGGCGCTAGCTATAAAGAAGCACTAAAGTGGTTTGTAAACTGCAAAATCTGAACAAAATAAGAGCTGTTCACGGCGAACAGCTCTTATATAGTTTTATAGTAAACTGCGTTTCCTAACAAAATACTTTGTATTCTCCGCACAGTTTGCTGCTGCGCAATAATGTGCGATGAGTGAAGAAGAGCGCACAGCACACACCCTTCTGTCAGAAACATTATCCCTTAACTGCGCCTGCAACTACGCCCTCGATAATGTATTTCTGACACGCAAAATAGAAAATAATTATCGGGACGATACTAAGTACGATGAGCGCCATTATAGCGCTTGTATCCGTATGGCCGTAGCTTCCGTTTAGGTACTGAATGTGAATCGGTATCGTCTTGTAGTAGGTTTTATCGAGAATAAGGTACGGAAGAAGATAGTCATTCCATATCCACATAGTTTCAAGGATACCAACCGAAATAAATGTCGGCTTCATAATCGGGAGAACAATTCCAAAGAACGTCCTGAGAGGACCTGCGCCGTCAACGTTTGCAGCCTCTTCAATTTCAATCGGGATTGATTTTACAAAGCCCGAGAACATAAATACGGCGAGACCTGCACCGAAACCGAGGTAAACAACAAGAATACCTACAGGGTTCGTAAGTTTAAGAGTATCTGCCGTTTTTGCGAGGGTAAACATTACCATCTGGAAAGGAACTACCATTGAGAAGATGCAGAAATAGTAAATTATTTTACAGATAATAGAATTTGAGCGCATAAGATACCAGGCACACATTGAAGTGCAAACGAGGATAAGCGCAACGCCGAAAACCGTTATGAAAAAGCTGCACAGGATTGTCTGCCAGAACGGAAAATCCCCGAAAAACATACCGGTTATATAGCTCTGGAAGCCTTGGAAGGTTTCAGCATTGGGAAGCTCAAACACTCCGCGGCTGATTCCTGCGTTAGATTTAAAGGAGTTCATAAGAACGAAGAAAACAGGAGCGACGTAGAAAACGGAAATTACCGACAAAACGATTGTCATAATTTTCATACCGAGTGTTTGTTTTTTATGTTTTTTCGGCTCTTTAGCTTTTACAATAGCCATTACTGCTGCACCTCCCTCTTCCTGGTGAAGTAAAGCTGAGCAAGAGCAATTACTACCACAATTACGAAGAAGATTACTGCCTCAGCCTGACCGATACCGCGGGAGTTTTGGTTCGCGTAAAAAGTTTTATAAATATTAAGCGCGATCATCTCAGTTTTATAGATCGTTGTACCGCCCGCTCCGACAACACCGGGCAGACCGTTCGTGAGCGCAAGGTTCTGGTCGAACAGTTTGAAAGAGTTTGTGAGAGTAAGGAAGGTACAAATCGTGATTGACGGAGCCATCATCGGAATAGTAACCTTAGTCAATATTTGACTTTTGCTTGCTCCGTCAATACGAGCAGCCTCGTATAGATCGTGAGGCACGCTCTGAAAGCCGGCAATATAAATAATCATCATATATCCTGCCTGCTGCCAGCACATAAGTATTATAAGTCCCCAGAATCCGTAGGTCTCGTTGAGAGCAAGGTTTGTGCTGTATTTCTGGAGAATTCCGTTAAAAATCTGCTGCCATATATATCCAAGTATAATTCCACCGATAAGGTTCGGCATAAAGAACACGGTACGGAACACGTTAGAACCGCGTATTCCGAGGGTAAGAATATAAGCAACAGCAAATGCAATTAAGTTGATAAGTACTACAGAAAGTACGACAAACACACAGGTAAACCAGAACGACTGCAAAAAGCCCTCGTTTTGAAAAGCCTTTATGTAGTTGTCAATACCTATAAACTGAGCGTTACTTACCGTGCGGAATTTACAAAACGAGAGATAAATTCCGCTGAAAAACGGATAAATAAAGCCTATGATAAAAGCAGCAAAGGTCGGAAGAACGAAGATTAAAAAGAATAATCGATTACGTTTTTTAAACATAATTACCCTTTCCGTTTCTTAAACTGTTTTATTAATACTAAACGTCGACTAAAAATTAGTTTTTGTCGGCATTTAGTATAAATTTAACGAAAACGTGGGGGCGTTACCGCCCCCACCGAAAAAACTTGGTTAGTGACGATTAGCCGTTAGCTTTTGCGTACTCTGTTGCCCAACCGTCAACAAAAGCCTTAACAACTGCGTCCCAATCACCCTTGCCTGCAGCGTACTGAGTAAGAGCAGTACCGACACCGTTCTTCCAGTCTTCACTCGGCATTGTTGTGAAGTTCCATGTTACAGGAGTCTTGCCTGCATCAACCATCTCTGCATCACACTTAACGAGCTTGTTTGTAGCTTCCTTAGCCTTCTTGAAAGGAATTACAAAGCCCATATCGTCAGCAAGAGCAGCTGTACCTGTGTCAGATGTTACACACCAGTTGATGAAGTCGAGCGTAGCAGCCTTATCGTCGTCAGACGCCTCGTTGTTTACGCACCAGTAGTTCTCGGAGCCTGTGCAAAGTCCCTGGTCCTCTTCACCCTCTACGCCGATGTAAATCGGGAGCATTCCGAGGTCCTTATCTTTAAGTCCGCCCTTTGTGAGCGCGCCGTACTCCCAAGTACCGTTCTGGAAGAATACCGCGTCGCCGTCGATAAACTCTGTTTCTGCGTCTGTGCCCGTCTTGGAAGCAAGGTCGGTCTTAGCGCATGTGGAATCTGTAATATAGAGGTCCCAAATCTTCTTATAGTTATCGAGATATGTGCCCTTGATAGCGTCTGTAGAAGAAATGCCGTCTTCCTTGTACTCGTAGTAGATCGGCATATTAGCGAGGTGAGTCTTAAATCTCCAGTCAGAGGACGAGTCCATACCTGCTGATGTAAACGCGCCCTTAACTCCGAGAGCGTCCTTGTTTTCCTGAATCTCATCAGCAACCTTCTTGAGCTGGTCGAAGTTGTTAAGTTCTTCTATACTCTTTACAGATGCGAAATCGGAGTCGAAGTACTTCTGGAGAATTGTCTTGTTGTAAATGATACCGTATGTCTCAATAACATAAGCTATACCATATGTAGCGTCGCCGTCCTTGAGAGCGAATTCATCATTTGTGAGCTGTTTGAGAACATCTGAATCAGAAAGATCCATGCAGTAGTCTTTCCAGTTAGCAAGTCCCACAGGTCCGTTAACCTGGAAAAGCGTCGGAGCGTCGTCCTTATCCATGGCAGCGGTAAGCGTGGATTCGTAAGTGCCCTCGGCAGCAGTCTCAACCTTAACATCAATACCTGTTTCCTTGGTGTACTTCTTAGCGAGCGCTTTCCACGCCTTATCCTGCTCGGGTTTAAAGTTTAGATAGTAAACAGAACCCTTGGAAGCGTCGCCTGTTTTTGCTGCATCGGAATCGGGAGCAGCGCTGTTGTCAGAACAGCCTGCCAACGCTCCTGCCGTCATAAGACCAGCAAGCCCGAGAGCAGCTAATCTCTTTAGTGTTGTGCTTTTCATATAATCACCTTTCTTTTAAAAAATTGGTCCGTATCGGACGTCGAACCTCCGTCAGGGAGTATTTAATTATATAAATTCTCTCGAAAATAAGTTTTCTAAAAGATTATAATCAAAACTCTCTCATCAGTTAGTATGTTAGCACAAAAATATCCAAAACGCAATACTTTTTTTGTATTATTTCTTTAAATAATTAAACAAAATTTTGAAAAAATGGTTTGAGCTGCCAAATTAATTTTAATTTAAATCACTTTGTTATTTTTTTGACAAAATCAGCAGTCAAAGCTTACAGTTTTGTAATCATATTTAAGTGGAAAATTAAAGCCTCTTATGATAAAATAAATTGATAAAATATTAAGGAAGTTTACTATGAAATTTATGGATTCTGCATTTATCAGATTTTTCAAATTCTTTCCTAAACTGTTTACGGCTGGTCTTTTATACTCAGTACCGTTAGGCTTTTTTACAGGCATTTTTGTGCTTATAGGATATATCACGGGATTTAACAACATAATTTTATGGGGACTCGGTATTATACCGGCAACTACTATGCTTTCGGGACTTGTAATGATAATACGCAAGATTGCAGTCGAAAAAAGTGACGTTCGTCTTTTAGACGTTTTTTTCACTTCCGTAAAGGATAATTTCAAGGCTTTTCTTTTGCACGGCGTAGTTATGTATCTCATTGTTCTATGCACGTTCTTCTCAATACTCTACTACGGGTCGCTTGCGAGGACAGACGTTGTTTACGGCTCAATTCTGACAATATATATTCTGTTTACTGCTATACTAATAACTATGATGTTTTACATACCGATTATGACGGTTACTTATGAACTAAGAATTTGGGATATTTACAAAAACTCTTTTCTCCTGGTATTCGGCAAAATACTTAGGAATTTAGGCGCGCTGGCGCTCATTCTTATCGTATCCCTTTCGGCTTTTGCGGCGATTGTGTTCTCAAGAGGTGTATGGCTGTGGATAACAGTCGCGGTTATTGTTCTGTTTTTCCCTCTTCTGTTCTCATATATTTCAATTTCCGTGATTTCCAAAGGTTTGCAGGACGCTGTAGGTTCGTTTGTAAATACGCTTCCTGCCGAAACAGATGACAGAGAAGATGTCGAGCAGGCGATTATTAATGCGTCCGGGGACAGCGACTATGTTTATGTAAACGGGAAAATGATTAAAATTAATAAACCGGAGAAATAATAAATTCATTATATATAGTATATTAGAAATATTAGAAAAGAGCTGTTTTACTCAAAAACAGCTCTTTTGTATTGTTATATTAAATTAAAAATTTCGGTATCTTCGCACGTTCCTGCGGCGTTTACGGGAACGGCTGCGGATAATTGAACTTACAATTATGTAGATAATAAGCAGGAGCACGATGGCAACGATTACTACAATAAACCATTTGGAGAAAACTATACTCTGGATTACTGAAAGTACATAGAGAATACCGCTGCGCTCAACGCTTTCCGAGGAAACGAGATTTACTGTTGCCAGCTTCTGTTTTCCGTCTGCTCCCTCACCCTTGTAATATACGGTCGCTTTTCCGATAATGTCGCCCTCCTCTACAGGAGCGTCTACACTCTCGGGGACTTTCTTTTCTATAATAATATTCTTTTCCTTAAAATTCTTGGGAACGATTGAATTAATGTTTTTCTCCGGAACAAGCTGAACACTGTTCTTGCCCCAAGCAAGATTTATCTTCTGTTCACAAATAGGGGTATTTGACGATGCGACCTGATTAAGCTCAAGCTCGGTCAGCGCCCATCGGAACAGATTACTCGCGTCTATCATAGTACCGTACTCGTCCGGATCTTTAATCGGATTCATCAGGAATACTCCGAGATATGAGTATCCGTCGGCAGAACCGATAGAAACAAGGCAGTGACCCGCTTCGTCAGTAGTACCCGTTTTAATACCCTGAGCGTACTGGTAGTAGTATTTCCCGCCTCTATTGGGGTCAATCATTGAGTTCGTAGTTACTAACGGATAGTTCTCGCCCTCAACATAGTAGGTCGAGGTGTTCGTAATTTCTGAAAACTCGGGGAGCGTAAGAGCGTACTGAGTAATTATTGCAAGGTCTCTTGCTGTTGTGTAGTGATTTTTATTATGAAGTCCGTCGGGATTTTCAAAATGCGTATTTTTACAGCCGAGCTCCTTAGCCTTATCGTTCATCATTTCAACAAACTTCTTCGTGTCACCGCCGCCGACATAATCCGCAAGGACAACAGCCGCATCGTTACCTGACGGAACCATCATAGAATAAAGCAGGTCAAGGACTGTCATTGTCTTCCCTACGTGGGCGGATACGTGGGCAACCGAGCTTCCCGTACCGTTAAGAACATCAAGAACGGACTGCTTTATCTCCACCTTTGTGCGGCGAAAATCGCTTACGTGCTCGGCGACAACTATGTACGTCATAATTTTTGTTGTTGAGGCGGGATAACGCTTTGTGTCAGCGTTTACATTGTATACGGTCTGTCCCGTATCCATATTTATAAGCAGAGCCGACTTGGATTTAAGCTTTACCTTATTCTTATAGTTAGCAGCGGACACGGGAACGAGTGACGACGTGAAAACCGCGCATACAACTATCAGAATTGATAAAAACAGCGATAGCTTTTTTTTCATAAATATACCTCCGAATTTTCCGTGTTTTGTGCTATTTAGTATAACATATATTAAGCACAATAACAATAATTTATTGCTAATTAAGTGTTTCGTCTCCTGTTTTTTTAAACAGTCTGGTTATCTCTGCCTTTAAGGCTCGGTAGCGGTCGTCGGTAAGATTTATTGAATCCTTGATTACATATTCTGAAATCTCCTGCGACAGCTCAAGGTTGCGCGTGTCCGCAAGACTGCTTATATTGAGCGGAGGTAAGCCGTGCTGTTTTGAGCCGAAGAAGTCTCCGGGTCCTCTGAGCTTATAATCCGCGTCCGCAATCTTAAAGCCGTCGCGCGTCGAACACATAACTTTAAGGCGTTCCTGAGCCGTTTCGGAAGTATTATCCGAAACAAGAATACAATAACTCTTTTCTCCTCCCCGCCCGACACGACCGCGAAGCTGATGCAGCTGTGACAGTCCAAAACGCTCCGCGTTTTCAATCATCATAATTGTAGCGTTAGGGACGTCTATTCCGACCTCGATAACCGTGGTAGTTACAAGTACCTGATACTTATTTTGGGTGAAATCGCGCATAATTTTCTCTTTTTCGGTTGCTTTAAGCTTACCGTGGAGGATTCCGATAGAAATATCCCTGAAAAAATTCAGCATAAGCTCGGCGGCATAGTCCTGAGCTGAGGCAAGGTCGCTCTCCCCCTCGTCAATGAGCGGACACACGATATACGCCTGCCTTCCGCGTTCGATTTGCCTGCGGATAAATCCGAGGGCTCGAGGGCGGACAGATGAATCTATAAGCAGGGTATCTATCTCCTGCCTTCCCGGCGGAAGCTCGTTTATTACGGAAATATCAAGGTCTCCGAAGATAATCAGTCCGAGAGTTCGCGGGATAGGGGTTGCGCTCATTACAAGCAAATGAGGACTGTTACCCTTTGAAAGCAGCTTTGCGCGCTGAGCAACGCCGAAGCGATGCTGCTCGTCGGTAACCACAAGGGCTAAATTATTGAAAAGCGTTTTGTCAGTAATTAATGCGTGTGTACCGATTACAAGGTCAATTTCTCCCGTTTCGAGTTTTTTACGCACTTTATCCTTTTCGCTTTGTCTGAGTGAACCTGTAAGAAGAGCAATATTTATATTCGTATTTTTAAATAGTTCTTTTAAAGAATTATAGTGCTGTTCAGCGAGGATTTCTGTGGGCACCATAAACGCCGCCTGCATACCGTTTTTGATAACGGTATAGCAGATGGACGCGGCGACCATGGTTTTACCCGAGCCTACGTCGCCCTGAACAAGGCGGTTGAGCGAAATTTCAGGATTGGTTATATCGCTTATGCAGTCGGAAATTGCTGAGCGCTGTCCGTTCGTCAGAGTAAAATCGAGGAGCTTTTCAAATTCCTTAGAATAATCAGTTTTTACAATATTTTTGTTAGCGGCGCGCTTATGAGATTTCAGACGAGTAAGTCCGAGATTTAAAACAAGCAGTTCCTCAACGACCAGTCTTTTGCGTGAAATTGCGAGTGCTTTCGAGTTTGCAGGAAAATGTACGTTTTTTATCGCGAATTTCAAATCACAAAGGTTGTATTTATCACGAATATGCTCCGGTAAAGGGTCGTTTACTTCGTCGGGCATAAGCAGCAAAGCCTGTTCGACAGCACGTATAACTGAAGTATTATTAAGCCCTGCCGTGAGATTGTAGACTGGTTTAATATCGGCAGTTTTATCGGCGTCCGAAAAAATCGGCGAAACCATCCGAATACCGCTGAGATCACGGTCAACCTTTCCGCGGAAAATATAAGTCTTTCCGTATTTTAGCATATTTACAATATAAGGATTATTAAAAAAAACAAGCTCCATACCGCCGCTCTCGTCGTAAACGACAGTTTTTAGGATCAACTTACCGTTTTTGGTATATCCGCGTTGAAAAGGAGCCCCGATCTCCGCCTTAATACAGACAGTCTCTCCGTCTGAGACATCGAGAATTTCGGTAATGTCTGACCAATCCTCATAGGCGCGCGGATAAAAATTAAGGAGCTCGCCGACAGAATGCACACCGAGCTTTTGAAACTGCTCAGCACGTTTTTTGCCGACACCGCGAAGTTTTTCAATTGGCATTGCGTACAGTGATGGCATATTATACTCCAAATTCCTGTAAAGTAAAAATAGGGCTGCCCGAAGGCAGCCTCTGTATTATTCTACGCTCATTATGAAGTAGTAGATTGGCTGACCGCCGTTCACCAGTGAAATATCTACCCTTGAGCCGAACTTATCCTGTAAAGCCTCTAACGCTTCCTGAGCATCCTCCTCGGAGGTATCCTTTCCGTAAATAAGAGTTACAAAGGAAGTGTCATGATCTATCATACTCTTAGCGAGCTTTACAACAGCTTTAACGGGAGTTTTCTCCGTAATGGTAAGCTTTCCGTTTTCGAGGGCTATAATCTCGCCTTCCTTTATCTTTTGCTTACCAAACTCGCTGTTTCTGGCGGCAAAGGTTACCTGCCCCGTAGCTACGTGCTTTACAGCGTCCGACATCATTTCCTTATTGCTTTCGGGTGAAAGCTCGGGGTCGTAGCTTAGGATTGCCGTCATACCCTGAGGAATAGTACGGGTGGGAACGATAATGACTTTTCTGTCCTTTACCATAGGAACAGTCTGCTGGGCAGCCATAATGATATTCTTATTATTCGGGAACACCATAACGGTCTTTGCGGGAGTCGCCATAATCGCCTCGTAGATGTCGTCCGTGCTCGGGTTCATAGACTGACCTCCGCTCACAACATTAGCGCAGCCTAAGTCCTTAAACAGAGTCGTCAGACCATCGCCTGCGGCAACCGCCACAAAGCCTATCTCCTCGGTCGGAGTCTGCGGCTCGAGCCTTTCGGGAGCCTTTTCCTTATCGGCGCCGCTGTTCTTTTTTGCGTTCTTATGCTGTTCACGCATATTTTCAACCTTAACGGTCAGGAGCTGACCATACTCCAGTCCCTTTTTCAGGGCGTCGCCCGGCTGCTCGGTATGAACGTGTACCTTAATAATATCTTCGTCGTTCACAACGACAACGCAGTCTCCGATAGTTTCCAGGAACATACGAAGCTCGTTAGGATCGGTGGCTATTTCGGGGTCGCGTCCCACAATAAACTCCGTGCAATATGTGAAATTAATAACCTCGTCAAATTCGGCGACGGTACTCTTAAAGGAGTCAAGCTCCTCCTGAGTGTTATTATTCTGACATTCAACGACAACTCCGTCCCTGAAATATGTCAGCATACCGTCAAAAATCGTGAGCAAGCCCTGACCTCCCGCGTCAACTACGCCCGCCTTTTTGAGTACGGGAAGCAGTTCGGGAGTCTGCTGCAAGGCGTTGTACGCAGAGTCGCATACCGCCTGCCATACGGCAACAACATCTGTTTCTTTATCAATAATTTTCAGACCGCCCTCGTACCCTACGCGTGCTACGGTAAGGATCGTG
The DNA here is from genome assembly GCA_947625485.1 of uncultured Clostridia bacterium. Classification (GTDB taxonomy): domain Bacteria; phylum Bacillota; class Clostridia; order Oscillospirales; family Acutalibacteraceae; genus Ruminococcoides. The sequence goes on along the minus strand of CANQOP010000001.1, from coordinate 24,180 downwards.
CCCTCGGTTGGCTTAGTAACAGCTTTATACGCCTCGTCCACGCCCTTTCCAAGCGCCTCGACGAGGTCTTTTCCGTCTACCTCGGTTTTATCTTTGAGTCCCTGAGAAAAGCCGCGGAAAATAAGCGAGAGGATAACGCCGGAATTACCGCGCGCGCCCCTGAGCATTGCGGACGCGACAGCCTTAGCAACCGCACCGGCGTTATCGCTGTCAACGTCTTTTAAAGCCTCTGCTGCGGCTGTGGTTGTCATAGACATATTCGTACCCGTATCTCCATCGGGAACAGGGAAAATATTGAGGTCGTTAATATACAGCTTCTGACCGCAAATATTATTTGAGCCAGAAATTACAGCCTGTTTCAAATCAAGTCCGTTAATCATTGATAGCACTTCCTCATCTTGAATATAATCATACAAAGTCATTATACAAGGTATTTCCTATTTTTGCAAGTATAAATTTAGATAATTCTCAGCCTTTCAGCGCAAACACAATTTCCTGTTTTTTCATCAATATCGAAAATTACGCACTCCATTTTGCACTCGCCCTTCATTAAATCAAAACGAACGGGCATACGTGTTCTAAACTTTTCGATAACGATTTCAGGCTTTACGCCTAAAACCGAGTTTATCGGTCCCGTCATACCGACATCTGTTATATAACCCGTGCCGCTCGGGAGGATATGCTCGTCCGAGGTCTGGACGTGGGTATGAGTCCCGAATATCGCGGATACCCTTCCGTCGAGATAGTGAGCAAGAGCAAGCTTCTCGGAAGTGGTTTCGGCGTGGAAATCTATTACGGTAATTTTGCTGTCGTTGTTTTTCAGAAGCTTGTCCGCCTTATCAAACGGGCTGTCAAGAGTATTGTCCATAAACATTGTGCCCATAAGATTGATGACAGTCACCTGAACTCTACCCATATCAACAACATAAGAGCCCGCGCCGGGCGTGGTAGAATCCGGAAAATTTGCAGGGCGTACAATAGCAGGAGTGTTATCAAGATAATCGTACGCCTCGCGTCTGCGGAATGAATGATTGCCGAGTGTAATTACATCTACGCCGCTGTCAAAAAGAAATTTCGCCGATGCAGGCGTTATGCCGTTTCCGTCGGAGGAGTTCTCTCCGTTACAGACAGTCAGGTCGATTTTTTTTATTTTTTTAAGCGACGGAAGCTTTGAACGGAGATATTCACATCCGCATTTTCCCACAACATCGCCGATACAGAGTATTCTCATAAGAAACCTCTTTCTATATTTGTATATTAAATTATACATATAACGGGATAAATTGGCAATAGATTTTTAAAATCTCATAGTAATCGGCTAGCGCTTAACAACAAGCTCCTGCTCTACTCCTATATCCTTATTAAGAATATAGTTTATTTTTAGGGTGGCATTATTATCTGAAATCAAATATTTCACGTCTCTTGATTTGACGCGGCTTTTTGGCTCGCAAAAGCACTCAAAGAGCGCCGCCCGCGTTCTGAGAAGCTCCTTTGCCTCATTGTTGGTAAGTTTTTTCTCGTTTTTCTCCAAATAAAAACGGTGCGAGGTTGACTTTCCCAAAGGCAAGTTAATTTCTCCTCCCGAAAGCGCGTATGTATAAAAATTACTGACCTCGACGCCGTTTTGTGGTACGGCGAGCTGCCAAGGAAAGCTGAACCACAGAAAATTAGCCTTGGATTTTTCAATATAATTATCTGCACCTGTAATATTATAATTAGTTATAGGAATATTAAATTCCTTATTCACTCTGACATCGGCAAAAATTTCCGCGTCGGAGCGAACGTAGGTCAGATCCTCGTTTGTACCCTCTATGACAGCGCTTACAAGAAGCTGGTTTTTCGAGACCGCAGAACCTTTTTGGGTTTCGAGTTTTCCGTTATACACGGTCGTTTTGGTGATAACTCCGTCGAACGCCGCTTTAATATTGCAGGGCTTACTCTGGTCCGGAGGCTCGGGCGCCCTATGCTTTTCGCGGATTTCAACGGTGGCTACGTTATTCATTGTATTTACCGAAAGCCAGCGTATTTCGGGGAATTTAAGGAGCATATTGCGCTCCAGGCTGTCAAAATCCACGGAGCTTTTCAAAACTCCTGTATGAAATCCGTTGTCGCTCAGGGCTTTTCGCAATTCGGACTCGCTCAGTCCTGACGCTCCTTCAAATCGGATTACCCATATGAATTGGCTGAGAAACGCAATAATCAAAGCCGCCGCGACCGCTCCTATAAACAATCCCTTGCGGCGGCGGTATTTCCTTATAAAAAACACTAATCCTCTCCGTTTCTTAACCCTAAGCCGTACTCCCGCGCGTCTCGCGAGCCGACGGATTGAACGGTAATCGGAAAGCAGCATTGTACCGTGATAGCCGCCGTTTTCGGGGAGCAAATCCCAATATACAATGCCGTTCATATTCAGAAGATTAATAAACCGCTCGGGAAATCTTCCCGAAACGGCAAAAACTACATATCCTCTTATCCATCGTATTAATTTTAGTATCATAATTTAAGTCCTCTAGTTTATAAATTCTGTTTCTGTAATAAAGCCGTCTATTATTACCGCGGTGGGAGAAATGCATTTTAGCGTAAGTCCTCTGCCGTGAAAGCTTATTACCATTGAGCGGGTGTTTATGCTTACAATTTCGTCCTCATAACGGAGCACGCCTGTGGAGCCCTCAACGAGCACACGGCGGTTGCCGGTGAATTCTACGATAGGCTGACTTCCCAGCAGCTCCATACTCAGGTCTGATTTTCCTTTTTCTCGTTTAGATTTTTTCATTATCTATCACCCTTCTACATATATATTAACGGTGATATGAAATAATGAATGTGAGAAAAAAATTATCGACAGCGCTTAAAATGCTCTTCATATTAATAATGATAATCTGCGCCGCAGGGTTTACAAAACAGTGCACAAAAGGTGCGTTAAACGGAATATACTTTTGCGCCGAAGTGCTAGTTCCCTCTATATTCCCGTTTATGGTGATTTCCTCTTTTGTGGTAAAAAGCGGAATATCGGCTATGCTCGGAAAGTATCTTGAAAGAATAACACGCGCGCTGTTCGGACTTTCGGGAAAATGCGGAACGGTAATACTTTTGAGTGTGATAGGCGGATATCCCGTCGGAGCGAGGGGACTTGCTCAGCTCTGCGAGCAGGGAGAAATTGACAGGGAAAGCGCAAGGAAAGCGGCGTACTTCGCTGTGGGCGCGGGTCCCGGATTTCTTTTAAGCTTTGTGGGAGTGAGGCTCCTAAACAGCTTTGAAGTCGGGGCGTGCATACTTGCGAGTCAGGTCATTTCTGTCATAATTCTAGGTATAGCGAATAAATATATATTTAGAAAAAACAGCGCGTATATTTTCAATACTGAATTAAAAAACAAGTATTCCTCTCTTTCTGACGCGGTTGTCGAAAGTACGGTAAGCTCAACCTATGGAATTCTGGAAATGTGCGGTATGGTAGTAGCGTTTTCGGCTGTGGGAAATGTGGCGCGTTCATTAATCGAGAGCGGATCCGCGCGAAAGTATGTTGATATACTGCTCGAGGTCACGTCGGCGTGCAATACGCTTACTCAGGAGAAAAACATTATACTAATAGCGTTTTCGGTAGGTTTTGCGGGACTATGCGTACATTTTCAAATATTTCAGTCACTCAAGAACATACGCATAAATAAAACTCTATTTTTTGTCTACAGGATTATACAAGGCTTGATTACAGCTCTGTTTACATATATTTTCATTCGCGCGTTCGGGGTAACGCTTCCCGTGTTCTCCAATATACAAAACACGGAACTGTCGCTCAGCTCGTCGGTATTGGGAAGCGGGCTTCTCGTTTTGTGCGGAGTTTGCTTTTTATACAGTATCAGAAAAAATAAGCACGAAGTTAAATAGTGTGAAAATCACGCAGTTTAACTCGTAACGTCTGCCCGGTTTACCGCCAGCGGTAACAGGCGACGGCTAAACCTCCATACACGCCTTATCCGCCCACGGTAAGGCTGTGTGAATTTAAAATTTATTTTGTGGGCGGAAAGGCTATGGAAATCAATATGTGTGGAATTGCAGGTTTGTTTGACAGATACGAGGATTTGTCACAGAACATTAAAATGCTGTCTGAAATGTCAAAAACACTTGTGAGGCGCGGTCCTGACGAGAATGGAATTTTCATCGACCATAACATTGCGCTTATACACAGGCGTCTCGTGGTAATTGACAAAGATAACGGAAAACAGCCTATGCTGTGCGGAATGAACAACGAAAAATATATAATCGTCTACAACGGCGAGCTGTATAACACACGCGAGCTGCGCGACGAGCTGAAACAAAAGGGATATAAATTTAAGGGACACAGCGACACGGAGGTGGTACTCAAATGCTATATAGAGTACGGCAAGGAGTGCGCGAATAAGCTGAACGGAATTTTTGCATTTGCGGTATATGAAATGCACGCCAAAAAGCTGTTTCTGTGCAGGGATAAGGTCGGCGTAAAGCCGCTGTTCTACAGCCAGTTTAAAAACGGAATTGTGTTTGGTTCCGAGATAAAGGCTCTGCTCGCAAGCGGCAAGGTAAAGCCGACTGTAACGGAAGAAGGGCTTACGGAAATTTTCTTTCTCGGACCTGCGCGTACACCCGGAAACGGAATATTTAAAAATGTGTGCGAGCTTCTGCCCGGTGAATACGCAATATATTGCGACGGAGAACTCAAAAAAACAAGGTACTTCAAGCTTACGGCGAAGGAACACTCCGATACTGCGGAGCAGACCGTCGAAAAGCTGCGCTATCTCCTAACTGACGCTATCGAAAAACAGCTTGTAAGCGACGTTCCGCTGTGCTTTTTCCTCTCGGGAGGTCTTGACAGCAGTATTATCGTGCAGACCGCGGCAAATTACTACAAGCGGAACGGCGCGGACAGAGCGGTCACCTACTCGGTGGAATATCAGGACAATATGAAATACTTTCAGAAAAGTCTGTATCAGCCGACAGCCGACGTGGAATTCATAAAGCTTATGGCAGAAAATGCCGGCACGCTTCACAACGAGGTCATTCTGGACAATGCAGAGCTCGCAGAAGCGCTCTATCCGAGCGTTGATGCGAGAGATTTGCCGGGATATGTGGACGTGGATTCGTCGCTTTTGTTATTCTGCAAGGAGATAAAGAAAAACTACACGGTTGCTCTCTCCGGCGAGTGCGCCGACGAGCTGTTCGGCGGTTATCCGTGGTATCACAACCGAGATATACTCTTCGAGGACTGTTTCCCGTGGTCGAGGTCCCAGGATATAAGGCGGAGTATTTTAAAAGACGGCGTATTGCCAAAGGGCGAGGAATATGTTCGCGAAAAATATCTCGATACCTGCCGAAACACTGACAAATTGTCTACGGATACAGAGTTAAGCTCGAGAATGAGAGAAATGTTCAACCTGAATTACTACTGGTTTATGCAGTGCCTGCTTGAGCGCAAGGACAGGTGCAGTATGTACAGCGGTCTTGAGGTCAGAGTACCATTCTGCGATTACCGCCTGGTGGAATACGCTTACAATATGCCTTGGGAGATTAAGGCGTACGACGGCAGGGAAAAAGGTATAGTACGCAAAGCGTTCGAGGAAATTCTGCCGTTCGACATAGCGTGGCGCAAGAAAAGCCCTTATCCCAAAACACATAATCCCGTATATATGAACAAATGCAGTGAAAAAACAGAGAAAATACTGAAAAAGAAAACACTGCTGAATGAACTTTTATCGGAAAACGGTATTAAAAAAATAATCGAAAATCCCGACGGAGTAACCTCTCCGTGGTACGGACAGCTTATGAAAGCTCCGCAGATACTCGCATATATCGTTGAGCTCGATTATTGGTTTGACAAATACAACGTAAATATTGAGTGAGCTTTTGACATAATCCTCTCGCCGTGATACAATTAATTCGGTGATTACGGTGACAGAGAACGGCTACAAAAAAATCGGAGATTTTTTCGGACGGCACAGCTTTATTCTTGCCGCGCTTAAATTTGTCTGCAAGTACCTTTCCTATCCCGTTTTTGTCGCGTATCCGTCTTTGCTCGTGTATTTATTTTTTCAATACGGAGTTCTGAGCAGAGAGTTTTCGAGAGTTCTCATAGTTCCTGCCGTGGTGTTCGCTGCGGTAACTCTGTTTCGGAAAGAATTTAACAGACAGAGACCTTACGAAAAATTTGACATTGAGCCAATAATTCACAAGGATAAAAAGGGTCAGAGCTTTCCGAGCCGACACGCCGCGAGTGTTTTTATCATTGCTATGGCGTTCTTGTATGTGAACACCCTTCTCGGAATCTTGTTTTTAATTGTCGGGGTCGTTATGTGCGTTTCCAGAGTGCTCTGCGGCGTGCATTTTATAAAAGACGTTTTAGTCGGAGCGGCTTTATCCGTTCTGGTCGGTTATGTAGGTTTTTTTCTCATATAGAATTATTAAAGGTTATCTTTATTGGATAACCTTTTTCTTATTATTGCTTGTGTTTTAGATTAAATTTATGTATAATATTTATGTAATAAAAAAGATTGATAATTTTTTAACAATATTTATTTTCTGCGAAGATTGACAAAATTTTAACAATGTGTTATTATATGAATAGAGCTACAGGAGGATTGTATAATTATGAAAAAAATAATTATAGCGTTACTGCTTGCCGTCGTAGCGTCTGCACAGATGTGCGCGTGCTCAAAAAGCGGCGAAACTGTCTCAATACAGGAGGCTACCGAGCCTGAGTACAGAGACGCGCAGGGTATCGGATACAACCCGCTGGAGGACGGCTCATTGACGACTGTAGCAGCAAAGAAAACCATAAGCAGCGCTAAAATCAGCTCTGAATACAACGGAAAAAAAGTCACAGTTATCGGCAAAAGCACATTTAAGATGGCTGACCTTGTTACTGTTGACATTGAAAAAGGCATAACGAAAATTGACGATTACGCCTTCGCGTTTTGTAAAAATCTACAGAAAATTAATATTCCGAACGGTGTAACTTTAATTGGCACGAACGCGTTTTCAGGCTGCACAAAGCTTAAAAAAATCACTCTTCCCTCTACGCTCGAGGAAATCGGAATGTACGCGTTCGACGCGGTCTCAGCTGAAAAACTCGAGATACCTGAAAGCGTAAACAAAATCGGTGATTTTGCTTTTGCTCAGTGCGATACGCTAAAAGAAATTACAATAAATTCTAATAACATTGAAATCGCGGAAACAGCGTTTGAACAGTGCCCGAACCTTAAAATAATCGCTCCGAAAAAATCGTCGGCAATTAAACTCGCCAAGACTAAGGGTATAGATTTTGAGGAAATAAAATAATCAGTTTATCATTTTTTATAATCAGTCAATAGGTAATTTTATAATTTTACGGAGGTCATATTTATGAGTACAAAGACGTACCCCATTGTAGACGACATTCCTGCTCTTGAAAAAGCTTTAAAAAGAGTTAAAGCAGCTCAAAAGGAATTTTCAACCTACACTCAGGAACAGGTTGACAAAATTTTCCTCGCCGCCGCAACTGCCGCTAACAGGCAAAGAATACCGCTTGCCAAGTTAGCTGTTGAGGAAACAGATATGGGTATTGTGGAGGATAAGGTTATTAAAAACCACTATGCTTCCGAATACATCTACAACAAGTACAGAAACGCTAAGACTTGCGGAGTTATTGAGGAGAACCCTGCTATGGGCACAAAGCGCGTTGCCGAGCCTATCGGCGTTATCGCCGCTGTTATCCCGACAACAAATCCGACATCTACCGCAATATTTAAGTGTCTGATTGCGCTTAAAACGAGAAACGGAATTATTATCAGTCCTCATCCGCGCGCAAAGAAAAGCACTATAGAGGCCGCAAAGGTTGTGCTTGAAGCTGCTGTCGCAGCCGGCGCTCCCGAAGACATTATCGGCTGGATTGATGCTCCGTCGCTTGAGATGACAAACCTCGTTATGTCAGAAGCGGACACCATTCTCGCTACGGGCGGTCCCGGAATGGTTAAGGCGGCTTACTCCTCTGGAAAACCCGCGCTCGGAGTAGGAGCAGGCAATACGCCTGCTATAATTGACGAGACGGCTGACATTCTTGTTGCTGTAAACTCGATTATTCATTCAAAAACCTTCGATAACGGTATGATTTGCGCCTCAGAGCAGAGCGTTATTGTTGACAAGAAAATTTACGATAAGGTTAAGCAGGAATTTGCTGACAGAGGATGTCACATTCTCGCCGCCGACGAAATCGACAAGGTAAGAAAGACTATTATAATAAACGGTGCTCTCAACGCAAAGATTGTCGGTCAGTCTGCTTATAAGATTGCTTCTCTCGCGGGTGTAGAAGTTCCCAAGACTACAAAAATCCTCATCGGTGAGGTTGATTCTGTTGACATTAACGAGGAATTCGCTCACGAAAAGCTCTCCCCTGTTCTTGCTATGTACAAATCCGAAAGCTTTGAGGACGCTTTGGCTAAGGCAGAGCAGCTCATAGCCGACGGCGGCTTCGGGCACACATCTTCAATCTATCTTAACGCTGTCACGGAAAAAGCAAAGCTCGACGAGTTCGCCGCAAGAATGAAGACCTGCCGTATACTTGTAAACACACCTTCCTCACACGGCGGAATCGGCGATCTTTACAACTTTGACCTCAATCCGTCTCTCACACTGGGCTGCGGCTCTTGGGGCGGCAATTCAGTTTCAGAGAATGTTGGCATTAAACACTTATTAAACATTAAGACAGTTGCCGAGAGGAGAGAAAATATGCTTTGGTTCAGAGCGCCCGAAAAGGTTTATATAAAGAAAGGCTGTCTCCCTGTTGCTCTTAAAGAGCTCAAAGACGTTATGGGAAAGAAAAAAGCATTTATCGTAACTGACGAGTTCTTATATAACAACGGCTACACAAAATGCATCACAAACGAGCTTGACTCTATGGGTATAACTCACACGACCTTCTTCAACGTTCAGCCTGACCCGACGCTTGCGTCCGCTAAGGAAGGCGCGGCTGCTATGACCGCGTTTAAACCTGATGTGATTATCGCGCTCGGCGGCGGCTCGGCTATGGACGCAGGAAAGATAATGTGGGTACTTTACGAGCACCCTGAGGTTGACTTCTCCGATATGGCTATGCGCTTCAGCGACATAAGAAAGCGAATTTACACGTTCCCGAAAATGGGAGAAAAGGCTATGTTCGTTGCTGTTCCGACTTCATCCGGTACAGGCTCGGAAGTAACTCCGTTCGCTGTTATTACAGATGAAAGCGACGGTACAAAGTATCCTCTGGCAGACTACGAGCTTATGCCTGATATGGCTATTGTTGACGCCGACTTAATGATGAGCGGTCCTAAGGGACTTACCGCTGCATCGGGTATCGACGCGGTTTCCCACGCTCTCGAGGCTTACGCCGCGATGCTCGCTACAGACTTCACGGACGGTCTCGCTTTAAGAGCGCTTAAAGTCATTTTTGAATATCTTCCCGCTTGCTACGACAACGGTCAGAACGAACCCGTTGCGCGCGAAAAGGTTGCGCATGCGGCTACTATGGCGGGTATGGCTTTTGCTAACGCATTTCTCGGTGTGTGCCACTCTATGGCGCACAAGCTCGGCGCGTTCCATCACATTGCTCACGGCGTGGCTAACGCGCTTATGCTTGAGCACGTAATCCGCTTTAACGCTTCTGAAGTTCCCGCAAAAATGGGAACGTTCCCGCAGTACGCATTTCCGCACACAAAAGCGAGATATGCAGAGGTTGCCGATTATCTTGGACTCAAGGGCAAGAACGACGACGAAAAGGTCGAGGCGCTTATCAAGGCTGTAAACGACCTTAAAACGCGTGTCGGAATTAAAGAAACAATTCGCGACTACGGAGTTAACGAACAATACTTTCTTGACACACTCGACGATATGGTCGAGCAGGCATTCGATGACCAGTGCACAGGCGCTAACCCGAGGTACCCGCTTATGAGCGAAATTAAGGAAATGTACCTGAAAGCTTACTACGGTAAAGACTATAAGGCAGAATAAGGGAGGAAAAAAGCGTGAAACTTGACAACATTATTTACGAGACGAAAGGCAAGAAAATTTACCGCGACGGTGACAAAGCCATAAAGGTATTTGACGAGAATTTTTCAAAGGCAGCCGTACTCAACGAGGCGCTTAATCAGGCGAGAGTTGAGGAAATCGGAATAAATATTCCTAAAATTCACGAGGTCACCAAGGTTGACGGAAAGTGGGCTATTGTAAGCGACTTTATTGAAGGTAAAACTCTCTCGACGCTTATGGAGGAAAATCCCGATAAGATTGACGAGTTTATTAATAAATTCGTTGACATTCAGATTGATATTCTTTCAAAGCGCTCTCCCCTGCTCACTGATCTTCGCGACAAAATGCAAAAGAAAATAAGCAGTACTAAGCTCGACGCGACTGTAAGATACGAGCTTCACAACCGTGTAAACGGGATAAAAAAGCACAACAAGGTCTGCCACGGAGATTTCGTTCCGAGCAATGTTATAATTACGCCTGTAGGAGACGCGTACGTTATCGACTGGGCGCACGTTACACAGGGTAACGGAGCGGCTGACGCGGCGAGAACCTACCTTATGCTTACTTTAGGCGGTAAAAATGACCTTGCCGAGAAGTACCTGAGCATTTACTGCAAGAAGACTGACACGGCAAAGCAGCTTGTACAGTTCTGGATGCCGATTGTCGCGGCTTCACAGTCCGTCAAAAATATTCCCGAGGAGCAGGAGCTTCTTATGAGATGGGCGAACATCGCCGATTACGAATAATTTTAAATAAACTTATACGAAAGCGTGCGCTTAATGCGTGCGCTTTCTTTTTTTCACACAATCACTCTCTTAATTTGCCCTCGCATAGTAGAATATTTTTATTTTTTAAATCATACAATAAAACAGTCTTTAAGGGATTAAATTCCAATCTTTTCGGAAGGGATATGAAAGATATGCAAGCTGTACACAACATAGATTTCAAAAAGCTGGCAATAAGCTGCGGAATAAGTCTCGGAGTAGGCGCGGTTTCAGGTCTTGTTTCGATGTCGGCTATGAATGAATTTCAGAAAGCCGTAAAACCTCCGCTTACGCCTCCGGGATGGCTTTTCCCAATTGTATGGACTATACTCTATATACTTATGGGGGTTTCATCTTATATTGTGTATGAGTCAAAAACACAGGAACGCGAGGTAAGAAACGCGGCTCTCACGGTATACGCGGCTCAGCTCGTTGTGAATTTTTTCTACCCTATTATATTCTTCAACTTATCCGCGTATCTGCTCGCCTTTATATGGATACTTATTTTGCTTGCGCTGGTAGCAGTTATGGTATTACTCTTTTTCAGAATCAGTACGCTTGCAGGAGCGTTACAGATACCGTATCTGGTATGGGTAACATTCGCGACATATCTGACCTTTGGAATTTTTATACTGAATTAGTAAAACGGGGCGCACAGCTTATTATATAGCTGTGCGCCCCGTTTGTTCTTTTATATCATCCTACAGGTTTGTAGTAAATATCCAAAATCAGTTTGAACAGTTTATCCTCGTCAGGATAAAACTCGGCGTATACCTTACCCTGCTTAGTCTCACCCTCAACAGTCCTGATATTAAATTCCTGAAAATTTCCTCTCATTGCATTAACGGACAAATATGCAACCTTTGGCGCGTCGATATTGGTACAAAGATACGGATTTGCCTCGTTAAATATCGAAACAGGAGTTGTTATATCCGACTTGGTTTTATCAAAAACGGTATTTGCAAAGCTCTCCAGGAAAATTTTCTGTCTCTGCATACGAAGGCTGTTACCCTCAACTGTAGCGTGGCTTCGTGAACGTACGAAGGACTCTGCATCGTCTCCGAAAAGGGTGTAGGTTTCGCCCGCTTTAAATGAACCTATAGTTTCGGGAGAAGTTACCGTAACTCCGCCAACCGAGTCGTTTATTTTTCCTATTCCGTCTATATCAAGTGCAAGATAGGAGTTTATCGGAACGTTAAAGAGCAGCTTTCTAACTGCGGCGAGCTGGTTGTTACAGCTTGTTTCTTTTCCGTCTCCGTAGGCATACGCAAGGCAAATCTGCGTCTCTGTAGTACCTAAGTAAGCTCCCTCTTCAGAGTAAGTTGCAATCTCCGCCATTGTATCACGCGATATATTAATTATGTTCGTTCTTCCGCTTTCCAGGTCAAGCGTTAAAACAAAAATTGTATCCGCGTCTCCTCCGCCTGTGCCTTGCCCGCTATCGATTTCGTTTATAGATTTCCTGTCGATACCCATACATAAAACGCTTGTAACATTCTCGTTATACTGATATTTTACGCCGTTGTATTCGATATACATACCGTTTTCAATGCTTTCAGCGTCCACAGGAGCAATGATATTTATATCACCTTCTACAAGAGAGTTTCTGCCAATGTTTATCATCAAAAAAACAGACGCCGCGCTTCCTATTATCAGTACTAAAATTATTGATACAACCGTAATCAAAATCTTTTTCCATCTTTTCATTCTCTTGTGATGATGGCGGTGTCTGCGATGTGAACGTTTTATACCAATCCTCGAAGCAAGTCTTGAGAAGACACCCTTTCGGTGATGACGGTGGTGTCCGCTCCTGTGACGGCGCGAAGGTTGTCTGAATACATAATCATCTATATCGTCATAGGCAGAGGCATTTTCCGTTTCAATTGCTTTCTGAAGCCTTGCGGCTCTGTTTTCTTCGTTATCATACTGCTCCGAATTTTCTTCGGAAACGCCCCTAAGCTCGGTATTTTCTATGCTCTCATATTCCTCGCTCGGATTTGTATCAGTAGAAAAATCATCCCTGCCGTCGTTTTCATATTCGCGGTTGTTACCGTTATTGTGTGCGTTCATCTTTAATTAAAACCCCCTGTAAAAGATACCTTCCGTCCCCTGAATTAAGGCAGGTGCTGAGCGTTACGATTCGGTCGTCTGTAGTGAGCTTATGGTCAAGCTTTCCGCGCGTATTACGCGTTATAGAGCGCGGATTTTGAATAAATTTCAAATATTCCTTAAAAACCTTATTTTCCGAAAAATTAAACGAGTTCATAATATGCCTGTTGTCATATACATAGCTGGACACAATTTCATAAGTTAGTTTTCTACTGTCGGTGTAGATATAAAATTTTTTATGCTTTTTGAAAAAATCGGCGTCCGAAAACTTATGAAGATGAGCGAACATTGTGCCGTTTGCCATATTATGTCCGTAAAGAACAGTAACCCGGTCGGTAAAATCATCACGATTACAGTACTCCATAAAAATCGAACCCGCATACTTATAATTACCGTTTATATCGCGGTGCAGATAATAATCGTCGGATTTTAGGCTCTGCATAATAGGATAGTCAATCTTCGTGTCCGGCACATAAATCCAAGCAACTGCCTCGGGATTTGTTTTGCGAAGAGTTTTAAAGTCGATAGGATTGCTTACCGTATCAACATTGCCGTTTTTTGCGGAAATTTCAGTCGGAAAAGAATCCGATACTCCTGTATCCCGAACAATTATTTTTTCATCTTCATTAAACACGCCGAGGATATTTATAACAAGAAATCCAATTAGCGCGAGTATAACAACTATTATTATTGAAAGTATAATTTTTGTTCTTTTATCAAATCTCATATTTACACCATTTTATATAAAATTTAAAGCGAATTTCAGATTATTATTCACGTGCTTACCGCGCCGCTACAAAAATGCGCTTGATGCGCAGAAAATCAATTTTTACTTATCTAATTATAATATTATCCGTTTATCGTGTCAATATTAATTTGCCCGCTATACGACAATATACACCTTATTCTGCGTCTACAAAAAATGTGTCGTACATATCAAAAAAGCCGCCATAAGGCGGCTTTAAATCTTAATGAATTATTTTTTTGAAACAGCGAGTTTAACTCCTACAGCGCCGAGCGCTAAAACAGATAGAGAGATAAGAGTTATAACCAGCGGAGTACTGTCGCCGGTCTTAGGAGACTCAGGCGAAGTATTCTGGCTTGGCGACACCGCCGAACCCGAGCCGCCTTCCTTCTTAAACTGAGGCGTAACATCAATATCGCTCTTAAGCTTAAGAACAATTTCATCATCTGTAAGTTTTCCCTTTACTATCTCATAATCACCGTCAATTACCCACTTTGTGAATGTGAATCCGTTATTCGGGTGGGCTTTAAGGGTAACGTGCTCGCCGTCTTTATCCCATTGCTCTGTGTAAGAACCCGAGCCGCCGTTCTGATTATGCATTGTAACCTTATATTTGCCGCTGCTCTTTGTCGGGCTCGGAGACGCAAAAGCAGGAACCGCAGCAAATACCACAATCAAAGCAGCAATAAGCACCGCAAATATTTTTTTCATATAAATCATTCCTTTCAAACAAGCATTTGAATCCGATAAGACACAACTACTCATACTTATCCTAATACATATGGATTATATCATATGATTTTTAAAAAGTAAATACTTAATTTATAAAAACCTAAAAAATTTTAAAAAGCTTGAAAAGCCTACCGAATCACTGTATAATATAATAGAAATGCAAAAAAGTTCAAATGCGGGGTGTAACAAATGACGATTGCTGAAATTCAGAGGGAAATAATCAGATTAAAAAAGGAAAAGGATATCTGTATTCTCGCGCATAGCTATCAGGCTAGGGAAATTATCGAGGTTGCGGATTATACTGGGGACTCATATAAGCTCAGTGTTGACGCAAGCAAGGCTCCCAACAAAAATATTATTATGAGCGGCGTCCGTTTTATGGCTGAGACGTGCAAAATTCTCTCGCCGGAAAAGCATATTTATCTTCCTAATCCACACGCCGGCTGCGCTATGGCTGACCAGATGGACAAGCAGCTTATTTCGCAGGTAAAAAAGATGTACCCCGATTACACCGTTGTCGCTTACATAAACACTACAGCAGATTTAAAAACAATATGCGACGTATGCGTTACGTCGTCTTCCGCCGTTAATATCTGCAAAAAGATTGAAAATGACAAAATTCTTTTTATTCCCGACTGCAATCTTGGGGACTATGTAGCTAAGCAGATTTCCGAGAAAGAAATCAAATTGCTCTCAGGCGGCTGTCCTATTCACGCCTGCGTAAACACAGACGACGTAAAAAAAGCAAAGAAACTCTATCCGAACGCCGAAGTCCTCGTACACCCAGAGTGCACCCCCGACGTTGTTGCGCTCGCCGATTACGTTGGCTCAACCTCAGGTATTATGGACTACGCAATGAAGTCCGATAAAAAGGAATTTATCATAGGTACGGAGATAAGCATAGCAGAGCATCTTCAGTATATGTGTCCCGACAAGAAATTCCACTACCTCACTCTAAAGCTAATCTGCCCTAATATGAAGTCTACTACTCTTGTAGACCTCTACAACTGCGTAAAAGGTACTGCGGGAGAGGAAATCATTCTTGACGAAGAGACGGTCAGAGACGCGAGAAAGTGCATAGACGAAATGATAAGGTTAGGATAAAATGGAAAAAACATTGATTGCTATGAGCGGCGGCGTTGACAGTTCTGTCGCCGCTCTTCTTACGAAAGAAAAAGGATATGAGTGTACGGGAATCACGATGAAGCTCTATAACAACGAGGACGTAGGAGAAAAGAAGGAAAACACCTGCTGCTCGCTCGACGATATAGAAGACGCGAGAACCGTCTGCAACAGACTGGGTATTCCCTACTATGTATTTAACTTTCGCGACAGCTTTAATGAACAGGTAATAGAGCGGTTTATCAGAGCATATGAAACGGGAGCTACTCCCAATCCCTGCATAGACTGCAACAGATACATAAAATTCGACCGACTGCTCAGACGTATGTATGAACTGGAAATGGACTATGTTGTCACGGGTCACTACGCGCGCATTGAGTTTAGTGAACATCTCTCGCGTTTCGTGCTCAAAAAAGCTATGGACGACAATAAAGACCAAAGCTATGTGCTGTATTCCCTGACGCAGGAACAGCTTGCCCACACTCTCTTTCCTCTCGGATATATGAACAAAACCGAAGTCCGCAAAATCGCGGAAGAAAATAATTTTATTAATGCAAAAAAACACGACAGCCAGGATATTTGCTTTGTTCCTAACGGAAAATACGCCGAATTTATCGAGCGATACAAGGGCAAAAAATATCCGAACGGTGAGTTTGTTGATAAAAGCGGAAATGTTCTCGGCGAGCATAAAGGAATAATACGATATACAATCGGTCAGCGCAAAGGGCTTGGTCTGGCGCTTCCTGCTCCGATGTATGTTTGCGAAAAGGATATTGAAAACAACAGAGTTGTATTGTGCAGAGACGAGGAGCTTTTCACAAATGAGCTTTATGCAAATGAGCTTAACCTCATAACCTGCGAAAAAATACCCTCGCCTATGAAAATCAAGGCGAAGGTAAGGTATAATCAAAAGGAACAGAGCGCAACCGTTGAGCAGGTCGGGGACGACCTCATTCACATAGCGTTTGACGAGCCTCAGAGAGCGATATGCAAAGGTCAGGCAGTAGTTATGTACGACGGAGATATTGTCATCGGCGGCGGTACAATAATATAAGACGGCTACATTTAAAAATCAGCTTATGCAGTAATTGCATAAGCTGATTTATTTTTGTGCATTTCTGCATTGAAAATTGTATTGTAAATTAGCGGCTGTAGGATTAAAATATTGTCAAAGAACATACTCCTCATCATCAGAAAAAGATATACGCTTTCTTACAGTGTTCAAAAACAAATGCGCCGCAGGATTAGAGTTGCTCTTTCGCCACGCAAGCACATAGGTGAGATCGGTTTCTATACCGTTAAAGTCCACTACCTTTACTGACGGCTGAACGTAGTTCTTAATAAGCTGGGTCGGAAGAATCGATACACCCATACCTGCTCCTACCGCCATATAAATTGAGCGCACGTCGTTATACTCGGTCACGGAATCGGGAGAAAAATGGAAAGTACGGAAAATATCCATAATTTCCATATACAGAATAGGGCTTTCGGATTCAGACAGAAGCACGAATTTCTGATTTTTCAGACTCATCCCGTCTATACCTCTCCCGTCAGTTCTGTAACCTTTAGGAACAAGCAGGCTGAGGCTGTCCTTGTGAGTTACTACCGAGTCGATGCCGCCGCTGTCGGGAAGCATATCGCGCAATAAGAAGTAGAAGTCATAGTCGGCGCTCCCGAGGGCGGAAAACCTGTCCGTACCCGACATCTGTATCATATCGACCGCGATGTTCGGATATTTCTCTGCAAAGCACTTCAAACACCTTGTGGGATAATCCGCAGAGGTTGCGTCGTATGCTAAACGCAGTCTTCCTCCGCTTCCGTTGTTGAGCTGGCTTACAACTGAGGTCGCCTTGTTAAGCGTATCGATCACCTCCTGAGCATACGGCAAAAGCAGCTTTCCCTCGTTCGTCAGTGCAACGTCTCTGCGCGTGCGCTCGAACAGCTTCACGCCGAACTCCTTTTCGAGATCGCGTATATAACGGCTGACAGTGGACTGACTTACATAATTACGCCGCGCCGCCTCGGAAAAGCTCAGAGTGCGGGCTACCGATATAAAGCATTTAAGCTGAATGTGATCCATAAAGCACCTCACTATGCACAAAGCAAATTAAAACCTAACTGTAAACGGCTTTATTTGCATTAATAAACGATTGAAATATTTTACCAATTTTGTTATAATTCGATTATAGCATAAGAATATGCAAAATTCAAATAATACTTGAATTATTACGGAGGTAATTTATGAGTAAAATCGTAATCACAGGTATGGGCGCTGTAACACCCATAGGAATCGGCGTAAATACATATTGGAACAACCTTATTGAGGGAAAGTCCGGAATTGATAAAATTCAGAGCTTTGATGTATCCGACCTTGCGGTACAGATTGCAGGCGAAGTCAAGGACTTTAACCCCTCGGATTATCTGCCGAAGGACGTCGTGAGAAAAACCGACGCATTTATGCAGTACGCATATATTGCCGCAGATGAGGCGCTCAAGCAGTCCGAACTCGAAATTAATCCCGAAAGAACAGGTATCATTATGGGAACGGCGATGAGCGGCATTTCGACTATTGCGTTCACTCAGGAGGCTCTCACGGGCGCGTCCCACAAAAAGGTAGGTCCTCGCTTTATACCGAAAATTCTCGGCAATATTGCGGCTGCTAATATAGCTATTGCCCACAATATTCAGGGTCCCAGCTATACTATATCTACCGCGTGCTCGTCAGGCGGCGACGCCATTAACCAGGCGGCTATGCTTATTAAGGCGGGCAAAGCCGACGTAATGCTCGCTGTAGGCGCTGAATCCGCACACTGTCCTATTTTCATATACAGTCTTGCTAACGCAAAGGCTCTTTCCAGAAACAATGACGAGCCGAAAAAAGCGTCACGTCCGTTTGACGAGGCAAGAGACGGTTTTGTTGCCGGAGAAGGCGGCGGCGCTATTGTACTAGAGACCGAGGAGCACGCTAGGGCAAGAGGCGCTAAAATCCTGGGCGAGCTTGTCGCCTGCGGAAACACCTGCGATGCTTATCACGTTACTGCGCCGCACCCGGAAGGCAGAGGCGCGATTGCCTGTATGAAACAGGCTTTAGCAGAGGGTAACCTCAAGCCTGAGGACATCGGATATATAAACGCCCACGGAACCTCCACACCGAAGGGTGACGAGGTTGAGACGCACGCCGTTATTGAGGTGTTCGGAAACAATCCGCCTCTCGTAAGCTCTACAAAGGGCGCTACAGGTCATATGATGGGCGCAGGAGGCGTTACGGAAGTAATCGCCTGCATTAAATCTATTGAGACGGGCATTATACCGCCGACCATAAACCTAGACAATCCTATCCCCGACTGCAACATAGATTTTGTCCCCAACGTCGCAAGGCACACCGAAATCAAGTACGCTATGTCAAACGCGTTCGGCTTCGGCGGACAGAATTCAAGCGTTATCGTGGGCAGGTATGAGTAAAATTAACAAAAAGGAGTAATCAACTATGTCATACACATACGATATTACAATGTTCAAGGAAACATTTGAGTCCGAGTACACCTGGCTAAACGGTTTTCTGAGAAACGTAGCGAGATTCGGAAAGCGCACAGCTCTGTTCGACCCGTTAAGCGGTCAAAAGTGGACTTATTCGGAGCTTAACTGCGAATGCAACAAATTCGCTAACGCGATGAAATCCAACGGCATTAAAAAGAGCGATATTGTTTTTAATCAACTCTACAACTCCCCTTACTTCGTATTCAGCTACGTTGCTCCGCAGAAGCTGGGCGCTATTTCAAATCCTGCCAACTTTAACCTTTCGCCCGGTGAAACTGCGGAGATAATCGACCACAACAAGCCTGCGGTTTATGTGTATGACAGCGCTATAACGGACACGGCGGTAAAGGCTCTTAAAATTGCTAAGCACGAACCGAAAATCATTATTATGGCGGATTACTTAAAGAAATACGAAAACGCGCCCGAGGGTCACGTTAAATATGAAGATTTTGTAGACGGTCACAGCGAAGATAATCCGCCTGTTGACTTTGCACCACATATCTACGACGAGGTGCTAAGGCTGCAGACATCGGGCACAACTGGCACACCAAAAGGAGTTCCGCTTAACAACATAAACGAAGTGCTTTCCGCGCACGACGTTATGATGCACTTTCCGCTCTGCCCATATGACAAAACAATGAATATGACGCCGTGGTTTCACCGCGGAGGTATACATTCGGGCGGTCCTACACCTACCCTTTACGCGGGTGCGGAGGTAGTGGTGCTAAGAGACTTTCAGCCTAAAACCTGCCTCGAATATGTTGAGAAATACGGTATCACATTTCTTATCGGCGTTCCGTCTGTGCTCGGACTGCTCGCAACACGTCAGGAAAAGCACCCTAAGGACATAAGCTCGCTTAAAGGTATTGTTACAATGGGAAGTCCGCTTGAAAAGCTTGACTGCATACGTTTTCAGGAAGTACTCACACCAAATATTTTTAACGGTTACGGCACGACCGAGTCTTTCTGGAATACCTTTCTGCGTCCTCAGAATCTGCCTGAAATGTCCGGTACCGCGGGCAAAAGCTGTACCGACGACGAGGTTCGTATCGTAAAGGTATACGAGGACAGAAAGGCAGAACCCGACGACGTTGTGCCTAACGACGGCGTTACCGAGGGAGAAATTATAATTAAATCGCCTGCAAAGACAACCTACTGCTACGTCGGCAACGAACAAACGACTAAAGAAAAGTTTTATAAGGGTTGGATGTATACCGCCGACATCGGCACGTGGGACGAGGAACACTTCGTTACCATAGCCGGTCGTAAGGACGATATGATTATAAGCAAGGGAGAAAATATTTATCCTGCGCGAATCGAAGAGGCAATCAACGCGTTTGACCGAGTTCAGGAATGTATCGTCACCGCTGTTCCCGACAAAACACGCGGCGAGGCAGTCGTTGCATACATCATTCCTGCCGACGACAAGCTTACGGTCGCGGAGGTTCTTGAATTCTGCAAAAAATCTCCTAATCTCTCGAAATATCAGGTTCCGAGATACTTCAGAATGGTCGACGATGTTCCGCGTACGGCAACAGGCAAAAAGCAACATTTCAAGGTGAAAATCCAGGCTAAGAAAGACCTCGAAAACGGACTGCTGCTCAGAAAATAACTATATGATAGAAAAGCCGTTTCATTGTGTAAAATGAAACGGCTTTAATTTTTTAAACTTATTTTATGTCTTCGTAGATAAATTTCTGAATATCCGATTTAAGTTTCGGAAAATTGTTAAGGCTTATAATCCACGCTCCGCCGGCGGAGTATCCCGACTGCCACTCGCCGTCCGTAGGAACACAGCGCTCGGCAAATTTATAGCCGAAGAATTTTGTGCAGCGCTCAGCGTACCATTTAAAATCCTCTGACGTAAGGTCTGTCTTTACGCTTTTCCTTAGAATATTAATCGTTGAGAGGACTTTGGACGGCGTGTAGTTGCTATAAGTCGAAGCAATACTCTGGATTACACGGCGCTGTCTGCCTGTTCGCGTAAAGTCATTGCCGCTGTAACCGTTACCTCCTCGGTCGCGGCAAAGCCAGAGCGCCTGCTGACCGTTAAGTCTGACCTTACCTCCCGATGAGGGTACAAGTCCGACGCCTGTCTGTCCGTTCTTCGAGAGCTGCCAGTTAATATAGCCTGCCTCATCTGCGGAAATGTCGACCGTCACGCCGCCGAGATTGTTTATAACTTCCTTGAAGGTCGTAAAGCTTACAGAAACATAGTTGTCTATTTTGATACCGAAAGTCTGCTCAATTGTCTTTCGGGTAAGGTCAGCTCCGCCGAAAGCGTATGCAGCGTTCAGCTTGTTCTGACCGTAGCCCGGAATATTAAACCAGTTGTCACGCATAAATGACGTCTGCTTGATTTTACCCGTATTGCTGTCCACAGAAATGAGCATCATACAGTCGCTGCGTCCCACGCCTGAATCGCTGTCAACACCGAGAAAAAGAATATTTTTAATATTTGTATTGGTATAAAGACCGTTAGCTTTGTGGGTTACGCCTTTTTTGAAATTAACGTTTTTGTCGTTAATTTTCCAGAACTTCCACCCCTCTGTCTCGCTGAACTTATAGCCGACGGTCAGACTTCCCTTGTATTCGTCGTCTTCTACTGTAAAGATGAGCTTATCCACACCGTTTTCAATATCTGTTTTCTGCTCGCTGAATTTTGCGGCTTTATATGCTTTTGTGGCTTTCTTTGTTGCCTTTTCGACCTCAACACCCTTGAGAGCAATAAGCCTTAGGTCGTCCTTGTTAAAATTAACGTCCTTGTATTTATATTCAAAACCTTCACGGACGTAGTTAACCTGAAGCTTTTCGGGAGCAGTTTTGTATATTTCGGACTCTCTCTCAACAGTCACTTCGTAATTATATGTATCCTCTTTCTCAAGCTCACTGTCAATATTTATTGACGACACGGAAAAGTCGTAGTATGTATCTCCGACTTTAACCTTAGTGACTTTTTCGTCGGCGTTTAAGTCTGCGATTATCTGCTCCTGATTAGGATGACCGGGCTCGCGAATCACGAACTCATAGAGTAAGAAACCGCATACCGTGCCGATAACGACTACAGCGGCTATAACTACAGGCAAAATTATTTTCATCTTATTTGAATTGTTTTTTTCTTTATTAGCATAATGTTTACTCATATATATCCTCCGTTATGCATAGATATGATTATAGTATAGCACAAAAAGCGACATAAAAATAAAAATTACGACATTGTAAGAAAAATTCCTGTTTTTTCATTCGGTTGACAAAAACAGTACGATTGTGTATAATATCACTTGCGCAAAATAATTTTCTTATTAACGCTCAATGAGTCGTGTGCTCCGCCTCGATTGCTTTCGCCGTGTAAAAATTGAGTATAATTAAATATGCACCTGTGGTGGAATTGGCAGACACGCCAGATTTAGGTTCTGGTCCGCGAGGGTGCAGGTTCAAGTCCTGTCAGGTGCACCATATAACATCCCGCAACGGATTTATCCGTTGCGGGATGTTATACTTTTAAGTTGACAAAACTTGAACCTCAAAAGGTTAGAATGGTAAATGTTTAGTAATCCTTCTACATGATAAAATAGTGCGGCGGCTTTAACAGCCGCCGCACCGCAGAGGGATAAAATTGGAATTTATTTTATTATCCTTGCTTCTACTGTAATATCATGTATGTTGTTATAATTACATTTAAGCTGTAATTTCTGAGAACGGGTTGAACCATCCTTAAATGTCGCGGTTACTGTGATAACAGTATCTTTAAAAATTGAACTATAGCAGTCTGACCAATTCACGTCACCGTCGGCCTTCATGCCATTGTCAGCTGTGCCCATAATTTGAATCGGAGCGAGCGCATCGTCTGTGTATTTACTCAAATCAGGCTGATTGTTGTAATCAACCGTATAGGAATAGTAGTAATTGTATTCACCGTCATCTCCGATAGTCAGCCATGTATTCTTATTACTTCTGCCGTCTCTGGATATGACCGGCTTATAACCGTTCTTAATGCAAAATACGGAGTTATCAATTTTGTAGGTTAACTTGTCTATATTATCTCCCTCGCACCTGAGGTCATAATTAAACAAACCTCCAATTTTATCAATTTTATCGTCATCTCCGCCGTAGGTCGCAAAACTTATCGTAGGCACGAACTTGCCGATTTTAACAAACTCATCGGAGGTGATTTCCTCCGCCTTCGCTTCGTCTCCTGTAGCCTCTGCGGCATATGCTTTGATAAAAAAGCCATTCTGCCCTACCCCAACCGAATCAGCAGGGTTTGTTTTCGACGTATTAACCGCTCCGGGATAAAAGAATGCTCCGAGTGCAAGTACAAACGCAAGGCTTGCCGCTATTGTTCCTATCGCCGTAAATTTCTTATATCTTTTTGTTGGTTTCATTTCAATTACCTTTCCCGACTGCTCAGCCTCAGTAATCGCTTCTATTGTTTTTTCAACCGATTCATCGCGTGGCATAAGACTGTCAATCGCTTTAAAATATTTATTGTCCATTTTTGTAGCCTCCTTCAACAAGTAATCTTTCCAGCTTTTTTCTTGCACGTCTCAATGACGAGCCTACCGTATTTTGGCTTTTTCCGAGAATTTGTGCAATCTCAGCTATAGTAAAGGATTCGTAATAGTAAAGATAAATTATATTCCTGTAGTTTTCAGGCAATCGCCAAAGCTCCTCCATTACCTCTTGGGTTTCGGGCGCCTGCAAACTCAGATAATTGTCTATAGGCTCCGTTCTTGTCCTCCAAGCCGCTTTTTTCATATCCTTACATTTATGAATGGTTACCGTAATTATCCAGCATTTAAGATGTTCGGGCTCATCAAGCGGCGGATTTCCCGTCAGCAGGTACAGTCCAACCTCCTGCATAATGTCCTCGGCGTCGTGATAATTGCGGAGATTCTGATATGCGATACGAAATATCATGGCGGAATACTGCTTTACCGTATTTTTTATAAACTCCGAGCGTTCGTCGGAGCTATGTATTTTGTTTTCGGTACCGAATAATTTATCCAACTTAAAACCTCCTTTCACTAATTAACGCGATTAAGGATATACTTTTTTGTGCACTAATTAAAAATTTTTATATCACAACTTGTAGGTTTGTCAATGATGTGTTACAAAATTAGAAAACTTCACCGGTAGAAAGGAAAGAATTAATGTAATCGG